>CAZHUS010000159.1:0-13736 GCA_964535555.1 uncultured Verrucomicrobiota bacterium
GCTTACCCGCCCGCCGTCCCCGCCGCCCAGACGGGGTTGCCAATACGGATACGTTTGACCATGTAACTCACTGGAGCCAACTCAATGCGTGATTCGCCCGAGGCGGGGTACCGACCATCGACAACGACTGGTATGTCGGACCAGGAATGGCGATCATTTGTTCAGGGGCACATCGCCTTACTTTGTGCAGGGGCAATGGGGGAGGGAGAAGGATGACGCCACAGCGAAGGTTCTGTCTAAAGCCTCCCGCATCGAGGCATGAAACGGCGAAGCGACCGCGGAAGCTTTGACGAGCTTTGGCTGGAATGGCTCTCGGATTGCATCAAGTGGGCGTGAGGAAGAAGCCGTTCGTCATCCTGATCGGACCGATCGCCGACGATCCCACCGAGTCGGTGTCGGTCGTGAACCGCGCGTTTGTCGAGGGTCTCGCCGGCCAGTTCCGTTTTGTTACCCTGGATGCAACCCGGAGGTTTGGCAAAGGACGCGAGTCCAAGCTCAACGTGACGAACGGATGGTACTTTGGCAAGCAGTTGCTCCGGTGGCTTCTCCATCTGGTCAAGGACAGGCCAGACGTGGCGCACTATGCGGTTACGAGCGGGTGGGCGTTTCTAAAGTGCCTGGTGTTTCTGAAGCTGGCGCGGAAGCTGGGCACGCGAACTCTGGGTCACCTCCACGGTGGCGGGTTCATCAAGTTCTGGTCGGGCCTGCCGGCATGGCAGCAGGCGCGGGCGAGGCGGGGAATGCTGAGGTTGGACGGATTGGTGGTCTTGAGCGAGGGTTGGCGCGGCGCGCTGCGTGAGGCTGTGGGGCTGCCGGACGAGATGCTCTTCGTGGTCAACAACCCGATAGAGCGTGAGTTCGAAACTGCCGCCCTGGCCATGCCCGTGGAGCGCGGTTCTGCGCGCGTGTTGTCGATGGGAGTCATGGACAGAGCCAAAGGGGTGTTCGACATCCTGGACGCGCGAGCGTTACTGAAGAGGGAAGCCGGATTGGAGTTCGTTCTCGCGGGGCCTGAGCGCGAGAAGGGCATCAGCTCGGAAGTCCTCGCGAGGATCACCTCCACCGCTAGCCAGGATCGGGTGACTGTGAAGGGAGCGGTGTGGGGGGCGGAGAAACTGGCGTTGTTTCGGGACAGTTCCATCTTCCTGCTCCCAAGTTACTTTGAAAACTTCCCGCTGGTACTGCTCGAGGCGGCGGCGAGCGGCATGGCGATCATCACTACACCGGTAGGGGCGGTGCCTGAGTTCCTCGAGCCCGAGGTTTCAGCGATCTTTGTGGAGGCCGGCAACCACCCGCAGATCGCGGAGGCTGTTGCCCGTCTCGCGGGGTCGCCTGAGGAGCGCGCTCGGCTTGGGCAGGCGGCTCGGCAGCGCTACCTGACTCAGCTTGGGCGCCCGAGAATCATGAAGTCGCTGGAGTCAACGTACCAGCAAGTGCTCGCTCAGCCGCGGAAGTGAGGTGAGGCTGCACCGAGCCCACGGTGCGCGTCGTAATCCGGTTCAAACTCGCACGCGAGTGATACCGTGACTTTTTCCCTGGTAATCCCCGCCCTCAACGAGGAGCAGGCCATTGGCTCGACTCTGAGGTGGGCCTTGACCGCCCGCCGCGAGGTTTTGGCGCAGACGCCGGTGAAGGAGATGCTGGTAATCTTTGTCAATGACGGTTCGACCGATGGCACACAGGTGATCGCGGACCAACTCCCGGAGGTCATCAAAGTCCGGTTTGAGCAGAACCGGGGGTACGGGGCGGCGATCAAGGCCGGCTTTCAGGCCACGGATGCGGAACTCGTCGGGTTCATGGATGCCGATGGGACGTGCGACCCGGGGTTCTGTGTGGAGCTCATCAATGGCCTGCTCGAGGCGGACGCGGA
Source organism: uncultured Verrucomicrobiota bacterium (assembly GCA_964535555.1). Classification (GTDB taxonomy): domain Bacteria; phylum Verrucomicrobiota; class Verrucomicrobiia; order Limisphaerales; family J093; genus DSVZ01. The sequence goes on from CAZHUS010000159.1 coordinate 1,871, forward strand.
CATCGCCGTTGGCAACCGGATGACCAGCGGGAGCGAGATGCCCTGGCTGCGGCGCCTGGGCAACCGGCTTTTCGCCCGGTTGATTGGCGCCCTCTCGGGAAAGGAGGTTGCCGACTCCGCCTCCGGCATGCGCGTCCTTCGCCGATCCAGCCTGCACATGATGCACCCGCTTCCGGACGGCCTGCACTTCACACCGGCCATGACGTGTCTGGCGCACCTTGACCCGCGGCTCCGGATCGTGGAAGTCCCGATGCCGTACAAGGAGCGCGTGGGGAAGTCGAAGCTGCGCGTGATCAAAGATGGCCTGCGGTTCTTGTTTGTCATCCTGTTCACGGCGGCGTTGTTCAATCCGATCAAGTCGCTGGCGGCGATTGGCCTGTTGTTCTCGCTGGCTGGTGTGGGCCTGAGCGCCGGAGCGGCGGAGCTGGCGGGGCGGTCGGCGCCGTTGGGGCTGCTGGCTGGCGCCTTCGGCGTCGTCTTCCTCCAGGCCACCTTCGTGGGTATGCTCTGTCATCAGATGCTGCACATGCTGATCGGGCCCTGGCGTGTGGACGGGGTGGGAGAGCGGTTGCTGCAGAAGCACTTCTGGACAACGAAGCTCGTGCGGGCTTCGATCGCGATGCTGGTTGGCGGCATGCTTGCCTTTGGGGCGTCGTTTGGCGTCCCTGCAGGGGGGGAGCTTCCCTTGGCGCTTGCCTCGGCGCTCCTGGTCGTGCTGGCCGGGTGGACTGCTCTGGCGGGTGTGGCGCTGCGCGTCATCTGGGCCGCCAAACAGCGGCGGATTGCTGAAATAGAAGGTCCGTTTGCCGGGCCGAGGACAGCAGACCAATTTCACCACGGAGAACACGGAGAACACGGAGAGCGAGTGACAACTTCCTCCAGGTAGCGCGTTCCCGAACGTACCCTTGGGACCTCCACCGCTCTCCGGTTGTGTTCTCCGTGACCTCCGTGCCTCCGTGGTGGGAGCCTGATCCGGGCTGCCAACCAGCGGCGGATGGCCGGAAGCCGCGGATCCATTCGGTGGACGGTCCATGATCGCTGACCTCTGACCTCTGAGCTCTCACCTTCAGCTCTACCTGAGCCGCCAGGCCTCGAGCCCGTGGCGCTACGCGCTCGAGCAGACGCTGACGGCGGCGGTCGGCTGGGTACCGACCGTAATCGGCATCGGCCTGCGGGCGGTCGCCTACCGCCTGATGCTGCGGATGGAAGGGCTGGCGGCGATCGAGAACGGCGTCCGGTTGCGGTTCGCCGACCATATCCGGCTCGGGCGGGGGGTGTATCTGGACCAGGGCGTCTATCTGCATGCCTGTCCTGGGGGGATCCAGATCGGAGCAGACAGCCTGGTAATGCACGGCGCCGTCCTGCACGTGTACAACTTCCGTAACCTCCCAAGAGCCAGTATTCGGATCGGAGCTGACTGCCTGATTGGCGAGTACTCGGTGATCCGGGGACAGGGCGGAGTGACCCTGGGAGACCGGGTTTACACGTCGCCGTTCACGCAGATCATGGCGGTCAACCATGTGTTCGACGATCCGGAACGGCCCTTTGTCCAACAGGGGATCACGGCTCAGGGAATCGTGATCGAGGACGACGTGTGGCTGGGGGCGAGTGCGGTGATCACCGACGGGGTGCGCGTGGGGAAGGGAGCGGTGGTGGCGGCGGGCGCGGTGGTGACCGAGGATGTCCCGCCGCACACGGTGGTCGGCGGTGTGCCGGCGCGGGCGATCAAGACGATTGACGGGAGCCCGTCGGGACACAATCGAGGCCCCATCTACCACTGAGGACTGCAGACGATCCGAATGACCGCCGGAGCATGGCCGTTAAACCACGGAGACACGGAGGACACGGAGAGGCCCTTGATTATGAGGAGGGGTGCGACCTGGCTGTGAATACTGATAGGTGTAGCGCGGAGACCGAGGTCTTCTCCGTGATCTCCGTGTCTCCGTGGTGAAAGCATCGGGTCGGTAGTTGCGACACATCAAGAGCAGATCATGAGCATCGTTGAAGTGGGCCATACACCCGTGGTGGATCCGGCCATGACGGGCCGCAAGCTGCCCGCTCCCAAATTCCCGGATGCCGACCCCATTGTTCGGTCCACCTTCTCCAGCACACGGCGATCGGCCGAAGCGGTGGACGTGATGCTGGTGAACCCGCCCGCCCCCGACGGCGGCATCTGGATTCGGAGCCAGCACCGGGTCGGCCGCCGCTCCCGCGAGAACATGGTCTGGCCCCAGGTTTCCCTCGCCCAGATGGCGGCGCTCCTGCATCCGACCTACAAGGTCAAGGTCGTGGATGCCATCGCCGAGCGTATGACCTGGCTGCAGTTCAAGGACCTCCTCGATCGTTGTGCCCCCAAGTATTACTTCACGCAGGTAACCGCGCCGACACTTGAGAACGACATGTACGGCACGTTCCTAGCCCGAAACCGGGGCGCGCAAACCATCGCGTTCGGCACCCACGTCACCCCCATCCCGCGCGAGACGATGCGGTCGTTCCCGACCCTCGATTACGTGCTGTACGGGGAGCCGGACCTGACCCTCCGCGACCTGGTGGATCAGCTAGAAGGCCGAACGGCGGAGCGGCCCGAGGCGATCGGGCGCCTGTTCGAGCGGCACGACCCAACCTACGAACCGGGCGTCCATGCCGCTGGCGGCGGCGGGACGGACTTGTCGGCGATCAAGGGTCTCGTCTGGCGCCGGCAGGGGGAGCTGGTCATGAACCCGGCCCGCCCATTTGTCGCCGATCTGAACGAGCTGCCCCTGCCTTTGCACGATCACCTGCCGTTGCAGACGTACCGGATGCCGATGCTGAACGGCCCCTTCACCTTCATCGTTCCCAGCCGGGGCTGTCCGGCCGGGTGCTCGTATTGCATCAAACACGTCACCTACCAGTACAGCGTGCGGACGCGGTCGCCCGAGAACGTGCTCCAGGAACTCTGGGAGCTCAAGAAGCTCGGCCTGAACAACGTCCACATGTACGCCGACCTGTTCACGGTGGATCGCGATCAAGTCATGGGGATCTGCCGCGCGATGATCGCCGAAAACGTCCGCATGAAATGGACGTGCAACAGCCGGGTGGATTTCGTGGATGACGAAATGCTGCGCCTGATGGGGCAGGCGGGCTGTCACCTGATCGCCTGGGGTCTCGAGAGCGGCAACGCCGACATCCTGAAACGCGCCCGGAAAGGGGCGAACCCGGCGAAGGCGGCGCAGTCGCTCGCCGCCGCCCGGCGGGCCGGGATCAAGAACTGGGGGTACTTCATCATTGGGCTGCCAGGCGAAACCGAGGAGACGATCCGCCAGACCATTGGGTTCTCGAAGCGAATGCCCCTCGACATCGCCCTGTTCCACATCGCCGCCCCTTACCCCGGCACGCCGTTCTTTTTCGAAGTGCTGAAGAACCGGTGGTTCCGTCCCGGCACCAAGTGGGAGGAGGTGGACATGGACAAGGAGACGGTGCTGGACTATCCGGGCCTGCCCGCCGAGCGGATGGAATACTGGCAGAAGCGCGCGTTCCGCGAGTGGGCGATCCGGCCCGGCCCGGCGCTGACGTTCCTGAAGATGCTTTTCACCGACGCCTCGATGCTTCGGAACGCCCTTAACGTCGCGTGTCAACATGTCTCTTGGGCCTTCAGCCCGCATGAGCAGCGTTGAGGGCGCAGAGGTCAGCAGTCAGAGGTCAGAGATCAGAAGCCAGAGAGGTGCAGGCAGTGAACGGCAAGAACACCAAAGAGAGTTCCTTTCTTTCGGGTCTTTTGCAGCTGAAAGCCCGAGTGTTTTGCCGCAAGAGAACGCAAAGAACTCAAAAAGTCCCCTTCCTACGCTCTTTGCGTTCTTTCGCGGCATCACGACCAGGTTTGCGAATCGCGGCCTTCAGTCCGCCACCGATCGTCTTCTTTGATGCTGACCCATGCTCCGCAAGAACCATGCGATCCACCACGGAGAACACGGAGAACACGGAGAACACGGAGGTCTTCGAGACGCGGTTGCCCGGCAGGTCGTCAAGGCGTGCAGCGATTTCCTATTCCGGGCTCCGTGAGCTCATTCGATTGTGCTTTCAAGATGAGACTAACACTGTCATGATTAGCTCATGGCAAGACCACGATACGTGGATGCAGCGCTCGTCGAGCGCGCAAGAGAGTTCGTCCTCCAAACCAGCGACGCCGAGGAACTCCGCGCCGCCCAAGCGGTGCTCCTGCCGGCGGTGGCTGGTACCAGCTTGGAGCAGACGGCTGCGGTGCTCGGAGTCAGTCGGGCGTCAGTGGCCCGCCTGCAACATCGCTTTCGTGGCCTCCAACAGTCGGAGTTGCCCCGTCGCCGCTGGGGAGGGCGTCGGCGAGCATTGCTCAGCCCCGCAGCCGAAGCCGAGTTCTTGGCGCCGTGGGCGGCGCAGGCCAAGGACGCGGGCCTCTTGGTGCTCTCGCCCTTGCGTGCCGCCTTGGCGCAGCATCTGGGACGGCCGGTGGCCGCCTCGGTGGTCTGGCGCCTGCTCACCCGCCACGGTTGGCGCAAAGTGGCCCCGGACACCCGAAACCCCAAGAGCGATCCTGCGGCCCAGGCGGCCTGGAAAAAAACTCCCGGAGGTATTGGCGCCCCTGTTGACGCGGACCGCCGTCCGGGGGCGCCGCGTTCGGTTGCTCTTTCAGGACGAGGCGCGGTTTGGCCGGATGGCACGTCCCAAGCGGTGCTGGGCACCGCGACCCTGCCGTCCGACGATGCTCAACGGCTACGAGCGGGAGTTTGTGTACGTGTACGGAGCGGTCAGCCCGCTCCAAGGAACACTGGACTGGCGGATCTGCCGGGAGATGAACACTCAACGCATGAGCGAATTCCTCCACCAAGTGAGTCGGGCTCACCGGCTTGAGTTTCTCCCTCATGATCTTGGACGGGGCCAGTTCTCACAAAGCGCACGAGTTGGAGGTACCAGAGAACGTGCGACTCATCCCCTTGCCGCCCTACGCACCCGAGCTGAACCCTCAGGAACACATCTGGGATGAGCTCCGTGAGAAGGAATTCCCTAACAGAGTATTTAACCATCTGGAGGCTGTAGTCCATCAGCTCGAATCAGGCTTGCCACGTCTCGCGGCCGATACCCAGCGCCTGCGAAGCCTCACTGCCTGGCCTTGGATTGTTAGTCTCATCGTGAAAGCACACTAGAATCAGTGCCTCCGTGGTGAGCACGTGCATGCTCCACGGAGAACACGGAGGTCTTCGAGACGTGGTTGCCCGGCAGGTCGTCAAGGCGTGCATCGATCTCCTGTCCCAAGCTCCGTGACCTCTATGCCTCCGTGGTGAGCAGGCGCCTGCACCACGGAGACCACGGAGACCACGGAGTTAAGTTCCCTCTGACTTCTGCTCGCAGCCGGCAAGCCAAACGCGTCGTCGCGGGAGTCCCGATGCTCAACCACCGTTCAAGCAGACACACTCTGTTCGCCCTCTTGCTGGTCTTGGGCATCGGTGTGTTCCACGTCGCCACCATTCGCGATGGGCACGTCTGGGGTGATGACCAAGCAATGTACATCGCCCACGCACGGAACATCGTCGAGGGAAGGCCGTACGCGGACACGGGCTACATCCGCTCCCCGTCGAGCATCACTCCGTTAGCCTATCCGCCGGTTTTTCCCTTGCTGTTGGCCCTGCCCTACCACTGGTATGGACTTGAGCTGACACCGATGAAGGTGGTGTGTATCGGCTTCTTCTGTCTAGCCCTGTTCCTGTTCTACGCGGCGGCACGGGAACGGAGCGGCGAAGCCGCGGCGCAGGGAGCCGTCGCCATCACGGCGGCCTGCCCATACTTCTGGGACTTCAAAGATGCAGTTGTCTCGGAATTCCCTTTTCTTGCGTTTGCGTATGGGGCACTTCTGGTGACCCTCCGGGTCGAGCTCAGGCGGTGCGCTGCCGCCAGAATGCTCGGCGCGGGTGTCTTCGCAGGAGTTCTCAGCGCTCTCGCGTACGGGACACGCAGCGTCGGGTTGGTATTGATTCCCGCCATTGTGCTCTCGGATTGGCTCCATGCCGGCAGGCTGACGTGCTTTGCATGGGCGACGGTGGGCACTTTCACGGCGTCGCTGGGAGTCCAAGCGGCTCTGGTTTCAGTGGACTCGGATTACCTGAACTCCTACCTTCAGACCGTGTCCCTGCATTCGCTTTTGGCCAGCCCGCTCTACTACCTGAAGTGCTTGGGTGTGCTTTGGGAGAATGGCCACAGCGCGGGGCTCCAGACGGCTCTCTACGTGGCGCTCGCTGCACTGGCAACCGTGGGTTTCTGGCGTCTCGCACGAGGCGGCTTCCGAGGCTGTGAGAAGCCGCCTCGCCGTCTCGCGCGGCTGACGTCGCAACCGGAACTGATTGCCGCAAGAGAACACATAGAACGCAAAGAAGGCACGTCTGCCCTTTGCGCTCCTTGCGTTCCTTCCCGGCAACACCTCTCGGAGGAAAGGGTAACGGCTCCGAGTGGCAGTGCAGAGGGCATTGAGCATCTCGGCGTGGCCAAGCCACAGGTTCAGTCTCCAGCATCGCACCTCAGGGGACTGCTGGCCGCCAGCGTGAGATTCCTTCGCGGATGCTCGGTTCTGGAGATCTTTACCATCGGCTATTTCCTGTTCATCGTGTTCTTCCCCTGGGGCGGCCGGCGCTACCTGATGCCGATCATGCCGCTGTTCGTGTTCTACGCGTTCGTCGGATTGCGGATGGCTGCGGGGCGGATGCCGAGCTGGGGGAGAATCGCGATGCCGGTGACGCTGGGGTTGGCTATCTGCCTTACTTTCCTCGGCAGGTACAGCACGATGAACTGGCGCGAGATTCCGGGAGGGACGCAACAACCCGAGGTCAGCGCGTTGATCGAGTACTTCAAGCGCGATGTTCAAGACGATGCCACCGTCGTATTCCGGAAGGCACGTTTTCTGGCTTTGTACTCTGGCAAGACGGTCTCCGACATCTACCTGACCGCACGGCACCAGGATGTGTCTGCATTCTACGAGGCCAACCGCGTGTCGCACTTTGTCGTCCCCGAAGCCGCAGACGACGACGTGGAAGCGGCACTGCGGGACTACATCCAGCGACGGCGACAGGACGCGGACCTCGTCTATACGAACCGGCTGTTCAGGGTATTCCGTGTCGCGCGACCCGCTTCGACGGCGCTGGAAGCGCGAAAGAGGTTGAGCCCAACGAGCCGACCCGCATCGAACGATCTACTTCGCATGAAGCATCTGCCCAAAGGAGCCCGGACTTCAGTGCGCAGCGCGCCTCCCTTCCCCCCTATCCTGCGGACTGAAGTCTGCACTCCTGGTTCACCGATGATGAGCAGCGCCACGAGCCGATGGCTGTTGCCCGCGGTGCAGCAATTGGCCCCGACGGTAGTACTGCCGTTCGAGTGATTCGGGGAAGCCACACCCTATGAGCAAGCTATGGTTAGTCCTCCTGGCCGTGTTCCCGCTGGTTTGCGGGCACCTGACGGGACAAAGGGTGGCGATCACCTGGTTCGATCCGGAAGGCAGCCTGACGTACACACAGCCGTTCGCCAGGGCGTCGTTGACCATCGAGACTAACGCCATGCTCGGATACGCCTCCTGGCTGCCACTCAAGCACGTCGTGACGACCAATGCGACGGGGACAGTCAGTTTTCCTCAGAGCGAAGGCCCGGCCACGCTCTACCGCGTCCTGGCCGCGGACGTGTCGCAGCTCCCCACCGGCATGGAGCTGGTTCCGCAGGGCGCATTCCAAATGGGCGACAGTTACGCCGAAGGCTTTACCAACGCCCTTCCGGCGCATGTGCTTCGAGTCAGCAGTTTCTGGATTGATCGAATCGAGATCACGAACGAGCAGCTCCGGCAGGTGTTCCAATGGGCCTATGACAACGGCTTGATCGGCACCGACGCCAATACAGTGACCAATAGGGAAGGAGACTCGCGGATTTTGCTGAAGCTGACGGGAAACGACGATGGACGACCATTCACGCACATCGAATTCAGAAACGGCACGTTTCAGGTTCTCAGCAATAGGCATCAGTATCCTGCAACGGGCGTGACGTGGTACGGAGCCCAAGCCTTCTGCAATTACCGTAGCGATATAGAGGGTCTCGATCGGTGTATCGCATTCAACAACCGCGTAAACTCCAGTCTCAGTAGCTGGGATAGCAATCCAGAGACGTCCGGCTACCGACTGCCAACCGAGGCGGAATGGGAGAAGGCGGCCCGGGGAGGATTGACCGGCCACCATTTTGCATGGGAGAGTTATGGAAGTGTCCCTTCAAGGCACATAAACAAGAGCATGGCGCACTACGGAGGATTCAACACTACTCGGCGTGTTGCCTATTTTGACGGTACGCAGGTGATATCGGGAATGTCTACTGTGTTCGACATGGCAAACGGTTATGGCCTTTACGACATGATAGGCAACGTTTGGGAATGGGTCGAAGATTACTACAAAGCCGACTGGTATTTAGCACCTGAGGCGCTGCTTGATGACACGAGTGGCCCCGCGGGGCCCTTCATCGGAAGGGAGTTCTTGGAGACACGGGTAATTCGTGGAGGATCAGTGGGCTACGAAGATACAGCGTATCTCACGTGTGCGTCACGGCATGGCCGCGGCTATTCACCAGGCTATGCCAACTGGGTGATAGGCTTCCGGTGTGTCCGGCGGCCATCCGACGCCGCTGTGCACCGTTTGACGCCATGATGGAGTCTGACAAGGAGGCCCTGATGGAGGTCCGACGGAGCCGGCTGTTGCTCAACCTCTTCGACGACTGGTTGTTTAAGGAGATGGAGGGTTGGATCGGGCGGCGGGTTCTCGAGATCGGCTGCGGCCTAGGCAACCACTTTCAACACCTGCTGAATCGCGATTTGCTTTGCGGCTTCGACCTATCTGCCGAGGCGGTCTCCGTGGTCCGGCAGCAGTTCGCCGGTCACGCCAATCTCGAGGCGTCTGTGATGGATATTACCGATACCGCCGTGCTGCGGCTTCGGGAGCGTCAGTTTGACACCGCCCTGTCCGTGAACGTGTTCGAGCACATCGAAGATGATGACTTGGCCATGAAGCACACGTGCGAGCTGTTGCAGCCGGGCGGCCACTTCATCCTGGTGGTTCCCGCTCATCACTGGCTCTATGGTCCGATGGATTCATCCATCGGGCACTACCGACGATACACAAAGTCGTCAGCGCGCGACAAGCTCGAGCGATGTGGATTCCAGGTCGTCCTCCAGAAGTACGTCAACATGCTCGGCGCCCTTGGCTGGCTCGTGAACGGGCGTGTACTGCGCCGCCAGGTCCCGCCACGGGGGCAACTCAGAGTGTTGAATCGCCTGGTGCCGATGCTGCGGCGACTCGAGAACTGGTTCCCGGCTCCGTTCGGTGTCTCGGTGCTCTCGGTGTGCCGAAAGGCTGGGGCGGCGTCAGCGATTCCGGCGCCAGCCGTGGCAGCGGGAGCGAGGTAGTCGTTCTCGACGAGTCCGGCGAGGTGGTTCAATCAGGACACAGGTGAGATTCTTGGTTCTCACGGTTGACTACGAGATCTTCGGCAACGGCACCGGGGATGTGCGGCGGCACATGGTGGAGCCGACCGAGCGCATGGCGCGGATCTGCGAGGGGCATGGCGTTCCGTTGACGGTCTTCCTGGAGGCCGAGGAGTACGTGGCGTTTGAACGGCACGCGCGTGATTTGGAGCGAGCCGTGGGGTACGATCCCGCCCGGCTGATCCGCGAACAGGTGGCAGACCTGGCGCGTCGCGGTCACGATTTCCAGTTGCACCTGCATCCGCAATGGCACCAGGCTCGCCATGAGGCCGGCACCTGGCACCTCCGGTACGAACTCGAGACGGTGGATCACTTGTTCGAGACGGCCGCGGAGACGAGCCGGTACATCGGCGAACGCAAGGCCTTGCTCGAGGCCTTGGCCTCAACGAGCGACCGGTCCCACCGCGTCATGACGTATCGTGCCGGGGCGTTCAGCGCCCGGCCCGGACAGCGCCTTCTGGCGGCGCTCGCGGACCACGCATTCGAGATCGAATCGTCCGTGGTCAAGGGTCTCCACCGTGAGGATCCGCATTACTGTCTGGACTATAGGGACGTGCAGACGCCGCGGCGGCTGTGGCGGGTGCGGTCGGATGTGGGCGTCGAGGAGCCGGACGGATCGATCTGGGAGATTCCCATCCACTCGGTGATGCGGCGGCGCTACCAGCAGGCGACGTTCAACCGGCTGCGCGCCAAGTTCTCCCCGAAGGTGCCGCGCGAGCAGCAGAGCGCCATGATGCGACGGTTTGCCAACCCGCGACATCCCTTCCAGATGCTGAAGTCCTTATGGGAACCGGCGCCGATCAAGCTGGACTTCCACAACCTCTCGTCGGGACAGTTGCTGCGCATGATTCGCGAGGCGGACTGGCGCGCGGAGTACGGGCCCTTGGACGTGCTGGTGCTGATCGGCCATTCGAAGGAACACGCCGATGACCGGGTCCTTGATCGGTTCCTGGGGGAGGTCACGAAAGACCCGGGCTTGAAAGTGACCACGTTTGCCGAGATCGCGCAGCGCCTGAAGGCGCAGCAAGCCAGGTCCACGGCGGTAACCCGGCTGCTGTGACACGGACCGAGGACATCCTCGCCGAGGAGCGTGCGGTCCGTCAGGCACTGCGGCGATTCGAGGAATGGCTCGAGCGCGAAGGACTCGATAGCTACGATCCTTACGATATCTGGGGGACGAGCTACGGGCTCATGGCGCGGCGGCTCTACTACCAGAAGAATCCGTTGGGGACGTTGTTGACCGCGCCGGTCCTGGCGTTGGAGATGCTGGCGCCCCGGTTGCGGGGCGTATGGGTTAGGAAGACCCGCTATCCAACCGCAGATGCGCAACTGGCGCTGGCGTTCCTGAATCTGTATCGGCTGGAGCGCGACTCCTCGCAACTGGCGCGGGCATCCGGGTTGGCGGGCGATTTGGTGAGCTCGGCTGTGCCGGGCTACCAGGGCTTGGGTTGGGGATACCCCTTCGACTGGCAGAACAACAAGGGCCTATGGAAGCGGAACACGCCGTACATCACCGCCACGCCATATTGCTACGAGGTGTTCACGGGCTTGCATGATACTACCGGCGACGAACGCTTGGGGGCGACGGCCGCTTCCATCGCGCGATTCGTCGCGGAAGACCTGCGCGATACCGTCACTGGTCCGTCCTCGGCGGCAGCCAGCTATTCCCCTTGTGACGAGACGCGGGTGATTAATGCGAGCGCCTATCGGGCCTTCGTGCTGTTCGATGCCGCACGTCGACTGGACCGAGGGGACTACGCGGCGAAGGCGCAGAGGAATCTCGCATTCATCCTCGAGACGCAGCGTCCGGATGGGTCGTGGCTGTACGGTTTGGACGGGCCGCAGGAGGCTTTCATTGACCATTTCCACACGTGTTTTGTCCTGAAGAACCTGTTCAAGCTGAACCTTCAGCTGCAGGACGGGCCGGTGCGTGAGGCGATCCGGCATGGCTGGGAATACTATCGAAAGAACCTCTTCGAGGGCGAGGATCAGCCGCGCAGCTTCGCCGTCCAACCGCGGCTCCAATTGGTGCGGCTCGAGACGTACAATCTGGCGGAGGCGATCACGTTGGGAACGTTGCTGAGCTCGGAAATCCCCGGGGCGTTTGGGCTGGCGCGGCGACTGGCGCGACACGTCCTCGACCGGTACCAGCTTCCGGACGGCCATTTTGTCACCCGGATCTATATCGGTGGAGTTCGCCATACGCTCCCGTTCCTGCGTTGGCCGCAATCCCAGATGTTCTACGCCCTCACGAACCTGCTACGGGGTTTGGACGAGCCGGCTGACCTCGACTCTCACCATGACTAGCAGCCCGTCAAAGAACCCCCATTTTCCGAGACTCCGTGGACAGGAGAGAGA
>CAZHUS010000160.1:0-6877 GCA_964535555.1 uncultured Verrucomicrobiota bacterium
TGCCGACAATGCCCCCGGACCTCTGGTTGGCGCTGCGCGAAACTCCGGGCTATTGCATGCGGCTATGATGGGTCTAACCTCCGAGGACATCTTGCCACATGACTCTCGAACGAAACACCCGGGATCGCTACGCCGGGTGACCCCTTCGCCGGTTCCACCGACCCGCACAAGGCCAGCAACGGCTCCATCATGCATTGAGGTTCGAACTTCGCCCCAGCACTGCTACTCCCGGTCCAACCCTCGACGTACCTTTTCCGAGCGGGTCAGACCCGCGGGCGGAAGATGACGATAGCGACGGGGAAAGGGGCGCCGGCGTCGGCGCCCTCAAACTTAACCCGGCCGATGGGGAAGCGGATTTCGGACGCCTTGGCGGCGTAGCGATGCCACCATTCGGTGTCCACGCGCGCCGGGACAAAACAGACCACAAGGGCGCCATGATCACGTGCCGCCTCGTAGGCCTTGCGCATCCACTTGGGAATCTCGCGGCCGTAGGGTGGGTTCATGAAGACCCGCTCCTCGGCCCACGACTGGGCGAGACCGTCTTCGTCCGGGGTGTAATGGCGAGGGCACTTGGCGTTCTGGTGGGTGCAGCACGGATCCAAGGTGAACCGAAATTCGAGGTTCAGGTAATCGAACCATTGCTGGGGCGTCGCCCAGCCCAGATCGGCGCTGCTCCCCATTAGACGCATCAGGTGCCCCGAGGGGCGGGGACTCGCAGCGTCGGGAGCCGATTCGCCAACGGGCAATTCGGGCTGTTGTGGACGTTGGCTCATGGAATCGCGCGAGGCGTTCGCAGTTGTCCTCGATCGGTCATGTTGATCATAGCCTGATCCGTTGGGCCGGGCCGTGGCGGACGCCCATTCCGGGCTTCTCGAAGGCCCCCTCGAACAGCCCCGGCGTATGCGCCAGGTAGAAGGGCGGGAGGTAAATGACCTGGCACGCCGCTAGGCTGGGGATCTGCGTCACCGGCACGACCGGCCAGCGGTTACCCACCGGCAACTCGTGCCGAGCCGAGATGCGAAGTGAGCCATCTGCGAACATCGGATCCAGAATCGAACCCAGGGCCACCGGTCGGCCCTGGGCACCGGCCATGGCCGCGTCGAGCTTCGCCGCCACGTCGGCCAGCATGGACTCATCCTTCACGTGCAGCACGAAGTGGATCTGCTTGTCCGGGTGATGGAGGTACCTGACGACGGTCCCAAAGCTGGTCGGATCAACGAGCGATTCGTAGGGGGACATCGGTACCTCGCTTTTAGGTGGCTACGGCCATCGGCGATGCGGCCGCGGCGGTGACACATCCGTTGACGCGGGAACGCAACGGCAATCCGTGTGGGACCGGCTCCGTGTGGTTTTTGCGCCGCCAGCGGCTCTGGACCGCGTCAGTTGCCTTCCCCAACCACTTGCTGTCCGAACGCAGCGCCTCCAACTCGACAGCGGCGAAGTACTTCACCGCGTTGTGCTGGGGGCGTCCCAGCGGACGGAGCAGATCGGCGGCGATCAGCACCGGGATGTCGTGCGGCTGGAAGCCGAGGTACCAGGCCGCCTGCTCAGCCTCGAGCCGGGCGGGCATCAATGTCAGGGTCAGGAACGCTTTGTGTTCAGGACTCATGGTATGCCAGCGGCACAACGCCGCTTCGTGGGATAGGTCCGTCGCCGGACGGCCTCGGGTTGCGCAGAAGCGACGAGAAAAAGGGGGTAAGGACTGATTAAAGGCTCAATCCTCGGAAGCCGTGAACCTTCGTGAGAACCTGCGACCAGAGCGGCATGATGCCGTCCGGTCCCGTGGTCTCGTGCCGCCTCGGGGCTTGCGCCGCGGGCGGGCGTGCCGCGTCTCAAACGTCCGCCGGCGAGGGCGCTTCGGTTTCCCGCTCCTGGCCTTGCCCGCAGATCCAGGTATGGGTGGCATCGGCCACCTTGGCCAGGACCAGCAGGTCATCGCGACCGAACGAGTCGGTGGACTTCCATTGGTCGTCCTCGCGGTCCTTGTACAGGCGCGAAAACGTGGTGTTGTAGCGGACACCGTTGACGGTGTCGTTTCTCCAGATGGCGGCCTTGATGGCGCCAAACCGGACCTCATGGACGGGTTTGTCTTTGGGCTTTGGCATAGGTGTATCAGGACCCACGGTTACCTCCTTGGAAAACAACCTTCATTCTCCCGCATACCACATCCCCGTGGCCTAACCAAGGGGGCCACCCCAGAATGCGGGAAACGCGGACAACGCGGTCTGCGAGTGATCAGTGACCAGTGATCAGTGACCAGTGATCAGTGGTCGGTGCGGCGGTGGTCGGTAACGGCACACGGGCCACGGGTTCAGCGGCGAAACCACTTGTTGGTGTCTGGCGGCAGCGTGGTTGCCGGGGCGGCCTCCGTTTCACGGAGCCGGCGCTCCAACCGGTCCAAGCGGCTGGTCAGGGTCTGCCATTGGCTGCGCATCCGGGCCGCTTCCTCGGCGGACTGTTGAAGCGAACGTGCTTGGTCGCTCAGCGAATGGTTGTTGGTCAGGAGTTGTTGCGACTGATCGAGGATCGCTTGCGGCGCCTCGCGCTGCTGGTTCAGTTCCGCGGTCAAGGCATCGCGGAAGAACAGAACGGCGTTGGTGGCTGAGCTCGCGGCCACTTCGCCGGAGGGAGGCACACAACGCAACGAACCTGTCACTTTGTTTGTGCGGCGGCCACCTTCGCGGGCGTACCCATGCCGACCTATAGGCCGGCACTGCGGGTATCTCCGTCCCCGGCGAGTAGTCCGTAGTCGGGCTTGCGCCCAAGCGGCACCGAGAACTTCTGATCCACGCCACGGGTCCAGTGGCCCTTGGCTCCCCGGCCGGTTGTGTTGTCCGGCCAGCTCCTCGCCTACTATGGCCACATCCGCGCCTCGTCCGGCCACCCAACGGCCTATGGTTTATTCCGTCAGACTGCGGGACCGACCCGCCAGCCGCCGAGGGTCCCCAATTTAGCCTGCCAGTCCCTTCTCCCCATGCCGCCGTCTGTACTCCGGTGGTCCCCACGACTGCATCCGACGCTGCCTTCATCGACGATGCCGCCTTCGCCCCATTCGCAGGGGCTCGGCGACCACACGTCCCACCGATCCGGATCGGGTGGGTCGCGTAACGAAGCTGCAACGTTCGCTTCATGCTACGGCCTGGAGAAACTGCTCGCCCTGCTCCGGCCAGGATCTTTACAGCCGAGCTTGCGTGGGGCCGGTTGTCCCTACTCCCCACGTCGGTTATCACTGGATGGCTCATCGTCATTTACCATCACCGGACTTTCACCGGCTGGACTGTCAGTCTTATGGGCTGCGAGCGAATGGAGGCGAATGCACGCGAATTGAATTGCTGCAGCGAGACGGTCACCTCCGCGGTTGCGGTCTCAACGCTCTCCACCCCTTCGATCAACGCTGCCAGATCGGCGGCAACCTGCCTCGTCTGGCCCTGACTGACGAGGCGCTGGTTCGGACCACGAATCGAGGGGCCGCGGGACCGCAGACCTGGCCCAGATCCTCGTCCCGCACCCGCTGGAACACCGCGCGGTGGAACAAGACTTGACACGTGTGTTCGGGGGGACCCCATTGGGTTTGCGCTGGCTCGTGGCGCGCGCTGTGCACTACGCTCCCGTCATGGCTGAGCCGCTGACCGTCGCCGGGATACTCCCGGCCACTGCCGCCCACATCTGCTACCATCTGGTTGGCGGGGCAGTGCATCATCGCTTCGAGCATTTCCTCGAACGCTGGCGCGAGCCAAGCAGTGATCCGGACCTCGCGCGGCGGATCTTGGCCGTCAAGTCGGCAGGCGGTCGCCTCGCTGGGAACCGAGAGCGATGAGCCGGTTGTACGAAATCTCGGGTTGTGCGAACGCCGCACGTAAGGCCGACGTCGTTTTCATTCACGGCCTCGGTGGCGATGCCTTCAAGACGTGGCGTCACGCTGCGAACGATTCCAGATCCTGGCCGCACTGGCTCGGCCAGGAGTTCCAGGATGTGGGAGTCTGGTCCTTGGGATACGCCGCCAGTCCGACAAAATGGCTGCGCTTCTTGGGCTGGTTTGGCCACTGCTGGCGCGACGCCGGGCACAGCATGGCCCTGCCCGACCGCGCCCTCCAAGTGCTTGATCTGATGGTGCAACGCGGCCTGGGACAGCGCCCCCTGCTGTTTATCTGTCACAGCTTAGGCGGCTTGGTGGCCAAGCAAATCCTCCGCAGGTCGGCCGACGCCTCCGAGCCACGGCCCGAGTCTGTATTCAAGAACACGCGGGCCGTACTGTTCCTCGCCACGCCTCATACAGGCGCCGCACTGGCATCACTGGGTAACGCCTTCCGCACGGTTTTCCGGGCCACCCTCAGCATCGAAGACCTGCGGGCGCATGACGCTCACTTGCGCGACCTGTACGACTGGTATCGCCGGAAGGCAGAGCAGGAGGACATTCGAACCGTCACCTACTACGAGTTGCGCGCTCTGAAGGGCGTGACGGTCGTCAACCCCACCTCCGCCCATCCCGGCGTGGGCGCCGACCCGGTGGGTCTCGACGAAGACCATCTCTCCATCGCCAAGCCGCGCGAGCTGGATGCGCAAGTTTGCGGCGCTGCGCGCAAGCTGCTGAACGATTGCGTCCTGGTGCCGCGTCCGGCGCGGCCGGTGATTGGCAGAGTTGAGGCGGGACCGCTCTCCAGCCCAGCCACGCGGCAAGTCCCTTTTGACCGCCTCCCGGCCATCCGCGCGGGTACACTTATCGGCCGCGACGCGCAGCGGGACGAACTCGCCGCCCGGCTCGGCCGGGGCGAGGACGCCTGCGTCTTCGGCCTCGCCGGCTTTGGCAAAACTGCGCTTTCCGCCGACGCCATTCGCGTGGCCATCGGCGAGAAGGACGAAGACCTGGCCCGCAGTCCGTTCCCGGACGGCTTGGTGTTCCTGGACCTCTACCGGCTCAAGGCCGAGGCGGAGAAGGTCTGGAACACGTTGGCCGAGCGTTTTGCGCCCGGCGAGAATCCCACGCTTCCCCCGCGCGAACGAGCCGAGCGCGCCTGCGCCGACCGCCGCGCGCTCGTGGTCGTGGAAGGCGCTGAGGAAGCGGGTGGCGGCGCGACCCTGCAGGAGCTGTTGTCGGTGCTGGGCACCCCGACGCGCCGACTGGTGCTCACGCGCAATGCCGCCCAGGATTTCACTGGCCACGGCATCCGGTTGGACCAGGAGCTGAGCCCGGAAGAAGCCCGCGCCCTCCTGCGCAAGCTCTCACCCAAGCGCGGCACCGATACGCAACTCGCGCAGGTCGTGACGTTGCTGGGCGGTCACCCGTTGGCCCTGACCAACGCCGGCTGCCAACTCGCCCAGCCGGAGGATTCCGTTGAGAGCTTCCTCGCCGACGTCCGCACGGCGCCGCTGGACAGGGCCTGCGAGCCGGGCAACGAGCGCCATCCGCTCCGCTGGACCTACGACCGCAGTTGGCGGCTCATTCCGGAAGACGCCCGCCAGGTGCTCGTCGCGCTGGGCCGCCTGGGCTACGCCCCCGTGACTCTGGGCGCGGCGGAAGCGGCTCTGGGCTTGGCCTCCCTTGCCCCCAGCGGGGGAGAGGGCCGGGGTGAGGGGGCAGGCCAGCGGCCCCGCGACGCCCTGCGCCACCTCGTCCGCCAAGGCTTCCTGTCGCGCCCCGGCGACGCCGACCGCTGGCAATTCTCCCACGCTCTGGCCTATCGCTACGCCTCCGACCGCGCGCACTCCCTCTCCCGCACCGGGGCAGACGGCCGGGGTGAGGGCGCAGACCCGCTCCTCTTCCATCTCGCCGATTGGGTCGTCGCTGAGTTCAGCGCCTTCCTCGCGCCCTTCAAGCGTCACGCCGAGGACCAAGTGCGCGATGTCCGGCCTGTGGACGATGTGCTGGTCCACTTTCGCGCGCTGCTGGCCGCGGACACCGCCCCCGGTCGCCGGTTGGCCCGGCAACTCCTCGCCTTGCAGCACGCTTTCCCGATGCCGGGCCAGACGGTTCTGCTGCGCCCGCACTTGGAGGAAGTGGCTGGGCTGCTCTACGCGCGGCTCAAGCCCGTCCTAGACGCAGGCCCCGACGCGGACAAAGCGCACCTCGCCCGACTGGCGGCAAATTGGTCCCTCTGGTTGAGCGAGCTGGGTCGCCGCGAGGAGGCGTTGAGTCCGGCGCAGGAAGCGGTGGAAATACGTCGCGCGCTAGCACGGCAGAATTCCGACGCCTTCCAGCCGGATTTGGCGAGTTCGCTGAACAACCTGGCGATCCGGTTGAGCGAGCTGGGCCGGCGCGGGGAGGCGTTGGGTCCGGCGCAGGAAGGGGTCGAGCTCTATCGCGCGCTGGCGCGGCAGAATCCCGGCGCCTTCCAGCAGCATTTGGCGAGTTCGCTGAACAACCTGGCGACCTTCTTGAGCGAGCTGGGCCGGCGCGAGGAGGCGTTGGGTCCGGCGCAGGAAACGGCGGAGATACGTCGCGCGCTGGCGCGGCAGAATCCCGACGCCTTCCAGCCAGATTTAGCGGGTTCGCTGAACAACCTGGCGAACCGGATGAGCGAGTTGGGCGGACACGAGGAGGCGTTGGATGCGGCGCAGGAGGCTGTGGAGCTGTATCGCGCGCTGGCGCGACAGAATCCCGACGCTTTTCAGCCGCATTTGGCGAGTTCGCTCAACACTTTGGCGGTCCGGTTGAGCGAGTTGGGCCGGCGCGGGGAGGCGTTGGGTCCGGCGCAGGAAGCGGTCGAGCTGTATCGCGCGCTGGCGCGGCAGAATCCCGACGCCTTCCAGCCGGATTTGGCACTGTCGCTGAACAACCTGGGGAATGTGTTGAGCGAGCTGGGCCGGCGCGGGGAGGCGTTGGGCCCGGCGCAGGAAGCGGTCGAGCTGTATCGCGCGCTGGCGCGGCAGAATCCCGACG
>CAZHUS010000160.1:6977-13457 GCA_964535555.1 uncultured Verrucomicrobiota bacterium
GTTGAGCGAGCTGGGCCGGCGCGGGGAGGCGTTGGGTCCGGCGCAGGAAGCGGTGGAGATACGTCGCGCGCTGGCGCGGCAGAATCCCGACGCCTTTCAGCCGGATTTGGCGATGGCGCTGAACACCCTGGCGAACGTGTTGAGCAAGCTGGGCCGGCGCGAGGAGGCGTTGGGTCCGGCACAGGAAGCGGTGGAGCTGTATCGGGCGCTGGCGCGGCAGAATCCCGACGCCTTTCAGCCGGATTTGGCGAAGTCGTTGGGAATGTTAGGGCAGACGCTGGAAGCCAACGAACGGCGCGAGGAGGCACTCGCGAGTCTTGCCGAGGGCGTGGGACTGCTGGCACCGCATTTTCAATCCGCGCCAAAGGCGTTTGCGCCGCCCATGCGGATTCTGGTCGCGGAATACCAGCGCGTTGCGTCGGCCCTCGGCCAGACCCCGGACCCGTCGCTCCTCGCCACGGTCCTCGAAACGCTTGAGCGGATTCAGGCCACCCCCGCAGCGGGGGAGCTGGAGGAAGGCAATGGGTGATCCCGCCCAATGGGTGACCCCGCAGGGTCTCCTGCAAGGTCTCCTGTCGCCAGGATAACGCATTGGTGAGGAGCGGTTTGGCGAGAATACCTCCGCGTATTCGGACCTTGGACGCGGTTTCCTGGCCTGGTTTCCGGCTGGTAACGTCTCCGTTTCGCGATCAAGAGTCCGCCCGCGGCGTCGGGCCAACCGGTCCGAGCCGGTTGCCTTACGGCGCGGAAGCCGTGGGTAAAAGGCCGGCTAAGGAACAAGAGTGACCCACAAAACTCTGCAACGCCCCACTTCCTTTGGCGACATCAAACCGGAAGGACTCCGGGGGCACGGGCAGGTTGAACACTCGCACCCGCTCCCGTTCGCCTGAGAACAGAAAAGGAGGCTTACGCGAATCGTCGGCCAACGATCGGGATATCCCTGAGCTTCTCCAAGGTCTCGCCGAGTCGAACCGCAGTATCTCCGGCGCAGGACTCGATCAATTCGAGGCGCGTTGTCAGTGAGGCGAGTTCCTTCCGAGCCTCCTCAATTCGAGCACCAAGCCCTGAGACGCTCGTTGCGAGCTCCTCGTGTCTGGCCGCTTGGGCACGCGCGGCGCGTTCGTAGCCGTCAATCTGTTGCGTCAAATTCTGAACCAGCGCGTTCTGCTTGTGCAGGAACTCAGTGAGTTGTCGGTCCATCGCGCGCCGATGCTCGCTCAACTGCTCACGCATCTCCGCCGTGAAGTTGCCGATTTCCTCATTGATCCGTCGTTGCATCTCCTCACGCTGACGTGTCGTTGATACCGTCAACCCGGCTTGTTCCTGTTCGAGGTACTTCTCGACGCGGCGGGTTTCCGACTCGATCAAGTCCTCGGCTTGGGACAGACGCCTTCGGACCTCGGACTCCAATTCGCCGCGCACCGTCGCCAACAACGCCTCCACCCGGCCGGCCGCCGCAACGACCGACGCAGATGCTGCCTCCGCGGTCTCGGCACTTGCCTGCGTGCTGGCTTCCAGACCGCGCAACAGGTCGGCCTGAGCCACCAGCGCATTTCGATTCTCCTCCGCCAATCGCTGACCGGCCTGTGTCACCTCCCCTTTCAGGCGCATCCACTCGCCGAGGATGCCGTTCACTTCGGTGCGAAGCTCCTCAGCCGCCAGTTGGGCCTCCCGGCTCTTCCGCGACGTGGTCTGGATCTCCGCGAGCCTTGCCTGTGCATCCGCCTTGACCTGCACCAGCGTACGTACAGCTACGAGCACATCCTCCATCTGGCGGTCAAACTCCGCCAGCTTCCCGCGAATCGCCTCGACGCTCGTGATCTCAGGCATGCATCGCCTCCTTCAACTCCGCAACCTTGCGCCTCATGAAATCAGTGGTGTGCGGCAGGTCCACCTGCACCAGCAGCATGAACTCCAGGCACTCCCGCAAGAACCGGATCTCCGGGATCGGTTCATGCTCCACGTTGCGCGCCTCTTCGACCAGGAATCTCCACCCTTCAACGCAGGCACACGCCGTGTGAGTCCCATTCAGGGTCAGCAGCAGCCGCGGTCGGTGTTCTTTTCGTGTCGAGCCGTAAAGCGCCTTGACATCTCCAAGCGGGAGGGGCCTTCGGTTCGCTGCTTCGAGCAACCTCTTGGCGTTCCCCTCGTAGTACTCCGCCGGTGAAAAGACTTGGGCAAAGAAGAGCGCAGGTAGGTTCTGTGGATTCCCCTCCAGGACGCCCAGCGCCTCGTGATACTGGTGTGTGGGGTAGTCGGCAAAAACCTCGCGGAGTCGGGAAAGAGCTTGGAAGTCAAAGCGCCCGGTGGCGTAGAACTCGCGGAGCTCCGCCTCCTGCTCTTCGGCCACGGTTGTACGCTGGGGGGGTACACGCTCTTCGCCGAACTCAAGTCCGGGACAGCAGACGTCACAGCAGCCGCACCGGTATCCTGGCTCCACCCGTTCCCCTCCCAGACGGGCAAGGTATATGGTCCTGCGGCATTCCCGCCCTGTTGCGAGCGTATAGAGGTTCCAGAGCATGTCGTACCGCATCTTCCAAACTTCCTCGTAGGCATGATCGAGAAGCACCAAGAGGTAGCGGTACACCAGCCGGAAGGCTTCGACAGCTCGCCGGAAATTGACGTTGTTGCGGAGCCGGTTCGCCGCGCGGCTGTTTAGCCGCTCCAGGTTGCTGTAACGTTCGTCCACCGCTGTGAGTTGCTCGGCCACAGGCCTGTCGGACCGAGTAGCACAGTGGGAGAAGTGCTGGCCAACCCCCTCGACCATCCTCGATTCGAGCTCAGCCATCCTGGCCAAGACATCATGGCTGAGCACGGCATTGGGGGTGATGACGAACCGTGGATGGTGGCCATGCGTGTAATCAACATGGTAGCCGTCAATCAGCCCGAGGGTCTTCAAACGGTACACGGCGAGCTCGTGTCGCGACAGCCATTGATGGTGTGACGAAATCTCAAGCTGTGGTGATTGACGATGAATCCTTGCAGCCAACAGCTTCAGCAGAACGTTGAGTGCAGCGACTGCGTCGGATTCCACACCGGGGTAGCTCGACCTGATGAACATGTGCTGTTTCCCATAGTCGCACAGGCTTTCCCGTCCGTGAGGACAGTTGTAGTGCGTGGTGCATCTCGGACGTCGGCTGGTGCCCGAATTCAACTCCTCGTGGCACGATGCAGTCGGCGGGTCGAACATAAGGACGATGTGCGCCCGCTGCTCATCGCGCCCTGCCCGGCCAACCTCCTGGTACCACGATTCCAATCCCGAGGACAACGCTGTGTGGACGACGAAGCGCACCGAGCCCTTGTCAATTCCCATGCCGAAGCCCTTTGTTGCCACCAGGATGTCCAAACGGCTTTCTTTGAAGGCGAGTTGGTTCGCCTCGAGGACTTTGTCCCACTGGTCGGGTTTGACGACGTCGTCGCGGCCAAACACGAGACCGCACCAAGCACAGTGTCTTTCCCCCGGTGGTTCCTCGTCCTGGTCGGCTTGTTCGTCCTCGACCGGAACCTCCTCTTCCTCATCGAGGCCGATGACCGTGCGTGAGTAGTCATACGAACTACAGTTGGGGCACAGCGTTGGAGTTCTGGAGCAGAATCCCCTCACTCGCCCGGTCGAAAAGGCCTCCTTTGCGAATTCCAACTGTGCGCCGTCCGGGTCAGGCTCCACCACCTGCTTGCTCTCGAAAAGGTAATGGGCGACCCCGTCCTGGGTCGAGTGTTGCCCGTGTGGGTCAGCATAGATGCAGAACACGATGCCGACGGACTTGGCGCCATCACCGTGCCGCAGTTGGAGCAAGCGATCCAACGACGGCTGCCGCAGTGCTTTGGGCAGGTGCTCGGTGAGGACCCAACGGAACATCTCGGTCTTGGTTATCCCAGCCTCAACGGGCAGGACCTGGTAACTGAAACGCAGACGGTCCACACGCGGGTCCCGGACCACGTTCCCATCGAGCCCACCTCGAAGCTTCAGGACGTGCAGTATGTCCTGCTCGACCAGTGGTCCGGCGGTTGCAGTCAACGCGATCAAGCCCAACCCCGGGTTGGCTCGGGCAAGCGCATCGTACATACTGGGAAGCACGAGGTAGGCAGGCCGGAAGTCGTGGCCCCATTCGGAAATACAATGCGCCTCGTCGATCACTAGGAAGTTGACTGGCACGTCCTGCTGGAGACGCTCCAACTGGTCCATGAAGCTCCTTATGCGCATACGCTCGGGCGCAACGTACAAGAGCCGGACGTAACCGAGTCTGACCTCGTTGAAGATCCGGCGTTGCGCTGCCGCAGTGACGTCCCGGTTGATGAACTCGACGGACGCGATGCCGTAGCTGCGCAATGCCAGTATCTGGTCCCGCATCAACGACCGGAGAGGACAAACTACGAGCGTCAGACCGGGCTTCAACAGGCCTGGCAACCAGAAGCAGAAGGACTTCCCGCTGCCGGTGGCTGAGATGCCGACGACAGGCTGACTGCCGAACACGCGCTGTAGCACTCGGTCCTGGAAGGGTCTGGTCTTCTCGTAGCCGAAAACGGTATTGCAGAAGTGCTGACAACGTTCCTGAGCATCCGAAACACTGAGCCCCTGTCTGAATGACACAGCCCCCGCCGTGGCCGGGGGTGCCGGCAGGTGGGATCGACTCCCGCACGTGGTTGGCCCGTCGATGAGGTACGCATCGCCTTCCTCGGCTGGCGACAGGGACACCGACGGATGGAACGGCACCTCCCAGTCGCCAGGGAGTTGCGGTCCAGTGACTCGGACTGTGGGCATCCCCAACTGGACGTCCATTAGAGCCTCAACCCCTTGGAGGAACTCGAAGAGCGCGGAGATCGCCGCCGCCACGAAAGGAAACCCCAACCCGAAACCATCCTTGACAACGAGTGCGAGACGGTCGTCCCCGATTGCGACTTCGGCAAAGTGATCCTGGACCCGGTAGAAGGCATTGACGAGGTCCACGGCATTCCAATCCGAGTCCTTATTCGTCGGGTCGAAGAGGCCGTTCGGCTCGAACACAAGGTTGAGGAAACCCCGAAGCCTCGGGTCCTGCTTGAGCAGGTCGTGGACCTCACGCACCGTTGCGGCAGTCGCCACCATGATTTGGGAGTAGGTGTACCGGAAGACCCGCCAACCCTGGCTCGTGATGTAATTCTGCCGCTCGACGAACGAATCCAAGTCGTCACGGGAAGTGAACTTCTCGAAGCCGTCCACTTCGAGCGCCAATTTTGTGTCTTGTCCCTCCAGAGCGAAGTCAATCAAGTACGGCCCGACCTCACGCTGGGGGCGCACGGCCAGCAATCCCCGCGGTTTCAGGAGCGGGGCCAGGATTCGCTTCACGAACTCGATTTCGAGGAAGTTGTCAGCAGCCTCCTCCCCCGCGAAATCGGCGAGGGCATTCCCGAAGTAATGCGGATGTTGCTCGAAAAAATGCGCGGCTCGATTCGCCACGGCTTGCCGCCCGCCGAGTATCCCCTCGGGGAAAACCAGTTGTTGTTTGTTCCTCGGCAGGTCCGTAGCCAAGCGCACCCTCCGGACGAGTTCAGCGGAAGAGCTGAGCGGCAGGAAACGAAGCTTCCGAGACGTGAAACGCTGCAGCTCCTCTTCGTTCGTCACGGACGCGAATTCGACGTCAAAGCGGTAAACGCCACGGACAACGGACGGCAGGAAATGGCGGACGACTGGGTTCACACGCTAGACACTGATTGAGCACCGCCGTCAGCCACCTCCACACCAGTCAGGATTTCCTCATGCATAGAGGTCGAGCACAGGTCCACCGCGACAGGTTGCCCAAACGCTGCCCACCGGTCAACGTGCGGCAGTGCGGGACGGATGAGGAACGACACGATCCGCAACGGAGTGCGCACCGCGGCATGCCCGACCAACCGCGCAACTTGGGCGGCCAGCATCCCTCGATCTGCAACCGCCGGGCCATCACTTCGCCCCAGGTATGCCGCCTTGAAACGCACCGCAGCCATAGTCCCGCGCGTTCAGCGTTCGCGCAGCAGCTTGATCAGGTCTTCCCGTCCCTGGTCGGTCGGCCTGCTGCCGGCGAGCGTGCGATGACGACGTTCTTGGTCTGGTCGGGGAGGCTCGCATAGAGGCTCGCATGGACTTGCTTTCGCCGCAGATTCACGAAACCGTGCCTGTCGGTCAACTGGGCGGTGCACGACGGTGACCGGTCACGGAGGTGGCGATGGCGGAGTGCCTGGCCCACCCCTCGCCGGTGTCTCAGCCCGCCTTTGATCACCTACGATCCAAGCCCGGGTGCAATGCCAGCCGCGTCACCGTGGCATCGAACAGTGGTCGGAAACGCTCGCCTACCAGTGGTCAGTGGTCAGTGGTCAGTGCGTCGGTGGGTCGGTGCGTCAGTGGTCTGTGGTCTGTGCGCCGGTGCATCGGTAGTTCGGTGCGTCGGTAGGCCGGTCCGTCACGAGAGGCGTCGCACGGTCAGCGGCGGAACCACTTCTTCGTGTCGAGCGGCGCGTTCGTCGCGG
>CAZHUS010000161.1:0-13226 GCA_964535555.1 uncultured Verrucomicrobiota bacterium
GACTGGAAAGTCCGGCCCACCGGCAGGCTCGAAAGCCTGCCCTACCGGGTTCATGACCCATCGCGCCTTCCGCTTCGGCGTTGACCCTGGGTGGCGCGTTGGGTTTGCTGCGGTCCGTGAATTCCCAAAGTCCGGCCGCCGCCCCGCACCTGGAACGTCGGTTCGGCCTGCTGCAGGCCACGGCGCTGAACATGAGCAACATGATCGGCATGGGGCCGTTCATCACCATCCCGTTGCTCATGTCGGCACTGGGCGGGCCCCAGGCGTTGCTGGGATGGTTTGTGGCACTGCTCATCACGGTTCCGGACGGTCTGGTCTGGAGCGAACTCGGCGCGGCGCTGCCGGGTTCGGGGGGCAGTTACGTCTATTTGCGGGAAGGGTTCGGGCGCGAACGCTGGGGGAGTTTCATGGCGTTCCTGTTCATCTGGCAGTTCATCCTGAGCGGCCCGCTGGAAATCGCCTCCGGCTACATCGGCACGGCGCACTACCTCGCGTACGTCTGGCCCGGGATGACGATCTGGCACGAACGCCTGACATGTATCGGCATCGGCCTGCTGACGATCGCGCTGCTGTACCGGCGCATCGGCTCCATCGGTTGGATCACGGTCTGCCTCTGGATCGGCACCCTGCTCACGGTTGGGGTCGTGATCGTGAGCGGGTTGGCGAACTTCAGCGCGCCCCGGGCCTTCGACTTCCCACCGGGGGCGTTCTCGTTCTCGATCGGCTTCTTCCACGGCCTCGGCACCGCGGCGGCCGTCGGCATTTACGACTACCTCGGCTACTACGACGTGTGCTTCATCGGGGACGAGGTGAAACAGCCGGGCCGGACCATTCCACGCTCGGTCATCCTGAGCCTCCTGGGTGTGGCGGTGATCTACCTGTTGATCAATCTCTCGATCATGGGCGTGATCTCGTGGCGCGAGTTCGTCCCCGCCAGTGACCATCCGGCGTCGAAGTTCATCGTGTCGGTCTTCATGGAAAAGCTGTATGGCGGCAAGGTGGCCGCGCTGTTCACGGCATTGATCTGCTGGACCGCTTTCGGTTCCGTTTTTGCGCTGCTCCTCGGTTACTCTCGCATCCCCTACGCGGCGGCCCGGGACGGCGGTTTCTTTCGCATCTTCGGACGGCTGCATCCCACGCGGCATTTCCCCCACGTCGCGCTCCTGACCGTGGGCCTGCTCGCGATCGTGTGCAGCTTCTTCCCGCTGGACACGGTGATCGCCGCGCTGCTGACAACGCGGATCGCGGTGCAGTTCATCGGCCAGATCGGGGCTCTGGTGTTGCTGCGGCGGCACCGGCCGGAACTGGCGCGGCCCTTCAAGATGTGGCTGTACCCGCTCCCGTGTTTCCTCGCACTCGCCGGCTGGCTGTTCCTGCTGGCGACCACGAATCCCAGAGTGCTGGCCTACGGCTTCGGGACGCTGGCGCTCGGCGCGGTGGCGTTCCTCTTCTGGGCCCGGCATACACGACGCTGGCCGTTTGCGCCGGGGACGTCCAAAGCCGTCGGGGAAGTGTAATAGTTGCGAGCACGCCAAGGACCGATACACACCGCCATGGACATGGACATGCGATCGTTCGAGCCTGCGGATTCGCCGCGGCACCGCCCCCTGAATCGGGTGCGTGCCTCCGTCTGGGTCACGGTGCTGGTCAGCAGCCTGGCCGCATGGGGATCGCTCGCCTCGAGCGAACCGCTGCGCGTGGCCCAGGGAACGGACGTGGTTGGCGCCTGGCGTCCCGAGCAGCGCCTCTACATCAAGGGCAACCTCGGCGTGGCCCCCGCCCAACTCAACGCCCTCGAGCAGTGGCTCGACACCCACGCCACCAACTGGGTCGTCGTCCTGACGGAGAGCGCCCAGGGCGAACGCTACACCGACGCCTCTGGGGAGTCGTTCGATGGCATCGAAGCGGTGAACCACGCCCTCGGCAAAGGCCTCATGAACACGACGGCGTTTGGCGAGTGCGTGGATCCGCGCACCGGCGAACGCAACGCCTGCTTCTTCGCGCTCTTTCTCAAAGACCGGCGGTTCTCCTACTACGGATCCGAAGCCCAGGACCGCCGCGGCCTGGGGGAAGATCACTGGGTCGGCGAACTTGATGCCGCCGCCATCCGTGCCATGCGCGACGGCGGCCGGGTCGTCGATGCGGTGAAGGACACCGTCACCCTCGTCGAAGGCCGCCTGACCTCGCGGATTCAAGACGAGCGCACCCGCGCCGCCCGCGACGCGGCGGAGCAGGCGGCAGCGCGCGAACGGGCCGCATCGGAAGCACAGGCGGGAGTCACCCGGGCCCGCAGCGTCCTGGCTCAACTCGGAACCCGGCTCGACACTTTCCGGAAGCAGAATCCGGAAGCCACCGGCGATCTGGCGCGTCCGGACCTCGCAGGCTGGCAAGCAAAGGTCGAACTGGCGCAACGCGCGGCGGAAGCCGGCCGGTTTCCCGACGCGACCCGTGACGCCGCCGCGGTGCAGAAGGAAGCCGAGGCGCTGCTCGCCGCGTTGGATCAGCATGCCACGGCGGCCCGGCAGTTCGAGGAACTCGCGGGACGCTACCAGAGCCAGGCCCAAGGCCCCCACGCGGCCGCAGCCCAGTCAAGTCTCGCCGAGGCCGCGTCCCACTTGCAGTCGGCGCGGGAGGCCCATGGGCGCGGCGCTTCCGCCTACGAAGCCGGGTTGGCGGCGGCCGCTGCCGCTTTGAAAAGCGCGGGTGACGCGGCTTTGCACGCCGCGCGAATGGCCCAGGCCCGGCGGGTCCTCGTCCTCCTGGCCGCCAGCACCACGGTCAGCGTCCTGTTGCTCGTGGCCCTGTTCCTGAACCGGCGACGCGCGAAACCCATGCGCGAGGCTCGCGCGCTGTACGACTTGTGGCGCGAAGGCATGGCCGAGAAGACGCGCGGCCTGTTCGCGCTCCTGGACCAACGCGCCTCGGTGGTCGGCACTTCGACCCTCGACGCTGAAGCCCGGTACTCCGGCGCCACGCTCGAACTGAGTCGCCGCGCCATCAAGGACGTCGACGAACTGTTCATCATGTCGGCCAGCGTTGACCGGATTCTCGGTGAAGCGCGGACGCTCCTCGAGCCGCGCTCGTTCGGAGGCCGCCTGGGAAACCGCCTGCGCCAGGCCCCGTTCCAGCGCGTCCTGCGCCTGCTGCGCGACGAGCCGATCCGGTTCCGGCCCGAGGAACGCGTCGAGTTGATCGTC
This sequence comes from uncultured Verrucomicrobiota bacterium, assembly GCA_964535555.1. Taxonomy (GTDB): domain Bacteria; phylum Verrucomicrobiota; class Verrucomicrobiia; order Limisphaerales; family J093; genus DSVZ01. The sequence continues at coordinate 3,198 of CAZHUS010000161.1, forward strand.
CGCGGCCCGCGCACCGAGCGCGATGCATTGCTGGGAGACGTCCACAGCTACCAGCCTTTCGCGCTTACCTTCAACGAACTCATCGCGGCCTTCAACGAGCGCGCGGACCGGGCGCTCGCCGCGCTGGACCAGATCGTGGACGCCGCGCGCCAGTGCGCCGAGGCGATCGACCTCAGTCGCAAGGCTTGCGACCAGGCCCATGCGGACGCCGGCGTCTTGGCGCAAGCCGGTACCGGCGACGGTCTCTTCCTGCTGCCGCGCTTGAAAGCCCTGCTCGTGCCCAAAGCCCTCGAGGAACTTGCGGCCGCGCTGCGCCTGTCCGCAACCGATCCCGTGGCCGCCCTCGCCGGACCGGCCGCCCACGCCCGCAGATTGTCCTCGGACGCAGTGGCGCTGGGGACAGCGGCACGAATGGCGCGGGAACAGGTGCTGCCCACCCTTCGCGAGAACCAGTCCGCGCTCGCCAAGGACCAGGTCGAAATCGGCTGGATCGACGCGGCTTTGAACGCGCTCTCGGACGAGGCCGATGCGGCCGCGGCCCAGGCGCTGGAAGGTCCGGCGGCCAAGCTCGTGGAGGAGCTCGAAGCCCAGGCCGGGTCCCTCGCCGGCCGCGTCGCCACCGCCGCAACCTTGAACACGCGACGTCGGTCCGAGGTGGAGCCGGCGATCGATTCCGCCCAGGAACAAGTGACCGCCGCCCGCGCGCGCTTGAGCGCCGCGCTTCACCTCGAGACCGGCCGGGCGCTGGGGGAACGCGATTTGAACCCGGATGACCGGCTGGCAAAAGCCCGGCAGGAACTCGCCGCGGCGGTGCTGGCCTTGAATCGTGGTGACGTCGACGGCGCCGCCCATGCCCTCGAGGGATCGCTCCGCGCGACGGCCGAGGCCGGAGAGATCGTCGAGGGCAGCCTTCAGGCCGTCGACCGCCGGGAAGGGGAAACGACCGCGTTGCGCGAGGAGACCGGTCGCCTCGAAGGCCTCCTGCCGCGGCATCGCGAGGTGCTGCAGGAGATTCAGCGGCGCTTTGCCCCGCCCAGCTGGTTGCTCGGCGCGGGTGATCCCGAGCATCCGCAGGCCAACGGCACCATCGCCGACAACATCGTCGAGGCCGAGCAGAGCCTGGCCTCGGCACGGTCGCGCCTGCAAAAGGCCGAGACCATCTTCGCCGTCGGGCGGGTGTTGGAAGCGGCGGGGTTCTGGGCCGGCGTGCGCGGCGACAACGAACTGGCCGCGGCCCGCTTGGCCGAGATTGAGGAGAAGCACGCCCGCCTGCTTCAGGTGGAGGAATCCAACCGCGCCCGCCTGGCCGAACTCCGCCAACGACTTGAAAGCGACCGCAAGCTCGCAGCCGCTCCATCGACCACCCACCCGACGCTGGCGTTGCTGGCCAGGGCCGAGGAGACGCTGACCCGGGTCGCCGAGGAGGTGACGATCGTGCCTGCGGACCCGTTCGCGACGGCCACCGGCCTCGACGACTTGCGCGGGCTCCTCGTCGAGGCCGAGGATCGCGCCCGCTGCGATCTGGACACCTTCGAGGAGGCCCGGCGCAGTGTTCACGCGGCGGGTTCTCAGCTGCGGCAGGCACGCTCCCAGGCGGGAGGCGCGGACCGCGCGGCGCTTCCCGCGAGTGTCACCATCCAGGAGGCGATCGCCGAGCTCGGTCAACTGGAAGGCGCGTTTCGGGCGCTGCAGTCCAGGCTCGAAGTGGCCCACGAAGATTGGTCCGCCCTGGATCGGGACGCCGACCAGGTGGCGGCCCGCGGCGCCAACATCGCGGCCACGATCGCCGGTGAAGTCGCGCGCGGACAGGCTGCCGCCTCGGCGTTGAGTGCGGCGGCGACGGCCGTCCGCATGGCGGGGAGTTGGACGGGCGGTTTTGGCGTCTTGATCATGGGTTCGCCCGGAAGCCAGGCCCTGCAGAGCGCCCGACAGGCCCTCGAGCTTGGCGCGTATGAACAGGCCCGGGCCCAGGCCGAGACCGCCCGGAGGATCGCGGAGAACGCGATGGCGCAGGCCGAGGCGGAAGTGATGCAGCGTCGCGCCGCGGAAGCGGCCGCCCGCGAACGCGAACGCGCCGCGCGCCGCGCGGCCGAGCAGGCCCGCCAGGCACAGCGTTCCGTTTCGGGAGGCGGCCTGGGAGGCATCCTGGGTTCGGGTTCGCGGGGCTTCGGCGGCAGTTCGTGGGGGTCTTCGGGTTCCGGAGCCCGGACTTCCGGATTCCGCGGGGGCTCCGGGGCGCGCACCTCGGGGTGGTGAGCCACTCACCCTTTCTTGCCATTTCGATAGACAAAAGAGCCGTTGACACTCCGCGGGTCGTTAAGTTGACTGCGCGCTCCGCAGGGTCTGGTCCAGCGGAACTGAAACGAACACGACTCGAATTATGGCAAAAGCAGCGAAATACGTTTATCTCTTCGGCGCCAAGAAGGCGGACGGCGACGGCTCCATGAAACCCCTGCTCGGCGGCAAGGGAGCGAATCTCGCCGAAATGTCCCGCATCGGACTGCCTGTGCCTCCCGGATTCACGATCACGACGGAGGTCTGCACGTACTACTACGCGAACAAGAAGTCCTACCCGAAGGAACTGGACCCGCAGGTCAAGGCCGGCGTCGCCTTCATCGAGAAGATCATGGGCACCAAGTTCGGCGACAAGACCAGCATGCCGCTGCTCGTCTCCGTCCGCTCCGGCGCCCGCGACTCGATGCCCGGCATGATGGACACCATCCTGAACCTGGGCCTCAATGACCAGACCGTGCTGGCGCTGGTGAAGGCGACCCAGAACGAGCGGTTCGCCTGGGACTGCTACCGCCGCTTCGTGCAGATGTACGGCGACGTCGTCATGGGCGTCCAAAAGGGCGCCGGCGAAGACCACGAGCCGTTCGAAGTCGTCATCCACGGTTTCAAACACGAGAAGTATCACGGCGACATCGAGGACTCGAAGCTCACCGCCGAGGACCAGAAGGAACTCGTGAAGCGCTTCCAGGCGCTCATCAAGGAGCGCACCGGCGGCAAGGAATTTCCGCAAGACCCGTGGAAGCAGCTTTGGGGCGCTGCGGGCGCCGTGTTCGGTTCCTGGATGAACGACCGCGCGATCGTTTATCGCCGCAAGTACAACATCCCCTCCGAGTGGGGCACCGCCGTCAACGTGCAGGCGATGGTGTACGGCAACACCGGCGACACCTCCGGTTCCGGCGTGGCGTTCACCCGCAACCCGGCGAACGGCGTGAAGGAATTCTACGGTGAGTTCCTCATCAACGCCCAGGGCGAGGACGTCGTCGCCGGCGTGCGCACGCCCGAACCCGTCGCGCAGCTCGCGAAGGAAATGCCCGCCGCCTTCAAGGAACTGGATGCCATCCGCGGCACGCTCGAGAAGCACTTCAAGGACGTCCAGGACTTCGAGTTCACCATCCAGGACGGCAAGGTCTTCATGCTCCAGACGCGCAATGGCAAGCGCACCGCCATGGCGGCCCTCAAGTTCTCCATGGACATGACCAAGGAGAAGCTCATCGACTGGAAGACCGCCATCCGCCGCAACCCGGCCGACCAGCTCGACCAGTTGCTCGCGCCGATCTTCGACCAGAAGTCCGAGAAGGCCTCCAAGGTGATCGCCCGCGGGCTCCCGGCCGGCCCGGGCGCCGCCTCCGGCAAGATGTACCTCAACGCGGACCGTGCCGACGCGGCCGCCGCCAAGGGCGAAAAGGTGTTGCTCGTCCGCAACGAAACCACCCCTGAGGACCTGCGGGGCATGATCGCCTCCGAGGGCATCCTCACCGCGAAAGGTGGCGTCAGCTCGCACGCGGCCCTCGTGGCCCGCCAGATGGGCAAGGTTTGCGTGTGCGGCGCGGGTGCGTTGCAGATCGACTACGGCGCCAAGACGCTCACCGTCGACGGCCAGACCTTCAAGGAAGGCGATTATCTCTCGATCAACGGCACCGCCGGCGCGGTTTACGGCGGCGAGATCAAGACCGCCGCGTCCGAGATCGTCCAGGTCCTCGTCGAGAAATCCCTCGATCCCAAGGCGAGCGAGACCTACGGGATGTACAAGACGCTCATGGAATGGTGCGGCAAGGTCACCCGGCTCCAGGTCCGCACCAACGCCGACACGCCCGAACAGACCGAGAACGCCATCGCCTTCGGGGCCACCGGGATCGGCCTCTGCCGCACGGAACACATGTTCTTCGAGGGCAATCGTATTGATGCCATGCGCGAGATGATCCTCGCCGACAAGGTCGAGGACCGGAAGAAGGCGCTGGCCAAGATCCTGCCCTACCAGAAGGAGGATTTCATCGGCATCTTCAAAGCCTTGAAGGGCTTCCCGGCCACGATCCGTTTCCTGGATCCGCCCCTGCACGAGTTCCTCCCGCACGACCACGCGGCCCAGAACAACCTCGCCGAGAAGATGGGTGTGCCCGTCGAGAAGATTCAGCAGCGCGTGAAGGAACTGCACGAGTTCAATCCGATGCTCGGGTTCCGCGGCTGCCGGCTCGGGTTGGTCTACGCGGAGATTAGCGAGATGCAGGCCCGCGCCGTCTTCGAAGCCGCCGCCGAGGTGCAGAAGGCCGGCATCAAAGTGAAGCCCGAGGTCATGATCCCGCTGGTCGGGTTCAAGAAGGAGCTCGACCTCCAGGCGGAACTGGTCCATCGCGTCGCCAAGGCCGTCATGGCGGAACAGAAGGTGAAGATCAGCTACATGGTCGGCACCATGATCGAAGTCCCGCGGGGCGCCCTCACCGCCGACGAGATCGCGCAAACCGCCGAGTTCTTCAGCTTCGGCACCAACGACCTCACCCAGACCTGCCTGGGGATGAGCCGTGACGATTCGGGCACGTTCCTGCCGGCGTACACCGAGCTCGAGATCGTGAAGAAGAACCCGTTCGCCTCGATCGACCAGACCGGCGTGGGCCAGCTCATGAAGATCGCGGTCGAGAAGGGCAGCAGCACCCGGCCCGGCATCAAGCTGGGGATTTGCGGTGAGCACGGTGGCGACCCTGACTCCGTCAAGTTCTGCCATCGCGCGGGCCTGACCTACGTGAGTTGTTCGCCGTTCCGCGTTCCGGTGGCGCGTCTGGCCGCGGCGCAGGCTGCGCTGGAGGAAGAGGCCTCGGCGGCTGCGGGCAAGGCCAAGCCGGCGGCGTTCTCCAAGAGCGCCAAGTCGGCGAAGAAGTAAGCTGGAGACCGCACGCGGCTCGCGTTGGTATTGGGGACCGCACGCGGCCCGCGTTGGTATTGGGGAGCGCACGCGGCTCGCGTGCCCGCCCCGGCGGCTCGCCGGGGCGAATCCCGAAACCGTCAACTGTTGAGAGCCGCCCCGGGTAACCGGGGCGGCTTTTGACTTGGACCTGAGCGCCCCATCGGCCTCAGCCACCGCAATGGACACCCCACCAGGCAGGAGCCAGACGCATTCGGGATTCGGGACGTCGCGCCCATCGGACCCGACCAAGACCGCCAGCCGACAATGGCTGCACCCACGCGAGGCGCTGCGCCGAATGCAGGAGGAAGCCCGTCTGAAACCGGAAGAGGCGGAGCAGTACCTGCGGGAGGTGCGGGACGAGCGCCTTGCCGCCCAGGAGCGGCGCCATCCGTGAGCGGATGATCCATCTCGACACCAACTGAGTCACTGGCGCTGCGGTGTAGCGCTCACCCACGGCAACACGTGGATAGTTCGCCAGGTCGTGCTTGCTGCCATGCTCGCGATACTCTGTGGCGAGCCTCCTTTCGCCGTCTCCGAAGCTGGTGCACACGCATCGCGCCAGTGCGGGCAAGAATGTTCGAAGGCTTGATGCCCCGGTGGATGATGCCCTTCTGGGGCGCGTGCTGGATTGCCTGGCAGACGAGGAGGAACAAGCGCGACCGTTCCTGAATTGGAAGCCGGTTCTGGTCGCAGTACTCGGTGATCTTGACCCCCCGCACCAACTCCATGACGAAGTAGGGGCGGCCGCAGCCGACAGGAGCGCGGGATTCATCCCGCAGGACCTCGTGCGCTGACGGTGACGTGGATTCGCTCCCACGAGCCTCCCCTTCCGGGCGTTCCTGCGGACTGAAGTCCGCGCTCCAGCCATGCCCGATCGTTCCCGTTCGGAAAGCCGCCGGAGCATCAAGGCCCGGGCTTCGAACGAACACGCGGAGGTCACGGGGGAGAAGTGGTCGGCGAGCCGCCGACCACGGCAGGCGGACCGCCTGCGCTCCCCGTGGGGGGGAGGTTACGCGCCAGCGCGGCCAGGCGGTCGGCGGCCGCGGTGTCGCGTCCGCACCAGAGGATCTCGCGCGTGCAGTCGCAGGGGTTGGCACGGGTGTAAAAGCAGACCGCCTGGCCGCGCTCGGCTTCGCGGGCGGCGCGCCGGGCGCAGACGCCATTCCTGAACGCCCGGGTCACAAACCCGACGTAGCCGCGCTCCTTCATGTGGGCGACGGCTGCGGGACGGTGCTGGGAAAGTTCAGTGTAGATGAGTCGGATCCGGTCCGGGCGCAGCCGGTCGCCCAGACCCAGCAGGACGTTCCAGTCGTGGCCTTCGGCGTCGACCTTGAGGAAGTCCACCGTTTCGAAGCCGGGCTGCTGGTCCAGAATCTCGTCCAACCGGCAAAGCCGGACGCGGAAGGTCCGCTCGGAGGGCGCGGACTCCGTGCCGCTCCCGGCCAGGGCATGAGATCCGTCATTGTCGGCGGCCTCGCACAGCGTCGCTTCGCCGGGGCGATCCGAGGCCGCGGCTTCGACGACGGCGGACGAGGTCTGCCATCCGTTCAGCGCCAGGTTCGTGCGGATGGCGGCGGCGAGCCGCGGGTGGGGCTCGATGAAAAGGGCCCGGGCCTGGCGGATCCGTCGTGCCTCGAGTCCGAAGTAGCCGCAATTGGCGCCGCAGTCGACGAAGGTCCCGTGCGGAGGCAGGAACTCGCGGATGGCCCAGCTGAGCTGGGGTTCCAGGTCGCCCTCGAGCCAGAACAGGGTTTGCTGGAGGCCGATGCGAAGGTCGAGTTCGAGCCAGATGCCGTTCCGCAGCCGCGCCTGTCGTTGGGGGCGGAGCGTCGACTGAAGCAGGCGGCGAAGCAAGGGGTGACCGAGGCGGACCGGTCCGTCCCGGTACTGATGGTAGTACCGGCGGGCGATACGGCTCCAGGCGCTGTCGCAAGCGATGGTGTCCACGGGATCGCGGTGCAGGTTGGCCAGCCTGCGTCGAGCCTGCGCGGTTGAAGGGGCTCCCTCAATGCAAATGTGCCATGGGAGTGAGGCTTGACTTGAAGGAGCGACGCCGGAGATTACGCGATCATGAACCCCGACCCGCGGCACCGGCGCTGTTTCCCGGCTGGCTTCACCCTCATCGAGTTGCTCGTGGTCATCGCCATTATCGCCATTCTCGCGGGGATGCTGCTGCCGGCGTTGAGCCGGGCGAAGGATCGGGCGTTGCTCACGAACGATCTCAGCGGCATCCGCCAGATCCTGCTGGCGGCGCACCTGTTCGCCGGCGACAACCAGGATTTTCTGCCCTTCCCCGGCTGGGGCGGCTTCCCTCCGGACCGCGACAACTGGGCCGTGGACACGAAGCTCCCGGACGGCATGAACCGGGACGACCCCGTGACCCTGTCGAATCAACTCGCTTCGGCCCGTCGGAGCCAACTCGGGCCGTACTTGCAGGAAGTGAAGGTCCTGACATGTCCGCGCGACTTCGCGGAACGTTCCACGGGGCAGGGTCGCGCCGACTTCAAGCGGCGCCAGATCAAGGTGACGAGTTACATCTGGAACGGCGCCCTGTGTGCCTACGGCGATTACCCGGGAGCGAACGTCCTCACCACCTCCAAGGCGAAGCTGGGGCAACTCCGTCCCACGGGCATCCTGATCTGGGAAGGGCCCGAGAGCGAAGAGAGCTACCTGTTCAACGACGTGAGCAACACGCCGCACGAGGGCATTTCGCAGCGACACGTGGGCTCACGCCGTCCCAAGGACCAGAAGGAGAACGTGGGCGGGATTGCGCCGGTGGGTTCGCTCTCGGGATCGAGCTACACCGTGAAGATGCAGAAGTGGTTCTCGCCTGAACTTGCCGGGCGGAACGTCTGGCCCAATGCGCCCAATCCGGCGGGCCCCAATGACGCGTGGTACAACCCGGAATCGCCGACGGGGGTCTTCTAGCATTCTCGAAGGGGCAGATTCGTGGTGATCAGGTCAGGCTCCGCCGCCCTCCTCCGAAGCCCTGCGGCCGACGGAGAGCGCCCCGCTACACATACAAGGCGGACTGGAGGTCACGGACGACGACGCTCATGAACGGGTACCGCTTCTCCGGTTCGCGTTCGAGGCACTTCATGATGATCCGCTCCAGGACCAGCGGGATGTCGGGGTTAAGCTCCCGGGGGCTGTAGAAATCCGAGTTGCGGTCGAGTTCGCGCGCGAGGATCTCGGCGGCGGTATCGCCCGGGAACGGTTTGCGGAACGTGAGCAGTTCGTAGGCGGTGGCGCCGAACGCGAAGATGTCGGCGCGGTGGTCGACCGGTTCGCGCAGGAGCTGCTCGGGGGCCATGTAGGCGGGCGTGCCGGGGGTGGCGCCCAGTTTCTCCGGGAACTCGGGTCGGGGCCGGGCGAGGTCGAAATCGACGAGGCGAACGCTGCCGTTGCGCGTCACGACCAGGTTCTCGGGTTTGAAATCGAGGTGCATGTAGCCCTTTTCGTGGACGTGTTCCAGGGCCAGGGCGGAGTCGATCAGGACGTTCCCGGCAAACTCCTCGAGGCCGGACTCCTCGAGGGCCATGAGCAGCTTGAGGTTGGTGCCTTCCACGTACTCCATGGCGAGAAAGAGCGTTCCCTCGACCTTGCCATGCTCGCGGTAACTGATGATGAACTCGTGGTCGTGCGTGGCGGCGAGAATCTCACAGCCACGGAGGAAGCGTTTGCGGCTCGCAAAATCGAATCGCCCCGTCTCGCGGAGGCACCGCACGGCGCAGGTGGCCTGGTTCTGGTCGGTGGCCAGCCACAAGTCAGCCATGCCTCCGCTGTTGATGAGCTCGAGAAGGTAATAGCTCCCGAACGCCCCGGGAAGCCGGTGCCCTTCGGTGTCCACGTTGGCCTTGCTGGTCAGTCCGAACATGCTCGCGGAACGAGCATAAGCCCGGAGAGGCGTGGCTGCCAAGACACGGCCCGACCCGGGGACCGGTCGTTTGAGCGCACATGGTGTCCCGGTCTCCGGCGGCCTCCGATCCCAATTCCCTCCCGCGATCACACCAAGGGGGGCGGAGGTTCAGGTTCCTGGCTTCCGATGAGGAAGGGACGTGCCTTTCTCACGGAGGCACCAAGGCACGGAGACGCCCGATGAGAATCCCCGTGAGGGGCGGCGGTTGAAAGCTCCAGGACTCTCCGTGACTCCGTGGCTCCGTGGCTCCGTGAGAGCCCTCGACCCGTATCGTCACCGCCGTTCCCAAATCCCCGCCGAGATCACACCAAAAGGGGGCGGAGGTTCAGGCTCCTGGCTTCCGAACAGGAAGGGACGTGCTTTCTCACGGAGGCACCAAGGCACGGAGACGCCCGATGAGGATCCCCGTGAGGGACCGCGGTTGAAACCCCAATTCTCTCCGTGACTCCGTGGCTCCGTGAGAACCCTCCACCCGTATTGTCACCACCGGTCCCAGATCCCTGCCGAGATCACACCAAAAGGGGGCGGAAGTTCAGGCTCCTGGTTTCCGGTGCGGAAGGGACGTGCCTTTCTCACGGAGGCACCAAGGCACGGAGACGCCCGATGAGGATCCCTGTGAGGGGCCGCGGTTGAAGCTCCAGTCCTCTCCCTGCCTCCGTGACTCCGTGGCTCCGTGAGAACCCTCCACCCGTCTCGTCACCACCGATCCCAAATCCCTGCCACGATCGCATCAAGGGGGGCGGAGGTTCAGGCTCCTGGCTTCCGATGCCGAAGGGACGTGCTTTCTCACGGAGGCACCAAGGCACGGAGACGCCCGATGAGGATCCCCGTGAGGGACTGCGGTTGAAGCTCCAAGCCTCTCCCTGCCTCCGTGACTCCGTGGCTCCGTGAGAGCCCTCCACCCGTATCCTCACCTCCGATC
>CAZHUS010000162.1:0-13196 GCA_964535555.1 uncultured Verrucomicrobiota bacterium
GCTGGTGATCGGGCAGGCCGCCCAGGTCGCCTCCACGGCCGTTCGTGGCGGCGATTTCCAGCATCGCACCGGGTCGTTTCCCGTGGCTCAACTGCTCGCCTTCGCCGCCTACTGCTACGTCACGGGTCGGTTTGACTCCGTGGAGATCGAGGAACGCCTCGAATCGGATGAAGCTCTGCGGTATCTCTGTGCCGGGCGCATACCGTGCTCGACAGTCCTGCGGCACTTCCGGCGGAGTCGCCGTGACCTGTTGCTGGAAATGCTCACCTCGGTCCTGTTCGTCGCCCTCAGCGAACGATTGCGGCAGCCGTGGTTGGTGGCCGCCAGCCTCAAGAGCGGCCACGCCGGGCTCGCCTCGAACGATGACGTGGCGGTACGCGCGTTCTGTCGTGAGGAGGCGGCGCGTCGGGTTTCCAAGTCGGTTCGCGCCGATGCGATCGCCTTGGACGTGTGACGGGGCGGATTTCCGGGCGGGCACTCAGGTCGCAATTTTCTCCTGTTCTCCCGGGCGGGGCTGCTGGAGACTGGCCGCGGTTCCCGGTTTCCATTTCCGCCCCCATGTCTATGGCCAACGCCAAACCGAACCGGCCGAAGGAGTCCTCGGCCGGCCGCTGGATCTCCTATCGTCCCGAGATCAAGGTCCTCGATTGTACGATCCGCGACGGCGGACTCATGAACAACCACCACTTCGAGGACAGCGTGGTGAAAGCCGTGTACGAGGCCTGTGTTGCGGCCGGCATCGATTACATGGAGGTCGGCTACCGGTCCTCGCGCAAGGGGATCAAGGCCGGCGAGTACGGCTGCTGGAAATACTGCCTGGAGGACGACATCCGGCGTATCGTTGGCGACAATCCCACTTCGCTGAAGATCTCCATCATGGCGGATGCCGAGAAGTGCGATTATCGCGAGGACATCCCGCCCAAGAAGGAAAGCGTGGTGGACCTGGTCCGCGTTGCCACCTACATCAACCAGATTCCAACCGCGCTGGACATGGTGAAGGACGCGCACGACAAGGGTTACGAGACCACGTTGAACCTCATGGCGGCCTCGACCATTCCCGATCGCGAGCTGGCCGAGGGACTGGAGCTGATGGCCGGTTCGGAGGCGCTCGCGATCTACGTGGTGGACAGCTTCGGCTCGCTCTACAGCGAACAGGTGGATTACCTGGTGAAGAAGTACCTCAGCCACTGCAAGCCCGCCGGGAAGGATGTGGGCGTGCACATGCACAACAACCTGCAGCTCGCCTTCGCGAACACCATCGAGGGCATCGTGCGGGGCGCGAATTTCCTGGACGCCACCATGGCGGGGCTGGGTCGGGGAGCGGGCAACTGCGCCATGGAACTGCTCCTGGCGTTCCTGCACAATCCCAAGTACGACCTGCGTCCGGTGCTGGGCTGCGTCCAGAATCACGTCGAACCTCTCCGTTCGAAGCTGCTCTGGGGCTTCGATCTGCCGTACTTGCTGACGGGTTACCTGAACCAGCATCCGCGCACGGCGATCAAGTTCAAGGAAGCCGAGCTCGAGGGGGAAAAGGGCGACATCCTCCGCTTCTACGACACGGTCACGGAGTGAAGCGCGTGTGACGGGGAAGGGGAGCGGTGGGTTCGTTGACTCACCGGCATCCGGAACGCAAGTTGGGCTGGTCGGCCGGACTGCCCCGGGGCATAGTCCGCGCAACTTCACCCCCTATGAAGACCTGCACCCGCTTGCTGCTGAGCCTCGCGTTCCCGTGGCTCGGAGTTCTGGCCCTCGACGCTGCTGAGACTGTGCGTGCCACCCGGGGCAGCCTGACGCTGCCGACGTACCCTTGGGCCGCCGTCAAACACCCCTACTTCCGCGGCACCGACGGCCTGAACATCTACCCGTACCCGATGCTGGACTTCCTCAGCCGGGACAAGACCAATCGCATCTACGCGACCGTCGTTCTCGAGAACGATTACCTGCGTGTCACGTTTCTCCCTGAGCTGGGCGGCAAGATCCACGAGGTGTTCGACAAGTCCACCGGCCAGCAGATGTTCTACGTGAACCACGTCATCAAGCCGGCCCTCATCGGCCAGGCCGGCGCCTGGACCTCCGGCGGCGTCGAATGGAACACGGGCCCGCAAGGCCACACCGTCGGCTGCATGCAGCCCGTGGACGTGGTCATTCTCCCGCCGGCGTCGGACGGCTCGCAGTCGGTGGCCATCGGCGAAACCGAGCGCATTTACGGGACGAAATGGACGGTCGTCGTCACCCTCCGTCCCGGACGCTCCTTTCTCGAGGAACGCATCCGCATCTACAACCCCACGGAGACCATCCGCCCCTACTACTTCTGGAATTGCACCGCCGTCCCGAACACGAAGGGATTCCGGTTCATTTATCCCATGACCCTGGGCACCGACCACGGCGCCGAGCAGTTCTTCCAGTGGCCCGTCAACCAGGGCAAAGACCTCAGCTACGGCACGAATTACCAGGACGCCTCCTCGATCTTTGCGTGGTATTGCGACCAGGATTTCTTCGGTTCCTACAACGATGACCTGGGCCGCGGCGTGGTGGCCGTCGCCAACCACCACCAGCTCCCGGGCAAGAAGGCCTGGACCTGGGGATGGGGCGGCTACGGGACAATGCACCAGGCGGACCTGACGGACCACGACGGGCCCTACAACGAGGTCCAAACCGGTCCGCTGCTCACCCAGGGCGAGGTGGGTCGCCTCGATCCATGCGAAGCCGTGGAATGGAAAGAATGGTGGTACCCGGTCCACGGTATGGGCGGCTTCACCTTCGCCAACAGGGATGTCGCCGTGAACCTCTCGCACCAGGGGGGGCGACTCGGACTGCGCCTGCTCGGCAGCGGCAGTTGGAAGGGGGTTACCGCGACGGTGCTCAAGGGTACCCGGCGGCTTGCCTCCACCCGGTGCGACCTCACCCCTCAGCAGCCGGTGGAACTGGCGCTCGACGTGAACGAAGCGTCGGCGCCGTTCGAAGTCGAGCTGGCTTCAGGCAAAACCGTCCTCGCCCGCTTTCGCCACCCGCTTGACCTGCCGGAGCGCACACCCCCCGGAAAGAAGGCAGCCCCCCGAAGCGCTTCCGAGTTTGCACAGGCGGGTTGGGATCATTATCTCTTCGCCCGCTTCTCCGAAGCTGAGACCCAGTTCCGGAAGGCGCTCGAGCTGGACCGCCACTCCGTTGCCGCCCATACCGGGTTGGCGTTCCTCAAGCTCGACGCCGATCCGGCGGCGGCGGCTCAAGCGGCCCGCGCCGCCCTGGCGGTCGACCCTGACGCCGGGCGGGCGCGGTTTGCGCTCGCGGTGGCCGAAGACCGCCTGGCCAACACGACGGCGGCCCTGGATGAAGCCTGGCTCGCCGCGCGCGATCCTGCGGTCGCTGTGCCTGCTCGCGCCCTGATCGCGCGACTGCTGATTCGCGACTCGCGCTGGGCGGAAGCAGCCGCGGCTCTGCAAGCCGCAGGTCCGTGGCAGGAGGATCCCGTATGTCGCAACCGGCTGGCGTTTGCCCTTCAACAACAGGGGCGCCCTGCGCCCGCCGCGCGGCTCGCGGAGCGGAATCTCGCGGTGGATCCGTTGGATGGGTTTGCCGTGAACCTTCTGGCGAACGGGCCGGCGACCGACGGAGAGCGTCCTGCCTATGACCCCGCGACCCGGGTGGAAGCGCTTGCGGATCTCCGGGCGGACCTGCAGCAACTCGGGCAACCTGCCTCCGGGTTGCGCGTCGGCGAGCCCCAGCGTCGCCGCGCTGCCCCACCCGGATCCGGACCCGATTGGCCGTACCGCCTGGAGGCCAGCCACGACCTGATCGCGCAGTCCCTGGCGCAGCCGCCTGACGGCAACGCCGCCTTGCTCGCGGGACATGTCTTGTTCCACCTGGGCCGTCACGGGGAAGGCCGCGCGTTGTGGAAGAGGGCGGTCGAACTCGGGGCTGAACCCGTCATCGCCTGCCGCGCCCTGGGCATGGCCGCGAAGACCCTCGACCACGATCGGGGAGTGGCGCGCCAGTGGCTCGAGCGGGCCAATGAACTCGATCCCAAGGACGCCATCGTTGCCCGCGACCTGGCACGCGTGCTCTTTGAACTGGCCGACCAGACCACCGCGGCCGACCAACGCGCGTTCATCGTTCAGGCAGGCGATTGTCTGCGGGGTGCTTTCGAGGAGGGCAAGGGGCGCTCGGATTTCGTCGCTCTCCTGGCCCGGTCGTACTCCCGCCTGGGTGACTGGGCGGCCACGGCGAAGCTGCTCGATTCTGTGCGGATCACCATCTGGGAGGGGGCGCGCGAGGCGCACGATTTGTTTGAGGAGGCCCACCTCGCACTCGGCGACGAGCATTTGAAGGCCGGCAATGCGGCGGCGGCGCTGGCCGAATTCGACCGGGCCCTGGAATACCCGGAGAACCTGGCCACGGGGAAACTCGAGAACGCGCGGGAGGCACACATCCAATACCGTCGCGGCAACGCCCTGGCCGCCTTGGGTCGCAACGAGGACGCGGCGAAAGCCTGGCGCCTGGCCTCGAACGAACCGCCGTCCGGGAAGTCTGAGATCGAGGAAGCCCGCCGGAAGGCGACGGAGGCATTGCGGGACGCGGCATCGCGCTGAGCTGCGGTTGCCCCGCCGTGGTTTGAATCCGCGGCCTCTCGCCGAGCTCGCATTCCGGCGTGAGCCGCAAGGCCGCTTCGGGCTGGCCCGAGCAAGGCTTACCTCGTGGCGATGATGGCCTGGAGCTTCCGCAGGTCCGGGTTGTTCGCGGTCGAGATGCTGTTGATCACCTTCAAACCGAGCGTGCGCGGGTCGTGCCACTTCAGGAACTCGGCGTGGCCGTCGGCGAAGGAGAAATCGCACCCGCCGTTGTGCCACATGGCCGGCAGGTTCATCCATTTGTCGCCCTCAGGATTGAAGCCGAAGTGGCCGTCGTCGATGCTGTTCTCGTGTTCGTCCAGCAGCACGCAGGCGCTCGAGGGGCCGGGCTTGATGATGTCGGCGGTCTTGCGGTTCACGCTGTAGCCCCGGTACCCGCCGTAGTTCAGTCCCACGTCCTCGCCGTTCATGTAGCAATTCATCGCGTAGGATCGGACGCGGGGCAGCTTCTTGCCGCTGAAGGTGGAACGACCGGGGTCGGCCGGACAGCGGTAGATGGCCGTGGTGTCGTTGTACCGAAAGAGGGTGCCTTGGGCGATCAACGCGGCGTTGGTGGAGTCCACGTTGTTGTCCTGCATGTAGCCGAGGATCCATGACTTGGAACCCGGCCCCACGTTCGGGTTATTCGGGACCAGGTTCTCCAGGTGATCGCCGGCGTACATGATCCAGCACAGCTGCAGTTGCTTGAGGTTTCCCAGGCAGACGGTCTGGTGTCCTTTGGCCTTGGCCTTGGCGAGCGCGGGCAGAAGCATGCCCGCCAGGATGGCGATGATGGCGATGACCACCAGGAGTTCGATGAGCGTGAACCCTGGCGGACGCGAGCGGTCAATGCCGTCGGACGACGGCGATTTCGTGACGGGTTGAGGGATCTTCATGCTGTTGACAGGTAGGACGGGCACTCCGTGGCCCGCCGAATCGGCACCCAACGGACGGCACGCCCAACTGGGGACGTGTGGGTTGCTGCCCTTGACATCGCATGGACCCGCTGGAAGTGGAATCACCGCCGCCGGGTCGTTGGATCGGTTACGCCATCCAGGAACGGATCCGCTTCTGCGAATTGGCCAGGACCTCGTTCATGACCTGGACGTCCTCCGCAATCTCGAAATCGAACATGCCGGCGAGCACGAAATCGGCGCCGCTTTCAATCGAGAACTGGAACGCGCTTCGGGGTGGGATGGCGCCCGCGGCCATGGTCTTGAAGGCAATCCACGGCTTCTTGACCGCTTCCATGGTCTCGATCACCGCGTCGGGATCGGGGCACCAGTTCGAGTCGAAGTTCAGCTTCGCCGTCGGGTAGTTCTGGTGGTGCAGCGTCTTGATGTAAAAGTCCGCCGGGACCTGCTTGGCTTCGCAAGCGGCGACGACGGCGAGTTGATGAGCGCCGACCCCGCACGGAACGCCCAGGGACTTCGCAAATCCAACCGCCTCCGCGATGAGATGGGTTCTTCCCTCCTGGACCAGCGCATCCGAGCGCACGCCCCAGATGTAGAGGGCGTTCACTCCGGCCGCCACCATCGAGGTCACCTGCTCGCGAAATTCCTTCAGCCCGGGCTCGATGGCCGCCGTGGGACAGATGATCCACTGGATCTTGCCGCCTTGGCGGGTGCGGTATTCCTGGAGCATTTCCAGCACCCCTTCGGCGGTGTGGATGACCAGGGCGTTGATGCCGTGGGATTCCGCCAGCGCCATGGTCTGGAAGATCTTCTCGCGGGTGTTGTAGTGGCGCGTGAGCGAGTAAACGTAACGCAGGTCACGGCTGTGCGCGTAGTGCGTCAGGAGATTGCCCCCCAGCAGCAGGCGGCTGATCTCCAGTCCGGCGATCTTCCCGCGCGGCAACCCGGACCCTCCGGTCGTGGGGGTCGCCGCGCCGACCGTGGGTGAGAGTGAGGAAGCCACAAGGGGCGCCGTCGCTGAGGCCAGGAGCGAGCGCTTCACGAAAGCACGGCGAGTTTGGCGTCTGTCCATAGGATGGGCTTTCTCTTACCACGCGGACCAGGGTGGGCTCAACGCATTTCGTTGGGCCGAGCTCCCCGGTGGCTTCGACTTTCTTCGACGACGATTCTGCCGCAGAGTGCCCCTGCTTTGCCCCTGAGCGGAATCCAACCCTTGAGCTCGCCAGCACGGGCCACGGCTTCCGGGACGCCCTCGCCGGGTCCGGACGGCAGACCGTGGCGCCATCGGCGCTGGTTTCGATGGACTGCTGGCGCGGTGGCCGCGACGCTGCTGCTCTCCGTCATCACCGGCTTCGGATGGCGCTACGGGTTTTCCGCGTTGCCGGAGCCGGTCGCGGGATTTGCAGGGAACGAGATGGCTTCGGAGCCCGCGCCGGAGCAGTCAACGAGCAATTTCTGGTACCGGCTTCGGGCTTTGCAGCCGGTGCTGGCCGCCCGCCGCGATGCCTTCCTCCGCAACGCCTTTCTCAGCACCGCCCGCACCCCGGACAAGGACCCGGATGACGCGACAAGAAGCGCCCTCAGCTCGCTGATGGCGGCCACGGACCTTCGGCCACCGGCGACGCTTGGAATGGCGGAGGTGGAGACGTTTCGGGAGGCCAGACTGGTTTCGCTCCTGATCCACGCGGAGGGGTCGGGTGCAGCCGGGGAGGCCGAAACCCAGAGCCGCCTCGAGCACTTTCTCGCGTCCTGGCGAATGGAAGCCGCGCTGGTGCCGCCGAGCGAGTTTTCCACGTTCTACGACGAGCGCGGCGTGCGCGAGGTGTTCGATGAGCTCGCGAAGCCGATGCAGGAGGCGATCCTGCAGGCGAACCACATCGATCCGGCGTGCGCGGCGGGGTGGTTGCGCGAATTCGAGAGGATTGCGCGCACCGTGCCCTCGGTCGAAGTCGCCTTTCGACGGCGGGTCAGCGAGGACCGGGAGTTCCGACGGGCGCAGCGTCGTGCCGACTGGCGCGGGGTGCGGCGGTCATTCGAGATGGGGGTGGTGCTCATGGTGCAGGACGGCCTGCAGTTGGTTCGCGAGGTGTTGGAGACCTTGGTGGGGCGTCGCTGGGGCGGCGAACCGAGCTACCATGGTGCGGTGCATCTGGTGCGGCCGCTGGGCCTGTTGCAGGATGCCGCCCAGGCGGGCGCGGCTCGATCGCGGGATTTTGAGAAGCTGGAGGCGGCCAGCGTGAGTCGAACCCTCGAGTTGCTGCAATCCGGAACCCTGCCACCACGCGACGCAGGTCCGGCATGGCTCCCGGGAAACCGGCTGCGACGGAATTGGTGGCAGCGCATGTGGGACCGGCCGGCCGTGTGGCGATCGCTGGAGTTACTCCCGGACCCTTACCGGATGCAGGAGAGCCGTCAGCTTTGGATGCAATATCTGGAATCCTGTCGGGTCACGCTGGCTTTGCGGCTGTTTCGGGACCGGACGGGATCCTGGCCTGAACGGCTGGAAGAGTTGGTGCCTTCCGTCCTTGCGTCGCTTTCGCCCGCCTCGGATTCCGCGGGCAGGGCGCCTCTGGTCTACGAGAGGGAGGGCGCGGGCTGGCGGCTCCGGGCGGCGGATGGCACCGTGCTTGCGGAAGCTCGGGGCGAGGCGATGCCGGGCGGGAGATAACGATGCGATCCCAGCCTGGGACTCTTCGTGGCGGCGATCGGCTGGAGAGGGCGCGAGGAGATCGCCTGCGGACGGTCTGTTGCCGTTCGAGTCCGCGTGAGTTGTCGTAACGCGGCTGCGAGTTTCCCCGGTTGCCAGCCGCGAAGGCAGGTTTCCCCGACGACGATCAGGGGGAGCGTTTCGACGCAGCCCATCGGGACCGCGTTGAGCACCGAGGGGCGGGTGAGCACGTTGATTTCCTGGAAGTCGATGCGGCTTCGGGTCAGAAAAGCGACGGCGTGACGGCAGCGCGAGCACCCGGGGAGGGTGTAAATCGTGACATTGGGCAACGGAACACCCATGGACATTCCAATCCCTGCGGTGGGTGGTGGAGCCGAGGGGAGTCGAACCCCTGACCTTCTCATTGCGAACGAGACGCTCTACCAACTGAGCTACGACCCCAACCAGTTCAAAACCAAATATTTACAACAAAAACAGAACAGCGGTTAAACCGCTTGACACCCCCGTTTGTCACCCCCAATGTCCGGACATGACGAGCAACGGCCTCAGCACAAGGCAGCTTCTCGACAAGATTCCGAGCATGGTTGGTCTGTACCGTCATCGCAACAGCGGCGCATACTACGGGATCAAAAAGCTGGGAGGCAAGCGCAAAGAACACAGCCTGGGCACCACCGACCGTAAGATCGCCGAGCGCCGGCTCAAGGCGTGGCTCTCCGAATTGGAAATGGTTGATGCTGAAACGGAAAGAACAACCCTGAACCAACTCTTGGAGAAGTTCACCGCGATGAACCGGGGCAAAGCCGCCAAGACGCAAGCCACCAACTTGTCCATCATCAAGCAGTTCCGAAGGACTTGGCGCCCGGGGCTCGATCTCATGGTTTCCCAAGTTCAGCCATCGCAACTCAACGAGTGGTTGGCGTTGCACGAGGGCCGGCTTAAGAACACCAGCTACAACCGCTACGTCGGGCTGCTCAAACAGTTGTTCGAGATCGCCATGGCGGACCGGATGATAAGCAGGTCTCCGGTCGAGGCGATCAAGACACCGTGGAAACGACCGCAAAAGCCGATCCGCCATATCCCCACACACGAACAGTTTGAGGCCATCATTGCCGAGGTTCGGTCACAGAAGTTCAACGCCGACGCTGCGGAAAGCGCCGACTTCCTTGAATTCCTGGGTTCGGCGGGTTTGGGGCAGGCTGAGGCGAAGTCACTGACTTGGGGGGATGTAGATTGGGAGCGCAAGCGCTTGGTTATCCGCCGCCAGAAGACACAGGCGCTCTTCTATGTTCCGATCTATCCGCATTTGGAGCCGTTCCTCCGACGGCTTCGCGACGCGGAACCGTCTGCCCCAGCCACTGAACGAGTCTTCAAGATCGACGACGGCAAGAAGGCCCTCAGCGCGGCATGCCTGAGGCTTGGTTTCCACGCGTTCACGCAGCGCAATCTTCGCCAGGTGCTGATCCGTCGCCTGTGGCAGGCGGGGGTCGATTACAAGCTCATTTCGAAGTGGCAGGGACATGCAGACGGCGGGAAGCTGATCCTGGACACATACACCGAGGTGTTTGGCGGCAAGGATGCTGACTACGAACAGCAACAGTTGGCAAAGATCGGCTGAGAAATCGAACCCCAGTTGCGCGAAGCCCTGTTGGAAGCAAACGTGGCGGTTTGAAGCCGGTGGTAGAGCGCTGACCTCCGCAGTCCTTTCCCCGGCCGTTCCTCCATCGGTGCTGGTGGGGATCGGAACGGACTCGGCCTCGTACCTCAGCCAATGGACCGCTGGCGAGCAACGGACCGAACCGGACGGGATGACCCCCTCGAATCGGTGGCGGACGACATGATGGGGTGACTACGCCCGCCGGCGCGACCCCCGTGTCGCCGAGCCTACGGTCCCCGACGTGTCATCCGAACAGGTCACCCTGGCCATCTGGACTCCCGGCCCTGCTCCTGTGGGTCAGCATCTTCCCGGCCCGCTGCCGGACCCCCCTGTCAGGATCACTCTGGGCAAGCGCTTCAACGACATCCCAGCGCCCCAGTGCTTGCGCCAAGTCCGCTGCGGCCTTGCGCACATCGGAACGCGCGGCCTCCTTCGCGGCCGCCAACGCCTCACCCGCTCGTGGGTCTTCCGGATGGCCAGCCAGCCAATCCAGCCAACCCAGGGATCGCCACCGTGCCTGGTCATCCTTGGCCGCGCGCCGAAGACCCGAGAGCAGCAGACCCACCGCGCCATCGGCCTCCGTGACCTCCAAGGTCCCGAGCCACCAAGCGACCAACGGGCGCAAGTTCGATTCCCATCCCAGCGCTCGGAAGCACTGGACTGCCCCAGTCAGTTGATCAATCTCGATCTCGGAGAGAGAGGTGTGGAGCAGTCGGCGTTCCTGGGCGTCGAGCGTAATCACCAGGCCATGCCCGGGCTGCCGGAGCTCCGGGAGCAGCCCCTCGAGGGGGTACCGGCTCACCGCCTCTTGCCCTTGCTCGACCACGGATCGGGCGGCCGCCGTACAAACCGCCGCCCCGACCTCCTCGCTCAGCGCCGCCAGAATCTCAGGCAGGCGCAAGCTCAGGCCCGTGTCCCGACGCATTTGCTCCCAGGGCACCAAGAGCATCGCGCGCAACATGAGCCCCTGCTCCGGTGGCGAAAGCGTAGCCAGGGCCATCCGGAGCGAGGCCAGGGCCGCCTGGGCGTTCGCTTCGCCGCCGAGCCGGTCATCTGGCCGGTAGTGGCAGCCGCCCCTCGTCTCCAGCATCCGCAGGACCAGCGTGGCGGCCCAGTCCCGGCGCGCGCCGACCGGGCCTTCGGTCAGCAACTCGACGAGTTCGGTGTAGCGCAATCGGTCGTCGTTCATCGGCGGCATGGTCAGGTGCGCCCGCGATGCGGGCATCGAGGTTCTTGGCAACCAGGCCGAGAATCCTGCGGAGCTTTTTGTGGCACCCGGCACCAGGATACTCCTCGATGACTGTGCCGGCGAGATTGTCGTCGCTGTCCCAGGAACGACCGTGCGCACGCTCTGGCCGTCTTCGAAGGAGTCCCAGTCCCCTGCCGCGGGTACCGACGACACCGACCCTCAGGATTCCGTTGGGTGGCTGTTCTTCGGCGCGAAGGACTCGGCGCGCCACGCGGTATGGCGCCGTGGTGACCACCGTCGCGAGACCGGTGCGGCGGACGAGATCGGTTCACGGGAACAAGGGCGGGTGATCGTGCGGACCCGCGCTGTCGGCGAGACCCAAGGTACCGGCTGAGTTCATCGGCCCCTGCTGTGCCTGGCCCCTCCCCTTCAGCAGCATCGCGTCCGCCACGCCAGGTGGAGCAATGGACGATTAACTCGATCCGTCGGGTTTCGACCCAAGGGCACTCCTCCGGTCTCGCGTGGCCAACCAGCATCTTCTCAGTGGCTTGCAGACCAATCGAACCTGCCCCGTGGGTGACCGAAGTGCCCCGAATGGCCGGCACCGGGTGGAAAAGCCGGGTGACAAGAAGGAGCGGAACGTCACGATTGTGCCGCGGTAGCCCGCCGACACTGGGCCGGCACGTCGCTCCTGCCGCTATCGCGCTCGGCGGGAGCCGCACACGACGGATTGGTGAGCAACGAACGCAGGCGTTGCTGTCCTCTTGCCCTTCGGCGTCGCCTCGGGCGGCGGCAGCCACGAACGCGGCCCGGGAAATCGAGCTCCGGCCGCGTCTAAGACCTTCAGTCTCATAACCTGATGGTCGTAGGTTCACATTCACCCCCGCAACCAACCGCCGTTGATCAACAAGGACTTATCCCGCTGGCCTTTAGGAGCTTTGCCGTCGACTTGGCACGATTCTTGAATTCCTGCAATGCCGTGAAAAGGTTTGAAAAGCTCCGAAAAGCTCAGCAATGAAACCAAACAAATGCCAAACATTTTGGCGCTCGGAGACGACCTGACGAGGGCGGGTTCAAGGGGTGGCGAGGGCGGGCAGGGCGACGGCGCGAGAACGGGCTGAGACGGGCGGGTTCAAGGTGCTGGCGAGGTGAGGTGGACGGCGCAGGGGACGCGAGGGGGGGGCAGCCAGCGGGTAGCACTGATAAATGGTGGTTACCACATTAAACCGGGACACGGACATGGCGAGAATCGATAGCAAGGCCGAACGGGTTAGGGGAAGAGAACGGGCACCAGGTCAAGGGGCAGATGGACCGACTGCGGCGTGTGTCTTCGCACCAATGATTGCGATTGACGCGGCCCCACTTGGGACGCACTACTGCAATGGTCTGTGATGAATCCCACTGATGTGAGGCGCGTGTTTCTCAGCTACAATAAGGCGGATAGGCCGGTCGCCCGGGCAGTCGGGTCTCACCTCGTCCTCGTTGGAACAGACGTCTGGTTCGACGAATGGGAGATTTCTGCAGGCGATTCGATCCCCGGCAAGTTGAACGAGGGCTTGGAGAGCTTCCACTTCTTTGTCCTGCTCTGGTCTGGCGCGGCAGCCCGGTCAAGCTGGGTTCGCACCGAACTTCAGTCTGCTATTCACCGCTCGATTACGGCTGGCACCGCGAAGATCATCCCGTGTGTCCTCGACGAAACACCGCTCCCTCCACTCGTTGCCCACATCAAGCAGCTCAGCTTGGTGGAGACGTCGAATGGAATCGGCGTGCTGATTGAGGAGATCACCGGGCTTCGAGGCCGGAAGGCGCGTCTCCGAGCGATCCAAGAGACGCTGCTGACTTCGGATTTCAACTGGTCATTGAGCCCTGGCCTTGGCCCTTACCTTTGCTGCCCAAAGTGCGGTGACGAGCATCACCTCATGTTTGGTGCGGAGACCGACCCCGTCCACTGTGAAGATTACCCTTGGGTGGTGTGTGAATCGTGTGGTTGGCGGGGATGAGCGACGACGGAGATCTCCGGGGCTTGCCTATCATGAGAGCCACTTTTGCCAGAAGTCATGAAAAATAGACTGATCACCTTGGCCTTCTTGGTCGTCTGCGGGGTCGCCGAAGGAGCGTGTTGCTTCGGCAAGCGTGCGTGAGGGCTCGGATCGGGACGGCGTAGGTT
>CAZHUS010000163.1:0-13078 GCA_964535555.1 uncultured Verrucomicrobiota bacterium
CGCCGCTCCCAGGCGCGTCCGAAGTCGCGAAGCGCGTGGAGTGCGGGGATTCATCACCGCTTTTCGGAGCAGGTTCATGGAAAGGGCGAGCTTGACCGCTATTATCTGCCTGGCGCTCTCCGGCGCCGGGCTGCCCACCCGGGCGGCTACGGTCACGGTATTCGCCGCGGCCAGCCTCACGGATTCGCTCCGCGAGATTGGCGCGGCGTACGAGCAGAAGAACAGCGACCGGATCGTCTTCAACTTCTCCGCCTCGGGGCCGCTGGCACGGCAGATTACGGCCGGCGCGCCCGCGGACCTCTTCTTTTCTGCGGACGAAGCGAGCATGGACTCGCTGCAGGCGAAGGGACTGATCGTGGAGGGGACGCGGCGGGACCGGCTTTCCAACGTGCTGGTCATCGTCACGGCCGCCGAGGATGGAGTGGCAATCCGGTCGCCGGCGGACCTGGCCTCGCCGGTCCTGAAACGACTGGCGCTGGGCGAAGTGAAGACGGTTCCTGCCGGCACGTATGCCCGGGATTACCTGGTGAGGCAGGGGCTCTGGAGCGGCGTGGAACGAAAAGTCATCCCCTGTGAGAACGTCCGCGCCGTGCTCGCGGCGGTCGAGTCAGGCAACGTGGACGCCGGGATTGTGTACCGCACGGATGCGGCCATTTCGCGCAAGGTGAAGGTGGCATTTGAGATCCCCAGGGAGGAGGGCCCGGAGATTCGTTACCCGGTCGCCCTGGTGCTGGACGCACCTCAACCTCAGGCGGCTCAACGGTTCCTCGAGCATCTCGCGGCCCCGGTCGCGGACGCGATCTTCAAGCGGCGGGGTTTCATCGTCCTCCCGGTTGAGCCAGCCCGCGAGTGACTTTCCGGGGATCAACGCTCACATTGAACCCGCATGAAACTCGGCGCACGCAACCTCCTCCCTGGCACGTGACCGGCCAGGAGTGGCAGTACGTCCGCTTCACGGCGGGGATGGCGGCCCTCAGCACGCTGTTGATCCTGCCCGTCGGACTGGGACTGGCCTGGTTGCTCGCCCGCTGCCAGTGGCGGGGCAAGGCGGTGGTCGAGACCTTTGTGGTGCTGCCGCTGGTCTTGCCGCCGGTGGTCACCGGGCTTGTGCTGCTGAAGCTGTTTGGCCGGCGTGGGCCGCTGGGTCAGTTGTTGGCGGGGTGGTTCGGACTCGAGGTGGTCTTCACGTGGAAGGCGGTCGTGCTCGCGTTGGGCGTCATGTCGCTGCCTCTGCTGGTGCGCGCGGCCCGGACCGCGATCGAGGAGGTGAACCCCACCCTCGAACACCTGGCCCGCACGCTGGGCGCGGGCGAGTGGCGGGTGTTCTTCACGGTCACGCTGCCGCTCGCGGGACGTGGCATTGTCGCCGGAACGCTCCTGGCGTTTGCGCGGGCTCTGGGCGAGTTCGGGGCGACCATCATGGTGGCCGGTAACATCCCGGGGCAGACGACCACGCTGCCCGTGGCGATCTACCACCAGGTGCAGTTGGGAGAGGACAGCGCTGCGGGCCTGCTTGCCGGGGTGTCGGCGCTTCTGGCTTTCCTGGCCGTGGTCACGAGCGAGGTGCTGTTGCGGCGGCGCAAGGCATGAACCCGGATCTCCACGCGACGTTCGTCCGGCGCTTCCCCGGCGGCCCGAGTCTTCGGGTGGACTCCCTGCAACTCGACGGTGCCGGGGGAGTCACCGTCTTGTTCGGCCCGTCGGGCGCGGGGAAGAGCACGGTTCTGCGTTGCCTCGCCGGGATCGAACGTCCGGACGAAGGCGTCATCCGGTTCGGACGCGAGGTCTGGTCGGACGCCGCGGAACGGTTGTTCCTGCCGGCGCGGCAGCGTCGCGTGGGATTTGTGCCTCAGGATTACGGCTTGTTCCCGCACCTCAGCGTGGCGGCGAACATCGGTTTCGGACTGAACCGGCTGGCGGCGCCTGAGCGTCAACGGCGTATCGCCCAGGCCCTGAAGTGGGTTGGGTTGGAAGGGCTCGAGCGACGCCGGCCGCATCAGCTTTCAGGGGGGGAACAGCAGCGGGTGGCTCTGGCGCGGGCGGTCGTGACCCAGCCCCGCCTCCTGCTCCTGGACGAACCCCTGGCGGCATTGGATGCACCCAACCGGCTGCGCCTGCGCGCGGAACTGCGGGGGATGTTGCTGGAGCTGGCCATCCCGACCCTGCTGGTCACTCACGACCGGACCGAGGCATTGGCCCTGGGTGACGAACTGCTGGTGATGGAAGGCGGGCAGATCATTCAACGCGGGCCGGTGTCGGAGGTCTTCCGTCGTCCGGCAACACTGGGCGTGGCCGGGGCACTTGCCGTTGAGACGATCGAGCCGGGCGAGGTGCTCGAGCGCGGCGAGGGCGTCGTCACGGTGGTCGTGCGTGACACCCGCTTGATCGCCGTCGACCCGGGGCTGCCTGCAGGAATCCGTCGCGTGCTGGTTTGCGTCCGCGCCGATGAGGTCCTGCTGGCCGAACCGGGGGAGCATCGGAGCAGCGTGCGCAATGCCTTGCCCGGGGTGGTGCGCGCCTTGCTTCCGGAGGATCCGGTGGTGCGCGTGACGTTGGATTGCGGCTTTCCGCTCATCGCCTTCGTCACCCGGCCGGGATGTGAAGCCATGGGGTTGCGGGAAGGCTTGAAGGTGGTGGCGCTGGTGAAGGCCTCGAGTCTGCACCTGATCCCGCATCCCGGGCTTGCCTCGGGCCGTCATGAGGAAACCCGGTGAGGGGCGTCGTCGCCGTTTTGTTCAGGTTGAGCAGAACGCTTCAGGCACGGTGACGCGTTTTGCGCGTTGCGGCCGGGCGCCCGGTTCGTACCCACGGAGTGGCCTGATGTCGTGCGCGGTTTGCGCCGGCGCGGGAAGAGCTTCCGCGCGCCGGGGTGCTGGTACTAGGCCTGCTTCGCGGCAGCCGGGATGAGTTCGTTTGCGGAAATGCTCACGCGCTCCTGCCAACGGCGGCTGGAGTTGCCAACCGGCGCGGATGTGGGATCTCCCGCGGATTCCTGTCGCGTCGTCGAGGACTTGAATCTCCTGCTCGAGATCTGCCAGACGATGGAAAGCAGCCTCGAAGTGCGGGACCTGGTGCGGCCGACCTTGCGGAAGCTCTCCGCCAGCCTGGGCATGACGCGCGGGGCCATCAGCTTGCTCGACCCCGCGACCGGACATCCCGCCGTGGAAGAGGTGGTGGGCCTCGCGCGGCACGAGTCGCCCGCCGACTACTGGCAGGACGCGCGGCCGCTGTTCGACCAGGTGATTTCCAGCGGACAGGCGCTGGTGGTCACCGACATTTCCAAGGACGCGCTCTTCCGCCATCGCCGGCCCCGCGAGGGCTGGCAGGGCGGTGAGGCCCGGCCCGTCGCCTTCCTGTGCGTTCCCATCAAGCACGGCGCCCGCGCGATCGGCACCCTCAGCCTGGAACGCTGCGCGCCCTCCGGCACGAGCTTCGCCTCGGACCTGCGGTTGCTGACGCTCATCGCGCGGATTGTCGCGCAGGCGGCGCATTTGCGTTCCGAGGCGGAAGGCCGCCTGGCGGCGTTGCGTCGCGAGAACGAGCGACTGCAGGAGCAGATCGAATCGGCGTTCAAGCCGCGCAACATGGTGGGTGGCTCGAATGCCATGCGCACGGTCTACCGCCACATCGAGCAGGTGGCCGCCAGCGACACCTCCGTGCTGATTCGGGGTGAAAGCGGCGTGGGGAAGGAGCTGGTCGCCCACGCCCTTCACGACCAGAGCCGTCGGGCGGGCCGCGCGTTCGTGAAGTTCAACTGCGCCGCCTTGCCCGAGAGCGTGATCGAGAGCGAGTTGTTCGGGCACGAGAAAGGCGCCTTTACCGGGGCGATCGCGATGCGTCAGGGGCGGTTCGAAGTCGCCCATCGGGGCACGATCTTTCTGGACGAAATCGGCGATCTGGCTCCCGCGACGCAGGTCAAGTTCCTGCGGGTCCTGCAGGAGAAGGAATTCGAGCGTGTGGGCAGCCAGCGGCCCATCCGCTGCGATGTGCGCGTGATCGCGGCCACGAGTCGGAACCTCGAGGACATGATGGCGCGGGAACACTTCCGGGCCGACCTCTATTATCGGCTGAACGTGTTCCCGATCTACATCCCTCCCTTGCGGGAACGGAAGTCGGACCTGCTGCAACTGGCCGATCATTTCCTCGAGAAGTATGCCGCGCGCCTCGGCAAGCCGGTGAAGCGGATTTCGACGGCTGCCATCGACCTGCTCATGGCCTACCACTGGCCGGGCAATGTCCGCGAACTCGAGAACTGCCTCGAACGCGCGGTGCTCCTCGCGTCGGGTGACGCCGTCGAAGCACAGCACCTGCCGCCCACGCTGCAAATGGCCGGCCCCAGGGACACACAGGCGCGGGGCACGCTCGCGAGCGCCCTGAGAGGCCTCGAGCACGAGTTGATCTGCGCCGAGCTGAAGCGCACCCAGGGCAACATGGCCGAGGCGGCCCGCAGCCTGGGCATCACCGAACGGATCATGGGGCTGCGGGTCAAGGCGTATCAGATTGACTGGCGCCGGTTCCGGGAGTGAGAACCCCGGTTCCGCTCCCTCCGGTGATCACCCCCGATGCGCGGCCTCCACGGTTGGTGGTGGCTGAATTGACGCTCTTGGCTGTGTCTGGCATTTCTGCCGTGAGGCTGCTCCTGGATTCGCATGTGCCAGCGGACGTGGCCGCGGCCGTGCTGAAGCTCAAGCCGTCCTGGAGTGTGGAACACGTTTCCGCCTGGCAGGATGGCGTCTGGCGCAATGTGGACGACGACCTGCTCCTGGAGGCATGTCACGAGGACCGCCGGGTGTTGGTTTCAAAGGACCGACGCACCTTGCCCCGTTGGGTGTCGTTGCGGGCGAGCGAGGGGAAGGACCATTCCGGCATCCTGTTCCATGACGATGAGCGCTTTCCGGCGCCTGCCACTGGCTTGCTGGCCCAAGCCATCGTCCGTGCAAGCCAGGAACGCCGCAGGTGGAGCAATGCCTGGGCCACGCTCAGGTAGGCAGCGCCTGAGCCCGGAGCCCGACCCACTTGCCGTGCACCCGGCAGTGCGGCGCAACCCCGGCTTGCACGGGCCGCGGGGTGCCGCCTAAGTTCCGGTCATGCGCATCAAGTTCCCGGTCGTCCTTGCCGCCGTGCCGATCCTTGCCGGCCTCGCGACCACACCCGTCGTTTCCGGCGCCACGTCCACGGAAGTCGCGTTGACGGTTGCGACCTTCAACCTCCGTTACGCCAGCTCCACGCCGCCCAATGCCTGGCCGCAGCGGCGCCCCGTGATGAAGGCGTGCGTGGAAGCCATGAAGCCGGACCTCATCGGGACCCAGGAAGGTGTCTACCATCAACTCAAGGACCTCGCCGCCGACCTGCCCGATTACGCGTGGATCGGAACCGGCCGCGACGGCGGCAGCCGGGGCGAGTTCATGGCCATCTTCTACCGGCGCGACCGCTTCGAACCGGTGGAGTTTGACCACTTCTGGCTTTCGGACACACCGGACGTGATCGGCTCCTCGACCTGGGGCAACACGAACCGCCGCATGGTCACCTGGGTGCGCTTCCGCGAACGCAGCTCGGGAGCGGAATTCTACTTTTGGAACACGCACCTGGATCACGCCCTGCAGCCGGCGCGGGAAAAAGCGGCCTTGCTGATCAAGGACCGGCTCGCGGCGTCGAAGCCCGAGCTGCCGTTGCTGCTCGTGGGCGATTTCAACGCCGTCGCCGGAAAGAACGTCGCCTATGACACCCTCCTGAACGGGACCGGGTTGATTGACACCTGGGATGCGGCGGCCGAGCGACGTCACGGAGAATTCAACAGCTTCCACAACTTCCGCGGCCCGCAGCCGGGAGGGCAGCGCATCGATTGGATCCTGGCGCGAGGCAAAGTGGACGTGGCGTTCAGCGAGATCGTCACCTGCGAACAGAATGGGCAATATCCGAGCGACCATTTTCCCGTGATCGCCCGGCTCAAGCTCGTGGCGCCCGTGATGGAATGACAGCCCCACCGATGAATCGGCTCCGAAAAGCGGCGGTGACCCCCCGCACTCCAGGCGCTTCGCGACTCCGGGCGTGCCATGGAGTGGCGCAGAGCGTTTGGAGTGCGCCGGGTTTGCCGGCGCTTTTTGGTTCATGGTCACTGCCCATGAACCTCCGCCGGAGCGCGGACTTCAGTCCGCAGGAAGCTACGCCGGTGCAGGGACGTCCCTGCGGGTTGAAGCCCGCGCTCCTCACCAATTCATGGTCACCGCTCTCACGCAGGGATCGTGCGGGGTACCGGGTGTAGATTGTGCACCTCGCCCAGCTTCGTCTTCGCGACTTCCGCAACTACGCGCGGCTGGACGCGAGCTTTGATCCCGGCTTCCACGTGGTGTTGGGGAACAACGCGCAAGGGAAGACCAACCTGCTCGAGGCGATTTACCTGCTGGCCACGCTCCGCTCCTTCCGGGGCGTCGGCAGCGCCATGCTCGTGCGCCACGGACGAAACAGCTATTTCATCGGCGCGCACGCCGTCAGCACCGGAACCAACGAGATCCGGATGTTCTGGTCCGCCGCCAAGCGGCAGTTGACGCTCAACGGCACGCCGGTGCGCCGGCTCACCGATTACCTCGGGGTGCTGCGCGTGGTGGTCTTCTGCACGGAGGACTTGAACCTCGTCCGGGGACCGGGAAGCCGGCGCCGACGCTTCCTGGACCTGTTGCTCACGCAAACGCAGCCAACTTACCTGCCGCTCCTCCAGCGCTACATGCAGGCGCTGCGTTCCCGGAACGCGTTGCTGAAGGCCCGCGAGCCCGACGAGGCCGCCATCGAAAGCTTCACGCGGGAACTGCTGTCGCTCGGCAACCAGCTGATCCAGGCGCGGCGGGAGCTGGTGCCGCGTCTCTCGGCGCTGACGCGACTGTCCTACCGCCGCATCGCCCACGATGCGGAGGAGCTGCGCCTCGATTACGAACCGAGCGTGAAGGAGGATTTCGCGGCGGAACTGACCCGCCAACGGGCGCGTGAACGCGTCTACCGCACCACGCTGGTGGGGCCGCATCGGGACGAGTTGCGCCTGCTGCTCGACGAGCGTTCGGCGGCCCAGTTTGGCAGCGAGGGGCAGAAGCGGTCGCTGGTGGTCGCCTTGAAGATGGCTCAGGCAGAATACCTCACCGGCCTGCACGGCGTGCCCCCCATCCTGTTGATCGACGATGTCATGGGCGAATTGGACGCCTCACGACGCGCCGGCCTGCTCCCCTTGCTCGAGCGCGCCCACGAAGCCCGCGGGCAGGTGTTCATGACTTGCACGGAGGAGAACTGGCCGCGTGAACTCGGCCAGCGGTTGCAGCGTTGGGAGATCAAGGCGGGCGCGCTGAGCGCCTTGGACCCGTCCGCGTAGGGCTGCGGCTCTGCGGCTGGCTCCGCTCCACCGCGCAGATCGCCACGCTCGAACACCTGCGCCGGCCCCGTTCGACCGGATCGGCGACCCTGAGCGGCTCTTTACGCTCGCGGAACTCGACGGCATCCTCGGCCTCGCCCAGTCTCTGGCTGCCTGACATGGAACGGCTCTTCATCAGCAGTGTGCAGAAGGAGCTGGCCGAGGAACGCCGCGCCATCCGCGACTACGTCCACGGCGATGCGCTGTTGCGCCGCTTCTTCGAGGTCTTCCTCTTCGAAGACCTGCCCGCCTCCGACCGCCGGGCCGACGCCGTGTATCTCGACGAAGTGGACCGCTGTGGCCTGTACGTCGGCCTCTTCGGCGACGATTATGGCTCACCAAACGCCGACGCCAAGTCCCCCACCGAACTGGAGTTCGACCGGGCCACCAGCCGGAACAAGCCCCGGCTCATCTTCGTCAAAGGGGCTGACGACAAAGCCCGCGCCCCACGCATGACCGCGCTGATTCGGCGTGCAGGTGAGCAGCTCATCCGACGGCGGTTCACCGACAGAGCGGCCCTCATCCCCGCACTCTATGCCAGCCTGGTGGACTACCTCGCGGCAAAGGAACTGGTGCGCATGGGTCCTTTCGACGCCACCGCCTGCGAGGGCGCCACGCTGCGCGACCTGTCGTCGGACAAGGTTCGTCAGTTCGTTGCGGTAGCCCGTGCCGAGCGCGGATTCCCATTCACACAGAAGACGCCGAAGCGTGCCGTGCTTGAGCACTTGAACCTCCTGATGGGCGACCGCCCCACACATGCGGCCGTGCTGCTTTTCGGCAGGACGCCGCAGCGATTCCTGCTTTCGTCCATCGTGAAGTGCGCCCAATTCCACGGCACTGAGGTGCAGAAGCCAATACCGTCCTACCAGGTCTATCGTGGCACCGCCTTCGAGTTGGTGGACCAGGCGGTGGATTTCGCGCTTTCCAGGATCAACCGCGCCGTTGGCACTCGGGAACTCTCGACGCGGGTGCCCGTGGCCTACGAGATCCCGCCGGAAGTTGTGAGGGAAGCCGTCGTCAACGCCGTCGCGCATCGCGACTACACCAGCAATGGCAGTGTCCAAGTGATGCTGTTCTCGGACCGGCTCGAAGTCTGGAACCTGGGCACCCTGCCGCCCTCCCTCACGCTTGCGAAACTGCGCCGCCCCCACGGCTCTGTCCCGGGCAATCCTCTGCTCGCCGAGCCGCTTTACTTGGCGAAGTACATCGAGCGCATGGGGACCGGCACGGGCGACATGATCACACGCTGCCGGTCCGCGGGCTTGCCTGAGCCGGAGTCCAGCCTTACGGACGGCTTCGTGGTGAGGGTGCGCCGTGTACCGGAGCGGGCGTTCGTGGCTGTAGGCGGGGACGACCAGGGCGAAGTCGCGACGGCCGCGACCGGGCACGTCACCCCGGAAGTCACCCCGGAAGTCGCAAGGCTCCTTCGCGCCTGTTCCAGGCCGAAGACCCGGAGGGAATTACAGGACCAACTCAGGCTTAAGGACGACGATCATTTCCGGCTCGCCTACATCCTCCCGGCACTCGCGTTGGACCTCTTGGAAATGACCATCCCCGAAAAGCCGAACAGTCGCCTTCAGAAATACCGTCTCACCGCCAGAGGCCGCGCCTGGCTCGCCGCCCAGACCCGCTAACCACGAGCCACCATGTACCCCGTTCGGCATTCTCCATTTCAACAGTCCGGCAGGGCAGGATGCTGTTCAAAGCCAAAGCCGCACGAGCAGCGGGCTTCGATCACTGAGCGTCGGACGCATCAAGTCCATCCCGGTCCCGGTCCCGTCGCTCCTCGAGCAACGCCGGATCATGCCCGAGGTGGACGCGTTAAAGCGTCTGCAGGCCGAGACCGCCGCCGAGCTGGACGCCCTGCTTCCCGCCATCCTGGACCGTGCCTTCAGAGGAGAAACGTGAAGACAGGATAGCCAGGATCAACAGGATGGCGTGCGTCGCCTCCCGGTGATTCGAACCTTCATCCTGTAAATCCTGTGCATCCTGTCTCCACCAAACGCCAGACTGTCTCCGAGCGGGCCGCGTTGCAGACGGAGTGGGACGCGTTGAAGCGGCTACAGTCCGAGGCTGCCGCCGAGCTGGACGACCGGCTTCCCGCCCTCCTCGACTGGGCTTTCGAGGGCGGACCCTGAGCCCCCTTCGAGGCTTGCCGGGGTGCACGCGGTACCCGCAACATTTCTCCAACACCCGATATGTCGAAGAAGGTCTTCGTGAGCTACTGCCGCAAGCAGGGACAATGGGTCTGGGAACGGCTCGTGCCCATTATACGCGCCGCCGGATGCGCCGAGGTGCTGATTGATCGCGAGCGCTTCGTTGCCGGGCGTGGCGTGAAGGGCCAGATGGATGCCGCCCAGGACCAGACCGAGGTCAGTCTCCTGGTGCTCAGCCCGGATTACCTCGCCAGCGAGTATTGCCGCCGCGAGATGGACCGCGCCATCACTGCCGATCCGACGTTCAGAGACGACAAGGTTCTTCCGGTGATGCGGGTGGCCTGTGACCTCTCGCGCTTCCAACAGGGCAACGATCCGCCCTTGTGGGTGGATCTGACGAGCGACTCCGACCCCGCCCCTTGGGCGTTGATGCTGAAATCGCTGAGCGCCGTTCGCTTGAACACGTCGGCGCCACACTGGCTGGAGGTGCGGGATGAAATCGTGCGCAAACTGCGCGACCAGCAGCAGTCGGTGAATCTCGTGGTGCATGGCCTGCCGAACTGGCACGCGCTACGCGACCACCTCCGGCTGGACTGGCTTCCTCGGTTGGCGGTGGTGAACCTCGATGATCCGGCCACATCCACGCTCGATGGCCTGGTCGGGGAAACCCTCCGTGCGTGCGGCTGCGCGGTGGACGTACCCCGCGGCGCACGCAGCGTGGGCGCCCTCAACGCACTCAAGAGCGCGCCAGGCCCGCTCATGCTGGCATTCACCCACTTCGATAACGTCCGCGCTCGCAAGAAAGCCTACGGCGCCGACATCTTCTTCGCTCTGCGTAATCTCATCACCGACCACCGGAAGCTCGTGCTGCTGGTTGAATCCCGCGCGCCGGCGAAGGAACTGCTCCCGAAGGACCACCCCCTCTCTGGACTACATTTCCATGGTGTGGAACTGCGTGAGATGAAGACATGAGCCTCCCGACTTACGAGGAGATCGGCTTTGGCTGGAGAGGGCACCGAGCGGCGCTCCGTTTCCTCGCGGCGTTCTACTGTACTGCGGGATTCCTGCCGGGACTCCGCGACCACTACCGCAAAGTCCGGAATTGGGAAGCGGTGCTCGACGGCGGGCTGGCGCTCTGGCTTCACGTCCTCCCATACGCCTTCGTTATCTGCGTCCTAGGCCGGTACTTGATGCACGGGGTCCTCGGACTTCCAGCACGCTCCGGCGAAACGGAAGCCGCGCAGCATTTGTTGAGCGTCTGCAGGTTCCTCGCCGTTGGCCTCGCCGTTGGCCTCGCCGTTGGCCTCGCCGTTGGCCTCACCGGGGGCCTCCTCCATGGCCTCCCGTCCGGCCTCGCCACCGGCCTTCCCTTGGGCCTCGCCGGTGGCCTCGCCTTGGGCCTCCCCTTGGGCCTCGCCGGTGGCCTCTCCGTTGACCTCCCCTCGGCCCTCGCCTTGGGCCTCTCCCTTGGCCTCTTCGTTAACTTCCCTAAGCTTGCCGTTGGCCTCGCCTTGGGCCTCGCCGCTGGCCTCGCCTTGGGCCTCGCCGGTGGCCTCGCCGCTGGCCTCGTCAATGGCCTCGCCTACGCCGTTGGCTTTCTTCGACTCTATTATCAGCCGCTGCACTGGTGGTTGGTCTGCACAAAGGCACCCCAGCAGTTTCGGCGCTGGCATCCAGTCTTCTGGGACTACAACTGCAAGCTGGCCTTTCCGCGGCTGGACCAGCTTCTTGTTCAGTATGCTGAGTCTGACCAGACCAATGGCTCTGCTCAGATCGAGAAGCTCATCTCAGAGTATCCGGCACAGCGCCCGCCGTCCCTCCGCGCGAAAACCATCCTTGTCGCCCGCGCCGCCGCCGGGGTGCAATCGCTTACCGAACTGGACACGCCCATCTCCGGCCTGCCGGAAGGCGACAAGGGCTACCTGGCCCAGACGCGCGAAGTGCGCGACCGCGTGCTCGCCATCAGCCGGCAACAGCGATACGCGGACAGCGTCAACCGCCCGTTCTTCCGCGAGCAGGCACTGATTGGCTTACGGGCGGAGATCAACGCCTTCTACGCGCTGGTGGGTGGCTATCGCGAGCCGCTCTCCACTGAGTTTCGCAAGGCGGCTGAGTCGTGGCTCAAGCTTGCCGACCGGCAACTGGCCGAGACGAAGAGTCAGTGCCAACGCGAGCCGACCCCGCAGGTCTTTCGCGCGGGCGATCCCGTGCAACGCGATGCGGAGGCGTTTGTGGCCCGGCTCGACGTCTATGGCGCCCTGGAACATGAGATCATGGCCGGTCCCGGCTGCCCCGGATTGCTCCTCTACGGTCGCCGGCGCCTCGGCAAGTCCACCATACTGCGCAACCTTGAAGGTTTCCTGCCGGAGTCGGTGATGCCGATCGTGATCTCCATGCAGGATCCGAGGGCCTTCACGTCGGAGGCGTCCCTCGCCGCGTTGCTCGGACAGGAAATCCGGCGCGTCTGGCCCGCCGCCGGCCAACTTGGCCCGGAGCCGAAGGACCTCCTGACGTCCTTCCAGTTCCTCGGCGCGTGTAACAGCCGGCTGCAGGCGGACAATCGCCGGCTCGTGCTCGGCGTGGACGAATTTGAGGAGATTGACCGGCGCATCGGCACGAGAGTGTTCTCGGAAGACCTGGCGGCCACACTCCGGGAATCCGTCCAGCGCCATCGCCGGATCACCTGGATATTCGCCGGTAGTCACCACTTCAGCGAACTGCCGAACGTGCGGTGGAGTTCGTATCTGGTCAGTCTGCGGACTATCGAACTACCGCCGTTCACCTTGGAGGAAACCCACCTGCTGCTGAGCCAGCCGCTCAAACACGCCCGGAGTGAAGCCGCCCGCGCCGCCGTGGCGATCTTCGGTGCTGGCTTCTGGGGCGAGGGCGGCCTGGACCGCATCCACACCGAGGCGGGAGGCTGGCCGCATCTCGTGCAACTCATCGCCTCGACGGTGGTGGACCTGTGCAACACGCAAGGCAAGGCCCAAGCGGACGCGGGCGTCCTCGACGAGGCAATGGCGAAGGCCGTGGTCAGCGGCGACAGCGTGCTCGCCGAGCTGATGCTCTACCGGTCGGAGGAGTACCCCGCAGCCTGGACCTACCTCTCCGGGTTTCGGACGAAGGACGCGCAGCCGATGCCGGAAGACGACGCCTGCCGGCTCACTATCAAGCGCCATCTCCTCGTGACGGAAACGGTGGGCGGGCAGTGGGCGCTCCGGGTCCCGTTGATGCAGCGCTGGCTGAGGGAGCGGACCTGAATCCCGGAAACGTCGGCAAATCATCTGCAGGGAAGCCAACGGCGACAACAGACCGGTACCGGCCCAACCGCTTCAACTCAGCCACTTCTCCGTTGAGCAAGGCGAGCTTTACGGCTTGGGACCGACGCTTGAGCTGGCGCGCTCGCGGGACGGCCGATCGCGGGTCAGGGAAGCGCCCGGGTCAAATGGGCTCCGGCGACAGGCATCGAACCTATAGAGCGTTTTAAATAATTCTGTAGCCATTCCCAGCCCCTTTTGGCAACGTGCGT
>CAZHUS010000164.1:0-12610 GCA_964535555.1 uncultured Verrucomicrobiota bacterium
CGGCGGCGCGCCGGAAGAACTCATTGACCCCGAGCACGCGCGTCAGCCACGCGCCGACACTGGGAAACCAGGCCGCGAGGGCCAGCACCGGTCCCAAGGGATACCGGCTCACCAGGATTTCCGGCACGTCGTTCTCGATCGCCCGCACCATGGCCCGTGCCACGCGTTCGGGAGAACCCGCGCTCAACAGGGCGGGGGCCTGCGTCCCGCTGCGTTGCTTGAGCCGCGTGTAGATGCCCGCCTCGACAAACGCCGGGCAGAGCACCGAGGCACTCACCCCGGTCCCGCGATAGCTCGCACGCAGCGACAGGGTGAAGGCGGTCAGGGCCGCCTTCGTGGCCGCATACGGTTCCTGGTGAGCGGGACCGGACTTGCCCGCCAGCGAGGACATGTTGACGATGTGGCCCCGGCCGCGCGCGAGCATTCCCGGAAGCAGCTGCCGCGTCAGCAGCATGGGGGCATCGAGGTTGACAGCCACAAGTCGCCGGATCTGCGCCTCCTGCAGCTGATGATACTCGCGGGACAGTTCCACCCCGGCGTTGTTGATCAGGACGTCGACCGCTCCCAATTCCTGCTCCGTGAGCGCGACGGTGCGGTGGCATTCCGACGGCTCGGCCAGGTCGGCGACAAACGCCCGCGCCCTCACGCCGTGCCGCTTGACCCGGGTGGCCAGCTCGTTCAGCCCCGCCCCGGGGTGGGCCACCAGCATGAGGTCCATCCCCACCCGGGCGAGCGCCTCGGCGAGAAACACTCCGATCCCGCCCGAGGCCCCCGTGAGCAGTGCCGTCCGTCCCTTTAGTGGCCGCATAGCTTGTCCCCGGCCTGGAGGGCAGGCGCCCGTCAGGCGGTTGGATGCGTGACTGTAGGACGCCGTCGCGCATTGGACAATGCTGAAGGCGAGTCCGGACGGGCCGGAATGACAGGCGGCCGCCCGGTGAAGCTACAGGTGGCCCCCTTCGAGCAGGTGGCGCCAGATCAAGGGGACCGAGCCGGCGAAATCCGAAGGGCGCTCGGACAACCATCGGCTGATTGCGTCCGGTGTGAACCAGCCGCCCTCGGAGATCTCTGACGGGTCCAGGCAGAACGGTCCTTCGGCCTCGGTGCGGTAGACCCAGACGAACTCCATGCCCGTCTCCACGCACGCTCCGAGCTTGAAGAGCCGCCGCGGCGCCTCGGCCAGTCGGTGGCCGAGTTCCTCGGCGACCTCCCGCACGGCGCAAGCATCATAGCTCTCACCCGGGGCCAGGTGTCCGGAAGCCGAGGAGTCCCAAGTACCTGGGAAGCAGTCCTTGGCCAGCGAACGCTTCTGCAGGAACAGCTCGCCTCGCCGGTTGAAGACCAGGACATGCACGGCCCGATGTTTGAGGCCCAATCGGTGCACCTCGCTCCGCGGGTGCTGGCCGACGACTTCGTCATGATCGTCCACGACGTCAAACCGTTCCTCGGGCGGCGATGGGTTCATGGCGGTCTAGTGTTGGATTCACAGGGAGCAAGCCGGTTCGCGGACCCGCGTCGCCGTGACTCCGCGTTTCGGAGCCGGCGGCCAAGTTTCGCGCCGCGCAGTTCAGGGAGAGACATGATCATGCTTCAGGCGACGGGCCAGTTCCAGAAACTGCTCCCGGGTGATGCGCTCGGCGCGAATGTCCTCCGGCAGCTCCAGATCCCGCCACGCGCACGTCAAGGTCTCGCCGGGCCAGTCAAACCGGAGGAGCTTGAGCGCCTTCTTGCGACGCTCCGAGAACGCGCGTTTCACCACGCGATCGTAAACATGGCGTTCGGCCAGGCCGGGCGGAGCCTGCACCCGGCGGCGGAGCGCCACGCAGCCGGAATCCACGTCCGGTTCGGGAAAGAAGCACGTGCGCGGGATCTTGAACGAACCGACCCCTTCGTAGCTGTGCTGTACCAGCAGACTGATGATCCCGTAGTCCTTGCTCCCCGCTTCCGCGAGCAGGCGATGGACGACCTCCAGCTGCAGGGTGGCGACCATGAGGTCAGGGCCGCGCTCCGCGTCGGCGAGGTCCACGAGGAGCGGCGAGGCGACCGAGTAGGGCAGATTGGACACCATTTTCCAGCCGCGCCAGTCGCGTCGTTCCCGTCGCAGCCAGGCGAGGGCGTCTTGATGGATGATCTCGATTCGCGGCGAAGGTGAGCTCGCCGACGGGTCTCCGGCGGGGCCGGGAACGGCGAGGCGCTCGCGCAAGACCTGGACCAGGCGGGCGTCCTTCTCGACCGCCAGGACATGGGCACCGGCTGCGAGGAGCAACTCGGTGAGCGGGCCCAGGCCAGGGCCGATTTCCAGGACGCGATCAGCGGGCCCGACGCCGGCGAGGGTGAGGATGCGGCGGAGCTGGTTGGCGTCGTGGAGAAAATTCTGGCCCAGGGATCGGGTGAGCTGGATCTGCCGTGTGGCCAGCACCTCGCGCATCTCGTGGAGTTTCATGCGAGTCGCGGGGCGGGTCCGGCGGAAGCCGCCTTCACTCCTCGGCGAAGAGGTATTCGAGGTCGGCCTGGGTGAGGCTGCGGGCGAAGCCTTCTTCGCCGAGGACATCGGCGATGGTCTGGGCCTTGCGCTGCTGCAGTTCCCAGATCTTCTCCTCGACGGTACCGGGAGTGATCAGGCGGTAGGCGTTGACCGTGCGGGTCTGGCCGATGCGGTGGGTGCGATCGATGGCCTGCGCTTCGACGGCCGGGTTCCACCACGGGTCGTACAGGACGACGTAGCTGGCCGTGGTGAGGTTCAGGCCGGTGCCGGCCGCGCGGAGGCTCAGCAGGAAGAGGCAGGGGTTGGCATCATCCTGGAAAGCCTGGACGACCTCCTGGCGGTTCTTGGTGTCGCCGGTGAGCAGGTGCGTGGGAATGGAGCGTTTGTGGCACTCGGCCCCGAGCAACAGGAGCATGCGGACAAACTGGCTGAAGACGAGAACCTTTTGCCCCTCGGCGAGCAGTGGCTCGAGCAACTCGAACAGCGTTTCGGTCTTGCCCGAGGCGCAGTCACTGCCCACGAGCGTGGGATGGCAGCAGATCTGGCGCAGCCGGGTGAGGGCGGCGAGCACCTGGAGACGGCTCCGGGAGAGGCCCTTTTCCTGGACCGTCTGCAGGACCTGCTCGCGGCTGCGGCGGAGTTCGGCGAGGTAAAGCTTGCGCTGGGCCTCCTCGAGCTCGCAATCGCGGCGCTCCTCGATGCGGTCCGGGAGATCCTGGGCCACCTGCTTCTTGAGGCGGCGAAGCATCACCGGCCGGAGCTTGGCGGAGAGTTTGCGGCGGGCCACGCGCTGGTTCCACTCGATGTTCTCGCCCGTGGGCTCGTAGATGTCGTGGAACTGCTGCTGGGTTCCGAGGTAGCTCGGCTGGACAAAATCCACGATGCTCCAGAGGTCGAGCAGGCGGTTCTCGAGCGGCGTGCCGGTGAGCGCCAGCCGGTGATCCGCCTCGAGCTGCTTGACGCACTGGCTGACCTGGGCGGCCGGGTTCTTGATGAACTGGGCTTCGTCCAGAATGATCGCGCGGAATGCAAAGCGCTTGAGGGCCTCGAGGTCCCGACGCAGGAGCGCGTAGTTCGTGACGATGATGTCGTACTGGGGAATCTGCTTCCGCAGATTGTGCCGGGCGGGTCCGCTCTCGAGCACGAGCACTTGAAGCCCCGGGGTGAACTTCTCGGCCTCGCGCCGCCAGTTGTGGAGCACCGAAGCCGGGCAGATGACGAGCACGGGCTTGGGTTTCTTGGGATTCTGGGCCTTGAGCCACGCCAGCCAGGCGAGGGTTTGGAGGGTCTTGCCGAGCCCCATGTCGTCGGCGAGGACGCCGCCGAGCTTGACGCGCGCCAGGTGGCAGAGGAAGTCGAAGCCCTGCTGCTGGTAGGGGCGCAGCGAGGCGGTGATGCCCGTCGGAAGGCCCACGGTGGCAACGCCCCGGAAATTCGACAGCCGCTCGCGCAGCGCCCGAGCCTCGGGAAGATCGGCGAAGCGTTTGAGCCCCTCCTCGCCCAGGTGCACGGCCTGGACCATGTCGACCTTCTGGGGAAGGGCGGAGAGGTTGTCGAGGCCGAGGTCGGCCATGGTCTCGTGCGCCTGCTGGACGGCGCCGAGATCCAGTTGGACCCAGCCGCTGTCCGGCAGCTTGACGAAGCGCGAGGTGGCCGCGGCGAGGCGTTCGAGGTCGGCTTTGGTGAGCTTGAGCCCTTCCTGTTCCCACGCGGCGGAGACGGCGAACCAGTCAATGCCACTGCCCTGGACGAGGATCTTGGGCTTGAGCTGGCGGGGCTGCATGAACAGCCGTTGGAAGGGGCCGTTGGCAAGGTAGTCGGCCTCGGCGGGACGGTCGGGCCAGGCCTGGGCCAGGGAACTCAAGAAGGCATCGGTGGCGTCACCGACCCAGAGGCCGGCCTCGGGGGTGAACCAGTCGAGGCGCCGCAACCACTGGGTCGCGGCTTCGAGGCGGTGGTCGTCCAGGATCTCGGGCTTGCCTCCGGGCTTGGTGGCGGGCTCGCTCCGCTGCCATTCATGGCCGTTCCACTGCCAGCGGCTTTGATCGACCTCGCTGGCGGCGAGGAGCCGGAGGCGCACCGTCTCGTCAACCAGCTCGAAGGTGAACTGGGGGCGCGCGGTGTGCACGATGCAAAGACTGTCCCAGTCGGAACCGTTCCGGGTCGCGGTGCGCCGCAGGTGCGTCAGCAGACGATGGCTGAGCTTGTGAACGGACACCCCGGGCTGCTGGATCAACGAGGCCAGCAGTTCCGGCGAGGGCGGATTGCGCAGGAGGTAAAAGGTCTGGTTGACCGCCGCCAACGAAGGGTGCCCGGCAAAAAACCGCACGTCCTTGAGCGAGCATTCCTCCCCGCCGGGGAGCTTGAGCCGCTGGGTGAAGGTGAGGTCCGCGCAGCCGTTCTCCAAGTGCGGCGTGAACTCCGCCATCTGCCCGGGAAAGAAAACGTTCTCGGGGCGTCCGGCCCACTCGATCCACGGAGGATTGCCCCAGCGGACGAGCCACTGCAGCAGGTCGAGCCCGGCGAGCCGGAGCGGGCTTCCGTTCTGGTGGACCGCGCCGTACATGCCGGCGAGCCACTGGAGAAAGGCCCAGTCGCGGGGCGCGAACAGTTCCTGCTCGTGCATGGCCCGCGTGGTCAACTCGATGAGCTCGGCCAGGGAGCGGCCCTTTTCGCCTGACCGCGGCCGGAAGAGCATGAACTCGAGGTCGAGTTCGTGGAGCCCCGGGAGATCCTCACGTGGAACCGCCCGGGCGATGGCGCGGAGCCGGGCCCGCGGCGAGTCGAGGTGTTCGTGCTGAAGGGGCAGGAGCCACAGCTCGAGGTCGGCGATGCGGCGTTGTTCCTTCTCCGCCTCCTGGATTTCCGCGAGTCGCTCGAAATTGGCGTAGCCGGAGAGCTCGGTGGGCAGCGGCCGGTTGTGTCGCAGGAAGAGCAGCGCGGTTTCCTCGAGCCGGGACCGGCCCCGCGCCCCGAGCAGGCGGGGCCACCAGTCGTTCCCGGCGAAGTCACGCCGGGCCAGCGAGAGCTTGGAAAAGTAATCCTCGAGCAGGAGCCACGCCCGCTGGGAATCCTCACAGTGGGCGAAGAGATCAAGCAGCTGCTTGCGCTCCTCGACCGCGGCGCGGGAGTCCGCGAGCTCGCGGCGGAGATCCGTCCATTCGCCGTACGCCGTCTTCAGCGCGGTGTGAGTGGCGTCGTACTTGTTAACCTGCGCCGGACGCGGGGCGACCGATTTGCGACCTCTGGGCATCTCTCGAAAACGCTATGCTCTGAAAGCTCAGTATGTCCTCACGAACCCGGCGTTGTCGTCAATGGGAAACCGGGAAAGACGTTCGAAAAGCAGCACCAGGCATAGCATCGACGCTGATGCTCCTAGAGAAAAAACCTAGTCCAGGCAATCACGATTCGCG
Source organism: uncultured Verrucomicrobiota bacterium (assembly GCA_964535555.1). Classification (GTDB taxonomy): domain Bacteria; phylum Verrucomicrobiota; class Verrucomicrobiia; order Limisphaerales; family J093; genus DSVZ01. Next base: position 5,896 of record CAZHUS010000164.1, read on the forward strand.
TCCAAATCGCCGCCGCCACCGGCGGGGCACCGAGCCCGGACTGGAATGCGCATTGCGCGACGGGAGGGGCGGCGGCTAAAAAGGACGGCGGCCGCCGATGCGCACGTGCTACAACATTCTCTTCGGCCTGATGTTGATCGTAACCGCACCCTTCTACGTATGGAAGATGGTGCGGCGCGGCCATTGGCGGCGCGGCTTCGGCGAACGCTTCGGCCGTTACGGCTCGCGCACCAAGGTCGCGCTGACGAACCGTCAGGTGCTCTGGATCCACGCCGCGAGCGTGGGCGAGGTGAACCTCAGCGTGCAACTGGTGAAGGCCCTCGAGTTGCGTGTCCCCAATCTGAAGGTGGTGTGCTCGACGTTCACCTCGACCGGGATGGCCGAATTGCACAAGCGCCTTCCGGCCCACATCGAGAAGGTCTATTTCCCCCTGGACTTGCGCCGCTGGGTCTCGCGCGCCCTCAAGACCATCCGTCCGGCCGCCGTGGTGCTGATCGAAGCCGAGATCTGGCCGAATTTCCTCTGGAGCCTGGAGTCGCGCCGGACTCCCGTGTTGCTGGCCAACGCGCGGCTTTCCGAACGATCCTACCGGGCCTACCGCCGCGCGGGCTTTCTGTTCCGTCCCCTGCTGCGGACGCTCGCGGGTGTCGGCGCCCAGTCCGAAGTGGACGCCCGACGCTGGGTCGAACTGGGTTGCCGGGCCGAAGCGGTGCGGGTACTGGGCAGCCTGAAGTTCGAGGCGTCGCGCGTGGATGAGCGCCGCTTGCTGGACGCCGCGCTCCTGCTCCGGCAGCTCGGCGTCCGCCCGGGAACACCAATCCTCGTGGGCGGCAGCACGCACGCCGGCGAGGAGGCGGTGTTGGCGGACATCTACCTGCGGCTGCGCGAGCGTCACCCCGGGCTGTTTCTCATTCTGGCGCCGCGCCACTTCGAACGCGGCAAGGAAGTCGGCGGCGAGCTTGAACGCCGGGGCATCCCCTTCATCTACCGCCGCGAGATCACCGCGGCCAAGCAGTGGGAGGCGGGCGCGCTGCAGGCGCTGGTGGTGAACACGACCGGCGAGCTCAAGTATTTCTACGAGGAGGCCACGGTCATCTTCATCGGCAAGAGCCTCACCGTGCAGGGCGGGCAAAACCCCATCGAACCGGGGGCCTTGGGCAAACCGATGGTCTTCGGGCCGAACATGCAGAATTTCGAGGAGATCGCGGCCCGGTTCGTGCAGGGTGGTGGCGCCATCCAGGTGCAGGACGCCGCCGGGCTGGAGCAGGCGCTTGCCAGCCTGCTTGGCGACGCCACCAGGCAGGCGGAACTCGGGCGCAATGCCGGCAAGGTCGTGCGCTCGGGATCAGGCGCCCTCGAACAGACCGTCGAGATGATCGTGGGACAACTCCCCCCCGAGGATACCTACGTGGCACCCCTCGGGCCGCCGGAGGCGGAGCGCTGACGCGGCCTGGTGCAGTGTCTCTCCAGTGGAGAGACACCACACTAGGGGCGCTCGATCAGCAGCCAGGTTTGCCCGTTCGCCGGAACGCGCACCGGGACCCGCACCCGGTAATGCCGGTCCAGCGGATGGCGTACCGGCTCTCCTTCGCCCTGGCGGATGAGCGCCGCCTCGCTCAGCCCGGTGTAATAGAGCGGCAGTTCGAGGACCTGTTCCCGGTCGTGGCCCAGCGGATTATAGACCATCAACAACCCGCAGCGCCGCGAAGCAGGATTGACATGGAGGAAGTAGTCGAGGTCGCGACCGTCCGCCCGTCGCAGGTGAATGATGTCGGACTCGAGGATATCCCGGTATTTCCGGAACCAGGTCACCCATTTGCGCACGGCGTCCCGGGTTTCGGGAGCGTCGTAGAGACGCGGCCCCCGGTAACAGGCCTGCACCCCGGCCCCGAGATTGTTGGCCAGGTGCGCTTCGTAATCCCGGAGATGGTCGCGCAAAGGTTCGAGCGTGGCCGCCGCGCCTCCCCCGTGGTACTCGGTGAGCGGCACGAACATCCAGCCCATCGTGGGTGTCTTCTCGAAGGTGCCGTCGAAGATGTTCTGGCGCCCGTGGATCAGCTGCTGGGCGCGTGGCAGCGACCAGTTGTCCTCGCGGTAACCCATGCCGGTCTTGTTCGAGCCGGTGAAGAAATAGTAGTCGGGCGCGTTGACATACATCCCGCGCTCGCGACACCAGGCGTACAGGTCGGCGCTCAGGCGCCATTGGACCCATTGAGAATCCTCGAGACCGCGGTGTCCGGGATGCCGCGTCGAGGCACAGACATCGCCGGGGTACGGGCCATCGTGTTCGATCAAGTCGAGTCCGGTCGCGGTGACGAAATGCTTGATGCGCCGCAGGTAGTTCGAGCCCCATTCGCTCGCCAGACAGGGGGCGTTCCCGAAGATCGCGCCGCCCGGCTTGCCGGTCTCCGGGTTGATGACGTCGTTGGCGTCATCGATGCGGCGGCTGCTGAACAAGGAGTAGGCGCCGACCTCGATGCCTTTGCCGTGGGCGTAATCGACGTCCGCCTTGATGCGCGCCAGGTAGGCGGGATCCTCGCTCTCCATGTTCAAGCCGCTGCCGAAGGTGTAGATGATCATCTCGAAGCCCACCTCGGCGCACTGGTCGACCGCGTGGCGGAACGCTGCCGTGTCCGAGTTGCGGACGTGCATCATCAGCGGGTTTTCCGTGAGCCAGGGAGCGAGGGCGCGCTGGGCCCGGCGCAACGCGAGACCCTGCCGTTCGCGGTTGTCGCTATCGTGGATCACCAGCCACGTGTGCCAGGAGGTCCAGCTTTGACCGGGCTCGAGCCGCACCCCGGGGCCGACCGGTGTCCGGCTGACCAGCAGGCAGGGAGTCTGCCGCAAGTAATGGACCTGCGTCTTGTAGTCGGGATCGGCGAGCCATTCGGTCACCCGGCTCGAGGTTACCGGGTCCATGCCGCCGAAGGCATAGTCGCTCATCACCGAGAGCGGAGGAAGACGCCAGCGGTTCGTCGCGCGGGTGTCGACCGCCGATTCGGCTTCCACGGCCGCAAGGATCTCGGTTTCCGCGCGGTCGATCGTGATCGCGGCGGTCGAGCCATTGCTCACCGTGAGCCACTTGCCCAACACGGGCAGACCATCGTACAGCTCGTAGTGGACGGTCACCTGGAGGGTGGTGGTCGCCTCGTCGGGACCCGTGTAGACGAAGTCCAGGGCGGCTCCGGGGGGCGGCCAGGGCAGATCGGCGCTGTGCCTCTGACGCTTCCAGGGGATCCGGACTTCCGGCCGACCGGAGCGGTGGGATTGAAGCTGAAAAGCCTCCGGATTGTTGCGGAGCTGGTCGATCCACTCGGGGAGCAGGTAAGCGTGGTCGGGTTGCCCGAGCAGGCCCCCCACGGCGTAGCGCCTGCCGTTGAGAGTGACGCTGGCCTCCGGCGTCACCGCGCGCAACAGCCCGGCGCCGGTCATGGCATTGTCGAACGCGACGGTCGCCCCGTTCGGCGCGGTACGAAAGGTGCGGCTGATCAGTCCGTTGGTGAGCGAAAGTTCCCCGGTGGCCGGGTGAACAGCGATGCCCGCCGCGCCACCGTTCCCCCGCACCAGCCAATCAGACTCGGGCGATCCCGGAACCGGATCGGCCGCCGCGGCGGCAACCGCAACGGCTGCGCCGACCATGGCCACGGCTGCACGGAACCGAAGGACGCGCCGGAGAAACGAGAGTTGGGTCATAAAATCACGCACTCGCGGTGCCGGGACCGCACGGCAACAAACACGGCTTTGCTGGAGCTTCCGTCCCCGAGTTCGGCCACGTGCCAGGGAAGCCGGTCGATCAAACGATCTCGCCTGTCCCGACGGCCGGCGGGTTAACGGGTGGCTCCACCCCGGGTATCATCCGGCACGCACCACAGCATTCCGGGCTTGTTGTTGCGCTCGCGCTCAAAAGCTTCGAACTGGATGAACAGGACGTGCCCGCTGAAGCCGAGGAGATCGGCCCCTTTGTAGTGACGGCGGCCCACGCCACAGGCCTGATCGGGCTCGTTGCTGGCGTCGTTGTAGACGCCGTTGAAGCCCCACATCTTGATGTACAAGTCCTCGTCGGGCTCCCAGAGCACGTAGGCCGACGGATTGAACTGACCCAGCTTGTAGGTGTCCGGGCGCTTGCCGGAGAGGGTGCCGAAGTTGCAGACGGAGCCGTTCATCGTGTAGGTCGAGAGCTTGTTGTCCCGCGCCTTCCAATTCACGGTGTTCGTCTTGTCGGTGGGGCAGACGTAGATCTTGGTGGAGTTCACGTATGGCCAGTAGAGGCCGGTCTGGTACGGGATCGCCTGGTTGGTGGCGTTTAACTGGGGCGGACGGCTTCCAACGGGGGTGTAGAGCCAGCCGGGAGCGGAGTTGCCCCAGTTGGGATACGCCATCTGGTCCACGTTGTCGTCCGCGTACATGTGCATCGCCAGGCCAATCTGCTTGAGGTTGTTGATGCACGCGGTTCGCATGGCCTTCTCCTTTGCGCGCGACAACGCCGGCAACAGCATGCCCGCCAGGATGGCAATGATGGCGATCACCACCAGCAACTCGATCAGGGTGAAGGCCCGTAACGCGGTTGGGGAAGCGAGGTGCGCTCCTCCCTGTTCCCTTTGGACCTGCTCCGTGGCCATGAACCGGTGAGGAGCGCGGGCTTCAGCCCGTAAGGCCGTCCCTGAGCCGGCGTGGCTTCCTGGGGACTGAAGGCCGCGTGCCGGGGGCCGGTCATGGAGAGGGTGGTCTGCATCCAGGCGCCGTTTCATGGGGTGAACCTATGGATACGGTTCGGGGCGTCAAACGCAATCCCGGAGGCTGCCCAGGCTGGCGCACTCAGGAAACAGGCTAAAGCATGCGCGGAACCGTGCCGTCACTGGGCGCCTGCGGTCGGAAGGCGTTCCACCGTGGAGGACCCGGAAGCCGGCTGACTTGGTGGAGATGAAAGACCAACCCGGCGACCACGAAGAGGTTCATGGCTTGGGAGAGCCCGTGCAGCACGTTGAAGGTGCGCACCGCGGCCGCCTGCTCCTGGGGAGTGGCTCGAGGCGAATACCGCACCTGCTGCAACCGGTGCATCTTCGGCGCGAGCATGTGCCCGGCAATCAGGCTCGCCACGAACAAGCCTCCCACGACCGCGAACGACAACCGTTGCACCACGCGCCCGGCCCGGATGGCGTCCACCAGCAGGAGTCCCAGCCCCACCACGCCACACACCTGCTGCAATACGAACAGCCGCCCGATCACCAGTTCCGCGACGCGAGCCCGGTGCGGGCGTGGCAGGAAGGCTGCCGCCTCCTCGGAAAACAGGGCGGGACCTGCTCCGACCGTGAAGAACAGGGTGGCGCCCAGCCAAATGGCGGCATTCAGCACACCGACAAATCGGAGCGCGGACTGCACGCGGGGAACCTAGGTCATCCGGTTGCATGCTGCCAAGCTGCGATTGCCATGGGGTTCATGTTTCGACAGCCCGCGTGATCGGACCGGGTTGGGGCCGATGCGCGGGTGCGGTTCGCCGTCCGCGCCGCGTTGGCTGAAGCTCCGGCTCTCGTGCTGACCTCAGCGCTTCGGACGAAGCCCGGTGGCGGAACGGGACAGGGCGGGCGGGTTGATACCGCTTTACAGGGCCGGGCACCCCGACATATTCGGCCGATGAAGAAGAAGCTGCTCTGGGTCCTGCTCGCGTTGGTGGGACTCGTGGTGGTCGGCGTGCTGGTCCTCGTCGCGCGGCTCGATGCCTTGATCAAGAAAGGAGTCGAAACCGCCGGACCCAAGGTGGCCCAGGTCGATGTCACGCTCGACCGGGTGAAGCTAAATCTCCTGGGCGGGACCGGAGAACTCAACGGCCTGCGCGTCGGGAACCCCCCCGGCTACAAGACCGAGTCGGCGATGAAGCTGGGCACCCTGAGCCTTGCCCTCGCCCCGGCCTCGCTCTTTTCCGACAAGATCCACGTGAAGTCGATCCTGCTCGTGGGCCCGGAGATCACGCTCGAGGGCGGTCTCAAGGAGAACAACCTGACGAAGATCCTCGCCAACGTGGAAAAAGCCGCGGGCCCGGCGAACACGAACGAGACGGAAACGGCAGGGAGCACCAAGAAGCTCCAGATTGATTCGCTGGTCGTCCGGGGTGCCAAGGTCACGGCCAGCCTGACTGCGCTGGGTGGTCAACCACTCACCTACGACCTGCCCGACTTTGAGATGTCCAACCTGGGCCAGGGACCCGAGGGAATCACCGGCGCCGAACTCAGCCAACGCCTTCTCGACAAGGTGTTCAACAAGGCGCTCGCCGGACTGGCAGAACAGGGAAGCGCTCTCGGTCAGCAGGCGATCGACGCCGCGACGCAGCGGGCCCAGGACGCGCTGAAGGACCCCGCCAAGGCCCTGCAGGACGCGTCGCAATTGCTCCGCCGGAAGCCCTGACCCGGCGCGTCGCTGCTTCCATGGACCGCCCCCAGGAGCGCGGACTTCAGTCCGCAGGAAGCCACGCCGCCTTGGGAGCCTCCGTGCGGGCTGAAGCCCGCGCTCCTCACCGGTTCATGGCCTCAATGCACGCCAAGCCGTTTGGCGTCGATGCTTCCCATGAACCTGCCCCGAAAAGCGGGGATGAATCCCCGCACTCCAGGCGCTTCGCGGCCCCGGACGTGCCTTGGAGCGGCGCGAAGCGTCTGGAGTGCGTCCGCTTTAGAGCGTTTTAAATAATTCTGTAGCCATTCCCAGCCCCTTTTGGCAACGTGCG
>CAZHUS010000165.1:0-12574 GCA_964535555.1 uncultured Verrucomicrobiota bacterium
CGGCTTCACCCTGCCAATGCCCCGGGTGCCCCAGACGCTGGCTCACAAAGGTCGGTTCGAAGAACTCTCGGTACAGCCGGTTGTCGTCGTCTTCCTGGATGGGTATCACGCGCAACATACCTCATGGACTGGTTGGTCCGGCCCCCCCCGTCCCGGGTCGGGTACCGGTTGGACTTCCGCCTCGCGTCCCGACCGTTGCATGGGACCGGAGGGGCATCCACGTGTTCACAGTCGGCCGCGGGCCTCGATTCCGAACACGGGTTCTGGGCCGCGGTGCACCGGCAGACCCATTTCCCCTGTTCGCTTTGGCCCCGGGCTGGCGACTGACTGTCGAAACGCAACACCTGCGCCCATGAACACGATGACGACAGTGACCGCACTCCGGCCCGACCGCGAGGACGGCCGGCTCGCCTACAGCATCCAGGAAACCGCCCGCATGCTCGGGGTCTGCGACAAGAGCATCCGCCGGCTCATTCTGCGCGGGCTGATCCAGCCCTCCCGCGCCCTGCGCCAAGGCCTATTTCGGCGCCGCCGCCAGCCCCCGGCGGTTGCGCCTCCTCCACGAGCTGAACAGCGTCCTGTCCCGCCCACTGCCCCTCACCCGGGATCGCTTCGCCGCCTTCCCGGAGCTGGCGGGCCGGGACATCCTGGCGCTGGACGGCCATGACGTCCGCCACGGCAGCCACGAACCCGCGGCGCTCCAAGCCAACGGCGAGACCAAGGTGCCCGCCACGCTGACGGGCGTGTTCTTGCGCGACCTGCGCACCGGCGGCGCCCGGGTCTTGGCCCAGACCCAGGGCCATCAGCACGAGTGGGCCGCGGTCAAACTGCGGCCGTGGAGCGACCTCCTCTGGCGGCCCGAAGCGCGGGGCACCATTCTGGTGATCGATCCGGTGGCGGTGGACTTCGCCTTCTTGCGCGGGGCCAAGTTCAAGGGAGGCTTTACCGTCATCACCCGGACCAAGCAGAACCTGGTCGTCCGGCAGTCCCGGTCCCTGAGCTGGGATCGGCGCGCCGCCATTGACCAGGGGTGCTGAGCGACGAACGGGTGTGGTTCAACGATCCGGGAGAGTTCCGGCGCATTCGCTACCGGGACCCGGAGACCGCTACGATCTTCGAGTTGCTGACCACCGAGCTTCATCTCCCGCCGGGACTCATTGCCCTCATCTACCGGCTGCGGTGGGACATCGAGAAGTTCTTCGATGTCTGCGAGAACCTGCTGGCCGAAACGCGGGCTTGGGGCGCGGGTCCGGTGCCGGCGCAGGTGCAGAACGAGTTTCTGGTGTTGGTGCACAATCTGTTGATCCTGCTGAGCCACAAGCTGGAGATGGAGGAAGGCCTCCGGGATGAGAAGGTGGAGCAGAAGTACGCCGCGGCGCTCCGGGAGCGGGAGCGGACGGCCCGGTCCCAAGGACGCTCGGTGTCGCCGTGGGTGCGGGTGGTGCGCCCGATCACACGCTGGAGCAGTCAATTCACCCGCTGGCTGCAGGATGCCTTGGTGCACCGGTGGGCGTGGACCGAGGGCGTGGCCACGCTGCGCCCGCTGATGCTCGACTATCTGCGCTAACAGGCCCAGCAGACAGCGGAGCACCTGCCACGGACCCCCCTACGCCGATGAGAGACGACCCGGCCCAGCGCGCCGTGCGGTCCACGGTCGGCCAGCCTATCACGCGGCTTCTGTGTCGAGAGGTAACACCGATCCACCAACGGCACCGCCACCTTCACCGACCCCGATTGGGCGCAGTACCCGGCCCGGTTCTACCGGGTGCGGGGGAAGTGAGGCCGGAAATGAGCACGTTGCACAACTACCGACCCATCCCACCATGAAGGGTGAATTTCTACGCAACACTCGGTTGGCTCTGATCCTGGCCTGGCCCTGCGTGGCAGGCCCGTGGGTCTGGGCGCAGGAGGCGCCGGCCCTGGAGATCGCCCTGCATACGGTGATCCGGGTCACGGGGGAAGTCGGAGCAACCTACGTGATCGAGAGCCGGAACGGGGTCGAGGACGATTTCTGGCTGACGCGGGGTTGCCTGGGGCTGACGACGCCCACGGCTGTGTGGACGGACCCGGTGCCGACAGATTCGCCGCGGAAGGTTTATCGGGCGGTGAAGGTGACAAAGCCGATGGTGCAGACCATCCCGAACATGGTGTGGGTTCCGCCGGGGAGGTTCACGATGGGGAGCCCGGAGACCGAGCGCGGGCGGGAGGGGAGTAGTGAAGGTCCGCAGACGCGGGTGGAGTTGACGCAGGGCTTCTGGATGGGGAAGTACGAGGTGACGCAGCGCGAGTACCTGGCAGTGACGCGGAAGAACCCGTCGTACTTCCAACCGCCGGACTTTCCCGAGGACCTTGACCGGCCGGTGGAGCGGGCAAGCTGGGACGACGCGGTCACGTACTGCCAGAAACTCACGGAGCAAGAGCGGGCGGCTGGGCGGATCGGGACCAATGCGGTGTATCGTCTGCCGACGGGGGCGGAGTGGGAGTATGCGTGTTGGGCGGGGACGACGACGCGATTCTCCTTTGGGGACGCGCTGGGTTGCGGCGACACGTGCGAGTACTGTCCGCTCTTGGCTTCGTACATGTGGTGGTGCGGCAACGGAGGGCCTGGCCGAGTGGGGCAGAAGTTGCCAAATCCGTGGGGGTTGCACGACATGCACGGGAACGTCTGGGAATGGTGTCAGGACTGGGGCTACACTTATCCCGGTGGGGCGGTCGTTGACCCGCAGGGGCCGTCAACGGGCTGGTTCCGTGTGGTCCGCGGCGGCAACAACTGGTATGACTGGTACGGTTACGCCAGGGACTGCCGGTCGGCGGCCCGCTACGGCTACGGCCCGGGGGCCGACCGGTACGGCGACCTCGGTTTCCGGGCCGTGCTGGCCCCAGGTCAGTGAGCCAGCCGGTCCAGCGGAGCTGCCCGGAGCAGGCTGGCGCAGTGATTATGTGCCCCCGGCACCTCCCACGCGTACCCGGCGGCGTGGCGCTTGGGGTGGCCGGTGGTGAGTGACGACACGACGTGGACCACGAACTCCGGGCCGTCCGGCGCCAGCCGATACCGCATCTCGGTGGTGATCCCGGGAATCTGGATCGTCTCCGCCCGCCCCAGCGTCTCGTTGAAGACGGCCAGGACGGTGTTCTCGGTGGCAAAATCAGCCCAACCGCGGCACCCAGAAGCTGTACACCTACCTGCTGGGCACCTTCGTCCCCAAGCTCCGGAGCAGCGGGGTGGACGACGCCGTCATCTGGATGCTGACCGAAGAGAATTCGCGTCGGGCCTTTGCCTTTCTCGCCCGGTGAGCACCACCTCGCCCAAAGTCGTCAGTCAGGAATGACCATGCTCTCGAAACGCGAATTCCTTCGCCATGCGGCCACGATCGGGATGGGCCGTGCGAGTGCTCACGCTCTGGCGGCCAGCGACAGCCCCACGGCGGCGCGCGACGCCAGTGAGTCAATATTCCGGACCCGCGGCGCTGTTCTGGTGGTCAAGGACATGGAGACGACCCACGACTGGCCCACCCTGGTGAACGCGGCGGGCCTAACCACGCTGACCACCGGCAGAGCGTGGATGCTCAAAGAGAGCTTCGACCATTTCTGGAGTTACCGCTCCATGACTTGGGCCGTCACCTTCCTGGCGTTCTGGTGTTGGTGTGAACGGGCTTTGCGCAGCCGCCTCGAACCGATGCGCAAAGTGGCCAGCATGCTCCGCGCGCACGAGGCACTCCTCCTCAACTGGTTTCGCGCCAAGGGAGGGATCTCCAACGGTCCAATCGAAGGTCTGAACAACAATATCCGAGTGGCGACCACTCGATCTTATGGATTCCGCACCTATCACGCGATCGAAACCGCTCTCTATCACAATTCTGGACGCCTACCAGAACCGCTACTCACCCACACATTGTGCTGTGCAAGCCCCTCTTTCCATAGTTCCTGTCGGATGGCTGTGAAACGAAATCACACCGCTCCACACCGCAAGACGCGAGAGAGCGGCTTGCCAGTTGCGGCCACAACAGACCAACTTAAAATGCTCTACAGGCCAAAACGCTTGACGATTGCTGGTAGCAAAAAGTGAGGTGTCTCGATCTTGGACCGCACCACATATAGGTTGCCCGGGTAGGCAAGAGTCAATCGGAGGTAATCTTCAACGTGTTGCTTGTTGCGGTTTGTCAGCACAACGGCTGCAATCTGCCGACTCACCAGCGTCTGCATCTGCTCACGCAAGAACCACAGGCCGGTGTCGAGCCCGGCAAGTGTCGACTCTTCGAGCTCAGGCTCTGGTGGCGGCATCATGATATCCAGTACAACCAGCCTTAGATCACTCAGCCTATGTAACACTTCCAGGGCCTCCTTCACGGTACTGGAATACACAACTTCATACGAAGCCTCAAGAGCCTTCACATAGTACTGCGAAAAGAAGGGCTCGTCATCAACAAACAGTAGTTTTGCTTTCATCATGGTCTGGGTCTGTGTGCTAGGTACTTGGGAAGGCGAATGATGAACTCCGTTGGATGTGCGCGTCGGCCCAAGACGAGCTGGCCACCATGGCGTTCTATAGCAGCTCGGGCGATCTTCAATCCTAAGCCATGTCCAAGCTTTAACTTCACTGCTTCCGGAGCTCGATATCTGCCTAAGAAGATGCGGGCGCTATCCTCCGGATTGACGCCGATACCTTCATTCTTCACGCGAAGAATAAAGAAGTCCGAATCCTTGTCGGGATCGACATCGATCGTACTTCCTCTTTCGCCGTACTTAACGGCGTTACCTATCAAATTGCATAGCGTGCGTTCCATTAGATTTGGGTCCAAATAGAGCTCGGGAATCATGCCGCGAAAATCGCCGAACCTGATGCGCATGCCATTCTCGACTAGCGCGAACTGACCCAGCATCACCTTCAGTCGCGCCAACAGTTGTCCCAGATCCAGTGGCTGTGGAGCATAGTAATCCTGCGCTAGTGGGTCAAGGTCAAGCTGATATATCAGATTCTTAATGACCGCCACAGCCATGTCTAAGTTGGCAAGCGTCGCGGAACCAGGGGGCGCGCCCTGCCCGAGCCGCATCGCTTCGATGAGGTCAGACAGCATTCGGCAGGGATTGAAAAGGTCATGCTTTACAATGCTCACAGTCCGCTCTCGTTCAATGGCTGATGCCATAGTTGCGAGGACTGGAGCTACCTGTTGGGCTATGAAGGCAAGAGTTTGCACCTGTAACGCGTCGAAGTTACGTGGGCGGTCTGCCAAAAGAGGTGCCTTATTGACCGTGCCCCGAATGACTCCTGCGACCCATTGTTGTGCCAGGGCAGCGTCTCTTGTGGCAAGGAGTGGATAGATGATCCAGGCAACCTTCTTCTGGTCGAACTCGGCTGGGTTCGAGTCTCGAAATGTGGGTTTATGTTCATCAAGTCCAGGGTCGTCAATCACAGAGATATACGGTTTTCCAGTTGCGAGGCAGCGTCCAGTTAAACCCTGTGCTTCACTATACGCCGCATTGGAGATAGAGTCGGCCGAAATCCGAAGACCGTTTTGACCGAATAGTCCGGTGCTGGCGATGCACTGCGCCGGGACGTATTCGGAGTGCCTATAGAAGACAGACACGAACTGAACCGACAAGTAGCGTTGGATTAGTGCTATCAGCTCGTCGAGGTAGGCGGCCCGCATTCGCGTCGGTACGCGTACCTGTGATGTCAGGTGTGTAGATGCAAGGTGGTTCAGCTCGAGAAGGATCGATCGCTGGTGTGAGTGGTGGGCGTTGAGTAAAGCAAGGGAGGAAAGTCGCGCCATCAGGCGCAGCGCACCTTCGGGTTGAGCGGCGCGAGGCTGGTTACGGCTGTAATGCATGCACAGGACAGCATGCAGCCGAGGCATCGCCTCTCGCGCGGCACCTGGATGCACGTCAGGCCATGTGATGGGGACGCTGTCAAAGGACGTGCACCCAAGAGCATCGAGGTGCTGCGCGGCCAACACTCTGTATTCTTTGCCATCAAGTTGTCTGCTCCACGCGTGAATATCGTCGACGTGTTCGGGATTGCCTGTCTGTGTTACATAAGCGGCAACACTGTGGGCTGCATTGGCGGAGAGGCTCTTGGGAAGAAGATCGGTTCTCGCGTCTGGAAAAACAGCGACTAGCTCCCATTGTCGCGTGAGATCATTATACAGCCAGAACCACACCCACTCTGCTCCGCTGACCTCATGCCAGGCAGAACAGAGAAGTGTTAGTGCGGCATCTGGGTTCGGAGGGAGGTGGTTTAGCAGGTGGTCATAGAAGTGCCACCTTCTTGCGTCCGCGCTGGCGTGCAGGGCGAGATGGTGTTTGGCCGTGAGACAGGGCAGTATGAAGTCAAAGATGTTGGAAAGTGCCGAGCGGCGATCGAGTTGGGAGAGGTGCTTTGGGCCGGTAACTGTAATCCAGCCAATTGCTTGATTACACTCAACAGTGAATAGCAGCATGCACTCGTCGGCATCAAGCGTGCAATCTGCGCTGGCGTGAGGTCCTAGCAGAGTGCGGGACTTTAGGCGCAGCAGCTCGTGCAGCGTCGTGCGGCGTCCCAGGACGACCAGTTCGTCTGTGGGACACGGGGCCGGCGGCAATGGTGAAACGGGGTAGTCACCGCAGGTGAGTGCTGGCAGCGGGTCAATCTCGGAGGTAGCCTCAGGCGTTGCCGCGACGCGGACGGAGACTGACCTTGCCCCGAGTTGCAGCGCCACAGCCTGCGCGAACAGATGAAGCGCCTCCGGCAGGTCGCGCGAGCACGCAAGACTCTTCGACAGCGCCTCCAAGCTGTCGAAATTGAGCACGTCGGGGTGCATATGGTGGTGCCTTTGATGGAGGTTTGTATCGATGATGGGGGGGGTGTCAAGGCATTTGTGCCCATCTTGGGCGTCACCAATTAAGTCTCGTACAATAGGGTAACAAGACCGTTGATGTCATGTATAGTCACGGCATGTCGACGACTCGAGACCATGCCGCGATGGAGAAGCGCCGCCGGAAGGCGGCTCGCCTGTTCGCCAAGGATTGCGCGGCGCGCGAAGTCGCCCGCCGCCTGGGCGTTGCTCGCCAGGTGGCGTACCGCTGGCAGGCGACCTGGCGCGAGGGCGGCGTGGCCGCCTTGGCCAGCAAGGGCTAGGCTGGGCGTAAGCCCAAACTGACGCCGGAGAAACTGAACCAGGTGACCGAGGCCCTGCTGGCCGGGCCGGTGGCGCACGGCTACAGGACCGCGCTTTGGACCCTGCCGCGGGTGGCTGGCCTGATCGAGGACGTGACAGGGGTGCGATATCATCCGGGCCATGTCTGGCGCTTGTTGGGAGCCAGCGGTTTCAGTTGCCAACGTCCGGAACGGCGGGCCGTGGAACGGGACGAGCCGGCCATCCGTCACTGGAAGCAAGTGCGCTCGCCCGCGCTAAAAAGGAAGCACGCCGCCAGCGCCGGTTGATCGTGTTTATTGACGAGAGCGGGCTCAGCACGCGGCCCACCCGGGCGCGCACCTAGGCGCCGCGGGGCCAGACGCCAGTGCTCCAGGAGACGTTCGCTTGGAAGCGCTCCGGCGTGTTCTTGTCCAGTCCTAGGTGCGTGCGACTGCGGTGGTAGTAGGCGAAGTAGTCTTGCAGTATGCCGTGGAGGTGCGCCGGGTTGAGGACGATGACGTGATCCAGGCACTCGCGCCGTACGGAACCGATCAGCCTTTCCACATACGGGGACTGCCAGGGCGAGTGAGGCGCGATGCGGAGTTCCTTCAGACCCAGGGCCTGGGCGCGGCGCTGGAACTCCTGCCCGTAAATGCCGTCGCGGTCACGAAGCAGGTACTTTGGGGGCGAAGCAAAGGGGAAGGCCCCCCGGAGTTGCTGGGCGGTCCAGGCCGCCGACGGGCACTCCACGACGTTAAAGTGGAGCACCTTGCGGCGTTGGTGGGACAGGACAAGGAAGACATAGAGGAGGCGAAAGTTGACGGTGGGGACGGAGAAGAAATCCACGGACGCCATTTGTCCCAGGTGGTTGCGCAGAAACGTGGTCCAGGTCTGCGACGACGGACGACGGGCGCGAGGGACCAAGTACTTGGCAACGGTGCGTTGCGCGAGGGCGAAGCCCAGCTTAAGCAACTCGCCGTGAATCCGAGGGGCGCCCCAGAGTGGGTTGCGCGGTTCATTTGCCGGATCAAGCCGACCACCTCGCCGTGGATGGGCCGTCGACCGCCTCGGCGCGGACGACTCTTCCATTTCCAGAACTGGCGAAAGCCGGCTCGATGCCAGCGGACGACCGTGTCCGGTCGAACGATCCACAGGCCGGTCTTCCAAGCCCGCCACGGTCGCGCGAGCCAGACCCAAAGGGCGCGATCTGGACCCGAGAGGCGGGGCGGCTTGGCGGTGCGGTGTAGCAACAGGCGTTGGTGACGGAGGGCCAGGTTCTCGAGGACCAGATCACGACGCCGCCGCAACGTCGCCACGGCCAAACGAAAAAGCAGCACGAGCCAGGCAACCATGCAGTAGAAGATGCCAGGCGGCTTGCGCGTATCCCACTACTGTTGGGCGTATCAACAACTCTCCCGCTGCCCCCTTCTCCCCAGTTCCCGCTTCCCCCCGTGAACCAAGGGCTACCCTTCACGGTTGGTGGCGCCCGGACCGAGCCGAGATCTCCGGATTCTTTCGCGGTTTGTGGTCCCATCTTCCGCGGGTTGGACTGCCTGGCCCTGAACACTCCGGCGCAAGCAGTTCCGCGCTGCCGGCTGGGGACCCAAGCGGACCGGAATGGGCCGAGGTGCCGGTGCCGGGTGACAAGGACGGGTGACAACGGACACAGCCCCCGTACTCGGGAAAGTGTCGCCGTGGCGTGGCGCGGTGCCGTCGGCAGGGTGCCGAACACGGATCGAAGTTGAATCCTGCGGCGCACTCCACGCTACAACCGACCCCGTGGGACGGTGCCCCGTGACACGACCGCTCCCCGGCTCCCTCAGGGCGACATCGACTGGGACTGACTGGACTGCTGCATCGAGCGCTGGGCCTTTGTTGGCGTCGATTGGCTGCGCCCTTCCTCCAGACCCCGCGCCATGCCGACCCCGATTCGCCACGGGGAATGCGCCGGGCGACGGGTGTAGATCGCCCAAGCGCGCAGGAGTTGGCCCCCGTCCAGCTTCCAGTTCGCCCAGGTCTCCCGCGAACGGGCTTCCTCGATCAGTTTGCCCACCCGCTCCGGTCCCCAACCCCAGCCCCGCCCCTGCTCCTGCCAGGTCGCGAAGAGCTTCCGGCTCTCCATCCCCCGCGGTGCCCAGCGGTCGCGCGGGCGCGCGGCGCCCAGGGGCGGGTGGGACTCGAACCGGGCGGCCAGCTCCGGCGGGAGGGCGACCCGGTGCCCGAGGAGGCGCGACATCTCCTGGTCGAACCGCTTCGTATAGACCGTCTCCATCCGCGTACATCGCTCCATCACCTCTTCCGAACTGAACGTCCCCGTTCGGGCGCCCCGCTCGAAGCGGTGATTGAACAGGAAGAGATTGCTGTGCAGCCGCGGCGCCTGCTGACGCGTCGCCCCCGCCTCGAACTCCGCGAAGAGCACTGACTTGCGGGCGGGGGCGTCGGGGTTGTCGAACCAGGGCCGGCCGTTGAGATCGCGCCCGAAGTCGCCAATGGCGGCGCACACGGCACGGTGGTGCGCCTCCCGGATCTGCATCCGATAGGCGGGCGGTGACAGCGCCCAGAGCGCCACGCTCGCCGGGCCGTCCTCGGCCAGGGTGATGCGCCAGGCCGAGGTCTCCGTGGACTGCTGCAAATCGCGATGCCGCAACGGCTCCCCGTCCGGGCGCTGGCCGTGCAGGACGCTCGTGAACGCGTCCAACTGCACGCGGTCCTTGAGGCCCAGCTTGGGCGCGGCTTCACCCTGCCAATGCCCCGGGTGCCCCAGACGCTGGCTCACAAAGGTCGGCTCGAAGAACTCCCGGTACAGCCGGTTGTCGTCGTCTTCCTGGATCGGTATCACGCGCAACATAACTCATGGACTCGTGGGTCCGGCACCACCCCGTCCCGGGTCGGGCACCGGTTGGATTTGCGCCTCGCGTCCACACCGTTGCGGGGGACCGGAGGTGCATCCACGTGTTCCCAGTCGCCCGCGGGCCTCGATTCCGAACACGGGTTCTGCGCACCGGTGCCGCCGGCAGACGCATTCCCCCTGTTCGCTTTGGCGTCGGGCTGGCGACTGACTGACGAAACGCAACACCTGCGCCCATGAACACGATGACGACAGCGACCGCACCCCGGCCCGACCGCGAGGACGGCCGGCTGGCCTACAGCATCCAGGAAACCGCCCGCATGCTCGGGGTCTGCGACAAGAGCATCCGCCGGCTCATCCTCCGCGGCCTGATCCGGCCCTCCCGCGCCCTGCGCCACATCCTCATCCCCAAGGCCGAACTCGACCGCTTCCTGCGGGACACCCAATGACGGATTCCTGTCGCCATTCACGACCGCCACGGGCTCCGCTGACCGGGCGTTGCGCATCCTATCGGAGACCCAATAGGTCGCACCGGCCGGAGGCAGGCGCGGGTCGCAGCCGCCCGAGGCCGGCAGGCGGGTGTGCCGGGGCGGCTGCCCCACCGCCCCGCGCCGGGATTCGTCCCCACCCGTAGAACGACAATTATATTTCCCCACTGACGACAATCAGAAATCCCCACCGTTGACGGTGGGGATATCCGTTGGTCCGGCGCCACCAAGCGGCGGGCGAGTGCCCGTTGGATGCTTGAAGGGCGGCGCCGCGAATGATCAACGAAAAGCAGTACCGGCGGCTCCTGCGGGAGTTCGCTCGAACCAACAACATGTCGCTCAGTGCCCTGTCGGCCGGTGTCGATCGCAAGACGGCCCGGAAATACTTACGAGAACAATGTGCCCCCGAGGAGGCTCGGCGTTTGCCGCGATGGCGAACGCGACCGGATCCGCTGGAGGCGATCTGGCCCGAAGCGGAACGGCGCCTGCGGGAGGCCCCGGAACTGGAAGCCAAAGCGCTCTTCGAGCACCTGCAGAAGTTCCACGCCGAAGGCCTCTCCGACGGGGTGCTGCGAACCTTTCAACGGCGGGTGGCGGCCTGGCGGCAGGAGCACGGTCCGGAACCCGAAGTGATCTTCGCGCAGGTGCACCGGCCGGGGGAGGTGATGCAGATCGACTGGACGCGGGCGCGGGAGTTGGAGGTGACGGTGCAGAGTCGTCCCCTGGATCATCTGTTCTGCCAAGCCGTGCTGCCGTACTCCAACTGGCAGTGGGCGACGCGGTGTGGCTCGGAGTCCTTCTTGTCGTTGCGTCAGGGACTGCAGGAGGCCCTGTTTCGTTTGGGGAAGGTGCCCCAACGACTCCAGATCGACAACAGTTCCACGGCGACGCACGAAGTGCGGCGGGACGGCCGGCGGCAGTTCAACGCCGAGTTCCTCTCGCTGGTGGGCCATTTTGGGTTGAATCCGCGGACGATTGCGGTCGGCTGTCCCAACCAGAACGGGGACGTCGAAGCGCACCAAGGACACCTCAAACGTCGCCTGCATCAGCATCTGCTGCTGCGCGGGACCCGGGACTTTGAGAGTGAAGCGGCGTATGACGGTTTCGTCGCGGGGGTGCTCATCCAGGCCAATGAGCGTCGGGCTAGGAAGCTCGCCGAGGAACTGGCCGTGATGAAGGCCTTGCCGCCGGTGCGGCTGTGCGAATTCAGCGAGGAGGATTGCCGCGTCGGATGCCACAGCACCGTTCGGGTGCGGCAGGTCACCTACTCGGTCCCGGCTCGTTACATTGGCCAACGACTCCGCGCGCGGGTTTACGAACAGCGGGTGGAGCTCTACCAGGGCCACCAACGGGTGTTGGAAGTGCCGCGCAGCGTGGGACGAAGACCACGGATCGACTTCCGGCACCTCATCGATGCCTTGCTTCGCAAGCCCGGGGCCTTCGCCCGCTACCGGTACCGTGAAGAGCTCTTCCCCAGCCTGACCTACCGTCGGGCGCTGGACCAACTGGTCCAGGATCACGGAGCGCGCGAGGGGGAACTGGAATATCTGCGCGTGCTCAAATTGACGGCGGAGCTGGGGACCTCGGCGGTGGAAAGCGTGCTGAGCGAGTACCTGGCGCAAGCGCAGCCATGGCGTGCGGCGAGCCTGCGCAGTTACCTTTTGCCACCCGAAGAGGTCAGCCTGCCGACCTTGGCAATGCCGGTGGACCTGGCGGCGTATGACGGGCTGTTGGAGGGAAGGGAGGTGAGCCATGACGCCTGACGCCTTGGCGGGATTGCTGCGCCTGTTCCACCTGCCCACGATGGCGGCGATCTATGAGCCGACCGTGGCGCAGGCGGAAGCGGGAAACTGGGGCTATCGAAAGTTCCTGCAACACCTCTGCGAAAGCGAAGCGGAGGATCGTCGGCAACGACGGGTCGCCCGGCTGATCCGGGAGGCTGGACTGCCCGAGGGCAAGGGATTGGGCAATCTGGATGAGGAGTTGCTCCCAACCAAGATCCGTCGCCAACTCCCGACGCTCTTGGAGGGCGGCTGGGTGGAACGGGCGGAGAACGTGTTGGCGTTTGGACTGCCGAGCCCACCGACACACTGCTACTCATCGGTAAACCGTTGATCATAAAGGCA
>CAZHUS010000166.1:0-12388 GCA_964535555.1 uncultured Verrucomicrobiota bacterium
GATCATCTCGCGGTGGTGGGCCGGGTGAGTGCCAGCACCCAGCGGCAGGCCCTGAGCGCGTTGGTCTTTCTCCTGGGGAAGGTGGCGGGGCTGGAACTGGGGGACTTTGGCGACTATGCGCGGGCCGAGGCGCGTTCACGGATGCCGGTGGTGCTGACCCGTGATGAGATCCGCCGGCTGCTGGACGCCATGGACGGTTCGACACGGCTGATGGCCCAGGTCATGTACGGTGGCGGCCTGCGGCTGCTCGAGTCGCTCCGGCTCCGGGTCAAGGACCTGGACCTCGAGCGACGGCAGATCACGGTGCGGTTCGGCAAGGGCGCGAAGGACCGGGTGACGACGTTGCCGGAAGCGGTGGTGGCCGAGCTTGGCCGGCACCTGGAGCGGTTGCGAGGGCTGCACGCCGAGGATCAAGCGTCCGGCCTGGCGGGCGTCTGGCTGCCGGAAGCGCTGGGGCGGAAGTACCCGCGCGCCGGACAGGAATGGTCCTGGCAGTGGGTCTGGCCCAGCCGCGAGCTCAGTCTGGATCCGCGCTCCGGAGTCCAACGGCGCCATCATGTGCAGGAGCGGACATTCCAGATGGCCATCAAGACGGCCGCAGGGAGGGCGCGTCTGGGCAAGTGGGTGACGCCGCATGTGTTGCGTCACAGCTTCGCCACCCACCTGCTGGAGGGGGGTGTGGACATCCGCACGGTGCAGGATCTGCTGGGCCATGCCGACGTCTCGACGACCCAGATTTACACGCACGTGATGGCCAAGCCGGGGATCGGGGTGAGGAGCCCGCTGGACGGTTGAGGGGTGAGGGGTGGGTTCAGGGTTGAGGGCTGATGGTTGAGAGTTGAGCGGATGGTGGAAAGAGTCCCCTTGGCCTCAGGGCCATGCGCGATGGCCATGAACCCGTGAGGAGCGCGGGCTTCAGCCCGCAGGGACGTTCCTTGGCCGGCGCGGCTTCCTGCGGACTGAAGTCCGCGCTCCTGGGAAAGTTCATGGGAAGGAACGGTGACGGGTCCATCACGAGCTGCGGCCGCGCCTACTCGGCGATCACCTCGATGGCGTATTCCTTGCGGAGTTCTTCGGCGTAGGTGGGCAGGCGCTTTTCCACGCCCTGGCCCAGCAGGATCTCGCGGAGGTCCTTCGAAGCGTCCTCGAAGGGCACCTTGGCCGGCGGGATGCGTTCGCGCACCCGGGCGATGTAGAGCCCGAAACGGGTGGTGATGGGATCGCTGATCTTGTTCAGGGGCAGCCGCGAGAGGGCTTGCTGAAGCTCCGGGGCCATGGGCGTCCGGCTGGTGGTGGTGTATTCGCCGCCGGTTCGAGAGATGTCCGGGTCCTCGGAGACTTCGCGGGCCACCTTGGCGAAATCGGCGCCGGTGCGGAGGCGTTCAACTGTGTTGGTTGCCAGTTTGAGCTTGGCAAGAATCTGGTCCTCGTCGAGGGGCGCGCGGGTGAGGGGATCCACGAGGTACAGCAGGATGAGATCGGCCTTGAGCTGCTCCGGCCGCTGCAGTCTTTGCAGGTTGGAACTCTTGACCAAATCGAGCCGGTTCGTGCCGTCGCGGTAGAAGACGGTGTCCTGCTTGCCCTCGTCGGTGAGGCGCTTGAGGGTGTTTTCGATTTCCTTGGCGGTCAGGTCGATCCCTTTGTCGTAGAAATCGCGGATGGCGGCGTCGCTGACGGTGAGCTTGGACTTGATCTCACGGTCGATGACCTTTTCGACGATCGCCTGCTCCAGGGCGCGGGCTTCGAAGACCTCGGGTTTGATGCCGGTGGCGATGAGCTGACGTCGGTAGGAGGCCTCGGAGGGGGCCTTGCTCTTGGTGTCGGCGATGAACCTGTCGGCGAGCACTTTGGCGGCTTCGCGGTCGGCGGGGGTGGCACGCAACATCAGCATGCGGGTCAGGATCATGCGATCCAGCATGCGGGCTCGCAGGGCGGGTTCGTCCTGGGGGGGGATGGCCTGATTCTGCGAGGCAAGGGTGGCCTTGAGGGCGGCGACGGACTCATCGAGTTCGAGCCGGCGGATCTCGATGCCCTTGCCGCGGACGATCACGGGGTTGTCGAACAAGGCGGCTTCGTCGGCACCGCGGGCGTGGCGGGGCAGGAGGAAGCAGCCGCAGGCGAGGGCGAGGGCGAGGGCGAGCTGGAGCAGGCGGCGAGTCATGGGCGTCGGCTTCAAAGGGTGACCACGTGGAGATTGCTGATGTCAGGGTCGCGGCGCAGTTCATCGAGCACCGCGGCGGGAGGCACGCTGTCGAGGTTGAGCACGGTGAAGGCCTCGCCCCCGGCGACGTCGCGGCTGAGGCTCATGCTGGCGATGTTGACGTTATGGCGGCCCATCAAGGTGCCGACGTGTCCCACCATGCCCGGCCGATCCTTGTTGTTCATCATGAACACCACGCCGGAAGGGATGATTTCGGTGGGCATGCTGAATACGCGAACGATGCGCGGATTGTCCGGCGAACCGAAGAACGTGCCGCCGGCCGAGGTCAGTTTCGTCTCGCCCTGGAAAACCTGGACGTGGAGCCATTCGTTGAACGTCACCGGTTCGTCGGAGCGCTTCTCCTCGACGGAAATGCCGAGCGTGGAAGCCACGCTGCGCACGTTGATGTTGTTGAGATTGTTGACCGCCGAACGGCTGAGGAAGCCCTGGAGCACGGCGCGCGTGACCGGGTCGGTGTTGGGCAACTCCCGCGCTTTGCCCCCGTACGTGATGTAGATCCGATCGACCTGGGGTGGGGCGAGCTGGCCGAGGAACCTGCCGAGCTTCTCTCCCAACGCGAGGTAAGGGCGGACTTGCTCGTAGGTCTTGGCGTCGAGGTGGGGCAGGTTGACGGCGTTCCGGACCTCGCCGGTGAGCAGGTAATTCGTGATGACTTCGGCCACCTCGATGCCGCACTTCTCCTGCGCCTCGGCGGTGCTGGCCCCGAGATGCGGGGTGAGCGTGATGCCCGGGTGCTTGCGAAACGCGTGGTCTGCGGGGAGCGGTTCGACGGAGAACACATCGAGGGCGGCGGCCGCGACCTTGCCGCTGTCCAAGGCCGCGATGAGGTCTTCCTCCGCGAGGATCTCGCCCCGGGCGCAATTCACGATCCGGACGCCGGGTTTCATGCGGGCGAAGGCGGCGGCATTCAGCGTCCCGCGCGTCTGTTCGGTTGAGGGCATGTGGACGGTGATGAAGTCGGCGTCGCGGTAAAGGACGTCGACGTCGCTCACCATCTCCACCCCCATGGCGCGCGCCCGTGAATCGCTGAGGAAAGGATCGTAGGCCAGGACGCGCATGCCGAACGCCGCGGCGCGGCGGGCGACCTCGCCGCCAATGCGGCCCACGCCCAGGACCCCGAGGATTTTGCCGGCGAGTTCGACGCCCTGGAACGCCTTGCGGTCCCACTTGCCGGCGACCATCGTGCCGTGTGCTTGCGGGACTTTGCGGGCCAGGTTGAGGAGCATGGCGAAGGTAAGCTCCGCGGTGGTGATCGTGTTGCCTCCGGGGGTGTTCATGACCACCACGCCGTTCTCGGTGGCGGCCTCCACGTCGACGTTGTCCACCCCGACGCCGGCCCGGCCCACGACGCGGAGTTTGGAGGCCGCCTCGAGGACTTTGCGGGTGATCTTCGTCTCGGACCGAACCACGAGGGCCACGGCATCCGTCACCACCGTCAGCAGCTCGGCCTCGGAGAGGCGTTTATCGAGCACCTGCACGACGAACTCGGGACGCTGCTTGAGCAGGGCGATGCCCCGCGGAGACACGGGGTCGCAGACAACAATCTTCATATTGGCGGACGCGGACCTTTCGAAAACGGGGCGGAGTCTAGGGGAAGCCGGGAGGCAGGTCAAACGGGCCGAATGCTTAGGGCCTGTCTAAGAATTCCGAGGGGTGCTGTTTTCGCAGGAAGGGATGGATGGCGAGGCGCTCACGTCCGGGTGCCGCGAGGCTCGGGCTCGATCGTTGATGCGAAGAGTTGGCGGAGCTTCGCCTGTCGGTAGGCGAAAATCCGTTCGATATCGCGGCGGACAAACAGCCATTGCACCAGGGTGCCGCCAAGAACGGCGTAGCGAACGCGATCACGACACACGGTGCCGTCGGGGACCGGTTCAAACACGTGCTCATGCTCCCAGAGCCGATACGGACCACGCACCTGGACATCGACGAAGCGGCCGGGTGGTTCCCAAAGCGTAATCTGCGTGCGCCAGCGCAGCGGGATCCCGCGCAGCCGCAGCCGGTAGTCGATCAGGGCTCCCGCCCGCATCTCGATGTTCCCCGGCGTGAGGATCTCGAAATCCAGCCACGGCGGGGTGATGGCCTGGAGGTTCCTCGCGTCGGCGAAGAACGGGAAGATCGCTTCGCGCGGCCGGGGCAGCTGAAGCTCGCATTCGAAGCCGTGAGTGCGCATGAGTTCCTTGAAAGGGTGCGGGTTTTCGGCCGACGGGCACAAGAAGTTGCTTCGAAGGGCGGGGTTTGCAGCCGGGTAGGGCAGGCTTTCGAGCCTGCCGGTGCGCCGGACTGTCCAGTCCGGCGACGCGTCGGGCCTGACTGTCCAGTCCGGCGACGCGTCGGGCGACTGGGACGTCGCCCCAACCGGCAGACACGAATGTCTGCCCTACCGGAGGGGGCCGTTTCGGGCACCCCGAGGTCGGCGGGCAACGGAGTGCCCGGCCTACCTGGTTACGGTTCATGGGTGGGCAGGAGATTGAATGGCCTCGTGATCGTCCTTAGCGTGCGCCATGCCGACGACGCTGGTGTGGTTTCGAAACGATCTTCGGATCGACGACAATCCGGCCTTGGATGCCGCGGTTCGCGCGGGGCGCGCCGTGATCCCTGTGTTCATTTGGGCGCCGGAAGAGGAAGCCCCGTGGTCGCCGGGTGCGGCGTCGCGTTGGTGGCTGCACCAATCGCTGAAGGCGCTCGAGGCACGCCTGCGCCAGGTCGGGTCGCGACTGGTGGTGCGACGCGGCCCGACGACGGACACGCTCCGCGCGCTGGTGCGGGAAACGGGTGCGGAGGCGGTGTTCTGGAACCGGCGGTACGAACCCGCGGTGATCGCGCGGGATACCCGGCTCAAGGAGCTGATGCGAGGCGACGGGCTCCACGTGGAGAGTTACAACAGCGCCCTTCTGTTCGAACCCTGGACGGTAAGCAACAAGGCGGGGCGGCCGTTCCAGGTGTTCAGCGCGTTTTGGCGGCATTGCCTGGCGCTGGCGGAGCCCGGAGCGGCGCTGCCCGTGATCAGCGAGTTGCCGGGCCCGGTGCGGTGGCCGAAGTCGGACCCCCTCAGCGCGCTGGGCCTGGAGCCGTTCGTGGACTGGGCCGGCGGCATCAGGGCGGCGTGGACTCCGGGAGAGTTGGGGGCGAAGTCCAGGCTGGAGCAGTTCCTCGCAAGCGCGTTTGCCGGCTACACGGAGGATCGGAACCGGCCGGATCTTCCGGGGACGTCGAGGTTTTCGCCGCATCTGCACTTCGGCGAAATCGGGCCGCGGCAGGTGTGGCAGGCGCTTCGTGACTGCTTCGGGGATGACCGGGCGACGCTTCGGCCGAGCCGGGTGACGAGCGCGGGCGCGGATGCAGGAGGGGTCAGACCTAAGAAAAGTGTGGTTCGGCAGGAGGCTCGCCCGACGGCGGCGAACCCGGCCGTGGTGTGGCGTCAGAGCCAGTTTGTAGCGGAAATCGGCTGGAGGGAGTTTGCGCACCACTTGCTGTATCACTTTCCGCATACGCCCGCGGAGCCGTTGCGTGGCGAGTTCAGGGGATTCCCGTGGCGAAAGGACACGCGGTGGTTGAAGGCCTGGCAGCGGGGCCGGACCGGTTTTCCCATTGTGGACGCCGGGATGCGCGAGCTCTGGGCGACGGGCTGGATGCACAACCGGGTGCGGATGATCGTGGCCTCGTTCCTGGTCAAGGACCTGCTCATTTCGTGGGAGGAAGGCGCGCGATGGTTTTGGGACACGCTGGTGGATGCGGACCTGGCCAACAACACGCTCGGCTGGCAATGGACGGCGGGTTGCGGTGCCGACGCGGCGCCTTACTTCCGCGTTTTCAACCCGGTAAGCCAGGGAGAGAAGTTCGATCCCCGGGGCGACTATGTCAGGCGTTGGGTGCCCGAACTCGGGCGCTTGCCTGGCGACTGGGTGCACAAGCCTTGGGAGGCCCCGCCGCTGGTGCTGCGGGCGGCGGGTGTGGAGTTGGGCGGCACCTATCCCGAACCGATCGTCAACCATGCCATCGCGCGGGAAGTGGCGCTCGAGGCATTTGGGAAGGTTCGAAAGTGATCTTTGTCGGCTGCTACCGCGTGGCTCGCACTTTCCTCTAAGATTTCCCCGAGTGGCGCGTTATCTCATCAGGACGCGATGAGCGAATCGAGCGCCAGCGAGAAGTTCGTAAAGCCGGACGTGGCCGACTGGCGGTCGAGTTTGTTCGAGGTGCAGCAAGCGGCGCTGGTGTCGTACGTGACTCACCTGCTGGGGGATCTTGAGGCTGCCCGGGACGTCGTTCAGGACGCCTTCCTGCGACTCTGCGACGCGGATCCCGACCAGGTCCGAGATCACGCGGTGCCATGGCTGTTTACCGTGTGTCGTCGGCGCGCCCTGGACCAGCTACGGAAGGAACGTCGTATGCAAGCCCTGGACGATGCCGGGGTCGAAAACCTGACCGCCGGGGAACCGTCGCCGGACGTGGCGGCCGGCACGAACGACGACGCGGAGCGGGCCGGGCGTTTCCTGAAGCGGTTGCCGCCGAATCAGCGGGAGGTCGTGGTGCTCAAATTCGAAAACGGGCTGAGCTACCGAGAAATCAGTGAGCTCACAGGCCTGAGCATCACCAACATTGGTTTCCTGATACACACCGCGCTAAGGCAGTTGCGTCGCCAACTGGCCGGTGAGTCTCTCGTCGTGGCCGAGCTACGGAGGATGTCATGAAGATCACGCCGGATGACCCCCGCCTGACGGCCTACGTCCTGGAGGAATTGGACGAAGCCGAACGCCAGGCCGTGGGCGCTGCCATTCACGAATCGGACGGACTTTATCAGGAGGCGGCGGGAATTCGCGATGCCGCCCAGTGGTTGGTGGACGAACTGCAGACCGCACCCTTGCCGGGGCTGGCTCCCGGACAAGTCGCGCGGATCGAGGATGCCCTGCGCCAGCGCCTCGAGTTGGAGGAAACTGAAGTGAATCCCGGGCGGGCACGCGCGTCCGACCGGGAGGTGGTTGGCGCCGCATACCCGGTGTGGAGTCACTGGGGGTTCTGGCTACGTTGGCTCGGGCTCGCCACGGCCTGCTTAATCGGCGCATTCGTCGCCTGGAAGTGGTGGCCGGCTCCTGTCCGACGCAGCCTGGAGGTGGCCCAGCTTCTCGACCGACCGCTGCCGCCTCCGCCGGCCATCGTGACGCCTCAACAAGTGGCGCCGGACGACGGGAGCGTGACCTCCGGGCCGGGATCTCCCGCCCAGCCTGCCGTGCCGCCGGCGATTGGTTCGACTTCGGGCCCCATGACCGACATCCGCATGATGATGCGGTACGGATTGCTGCCGAAGGGGTTTCAACCGGCACCTCCGAGATCCGCCAACCCGATGTCACCGCCACCGGCCCTTACGACGCCTGGCTCGATCGCGGCGCCTTCTTCCGGGAGGTGGCCTCGAGGCGGAGGGTTTGCGGCCCCCGGGGAGCAGGCGATCGGAGTTGGGGAGCACCCGTTTCTTACGGCGTTCGATCATCCTCTGTCGACGTTCGGAATCGATGTGGACACCGCCTCCTATTCGCTCGTGCGGGAGTACCTGGGCCGGCGGTTGCGCCCCGACCGCGAGGTCGTGCGGCTCGAAGAACTGGTCAATTACTTTCCGTATGACTACGCGCCGCCGAAGGGCGAGGAGGCGGTTGCCTTCCACGTCGAGATCGCGGGCTGCCCGTGGGCGGGGGATCATCGGTTGGTGCGGCTTGGACTCAAGGCCCGGGAGCTTGCGCCCGTCGGACGAGCGCCGTGCAACCTGGTGTTTCTGATCGACGTCTCGGGCTCGATGGCCCCGGCCGACCGCCTGCCGTTGCTGACCCAGGCGCTCCGGTTGCTGGTGGAAAAGCTCACCGAACAGGACTCGGTAAGCATTGTCGTCTACGCGGCCGAGGCTCGGACCGTGCTCTGGCCCACGCCGGGCAGCGAGCGTCAACGCATCCTCACGGCGCTCGACAGCTTGCAGGCCGGCGGTTCCACCCACGGCAGCGCCGGGATTCAAACGGCGTACGAACTCGCCGCTTCGCAGTTTCGGCCCGGAGGCGCGAACCGGGTGATCCTCTGCACCGACGGCGACTTCAACGTGGGCATCACGGATCGCAGCCAGTTGGCGGCCCTGATCACCCAGAAGGCGCGGACGGGGGTGTTTCTCACCGTTCTGGGGGTCGGTATGGGCAATTTCCGTGACGGAACGGCCGAGACCCTTGCCGACCGTGGCAACGGCAACTACGCCTACATCGACACCCTCAACGAGGCGCACAAGGTTCTGGTGGAGCAATTGCGGGCCACGCTGGTGACCGTCGCCTCGGACGTGAAGGTGCAGGTGGAATTCAACCCGGCGACCGTGCGTTCGTACCGGCTTCTCGGCTATGAGAATCGCGAACTGCGTGCCCGCGACTTCAACGACGATCGCCGGGACGCGGGCGAACTTGGCTCCGGCCACCAGGTGACGGTCCTCTATGAGATTGTCCCGGCGGGGGCGGGGCCGGCTTCGGGTGGTGTGGACCCGCTGAAGTACCAACCCGAGGCTCGCCGGCACCCCATCGAGCCCGGGGCACGCTCCGGAGACTTGTTCACGCTCAAGTGCCGCTACAAGACGACACCGTTCAGTGCCAGCGAGCGACGGGAACTGGCCGTGGCCGATGGCGGGCGTCGTCTCGATCAAGCGTCGGCCGACTTCAGGTTCGCCGCTTCGGTGGCGGCGTTTGGTATGATTCTGCGTGAGTCGCCCCATCGAGGATCAGCCTCGCTGGCGGGCGTGCTCGAACTGGCCGCGGGCGCCGTGGGTGACGATCCGGGGGGTTACCGGGCGGAGTTCCTGGAACTCGTGAGACGGGCGCAAGCCGTGCTGCCAGGACAGCGAGCCACACCCTGAACGCCAACTGGCGGAGGAGCGACGCCTTCGGGTTCAGTTCCCGGAGGCGTCGCTCTCTCGTTTCCACGCATTGCTCGTCTCTTCCTTCCTTCGAGGGATCCATGGAGCAAAGCGCGGGGAACGGCAGATGGCGAATGACCATGCCATGCCGGAGAGCTGGGTGGGCGTGGGTCTGAGGCGCGCCTCGCTAGGGGACCGTCACGCGGTAGAAGGTCTGCGGCGCCGTTGCGCCTGTCACGGTGACACGAACGCCGGTGCCTCCCGTCGAAGTGAAGGTGGCCGTGGTGGATTTGGTCCACGACTTCATGTCGCCGCTTTCCCAAAGCTCATGCGTTGCGGCGGGGCTCGTGGAGGTGAAGTCGATCGTCACCGTGCCCGCCTGGTAGCGGATGGTGCCGAGCGTCGGCGGAGCCGCCGGGAGTTCGTCGGTGACCAACTCCAGGCCGTCCGGCGCGCCGATGAGAGCCCAGAGGCCGTCGGCGTCTTCGACGAACTCGCCTTCGCCCGCATAGACCTCGACGGCGGCCCCGGTGGCGCGCTGGAAGTAGACCAGTTCGATCACGTAGTCGCCGGCCGCGAGGTTTTTCAGGACCGCGCGGGTGTTGCTGTCGCCCGTGGGGACCGCCACCTGAACGTACTCAGGGAAGTTCTCGTCGATCGCGCCCACGCCGGACACACTCGCAAAGGGTGCTCCAACGAACCTCAGGGCAAAGCCGTCATCCGAGTGCACTCCGATCGTCCAGTCGCCTGATCGCGGGAAGCGCACCTTGCCGCGCGCCGCGACGACAAAGTCCGACGGTGCGAGGCCGGCGGCCTCGGCCGGGAACGGTTCTTCGGCCGGGAAATAGCCGGACACGCCGGGGCTGGTGCTGAGGGCGTGGTTGATCGCGGCTACCTGGTCGTCCTCGAATTTGCCGGTGAAACCCGCTTTGGCGGCGGCCAACGCGATGTCCACGGCGGTGACCACGGCATCCGCGCGGCCGGCATTCCAAATCTGCCGGAAGCTCCAGTGTCCCGCCGTGCCTGCGGGTTCGCCGAGACCGGTGAGCGGGAAGGGGGGCTTGGGCACGTCGAAGGCTGCGGTGGTGCCGAGGTCATGTCCGAGGGTGTCTTTGGCCTGGATTTGGAAAGGGTGTTTTGAACCCGGCGCGAAAGCCGCCGCGGGCTTGTAGGTCACGGTCGTGTTGGTGCCGGACTTGGCAACGGTGGCGGTGACCGGGGCACTGTCGACGAGGAGCTTGACGGTAGCCGGATCCACGACGCTGCTGCCCACGTCCTCCATCACGGCTTCAAACTGTGTCAGGGTGGCCGCCCAGCGACTGACGATGGCGCGGTCATCGCTGGGCGTGTCGGATTGGGTCACGTCGAAGCGGTCGGCGGTCACCACGCCCGTGCCGGCAACGGTGACTTTGAGGATGTGCTCGCGGTTGGGGAGCAGAGGGCTGCTCCAGACCAGGACCTGCTCGGCGCGTTGAGGAGCCTTGTAATTGATGGTGTAGGTCGTGCCGCCGTCGATGGTGGCGCGCGCGGTCCCGTGGTGGCTGGCGACCGTGGCGAAGACCTCGATCTTGACGCCGACAAATCGCACTTCGAAAAAGGAACCGCTCGCATCCGAGTAATGGTCATTGTGGTTGAAGCGGGGATCGTTGGGATTGCCAGGCGCGAGCGTCCAGGTGCCGGTGTACTTGATCTGGTTCACGTCGGTGCCGATGTTGGCCTCATCGTCGATCTGGATCACCGTGCCGGGGGTGACCTCTTTGACCAGGACGTTCACCAGGGACCAGCCCGCCTTGCCGGTGCGGTCGGTGGCGACGACCTTGAGCGCGTGGGTACCGAGGGTGAGGCCGGCGAGGGTGGTGCTGAATGGCGCGGCGGTTTTCTCGGCGAGTCTGGTCTCGCCATCGAAGAACTCGACCTTCGCGAGGTCGTTGTCCCTGTCGGTGACCGTCGCCGAGAGGGTGAGTTCGCTGCCGAAGGGTACGACGTCCCCCTCTTTCAACCCCTGGATCACGACCGTGGGCACGCGGCCTTCAATCGTGCCGCTTTCAAAGCGCGCTTCGGCGAGGCCGATGGCCCAGCCGTGGCCCCAATTGCTGGTGGCCTTGAGCTTGACCAGTCTCACCTCGGTGCCCACCACGTCGAAGGACTGGGCGGCTTCGCCACCTTCGTTCAAGGAGAGGGTCGCGATGCCGGTGAACACGGCGTTGGTCATGTTGGCGGTCGAGGAAACCAGGACCTGGACGTCCTTCATGCCGCGGTCGGTTTCGGTGCCGTTGTAGTTCCAGATGTAGACCTTGGTGAGGCTGACGGCCTGGCCGAGGTCGAAGATGACCTCGCCTTTGGTCGAGCCGACGGCCGTCCACATTTCGGACTCCGCCCGCACATGAAGGGACGTGGGCGTGCCCACGGTCGAGTCGTCGAAGCCCAGTCCGTTGATCAACGCCTCCTGGACGTCCTCGCCGTTCGAAGCCTGAACGGCCACGGGTTGGATGAAGTCCGCCTGGGCGGCGGCGGTCAGCAGCAGCAGCGCGCTCAGGAAGCGCCGCGCCCATGTTGGGAAGCCGGGCCATTCGATTCTCGTTCTCGTTTTCATGCAGTCTTGGGGTTGATCGCGATGTAACCAACGCCAGCGGCGTCCGGACGACAAGGAGAAAACGGCATGGCGTGGGGTCAAACCTTGACATTCGACATTTCCTGCCGGAGCCGCAACGGCCCGCCCGGCGGCCCCGGTGGCCACGAATTCCGTGGAGACGCACGAATGTCTTCCGCCGGGAGGTGAGCCTCACGGGGCATGGTTGTCGAGGTCCTTGTGCATGTGAAATCGGCGGAGGTAAGCGCCCCGACACTCCACCTCTTCCTCGATCTCCCCTGGAACCCCGGGGGGAGGCACCGGGAACCGGGGGAGGCACTCACGCAGGGCTTGTTGGCGGCGAGTGGTTCTCAGGGAGGCGCGAAGACACGGAGAGGATGGAACAGTCGGGCCGTTTGGATTCGAAGTCTCAGTGGCTTGGTGGCTCTGAGAGAGGGGATCTCCCCGAGGTCTGGGGTGAAGGGCAATGGTTCTCACGGAGGCACGAAGACACTGAGAGTGCAGAACAGTCCGGGCCGTTTGGGTTCGAAGTCTCAGTGGCTTGGTGGCTCTGTGAGAAGGGAATTCCCCGAGATCCGGGTTGAGGCGTAATGGTCCTCACGGAGGCACAAAGACACGGGGAGCGCGCAACAGTCGGACCGTTTGGATTCGAGTTCTCAGTGGCTTGGTGGCTCTGTGAGAAGGGAATTCCTGAGATCCGGGCTGAGGG
>CAZHUS010000167.1:0-12363 GCA_964535555.1 uncultured Verrucomicrobiota bacterium
CAGCCAGCCGGTTCTTCATCCGGACGGCATCGCCGAGAAGGTCCCGGAGCAGGATTTCGAGCGCCGGGTTCTCGTGGCAGGCGAGCTTGTGAGCCTCGCGGATGTCACTGACGAGCAGGTCGGCGCACTGGGCCGCCTTCGTGATGGCTTCGAGTTGCGGGTTCATGGGTTGTGGTCGCGGTTTAGGGGCCGGCCGTTGTGGTGAACCGGGAGGGCCATTCGCTGAGGCGGTTCCACCAACGGTGGAGCCATTCGCGGAATTGGTCCGGGGCAAGGCCGGTCCGGGCGGACAGATGCTGCACCGCGGCCTGACTGCCGAGTGATTTGTCCGGCCAGAGGTGCAAGCGGTCGGCCAGGCCGGTCTCGACGGCGAGTCGCTCGACGGTTTGCAGGGCGTTCAAGGCGTATTCCAGCCAGAACTCGCGCGTGGCGAACACGTCGGTGTTCACCTGGACGCGGAGCGCCTGGGCGTGGCCGGCGATCCGCGCCACGTTGTCGGCACGGATGTTGATGGGTTCGTGGAAGACGGTGATCGGGTCGAGCTCGGCGACGGCGCGGAGGGTCGCTCGCAGGTCGGCCTTGTCGCACTCGGGATACGTGGGGGCGAGGGCCACGAAGACAGGCAACCCGGCGTTCCGGGCCGCGCGCAGCGTGGCGAGGCGTTGCGTGGGCGCCGGGGCCTTCGGTTCATAGACCCGGGACAGATCGTTGCGGAGCGTGGGCAGGCTCATGCCGAACACGAGGCGGTCGCCGAAACTGCGGAACAGGTCGAAGTCCTCCCGGGCGAGCGGGCTGCGGGTCAGGATGCGGACGTTGAGGGTGGACTGGTCGCGGATGTATTCGAGCGAACGGCGCACCAGCACACGCGCGTGTTCGGCCAGCGCGCGCTGTCGTGCCGGGTCAGGATGGTGGATGACCTGATACGGATCGGTGGTGGTGCAGAGCATCACGGCGCGGTTGCCATCCGGCTCGAGGCGGTCGAGCGGCGTGTTCTCGGCCGCGCGCAGCGAGGCAAGGAACTTGCGCTCGTCCCAAGGCCGGAGCAGGACGTAGTCGCCCCACTGGGCGTCAGGGTCCGCGACGCCATAGCGCGCAAGTTGCGGCCCTTGCTTTACTGTCGCGGCGCCGGGCACGTAGCAGAAGCGGCAGGCGTGGGAGCAGCCGACGGCGAGGTTCAGGGCCCAGTTCGAGAGGCTCTTGAACACGAAGTTGTTGGGGGCAATGACTGCGGGTGAATGCCAGAGGTCGGTGATTGCGTTCATGGAGGCGATCTTCGTCGGGATGGGGTTGCCGGCAGTCACAGCCGGGGGCGGAAGATGACGATGGCGACGGGGAACGGCGCGCCGGCTTCGGCGCCCTCGAACTTGACCCGGCCGATGGGGAAGCGGATCTCAGATGGCCAGCGCTGTATTCTGACCTGGGGGTGGCGTCCGGTGCGGCGACGGGCAACAGGGTCTGGGATTCGCGTGATTTCATCGGGTGTTTACAGGGCCCTGACGATGACCAAGTTGGGGCGGGCTCAGAGCTTCATGCGGTGCCTGGGGCCGTGTCGCAGGCGGGGTTCGGGCTGAACCAGCGTGCCTTCAAACAGGCCCGGTGTGTGGGCGAGGTAGAACGGTGGGAGGTAGATGACGCGGCAGAAGGCCATGTTCGGGATGCTCGACGCCGCAACGAGGTGGCTGGGGTCCTTGACCTGAAGTTCATGGCGTCCGGAGAGGCGCAACGAGCCGTCCTGGAGCATGGGGTCGAGGATCGAGCGCAGGGCCACGGGTTTGCCTTGGGAGGCGACCATCGCCGCGTCGAGCTTCGCCGCGACCTCGGCCAGCATGGATTCCTCCTTCACGTGCAGCACATACTGGATGGGCGACTGCGGGTCGTGGAGGTAGCGGGCCACGGTGCCGAAATGGGTGGGATCGATCAGGGTTTCGTAGGGGGACATGGGAACCTCCATCTCAGATTGGCACGCCCGACGGCATTGGCGCAACGGGGGTGTCTCGACCCTGACGCGCGAGGCGATGGGCGCGATCGCGGTGGCAGGAATCGGTGCGGTTCTTGCGGCGCCATCGGCTTTGCACCGCGTCGGTGGCTTTGGCGAGCCAGCGCGAATCCGCGCGGAGGGCTTCCAACTCGACGGCGGCGAAGTACTTGACCGCGTTGTGCTGTGGGCGTCCCAGCGGACGGAGCAGATCGGCGGCGATCAGCACCGGGACATCGTGGGGCTGGAAGCCAAGGTACCAGGCCGCCTGCTCGGCATCGAGCCGGGCAGGCATCGAGGTCAGGGTCAGGAACGCTTTGTGGTCAGGGTTCATCGGCTCAGCGCAAGATACAGACCCGGGCGAGCGCCCCGGCGGGGGCCGCTGCGACGGACGCTTTTGCCGACGGGCGGTGTGCCCGGGCTTCGCGGTCTCGTGGGCGAATCGAGCGCGATTTCGTCATGTTGTCCTCTCTTCCGCGCGAACGACCGAATGGGTTGCGCAATTCTCTGAGGTGGTCATCGGCGGGCGTTCCGGCCCAGGGGATTCTCCGCTACGGACGCGAGGGTGGTTGCGCGGGGCTTCCCCTTGCAGGGCGTTCGCACCGAATCTAGGGTCGTCGAACGAATCGAAGGTCAGCGACGCGCCGTCGCTGGGGCTCTGGCCAAGGTCGGAGCGGGATCTGCATTAGGCCGCGTCGGCCGGTCGGCCGGCGATCCGCTCGGTTCCCGAAATCCGTTACTGAAACGGATAGGGTCTTTTTGCTTCCCAGAGCCCCTCGGCGACGGCAGAGTTCGAGCCAAGAAATCAGTTAAACGTGTTGTGCCACAACGAAGTTCAACACAGCGTCGCAGGAGGCCGTGTGAAAACAATCGACTCCTGGGGTTCCGCAGTTTTCATCTCGCCGGCGAGTGTTTCATCCACGCCGTCGAGGAGACCGACGAGGCCGGCCACCTCTGCCGCCTGAACCTGGCCGTGCATGCCCTCGAAGGCAACATGCACCATGCCGCCCAGGTCAACAACCACTTCGACGACCCGCACAAGGCCACCGGCCAGTTCGACTTCGTCCTCGCCAACCCGCCGTTCA
The DNA here is from genome assembly GCA_964535555.1 of uncultured Verrucomicrobiota bacterium. Taxonomy (GTDB): domain Bacteria; phylum Verrucomicrobiota; class Verrucomicrobiia; order Limisphaerales; family J093; genus DSVZ01. Next base: position 3,061 of record CAZHUS010000167.1, read on the forward strand.
ACGTCAACGCCCTGGACACTGGAATACGTGCAACCGCGCGTCGCCACCCCGAAGGCACACCGCAGGACTTGCCTGACGTGCAAAACCACGAGCGGTTGAAAGACACGGTCGAACCGCGCCGCCGCTTCCCGTTTGGCCTGCCGCGCACCGACGCTGCCAATTACCTCTGGATTCAACTCTCCCACTACCCCCTGAGTGCCAAGAGTCGCGCCGGAGTCGTCATGGCCAACCGCGTGACAATGCAGTTTACGAAGAAGGAACTCGCCTTCGAGCCGAAGCCACGGAAGAAATGCGTGAGCATCCCGGCTGGCTCAGGGTCGTTGCGCACATCGAATCCCTCTCATTCCTCTCGCTCTTCTAGTCCGAAACCCTGCCGGATTGGGCTCTGTCTCGTGAAAGACATCACCCAGCACTTCCTCCTGCCCGGCTGCGTCCCAACTCTGTTGGGTGGGCGCGCTGCCGGCATAGGAACTTGTTGCGCGCCATACTCAAGTGCAGTCGGAACAATCGCGAATCGAGATGAAGCCGAAACTGCGGCACCAATCTCCTAAGAGTACTTCTCAGCAATGAACACTAGGGGGCAACAAAATGAGCTTGCCGATCTCGAGCGAATCAGGAAGAAGCCGAAACCGCTTCTGCACGTTCACCTCGAAGGGAGTATTCCCGAGGACTTCCTCGCTGAACTTGCCGCGAGAAACCGAGTAGTCCTCCCTCATAGCGGAAAGAGCAAGCTGGTAGCTGCCTCGTGCAAAGCCCGTGACTGGCCTTCTTTTCGAATGCTGTTTGCCGCAATCTGCCGGTGTCTATGTAAACCATCGGACTTCACAGAAGCCTTGTTGAGGTTGCGGCACAGCTTGGCGAGGCACGGAATCGACTACGTGGAAGTGCATTGCTCCCCATGGAAGCATCTACAGCGGGGCATTCCGCTCGACGACCTCGGCAGTGCGTTGTTGAAGGCCGTCGAGTACCACGATGATGTGCTGCCGCAGACAAAGATAATCATCGATATCACACGCAATCGGGATGAGCCAGCACACGAGATTGCGTGTTGGCTCTTTGGGGCACCACGTGCTGTATTTGTTGGATTGGGAATCAGCGGCGGCCCCGATGCACTACCGCGCGAGAACTTCGCAAGCGTGTGCCGAACCGCCGAGCGGCATGGGCTAGGAATTGTTGCCCATGCGGGGGAATTGGAAGGGGCGGATTCGGTGGAAGATGCGGTCCGGCACTTACGCGCCAACCGAATTAGCCATGGGGTGCGCGTGCTCGACAACCCACGCCTTGCGGTGGAACTCGCAACGAGCGGCATCCACTTGGAGATCTGTCCCACGGCGAACCGGATTCTCGGCGTGGGCCGTCCAGATGGACTGGACGTCAGGCGCTTACTCGATATCGGTTTTGCAGTTTCAATCAACACAGACGATGAGTTCATCTTCGACACGTCGCTCACTCAGGAGGTCGCGTGGCTTCTTGACCACCACCTTCTCAACCGTGGGGAAATTGAGGCACTATTCTCAGAAGCACGGCGCGCAGCCTTTTCACGCAGTTCCCTGCAAATACCAGTTGTCCCTCAATGAGTGCAACACGGACGGCGTTGTTCAGGGCTGTTGGCTGCGTGGTCCGCCACGGCGGCAAGTTGCTTCTCTTGAAGCGCGCTGCAGCCAAGTCCTTCCCGGGCCGATGGGGAGTTCCGAGCGGAAAACTCGAAGATAACGAAACGGAGCTACAGGCGGTAGTTCGCGAGCTTTTCGAGGAAACCGGCATCCTCCTGAGCGGAGATCAGATTGATTTGTTTGGAACTTACCCGGTTGATACACATGAAATGGCGTTCGACTATTCTTTGTTTCTTCACATTGCTACGGAGATGCCATCAGTCAAACTCCAACCAAACGAGCATAGCGATTTCGGCTGGTTTACTTTGGCTGAGGCCATTCGTCTCCAACTTGTGCCAGAACTGAGGCAGATGCTTGAAGAGGTTGAGCGCACACTCACTCCGGATGGCCAACTAGATCTCTTGACCATACAACCAATGCTTCCGCGCAGCGACTTGAGGCAACTTGAAACCGCGGTTTCGAAGTGCCTCCGAGATTCCTTCAAGTTGCGGCCAGTTGGCCCAACTGGACCCTGGTACACGGCGATTGGCGCGCCTGGGGCCGGAAAGACCACAACCCTCTGTGGGATGAACGAGGCTCGACCGGATCTGCCTTACTGTTATGACGGAACGATTCTAAAACCGGGGTCCCGATTGAACACCTATTTGAAAGAGGCGTTTGATCATGGAAATATCGCCTACTTCTTTCATTTTCAGATAGAAGTGCTTCCACTCCGCTGGTGGCAGACGCTCACTGCGCCACCGGGCGCCTTGGTGGATGAAACCATCTATAGCACGCTCGCTTACTCAAGGGCGTTGCTGCGGCTGCATTGGATCACGGAGGCTGAATATCAGACGTTCTTTCACCACTATCTTCGCTATAGCGCGTTGCTCAGAACGCCCAAGGCTGTATATTTTCTGCGGTGTAACGGCGAGACGCTCAAACGGCGGATTCGCCGTCGGCGCCGCACGATTGAAACCCATTATGCGCAAGCGTACTTGGACATGCTCACTTTTTGTTACGAGGAGATTGCTCAGGAATTACGTCACGTGACGGAAGTGATAGCAATCGACACCACTCGGATATCTCCGAGAGAAGTCGTAACTCGTTATGCTCCTACGTCGTGATCTTCGCTGTGACGAGCTGACAGGGCGAGTTGTCTTCTGGACTGGCGGCAACAGACCAACACAGGAGCTTTTCCTGTTCAGGGAAGAGGAAGTCGGTGCAACCCTCAAAGCGTGCTTCCTTCTTGCCGACACAACTGTTGCTGCCGCTTCATATTTCTTTGAGTCTGAGCTTACCAGGCGGGTGACACACACGCTCCAGTCGCTCTTTGCATGTGGTGATGTTCTCTATTTCGTTGATGAAGCGGTTGAGTCTTTTGCGGAGCACGGCGTGCGGAAGATGGAAAAGAGTCCGGCCTCGCTCATGGCCTACAACTCTGCCGACCTGGTTGCGCAGAACGCACGGGAATTGGCTCAACTCGGTTTCATTTTGAGGCGACCAGCGGTTTCAATAAGCGATCTTCTCGCCGAACGTTGGATCAACGACCTTACGGCTTCAGATTCGCATTCCCTCGGAGGGGCGATCTTGGCGCTGCACGCAACTGGGACGAGCCAGGCGGTTCTGCGCAAGAACCTGATCGAGATTGCCCAGAACCGGACGACGGACTTCGTTTGGGAGGCGATTGCGCCCGTTCTCGCGTCGCTTTCCGCTCCGCGTGGGTTTCAGCTTCTCGTTCGTCGTCGGTTGGCTGAGATGTACGGGGAGACAACCGCCAAGGTGATCGGCGCAACGGTGGACACGGCCGACCACCGTCTCTCCGTGGATGTCTCAGGTCCCCTGGATGCCCTTTTGTTCCAACAAGTTCTCGCAGCTCTTGGAGCGGACCACGCGCTTAACTTGCTCGAAGGCCGAGATTGCGTCGCGATCAAGAAATCGCCAGAATGGGTATACTTCGATGCGTTCTACTCGAAACTCGTCAATGAGGTCGGAAAGCTGGAGGTCAGCGATCTCAGGGTACTGCCTGTTCTGAAGGACGCCGAGCGCGTGTGGGCCGATTTGGCGTTGCGCCCACGCGGAATCTCTCGCGCCAAGTTCCTGCGTGCCGTTGTGCGACTTTGTAGACCGCTCACGCGGAAGGCTGTGAGATTCATTAAGCCGACGGACTTCCTTCTTGAGACATGCGAGGTGGTTTCTCGTGCGCCGATTGGCGATTTCATCCAACTATTGGTAGGGAAGGCAAACTCTCACATCACTGTCGCCTTCCGACGACAGGAACTGCAGAGCGCCCACGTCGCGCAGCAGACCGCACCCAGCACCGCATCGGAAGTTCCGACCGGCGAACCGGCGCCGCCTGACTTCCAACTTGAGCGCGAGCTAACGGATTTTCTCCGGAACTGGGTGCGTAGCCAGTGGAACTCCCAAGCCGCCGGCGGCACTGGCCGTTCGGGAAACGTGCTTTTTTCGGCCCGCTGGCGGGGCCAACCCGCGTTGCTGAAGATTTCCGCCGATGCCGCCGGGCTACGCGCAGAAGCAGCGCACTTGGATATGCTGGGGAAACTCGACGTTGGCCTGTCTGTGGCCCGGCTCTTCGCTCGCGCGGAAGTCCTCGAAAACGACGACCGCTGGATGGGCTATCTGATGGAGCCGGTAGGCGAGATGTCGCTGCGGGATTACCTCTTCACCGCCACGCCCTCGCCGCAGAAGTTCCTCGCGAGCCTTGGCACCGGCCTGGCCGCGCTCTACTGCCGCACCGCTCGGCCCACGACGCGTGATTTCGTGGCGGATTACCTCAAGGCCATCCGCGAGGGCGTGGAGAAGGCGCGGGGCTACGCGCCCTTTGCCGGACTGGCGGTGTTCTTCGACGGGGAGTTGCACATCAAAGGCGCGCCCATCGCCGGGCCAGGAGCCATTCTCGCCACGCTGGAGCAGCGGTTGAAGCAGAACGATGCCACTTTGCGCGCCTTGAACCCGGCGCACGATTGCCATGTCCATGGCGACCTGCACTTCGAGAATGTTCGCGTCAACCCGGCCGAAGCCGCCGTGGGCCTGCACTGGTTGATTGACCCGAAGGAGTTCGACCGCGGCGATTACGTATATGACTTGGCCAAGCTGCTGACCTCGCTCACCGGTCACGCCCACGCGGACATCGGCGAGCACGAGAAGGGCAACCCGCGCCTGAAGTGGACCGCCGCCGGGGATGGCCGGATTGACTTCAACTGCATCCTCACCAAACGACAGGTCCAGGGCTGGCAGGAAGGGTTGGCCGCCATCGAGGCGCTGGCCCGCGACGCGGCGACGCAGCTCGAGAATGACGGCGACCGCGCGGCGGCCGAGGCGGCTGTGAAGCGGATGAAGCAGCGGCTGATGCTGGCGCTGGCGCGGCATTTCTTTAGCGCGGTGCGGTTCTTCCTGAAGCCGGAGGCGCAGTGGCTCCTGTTCGCGCGCGGCACGCAGTTCCTCGCGATGTTCCAGGCGTCGTTGGCAGGGAAAGAGCCGGAGGAATGGGACTTGTTCAAGGTCTGCCGTGAGTCCGCCTGGCTGGAAACACCGTGATCCTGGTGCGATGAACACCTCAGACCTGATTGAAGAACTGCGTGCCTTTCTCCGCCTGCCCAGTGCCGCTGACGATTCCCAGGGTTTGCGGCGGACAGCGGAATGGCTGGCCACGCGCCTGCGCTACGGCGGTTGGCAGGTGCAGGTGGAAGACGACGGGCAAGCCCCGCCGCTGCTGGCCGCCGAGCGCGGCGAGGGGCCATTGGTTGCGGTGTATTCACACTACGATGTAGTTAACCCGCTACGCTCGGAGTGGCGGCACGAGCCTTTCGGCGCCGATCTGGCGGAGGACCGCGTCATCGCCTGCGGCGCGCGCGACGCGAAAGCGAATCTCCTGGGCGCCGTGCAGGCCGGCGAAGCCTCCAACGGCGTGCGGGTGCTGCTGCTCTTGGAGGGCGAAGAGAAACGGGAAAGTCCGCGCCTGCTGGACTTCGCGCGAGTGGCGCTGGCGGGCCGGCAGCCAGCAGGCTTTCTCTGCGCCGACGGCGGCGGCTACACCGAGCGCGACGAACCGACGATGGAACTGGGCTTGAAAGGGCAACTGGCGCTCGAGATCGAAGTCGGGCCAGGGACGGCGGGTGTTCCGCCAACGAGTATTCACTCCGGCCACGCCACCCTGACGGTGAACCCGAACGACTTGTTGGTGCTTTTCCTCGCCTCGCTCAAGGACGCCGACGGTCAGGTCACTCTGAAGGACTTCTACGCCAACGTGCAGCCGCCGGAACGCCCTTATCGAGAGCCGTTGGTCGAGGGCGAGTCGAGTCTTCTGGACACGCTCTTCGCGCGCTACGGCTACAGCCTGCGCGCCGGCGAAACGCACGCCCATGTCTTGAACCGACTGATGTTCCACCCGGAGCTGAACATCGCCTCGGTGCGCAGTGGCGAAACCGGTCTGGAGAAACGTATCGTCCCGGCCCGCGCCAGCGCCCGACTGGATCTCAACCTCGTGCCGGGACAGGAACCGGAGCAGGTGTTGGCCGCCGTGCGGGAGCGACTGCGGGAACACGGGATCGAGCCGGACCGTTCCCTGCGCGTGCTGGCCGCGCGGCCCGCCTACCGCTGCCCGCCGGACGACCCGTTCGCCGTAGCGGCCCGCCGCGCGCTGGTCGGGGCGCATCCGGACAAGCCGGTGATTGTGCTGCCGTCGTCGGGTTCCTCCGGACCGGTGTCCGGACTGCCGCGCACGTTTGGCCGTCCACTGGTGCGTCTGGGCACGGGCTACCGCGGTCACGCGCACACTCCGGATGAAGCGATGAAAGTGGAACACTACGAGTTCTACATCCAGACGCTGCGGGCGTTCTTCGGGAACGTGACCGGGTTATGAGGCTGCTGGTCCTGGGCGGCAGCGGCAACCTCGGCGCCACGCTTTGCACACTGGCGCGCGAGCGCGAACACGACGTGGTGGCCACCTGCAACCGGCGGGTACCGGCGCTGGAGGGCGTGCGGTTCGTGAAGTGGAACGTGGCCGAAGGCTCGCCGCCGGAGGAGTTGCGCGCGGGGTCCGCGGACGTGGTGGTGCATTGTGTGGCAATCATCAACCCCGACGTCTGCGAGCGGGAGCAGGGAAAAGCTCAATTGGTGAATGCGGAATCCGTGCGACATGCCACAGCCTTAGCCAGCACCGGGCGGTTGGTCTATGTCTCGTCGGATTACGTCTTCGACGGCCAGCGCGGGAACTACGGCGAGGATGATCCGCCGGCGCCGGTGAACTTTTATGGCGCGACCAAGCTGCTGGGCGAACAATACGCGCGCGAGGCGGCGCGGTGGCTGGTCGTGCGACTCGCCCTTTTCGGTGCTGGCCTGCCGGAATTGCCTCGCACGAAGACCGAAGAGCAACTGGCCGCCCTGCGGCGAGGGGAGGAAGTCCCCGCAGCCTCGGACCAAGTCGGCACGCCGCTGTGGGCCAATACTGCGGCCGGGCTGCTGCTGGAACTGATCGAGCGGGGGGCTTCGGGCGTGGTCCACGCTGCCGCACCGGAAGCTGTCAGCAAGGATGCGCTGCTGCGCCGGTTGGCGATCGAAATTGGCATTCCCTCACCGCACATTCACAGCGTGCCAACCGCAGACTTGAGGCCGCCGGCGCCCCGGCCGTTGAACGTTTCACTGCGCGCTTCCGCCTTGGTCACCTGGCTGCCGCAGTATCCGCTCACCTTGAGAGCGGAGTTGCGCCGGTATGCAGGCCGCTTTGGCTGAGGCATTCCGAGGGAGTGGTGGTACATGATCTCTCCGACCAAACCCGGTCCCAAGCTCCTAGTGATGGTCCGCCACTGCCATCATCATCGAGTGCAAACACGTCGAGTGCGAAGCGAGCCGCGCCGGCTGTAGCTGGGGTTGATGATCCGGGGCACAGGCGACAAGACGCGCCTGCTCGACCTGGTGGAGAATCTGACGCTGCTCTCGCAGCACTAGGCCGGATTGGTGGAGCTCATCTGGCAGCATTACCAGTTCCTTGGCGTGAACAACGCCATCGCCTCGATGCTCGCCGCGCGCAAGCGGGGCATGGTCACCGCGGCGTGTTCTGGCAGACGCAGGGCAGCCGCAAGAGCCTCTCGATGGTGTTCTTCGTGCAAGAGGTGCTACGCAAGGTGGCGGGCGGCTGGACGTTTGTGGTCGCGACCGACCGCATGGAGATGGACGACCAGATTGCCAAGACTTTGAAGGCCACCGGCGCGGTGAGCGAAGCCGAGGGCGACCATGGCGAGGAAAGCCGCATGCACTTATCCAAAGGGCACTGCTCGAGGATTTTCTTGGCGAGGAACAGGTCTGACCGTTCGGCATGCAAGAGAAAGGGATGAGGATTGATTAAGGGCTCAATCCTCGGAAGCCGTGAACCTGGGTGAAAACCTCGGCAGCGACTGCACGGCGGGGGCCGGTCAGTCCTGCGGGTCCGATTCCTTCTCCTGGGCCTGCGCGCAGATCCAGGTGTGTGCTGCATCCGCGACCTTGGCGAGCACCAGCAAGTCGTCGCGACCGAACGAATCGGTGGACTTCCATTGGCCGTCGTCGCGGTCCTTGTACAGGCGCGAGAACGTGGTGTTGTAGCGGAAAACGTTGGCGGGCGTTCTTTCAGCGACTGGCTGCGCATCCGGGCGGCCTCCTCGGCCGATTCGCGCAAGGACTGCGCCTGTCCGGTTCTGCGGCTGACTCGGTCGCGTGGTTCTTCTTTGGGTCGATGGTACGGCAAGGCAAGTGCGATTCCGTGGGGAGCCAAGACGCGGGGCACGGATTTGCTTTGGGGCCGCGCGGCCCCCTCGGAGCGCAGAAGAACCCCCCTCGAAGCCGAGCAACGCCGGTCATCGCGTCGTGATACCGCACCGGGCCACCTCAGGCTGTGGGGCGCGACCTCCGGCATCCAGCGTCTGCCCGCCCTTGGCAACCCTCCGGCGGACGGCCCATCGCTGATGCGTTGGTGCCGCCGTTCAGCCTCCCCTCTCCGCGGCGACCACCCTTGCAGCAACCAAGGATTCGCGCGCCAACGCGTTTTGACCGAAACCGCGGAGCAGGTGCAAACGGACGTACCACTGAACGGCGCAATGTCGCGCCGTGGCTCGGAACTTGTCCACGCACCATGAAAGTCACCGCACTGATTAAAACCCTCCATCGTTGGGCCCGGACCGGCATCGCCGGGTTCGCCCTCTCCGCGGCAGTCCTTGGAAACCCCGGGGCTGAGAGCCTGCATGAAGAGTCACTTTTGCTTCGACCGGGCCAGGCGACGGAGCATGAGCGGTATCAGAGTCAAGTAGATCATGGCCTCCGAACGTTCGGTCCGCGCTTCACAATGGCGCACGAGGCGACGTTGCATGACGAACCAGCCAATGGTCCGCTCCACGATGCGGCGGCGGTGGAGGACTTGGCGCCCTTTCGCGTTGCCGGGGCGGTGGACGATGTCCAGGTGGAGATGGCCTCGCGGTCGCAGTGCTTTGACCCACGTGACCAAGATGCCCGCATCGCCCGCGTCGGCTTGGATCTTGGCCAGGCGGCCATACCCGTGACTGCAGCGGCCCAGCAGGGTCTTGGCCCCAACGCGGTCCAGCTCATCGGACGATCCCACATAGACGCCGAAGAACAGGCCCAGGACGTCGACCAGGATTTGACGTCTGCGTCCCGCGGTCTTCCTGCCGGCATCATAGCCGCGCACCCCACCCTGGTCCCC
>CAZHUS010000168.1:0-12235 GCA_964535555.1 uncultured Verrucomicrobiota bacterium
AAGCGCCTGGAGTGCGGGGATTCATCCCCGCTTTTCGGAGCAGGTTCATGGGAAGCAACTCTCCCGCCGAGGCGTCGTCTCCAGCTAGGCCGGGAGGAATCCCAGGGGCTGAAACGTCGCCGGGTTCGCGCCCGCGGCGCGGGAATAGCCAGGCATGATCGCGTCCCGAAGCGCCGGTGGATCACCAAAGTGGCGCGTGAAGATCTCCCCAAAGACACACCGGAAGTCCGTCTTCCGCGACAGGTAGCGGCCGCTCTTGCTGAACATGTCCCCCGGTTTCCAGGTGTTGGCGTCGCAGTTGTACACGCCTCCCTTCACCGTGCCACCCGCCAGCAGCATCACGCTCGAATCCGCATGATCGGTTCCGAGGCTGCCGTTCTCGCGCGAGGTCCGCCCGAACTCCGTCATCGTCACAACCAGCAACTGGTCCCACTGGGATTCAAGGTCGCGGTACAGGGCCTGGAATCCCTGCGCCAGCGTCCCGAGCAATTGCGCGTGAGAGCCGGTAACCTGTCCCTGGTTGGTATGGTTGTCCCAGCCCCCGAGGTTCACGCCGAGGATTCGGACCGGCGTGCGCTTGAACAGCATGGCCGCCTCTCTCAGCTTGTCGCCGAAGCTTCCCGCGGGATAGACGGCTCCGTTTTCAGGTGTGTAGGCGCCCTGCTTCAGAGCCTCCTGCAGCGTGGCGATCGTCCCGCCCAGCAGTCGGCCGGTGCCATGAACCAGGCCGCGGTAGGGCCGGCCCAAGGCGTCCGGAGCGCCGCCATACAGACCCAGCAAACCCTCGCCCGCAGCGCTCCCATCGGGTGCCGGGAGTCGCCCGAGGAATTTGGCGGCCGCCGCAGGAGCCCCGAGCACGTTGAAATCCTGGGCGCGGCTGAAATTCGGGATCGGATCCGCCCCTTTGAGCGCGACCATTTGGGAACTCGAAAGCGCCGCGGCCACGAACTCGTTCTGCTCAGGGTCAACGCCCGCTGTGTTGGCGAGATGGCGGTAGAAGATCCCTTCTTCGAGCTTCGAATCCCCGGGAACCCCGTTCTGCCAGAACTGCTGGCTGTCGAAGTGCGACTGCGACTGGCCGGCATAGCCCACTCGATGCAACAAGGCGAGATTGCCCGCACCGCCCTGACCGTTGAGCCGCGAGTGATTGTAGATCTCCATCAGCGGTTGCAGGGCAGGATGGAGCTGGGCGAACCCGTTCCCCGTATCGAGTCCGAGGTTCTCGGGAATGAACAGCGTCGGGCGGGTCGTGGTGTTGTAATCCGGATCTCCCCGCGGGATGACCGTGTTGATGCCGTCGTTGCCGCCCATCTGAAAAATGAACAGCAGCTTGCGTTCGCGGCCCGGCATGGCTGCCCACAACCTTCGCTGGAGCGACCCGGGCCCCACGCCCAGGGCGGCGCCGCCCAACGCCAGACTGGCGGCTTTCAAGAAAGCCCGACGCCTCAGATTCATCCTGATTGCCTTTCGCTCGGATTCCATGGCCGGAAGTGCTTCCCCGGGAGTGTTGGTTGTCATTGGTTCTGCCACGGCGGCATCGCCAGGATCAGCGCCACCAGATCCTGGACGCGACGCCGATAGTCGGCGCGTGACGGTTCAAGCGGCAACGGCCCACCTTGGTCATCGGTGGTGGCGAATCTCACCAGCAGGTCCCGTTGCGCCGCCGAAACTCGCCCGCCATGCAGGACCCTGCTGAAGTGATCCACGATCCCCGCGGCGGTCTTGTCCGGAAGCGCCTCCAGGAATGCGCCCACATCCCAGGTCAGCCCGGCATCGAGATTCCCGGCCAGGCGCTGAACGAACTTGATGCGCTCGAGCAATCCACTGGTGTCCATCCAATCCAGCCCCGACTCCGACCAGCCATCCGGATCGTCGCGCGTAAACAGGTGCATTCCGAGAGTGTCATTGAATCGGGGCAAGCTGGCGCTGGTGGCATTCGCCTCGAGAGCCCGGAGGCTGCTGTTGATAAACTCGACCGGTGTCTTGACCTTCACCCGGTAGGCGCTCTGCGACCAAAAGTAGCCATCAAGCGATCCCGGCCGGAGGATCGCGCGCAGAACCGTCTCAATGTTTCCCGGGGGCGTGGTGGACATCCAGGCCACGAGGGCCTGGTCCAGGAGCCGCCGCAGGGGCGCTGGCGCGGTGCCGTTGCGGTAAGACACCAGGTTGATGTCGTCGGAGACGAATTTGTTGACGAGCTTCAAGCAGATGAACTCCCGGGTCGAAGGGTGACCCACCATGGCATCGATCACGTCGATCGCATCCCGCACGCCGTCGCCACCCGTCCGTCCGGCCGGGATCTCGAGGGCATATTCGGTTCCGGTAAACAACCGCTTCGCACCGGTGTCATGCTCGGCCGCGTTGAAACGAAACACCCAGACCCCGTTCGCGTCTCCCGGTTCGATGCTGCCCGGCAAGGCCCGCCGCTGGAGGAGCCGCGGATGGATGGACAAGTCGGAGCTGTCCAGTTCGACGTTGTGAACCTGGACCGCCAGGACGTTCACGGCCGGCGCCGGGCGGATCAAGGAAACGACGGCATCGAGGTTGAAAACCTCTTCCGGGCGGGACACCTCGTGACCGCCGGTCGCCAGGCGGTTGTGCGCCGGCGGAGACCCGGTCCCGGCCATGGTCTCGCTGCGGGCGATCTCCGCTCCATTGAGATACGCGACGAATCCATCATCGTACCGCATTGAAAGCAGCAGTCCGGTCAGGTCCCGGTCCGCCGGAACGGTGAACTCCCGCCGAAGGTAGATGCTGCCGTACTGGCCCCCCATGTCGGACAACACGGTGGCGTCATCGTCATCGCCATAACCGATGCTCGTCGCACCGGCGGCCCAGGCCCTGTCGTCAAACTCCCGGGTTGCCCACGTGGCGGCCGGCGCGCCTCCGATCCCGGGGCTGGGTTCCGCGCGCCCTTTGAAATACCTCCAGCCCGGTCCGACCTCCAGCAGCACCTCCTCCTCGAATTCGACGCTTTCCTTCAGTAACGGCTGGCGGGCGGAAGCGGGGAAAGCCGGGCGTAGGGCGGGCTGGACCTTGCGCAGGCTCCAGCCGGTGAAGCAGCGGGCGAGTTCCTCGATGTCCTTTTGGGTGTATCGATTGTCCACCCCGAAGGCGAACAGCTCGAGGATCTCCCGGGCGTAGTTCTCGTTGGGGGCCCCCTTCAAGTTCAGAACGCTGTCCAGGTAAATGAGCATGGCCGGACTGGTGGCGCTGTAGAGCAGCAGATCCCCGAAGTTCCCCAGCGCCCGGTCGTGGAAGAACTGGTATTCCTCGAACTCGGCCTGGGCGGCTTCGGCGGACGCCTGCCTGGCAGCCATGGCGTCAGTGGCGTCGGAGTTCTGCAGGTCGTCGAAATACCCGGCCGTCTTGTCGGCATCCGTCGTGAAGTGGTTCTCCCAGAACTCGGCGAGCACGGCCTGAAGCTGGCGCCGCGCGTACGCGCCCCTGACGTGCACCAACTGCTGCAGTTCCTGGACCCCGCGGATGCGCACGACCGGTTCCCCGGAGAGCAGTCGCCGGTTGACCAGCGAGGGGATCAGGCTGAAGTCGCTGCTGGTCAGGCCGACGTTGTGCCCCTGGATCGCAAGGACGTTGTTCCCCACCTTCAACACGGACCGCAGCGCGCTCAAGTCGTACTCGACCGGGGTTCCGGCTTCGTGGTCATCCGCCGCGGCGCGGTTGTGCGGAGGCGGGTCGCCGGTGAGGTTTGCCCGGGCCACTTCGATGCCGTTCAGGTACGCGACGAAGGCGTCGTCGAAGTCCACACGAAGGATCAGGCGATCGATCGCGGCCGGATCCGCCAACTGGAAACCATGCCGCAGGAACACCGAGAGGTAGCCAGGCTGGTCTCCCGTCTGCCGCATGTCCTCCAGCTCCGTCGCATCATCGGCGTCTCCGTACCCGATCCCCGTGGGGCCGAGGAGCCAGCCAGCGTCGTCGAACCCGGTTTCGCGCCAGCCCGCCGGCGGCGCTTGTGTCCCTTTGAAGTAACGCCAGAGATCGCCGATGCGCACCAGCGGTGTGTCTTCATGGGGCTGCTCGACGTTGAATAGCGTGGCTTCGGCCGCTTTTAAGCGCGGGTTGGTGCTCTCCTCGATGAGCGCAGGCTTGAGCTGCAGCTCGAGGTAGGCGCTGAGGCCGATGTCGCTCAGCCACGCCAGGTCGGCGCGGGTTGGGCCGTACGCAAGCCGGTTCAAGACATGATCCCGCTTCTCCGCTTCCGTGAGCGGCAAGTCCGAGAGCGGGGTGACCGCCACAAAGCCCGGGCCGGGGAACTCCGTCCCGGGAAGTTCCGACTCCGGGCCGGCGCGAAGCGTGAGAAACTGAGCGAGAGGTTGATCCAGCGGAACCTGGAAAGTGACGATGGCATCGCCGCCGTCGAGGCCCGCGGCTATCAGGGGCCTCCACTGCACGGCTGGCAGGCGGGCGCTCCCTTCCAACACAACGTTCCGGTAGCCGGGCGGCACCGTGATTGCCACGTGGAGGTGGTTTCCCTGGCGCAGGGCCGAATTCAGCACCAGCGCCTCGGTCGCTCGAACCACCGACACCTGGCAACTCCCGACAACGAAAGCCGCCGCCCACCCCACGAGTCTCCCATTCATACATCGTGCCACCGCCAACGCACCAACCGCCTCAACTCGGAGGCCATGAGTACCGCTATCGGAGAGGTTTAGTCAAGCCGCCGCCTTGCGGCACCGGCGGCAGCCGCCCCTCGGACAACAGTCGGCGCAGCTACCGCAGTTCGGAAGTACAGTATTGCGCTGGAGGAATTGTCGTGTTCAAAAGGACACGAACAAAGGAACCCGCCATGCGTCAGAATGCTGAGAGTCGCTCAGATGCCCAATCGGCAATAGATGCCACCCATCCCTCACCGAGCAACCGAGGCCTGGTAATTCATCGTCTCAAGCGGTTTGTGCGACGCCAGCTACGGCATCCCCCGGTGGTGATGCTCCCGATCGTGGGAGCTGCGGCCCTGCTCTGGTACCTGTTTCGGGTGGGCCCCAAACCAAGCCGTGCCGGGTATCCCTGCCAACGGGCCGCAGCCCCTATGGCAGCCAGTTTTCTGGCCTGGCTTGGCGCCCTCGCCACGTACCACGGCGCTCGGGAGCTGTGGCGACGGACTCGAAACCGGGCGCTTCTCACGATCGCCTTGCCCGCTCTCCTGCTAGGAACGGTCGCCCTGCTCGTGGTGGTCTGGCCTTGGATGGACGCTCCCGCGAGTGCCGACGGCGCGGAACCGCATGGGGTGTTGGGAGTCGGGAAGGGCATCCACCCCGGGCGAGTCGTATGGGTGCACGCACCCGATGCCACGGAATGGGAAGGGCCCGACTCGTCGGAACGCTGGTACTCGGCGACCTGCACCGATCAGGCCATTGTCGACCGCATGGTTTCGACCGCGATCCAGCGCCTCACCGGCTGCACAACGGATGCACAGGCCTGGGAAAGCCTGCTCCTTCATTTCAACGCCACCCACGGCAGGGAGCATCGCGGCTATCGGGCCGGCGAGAGGGTGGGTATCAAACTGAATCTGGTCACCTGTTGGGCCGCGTACAAGAACTCCACGCCTTGGGTGGATCTCGCGACGCGCGAGAAGACCCGCTATCCGAATCATGTGGACGTCGCACCCCAAATGGTACGCGCTCTCTTGCACCAGCTTGTGAACGTCGTTGGCGTGGCGGAATCGGACATTGCAGTTGGCGATACCACCGCCATCTGGCCCAACGCCTACTACGATCCGCTCCATGCTGAGTTCCCCGCAGTCCAATTCGTCGACAACGTCGGCGGGATGGGGCGGACGAGGGCTGAGTTCTCCAGCCAGAGGATCTCGTGGAGCACCCCCGGTGCTGCAGGGAAGACAGTCGACTATGTGCCGACGATGTTCGCGGATGCCGACTACGTGATCAACTTCGCCGTCCTCAAAGGGCATTCCTCGGGCATCACCGTTTGCGGCAAGAATCTCTACGGCGCACTCATACGCCTTCCCAATGGACACCTCCACTACGACGGGCGACTCCCCTACTACGACCTCCACCTGAGTCTGCCGAATCGTGAATACACTCCCGGGAAGGGGCACTATCGTGCGATGGTGGACGCCATGGGCCACCCCGATCTCGGCGGCAAGACGGTGCTCTACCTGGTCGACGGCCTGTATGGTGGTTACTATTCGGAGTCCAGACCTCAGCCGTGGAAGTCACCGCCATTTGGGGACGGTACCATCGGGGACTGGCCCTCCAGCCTGTTCGTGTCACAAGACCCCGTAGCGATCGACTCCGTAGCCCACGACTTCCTGCTCAATGAGTGGCCGGTCGTCGTAACCGGGGGCGTTCACGAGGCTGGAAGCCTCCAGGGAGGGCAGGAAGACTACCTGCACGAAGCAGCACTCGCCTCGAGTCCGGCCTCGGGAACGATCTACGATCCAGACGCCGATGGACTGCCGTTGTTCAGTCTGGGTGTGCATGAGCACTGGAACAACCCCACCGACCGGAAGTACTCTCGCAACCTCGGAATGGACGAGGGCATCGAGCTGGTGGCGGAGCGACTGTGGCCGCCCATCGAGCCCACCGCAGCTCGCATCGCCTCGTTCCAGGCTTCGCGTTCCGAAGGAGGAGTGGAAATCGTCTGGCACGTGCTTGTCGAAATCGGAACGATAGGGTACTTCGTCGAACGATCCTCGGGCCTCGAATGGTTGAAGGTAACTTCGGAGATTGTTCCCGCCCAAGGAACCGGCGGATTTCCCGTCACCTACCGTCTCCGGGAGGAAAACGCCTCCTTACCTCTCCGAACCTTGTACCGTTTGGTTGAAGTCCAACTGGACGGCGGCGAACGAGTCCTGGCTCAGACTACCGCCCAGGATCCTACGGCCTTGCGGATCCAGCGGCGTGGTCGAGAGTGTCTTGTGACGGTTACTGGGATCGACCCGACTCAGCACGGGCAACCTCGATTCGAAGTTGCCAATGACCTGGCGACGGGCCTTTGGAGGACGATGGAGGACACCGAGGTCCTTCGCCACGAGCAAGGCTGGCGTCTGCCCATCCACGAGGGCCCCGGCTCGATAGGGGCGTTTCTCCTACGAGCGCGTCTGGATCGTGCCCAGCCTCGGACGGCTTCACCGACCCAGTGAGGCAGCCACAACCTCATAGGATTCTCTCCCCAAACAGCCGAGGCCGGATCATGCCGGATCCGCCGTTTCAGCGTCCCTGGCTCCTCGCCTGCCGCGCGTGGCGATAGATCCACGTCGGCGCCGAGTTCCAGTTCCGGATGCCCACGATGTCCAGGTCACCATCGTCGTCGAGATCACCGACCTCGGCACTGTAACTCCCCTCGCCCTGGATCTCCTGCTCGGCCCAGGCTCTGCCTTCCCCCAGGTTCAGCAGGAGCCGCAATCCCCGGTGGGATGACTGAATCATCCCGCCTGCCAACAGATCGATGTCCCCGTCGAGATCGAAATCCGCAGCCTGAAGTGTGTGACAGAAATCGACGAAGCTCACAACCTGCCGCCTCCACGGACCCTCTCGGACGGGCGTTGGCGCGCGGTACCACGCCACCGGGTGGCCGGCACGTTCGGAGTGGGAGAGCGCCACGTCGTTCCGGCCGTCGCCGTCAAAATCGCCGATCACCACTTTGCACGAGTTCGCGGTCCAGTCCCCGGTTTGGGTGCACCAGGTGGCGTCGATGTCCCGACGGACATACGCCGTCGCCACTCTCGTCGAGGTGGCTGTGTCCGGAGTAGCGAACCAGAAGCCATTCAGCACCAAGTCGGGATCACCGTCCATGTCCAGGTCGCCTGCCTCCAGGCCCTCGTGGGGTGGGTGGACCAGCATCACCTCGCTCCATGGGCCGCCCGGACTCTGCAACCAGACTTGCGTCCGCCGGTCCATCCGCATGGCAACGTCCGGGCGACCATCCCGGTCGAAATCGGCAACCACGATGTCCTTCACGTACTCGGGGCTGTCGCCAAGGGGATGCGTCGTGAAGGGAACCCCAGGACCGCGGTTCTCACACCATACCGCCCTACCCGGACCGTCGTCCGATGCGCTCTTGCCCAACCGCGTCACGACATCCAGATCGCCGTCTCCGTCGAAGTCGGCCACCTTCAAGTCGTCGGCACGGGGGAACCGGAACGTCCCTGAGAAGGCAACCAAAGTCCTGCGGCCCCAGTCCGGTGCGCGGAACCACTCCAGCGTGGTGTCGCCTTCCTGCACGGCCACAAGGTCGCGGCGCCCGTCGCCGTCCATGTCACCCACATCCCGCTCATAGGCGATGTACTCGCGGTCGAGCACGACGCGTTCGTACCTTGCCGCGGGGAGCGCGCGGTCGACCCGAACAGGAACCTCGGCCCCTCGGCCTGCCTGGGCCAGGATGAAAAACAGGCCAATGCAGAGAACAACTCTCCGCCCATCCAACCTGGCGCAGCCTCGCCCCGCGCCGGATTCACCCTGGAGGCGCCGACGTAAGGAGGCGAGCCATCCAGCTCCAGCCATCCGGCTCGGCGCCGCCCCACCGGTCATAACCCCGCTCATGGGCCTTCAACCTCCGAGGCGCGGGGCCTCTGACCAAACGGCAGGGTCCTCCCGGCGTGAACGTCCAACAGGCGGGAATGGGTCAGCTTCGCGGCCTCCACCAATTCGCGATACGGCTGGTCGGTGACGTCGACGAACCCGATGTTGTAGTTTTCACCGTCGTTGCGCCCCGTGACCGGTTGGTCCAGCCACTGGAACCAGTGCGTCCCCACGAGCGCCGGGTGAGCCGCGCACTGCTCGACATAGTACCGATAGGCGATGGCGCGTTCCGTCTGGTTCATCGCCTGAACCAGGCCCGGCGCCAGGCCGCGCTCCGGACTGCCGATGTGGAACTCGCCGATCAGAAGCGGCCGCGGGACCAGCGCGTAGATCCGGTCGAACACCGCCTTGTCCGGCACGTATCGATAGATGTTGATGCTGAACACATCGAAGCCCCGCGCGGCTTTGACCACTTCGTCATGCGGGCTGCCGCCGAACCGAATGCCAAGGTTCAAGTGATTCGTGTCGTGCCGGCGCACCGCCGCGTTGATGACGTCGAGGTAGTGTTGAAAGGCCGTCAGCACGAACTGCCGCCGGCGGTCCGGCGTGTCTCCCGCCGCCAGGTGGGCCTGGAGGCGCCTTCGCGTCTCACCCGCCTCCCCCGCCAGGATCGCGTCGCAAAGCTGGCTTTCACGACCCGGCCACGGCGGCTCGTTGCCGATGAAGAACCCGAGCATGTAAGGATCATCGCGAAAGGGCGCGAGCTGGCTCGCCGCGGCTTCGTCCACACGCCGCGCAAAGTCCGCCGCATAGACGTCGGGCATCCCCATCACCGAACGTCCGGTCTGCCAGCCGCGCATCATGAGCGCGTAAGGGACGCGCGGCTCGGCCAGGGACCGGCTGGGCGCGCCCCAGTTGTGTACGGTGTTAAATCCCCAGGCCGCGAGTCGTTGCGTGGTGAACTCGGCCCACCTGGGTCGGTAGTCCTCGCCGAAACGGCGGATCAGATTCCAGGTGTAGAAGGAGCCGACCAACGAACGTGCGCCCGGCCCCCCCGGTACCAGGTGAGCAGGCAGCGGGGCGGCGAACAGGTCTTCCCGTCCTCGCATCCGCGTGCCGACGATCGTCCCCACGCCGTTCACACCGCTCGAGTAGAAGAGGTGGCCGTCGGGGCACACGAACCACCAGCGCCCCTCGATCTGCTCAACCCGGAAGAAGCCAGTCCCCTGGGCCTTGCTCTCGAGAAAGCCCCCGTATCGGCATCGGCCCGTGGGTGACTCCGCCAACGCGGCGGCCTCGGCGTCCCATGCCAGCTTGAGGGCCTCGAGGGAGTGGGCTTTGCCAGGCCAGTCCAAACGCGTGTACTGACCGAACTCGTCAACGAGCGGCTTTCCTTCCAGCACGGCGTCTCCGGGATCAGTCGCCGCCAACGCGGCCGAACGGATCTCGAAGGTGGGCGTCCCCACCGGACGATCCATCGCCACGGTCAGCACGGTGACATTCGTGAGCGGATCGAAGCTGCCGGTATGGATGTTGATCCAGTACGAGTTGCGCGGTTGGTTGAACGTGGCCGCCATGTCGATGCCATCGCCCGCTGGCTGTCGGTAGAACCGCAGCGGGATCGCCGCCCGCACCCAAACGCCCGCGAAGGGGCCGATCCTTTTCGCGATCCGGCCGCGAGAGGTCTCCAGGCCCAGGTCAAAGCGCTGGGAGGATGACGCCTTGAACTCGAGCACCAGGAACTCGTAACCCGTCCAGTCGGAGGGGAGTTCGGGGTTTAACTCCTTGAGGGTCCAGCTCCGTTCGCCCCGCAGGCCGGTGAAGGTGGCCTGGACGGGCGCGGCGGAAGCAAGAACGATCGGCATGAGCCAGGCCCCGAACAAAAGCAGGAAGGCGGTCTTCATAGGACGGTGTCCGGATCATGTTGCAGCCTCCAGGAGCGGGGCAAGGAAAGTCCGCTCTGCTTCGGCCCCAAGCCCTGGCGGCGAACCACGGTCCCTGCGCGCGCCGTCCGAGTCCGACCCCGCGATCCGAGCGCGATCGGAGAGAGTGGAGAAGGCTGCATTGACGCCCCAGGTCGCCGTGACCAAGCTGCGACATGAATCCGCCCTCCGACAGAACGCCCGCTCCGGTGCTGCGGGTGCCCGCCCTCACGCGCCGACGGTTCCTGCAAGGCACGCTCCTCGCCGGGGCATGGCCGGCGTCCCCAGCGGCTCGCGCCGCCGGGCAGTCCACACCCGCGGCAAGCCTGAATGAAACCATCCGCGTCGCGGTGATTGGGATGGGCGACACGACCGCCGTGGGTGGCGTTGGCGGACGCGGGCACCAACTCATTCCCCGCATCCGCGAAGTCCCGGGCGTGAAGATCGTGGCGCTGTGCGATGTGGACACCACGTTTCTCGAGCGGGAAGCGCGCCCGTTCCGGGACCGGGGTGAGACCGTGGCGCTGCACCCCGATTTGCGACGCGTCTACGATGACAAGACCATCGACGCCGTGGTCATCGCCCTGCCCAACCACTGGCACGCCCTCGCCACCATCTGGGCCTGTCAGGCAGGGAAGGACGTGTATGTCGAGAAGCCGTTCTCCTACAACATCTGGGAAGGCCGGCAAATGGTTGCCGCAGCCCGGAAGCACGGCCGCATGGTCCAGGTCGGTACCCAGAACCGGTCGAGCCCGCTGCTCCGCCGCATCTTTGCCGACCTGCGTGGCGGTGAACTGGGGCCAATCCGTTTCGCCCGCGCCATCGTGTACCGGGCCCGCGACGGCATCGGAAAGGTGAACGCACCGACGCCCTTGCCCGCGACGGTGGATTACGATCTCTGGTGCGGCCCGGCTCCCTTGTCGCCCCTGATGCGCAAGCAGCTTCACTACGAGTGGCATTGGTTCTGGTCCGTCGGCAACGGCGAGATGGGCAACAACGGCCCCCACGTGATTGACCTCTGCCGCTGGGCGCTGGGACAGGATCAGGCCCCGCCGCGCGCCTTGAGCATCGGAGGCCGGTTTGCCTTCGATGACTGCGGCGAAACCGCAAACACCCACATTGCCCTGCTCGACTATCAACCCGCTCCCGTGCTCTGCGAGATCCGCAACCTCCGCGCGCCAGGCGCGTCCGAGGGTATGGGTCGGTACCGCGGGCGCAGCGGCGGCATCATGATCGACTGCGAGGGGGGTTATTTCGCGGGCGACGCCTCGGGCGGGGCGTTCTTCGACCCGCAAGGCAAGCAGATCAAGGCATACGCCGACGACGGCAGCTCGAACGGCCTGGAAACGGCGCACCTCGCGAACTTCTTCGCCGCCGTGCGCAGCCGCAAGGCCGGCGAGTTGGCCGCTGAAGCCGTCGAAGGACACCGTTCCGTCGTCGGCTGTCACCTGGCCAACCTCTCACATCGGCTCGGCCAGACAGCCACGCCGGAGGCCATCCGGGAGAGGATCAAGGCCAGTCGGGAATTGTCTGATGCCTTCGGGCGATGCCAGGAATACCTGCTGAAGAACGGCGTCGACCTCGACGCCACCCCGGCAACGCTCGGTCCCTGGGTGACCTTCGATCCTGCGGAGGAGCGGTTCGTCGACGAGTTTGCTGCCGAGGCCAGGGCCTTGTCGCGGCGGGAAGATCGTCCGCCGTTCGTCATCCCGCAGCTGGGGTGAGTGTGCTTCCCTGACTGCCGGCTTGGGCGACTCTCTCTCCATGAACCTGTCCCGAAAAGCGGGGATGAATCCCCGCACTCCAGGCGCT
>CAZHUS010000169.1:0-12197 GCA_964535555.1 uncultured Verrucomicrobiota bacterium
AGCGCCGCTAAAGCGGACGCACTCCAAACGCTTCGCGCCGCTCCCAGGCACGTCCAGGGTCGCGAAGCGCCTGGAGTGCGGGGATTCATCCCCGCTTTTCGGAACAAGTCCATGCGAAGAGTCCCTTGCGCGCCGGATCGGCGGGCAGCGGAGTGCCCGCCCTACCGGGTGGCGGTTCATGGAAAGAGAGCACCTTGGTCCCCGCCCCCTGAGCGCGCCTTGCCATTGACAGCACTTCGTGGCTTCCGAAACACTCCCGCCCCTATGGCTGCGCCCAAAGTCAACGAGTTGATGGAGAGAATTGTGTCGCTGTGCAAGCGTCGCGGCTTCATTTACCAGTCTTCGGAGATTTACGGCGGCATCGGCGGCTTCTGGGACTACGGCCCGCTGGGCGCGGAGCTGAAGCGTAACGTGAAGGAGCTTTGGTGGCGCACCATGGTCCACGAGCGCGAGGACGTGGCCGGCCTCGAGGCGACGATCATCATGGCGCCCGCGATCTGGAAGGCCTCGGGACACGTGGACACGTTTACGGACCCGATGTGCGACTGTCTCCTGACCAGGAAGCGGTTCCGAGCCGACCAGATCGAACCGCAGAGTGGCACGGCCTATCGCTACCTCGGCGCCTTCGGCCCGGGCTGGCGCGAAGCCTGGGCGGAACTGATCGGGGGCGAACCGCCCGCCGATCCTCACGGCGTCATTCAAAGCGCCGACGCCCAACGTTTGCTCGAAGTCTGGCGCGCCCAGGGCCGGCCCGACGCCAACCCCGAGTGGCTCGACACCGCCGAGTTTCCGATCCTGGTCGAGACAGGCAAGCACCCCGAATATGGCGGCAAGTTCGCACGCCAGTTCTACGCGGCGCGGCGGTTTCCCAACCCGGTCATCATCCGGGGCGGGTCCGAGGAGGTCAAAGACTCGACGCGGTTCAACCCGGAGAACGGCGCCGGCCTGACCGAGGCGCGCCCGTTCAACCTGATGTTCAAGACCGTCGTGGGTCCGGTCGAATCGGACGACAGCGTGGCCTACCTCCGCCCCGAAACGGCGCAGGCGATCTTCGCCCAGTTCAAGAACGTGCTGGAGACTTCGCGGCAGAAGGTCCCGTTTGGCATCGCCCAGGTCGGAAAGGCGTTTCGCAATGAAGTGACCCCGCGCAACTTCACCTTCCGCTCGCGCGAGTTCGAACAGATGGAACTCGAGTTCTTCATCCGCCCGGACGAGGCGATCGAGGCCATCTGCGGCAGCGTCGCGACCGTGGCCGACGGCTCGTGGCAGGGCGAACCGCAGCCGAACTGGGGCTGGGAGGTCTGGCACAAGTACTGGGTCGAGCAGCGCATCCGCTTCTACGAGGGCATCGGCCTGCCGCGTACCACGCTGAAGGAGTACTGGCAGAAGCCCGAGGAACTGGCCCACTACGCCCGGGCCACGGTCGACATCCTGTTCACCTTCCCCTTCAGCAAGCGGGACGAGCAGGGCGAACTCATGGGCGAGGAACTTGAGGGAATCGCCGCCCGCAGCGATTTTGACCTGTCCCAGCACCAGCGTCATTCGGGCAAGGCGATGAACGTCTTCGACGAGGAGCTCAAAGCCGCCTGGGCCAAACTGGACAAGCCCCGTCAGGACGCGTTGGCGCAGCGCTATTACGAGTCCCGGCTGAAGTACCTGATCAAGACGGCCCGCACGCCCGAGGAGGTCGAGAAAGCGACCGCCCAGGCAAAGTCCGACGCGGAAGCCCTGGCCAGGGGCAATTACATCCCCCACGTCATCGAACCGTCGGCCGGCGTGGACCGCTTGATCCTGGCCCTCATCACCCATGCCTACGCCGAGGACGAGGCCCCGGATGACAAGGGCAAGCTCGAGAAACGCGTCGTGATGCGCTTCCACCCGCGGATCGCGCCGGTGAAGGTCGCGGTCTTTCCGCTCCTGAAGAACCGTCCCGAACTGGTTGCCAAAGCGCGGGAAGTGGTGCAACTGTTGCGCCCGTTGATGACCGTCTTCTACGACGATGCCGGAGCGATCGGCAGGAGGTACCGACGCCAGGACGAGGCGGGCACCCCGTTCGGAATCACCGTTGATTTCGACACGTTGGGCGAGAAGGGGCCGGAGCTGAAGGACACCGTCACCTTGCGTGACCGGGATTCCATGAAGCAGGAGCGGGTCAAGCTCAGCGACCTCCCGGCACTCCTGCTGCAACGGGTGCGGTAGGCCTGACCCGATGGAAGCGGTGACCCTATCCCTGGAAAGTGTCAAGCCCCGGCCCCGGCGCCGCGCGACCGGGTTGTACACGGTCATTGCCATCAAACTGGGAAAGGGCCTGCTGCTGCTCGCGCTCGCGCTGGGTATCTACAGCCTCCTCGGGGAAAACCTCGCCGAGGAGTTCGAGGAACTCCTGCTCTGGCTGCGGCAGAATCCCGAGCACGATTTCTGGACCGCGCTGGGGGCAAAGCTGGGGGTGCTGACGCCGGGCGTCATCACCTCCGTCGCCTCGGGAACCCTCCTGTATGCCGTGCTCCTGTTCGTTGAGAGTTTCGGCCTTTTTCTCCGGGCGGCGTGGGCGGTCTGGCTGGCAATCAGCGAAACCGCGTTCTTCATCCCCATCGAGGTGTTCGAGTTGGTGCGCGAGTTCCGGCTTGGAATTGCCGCATTGCTGGCCCTGAACGCCCTCATCGTCTGGTACCTGGTGCGCAACCGCCGGCGCCTGTTCATGCAGCCACACTGACCGTCCGCTGCGAACCGGACCCGTCGCGCGCCCGGACTTCATCTGTTGACTTCGCCGCGCACCGCGGTGCAAGAACAGCCCTGTGCGCACCGCCGATTTTGGGTATTTCCTGCCGCCGGAGTTGATCGCGCAGCACCCCGTCACGCCGCGGGATGCGTCGCGTCTCTTGGTGCTGCACCGGGCGAACGGTTCCCTGGAACACCGGAACTTCACCGACCTGCCCCGCTACCTGCGGCCGGGCGACTTGCTGGTCCTGAACAACTCACGCGTGATCCCGGCAAGGTTGCGCGCGACCAAGCCGGTAAGCGGCGGGGAGGTGGAGGTGTTGCTGGTGGAGGAAAGCGCGACCAACGACTGGTGGGTCATGCTCCGGCCCGGAAAACGAGTCCGGCCCGGAACCCGACTCGTGTTCCGTCCTCCGGCCGCGGTGGCAGCGCTTCCAGCGCCGAGCACCACGGCCGCGGAAACGGGGCAGGCACCGGCACGCCAGCCGACACAGTCCCCCTGCCCCACCCGTCCGGAGTCGACCCGCCAGGAACTGGAGGCTGTGGTCGAGGCGAAGCGCGCCGAAGGTCATTACCGACTCCGGTTCGCCGGCCCGGACGACGTCCGCAAGCGGCTGGATGAATTCGGCGAGGTCCCGCTGCCGCCCTACATCGAGCGGCGTGGTCCGCCGCCTCCCGAGGACCGGGCACGTTACCAAACCGTCTTTGCGAAGCCGCCCGGCAGTGTCGCCGCTCCCACGGCCGGACTCCATTTCACCCCGGCGCTGATCGAGCAGATCATTGCGATGGGCGTCGAGGTGCGTTTCGTCACGCTGCACGTGGGTCTCGGGACGTTCGCCCCGGTGAAGGCCGAGCGCCTGGAGGAACACGTGATGCACGAGGAAGCCTATGAGCTCCCCGCGGAAACCGCCCACGCCATCGCCGCCGCCAAGGCCGGAGGGCGCCGCGTCGTGGCCGCTGGAACCACCGCGGTGCGCGTTCTGGAAAGCGCAGGACCGGCACCGGAAGCGTGCCGTGGAAAAACCCGGCTCTTCCTTCATCCCCCGGCGGACTTCCGCGTGGTCGACGCGATGCTGACCAATTTCCATCTCCCCGAGTCCACGCTATTGATGTTGGTGTGCGCCTTCGCCAATCCGGGCTCGACTGCGGGCCGCGAGCTGGCCCTTGACGCTTACGCCGAGGCTGTCCGTGCCCGGTATCGATTCTACAGTTACGGAGACGCGATGCTGATCCTATGAGCGGCTCAATCGTGACGCTCGGCACGCCACCTGTCAGGACTCGGGTCTCGCGCCCGTTCCTGTTCTTGAACATGTCGATGACCGCGGACGGCAAGATTGCCACGGCCAACCGCGAGGTGGCGTCCTTCGGCAGCCGACGCGATCGGGAGCATCTGTACGAGTTGCGAGCCACGGCGGACGGCGTCATGTGCGGGGCGCGCACGGTTACCGACGGAGAAGTGACACTGGGCACCGGCGGGCCGAAGTACCGCCAGGCGCGCCTTCGGGGCGGGCGGCGCGAATACCCGGTCCGGGTCCTCGTGAGCGGGTCGGGCTCGCTGCGACCGGACGCGCCGGTGTTTCAGAAACGTCTCTCCCCTGTCGTGGTGCTCAGCACGCGCCGGGCGCGTCCGAAATGCTTGAACGCCCTGGCAGAGGTTGTGGACGAGGTGATCATCGCGGGGGATGCGGAACTGGATTTCAAGGCCGCCCTCGAACATCTCAAACGGCGTTGGCGGGTCCGGCGGCTGCTCTGCGAAGGGGGCGGCGAATTGAACGCGGCGCTGTTCCGTGACGGGTTGGTGGACGAACTCCACCTCACGATCTGCCCGTTCATCTTTGGGGGGCGCACCGCACCGACCATCGCCGACGGACAAGGGGTCGCGCGGCTGGCGGATGCGGCCCGCCTGCGGTTGATCAGCCGACAACAGATGGGTAATGAGCTCTTCTGTGTCTTCCGGCGGCGCCGGGGCACGGCACGGGCGGCAGTGAACGCTTGCCAATCGGAGGTTTGAATGACACACTGCGACAAGTGAAAGCCGCTCCACGATTCACTCAAGCTTCTGGTGTGGAAGTATTTACCGGGAACGAACTCCTGGTTAAGGGCTGCCTTGAGACCGAGGGCGGGACGCATCTCTGGACCGGCTACCCGGGTTCCCCGGTGGCCGGGTTCTTCGACACCGCCCAGGACATCCAGGAGCTCCTGCGCGAGCACGGCATCCGTGCCAGCATGGCCAACAACGAAGCCCTCGCCGCGGCCATGGTCAACGGGTCCCAGATGCACGGCCTGCGCGCCATCACGGTGCAGAAGAGCGTCGGCGTCCATGTCGCGGCTGACGCCCTCGCCTTGGGGAACCTCGTGGGTGCGCACCCCGAGGGCGGCGCCGTGATCGTCCTCGGGGACGACCCCTGGAGCGATTCCACCCAGGTGCCTGCCGACTCCCGCTACCTCGCCAAGCACCTGATGATGCCGGTGCTCGAACCGAGCGATCCCCAGGAGTTGAAGGACTGGATCGATCTGGCTTTCAAACTCTCCCGCGAAAGCGAGCTCTACATCGGTTACCTGGTCACCACCAACCAGGCCGACGGCGGCGGTTCCGTCGAGGTGCGCCCCAACCAGTTCCCCCTGACCAGCACCCACAACCGGTTCACCCTCGACACCGGCCAGATCGATCTCGAGAGGAATGTGCTCCTGCCGCCGCGCACCTGGCGCAAGGAGCAGCAGCTGCACGAGCGCTTCGAGCGGCTGTGGGCCAGCGCCCGCCGCCACGGGGCAAACCGCGTTTTGCCCGCCATCGACGACACCAACGCCCTGGCCCGCCTGGGGTTCGTGACCTCGGCGGCGGCCTACTGCTACCTCCGGCATGCGCTCGCCGAACTCGGCCTCGACGGCCATTTTCCGATTCTGAAGGTTGGGCTGAGCTATCCGCTCGATCCCTCCCTCATCACCGAGTTTGGGGCCGGATTGCGGAGTCTCTACGTCGTCGAGGAACGGCGCGGGTTTCTCGAGGAACAGGTCGTCGAGATCCTGCAACGCGCCCGGCAGAACGCCGACCACGAATCCCGGCCGCTGCCGGCGGAGGTTTGGGGGAAACAGTTCCCGCACGGCCTGCCGGGCATTCCCGATACGCGGGGTTTGAACCCGAGCAAGCTGATTGCGCGTCTCGGGTCGTTGTTCCTTCAACTGCCGGAGCTGGGCGGGCGTTTCGACCGCCGCAGGGTCGAGAGCGAACTGGAGTTGATCGCGGAGGTGAAGGCGTTTGACGCCCGCATCGCCCCGCGCACGCCCACGTTTTGTCCCGGCTGCCCGCATCGTGACTCGGCCAGCGTGCTCATCGAGATCAAGAAGCAGTTTCGTGATCCGCTTTACATGCAGCGCGTGCACGGCACCGCCCCGGTCGACCTGGTCTTCCACGGGGATACCGGTTGTTACACGATGCTGATGTTCGAGCCCACCAAGGATCTCATGCACAATTACTCCGGCATGGGGCTGGGCGGCGGCACGGGGGCGGGCATCGACCCGTTCATCCGCAACAAACAGGTCGTGTTCATGGGGGACTCGACCTTCTTCCACAGCGGGCAGATCGCGATCTCCAATTCGCTGAAGAACGGCCAGGACATCACCTACATCATTCTCGACAACAAGACGACCGCGATGACGGGCCACCAGCCGACCCCCGGGCTCGAGGAAGGGTTGCTCGGCGAAAAGACCTTCGCGCAGAACATCGACGCCGTGGTCGCGGGCATCACCGACCAGTCCAGTTCCGGCGCCACGGTGGTGCGGGTGAACCCGGCCGAGGTGCAGAGTTACCGCTCGCTGCTCGAGAAGACGATCCTTCAGTCGGGGGTAAAGGTCGTGGTGGCGGACAAGGAGTGCGGCATCACCTTCCACCGCCGGGCCGCGCGCGAGGAACGGCGGACTTTGCGGTCGCAGGGCTTTCTGGCCAGCAAACGGTACATCAACATCACGCACGAGGTTTGTGAGAATTGCCTCGAGTGCACCCGGGCGACGGGCTGCCCCGGCCTGACGGTGGAGCCCACGCTTTACGGCCCCAAGATCGGCATCGACCTGTCCTGGTGCGTGGCGGATGGCGCCTGCACCCGGTTCCTGGTGTCGACCGAGAATGACGGGCCCCAGGTCAAGGCGTGTCCGTCCTTCGAGGAAGTCATCGTCACCCGAAACCAGGCCGCACCACCCGCCATCGATCGGCTCGATTTCTCGCGCCTGCCCGTGCCGCCGGTGGTGAAGCCAAGTCGCGCCTGGCGCGGATACCTGGCCGGGGTCGGCGGGATGGGGATCGGTACGGCCACGGCGGTGCTGGTGCTGGCCGGCAATCGCGAGGGTTACCGGGTGCAGTATTGCGACAAGAAAGGACTGGCGATCCGGAACGGTGGCGTCTACTCGATGATCACTTTTTCCCCCCAGGGGGCGCCTTTCACGTCGAACCTGATCCCCTACGGGAAGGCGAATCTCCTCATTGGCGTGGATGTCCTGGAAGCGGCGCGCGCCCTCGATCCCTCCGCCAATCAGCGCGTCGGCAGCCGGCGCCACACCGCCGCGGTGGTGAACACGCACAAGACGCCCACGATCCTGACCCTGCTGGGCAAGGACGACTTCGAGGTCCGCCGCCTGGACGCGGTGCTCCAGGGCCACACGCGCAGCGAGGCCTATTTCAGCGCGGACATCTCGAAGCTATCCGAGCATTTCTTCGGGACGCAGCTGTACGCCAACATCATGATGCTGGGCGTGGCGTTCCAGCGGGGATTGCTGCCGTTGAGCCTGGCCAGCATGGAGTGGGCGTTGCATTCGGGGCTGGGTGCCGCCGCGGTCGACAATCGCAAGGCCTTCAATCTGGGACGCTACGCCGCCTTCGACCTCGCGGCCGTCGAGCGCGCGGCCGGCGTCTTCCGCGACCCCTCCACCTACGAGGAAATCCTTGCGGACAAGACCGCGATTCTGGCACGCCGCGGTCGCCGGGGGGCGGAGCGCAGCCGCGAATATCATTCCCTGGTCGAGCGCGCCGCGGACCAGCTCCCGGCGTCGGGCGAGTTCCGGCGCGACCTGGCTTTGCGCGCGTATGATCTGATGCAGTACGAGGACGCCGCCCACGCGGGCCGCTACATCGATGCCGTGCTGCGAGTCCACGCGGTCGATCGTTCCGAGTTCGAGTACGCCGCCACGCGCGCGGTGCTCTGGAACCTGCACAAGGTCATGCTCATCAAGGACGAGGTCTACGTGGCGCACCTGCTGACGAGCGAGGAAAAGCACCGGCGCGATCGCGCCCGTTACCAAGTGGACCCCGTGCGTGGCGACCGCATCACTTACCGCCATTTGAATCGCCCCCAGTTCACCTTGCTGGGCCGGGATGTGGCTTGGGACATCAAGACTCGCGACTGGATGCTCGAGTTGGTGAAGCGCATGAAGTGGATCCGCCGCGTCCTGCCCGAGTGGCACCGCCAGGAACGGGAGTTCCGCGACTGGTACGAAGCGCTCGTTGGCCAGTGCCTCGATCGCATCAGCGATGTCGACAACTACCCGCTGCTGGTCAAGCTGCTCTCGCTGCCCGAAGCGGTGACCGGCTACCGGGAGATCCGTTATCCCAAGATGGCCGCCGCACGGCAACAGGCGGAGGTCTGGCTTCGTGAACTGAGAGCCTCGCCGCCTTCCGAGATGATCCTCACCGAGGCCCAGGCGCCTTGACGTCCGGAAGCGGGCGCCGCCGGGTCTGTTCGCATGAAACGCCACGAGTCGCATGAGCACGCGTGCGGTCCCACTGCCTCCCAATGAATCCGGGCGCCTTGCGGCGCTGCATGACTACGGGATCCTCGACAGCCCGCCCGAGCAGGCCTTCGACGACCTGGCCCGACTCGCCGCCCAGACCTGCAACGCTCCCATCGCGCTGATCAGCTTCGTCGACGCGGACCGGGTGTGGCTGAAGGCGCATCTGGGGACGAAGACCCTCGAAATGCCGCGTGGCGAGTCGCTTTGCGCCCAGGCCGTGCTTTCACCGCATCGCTTCCTCGTCGCCGACCTCGCCCAGGACCCGCGCTATGCGAAACACCCGGCCGTGACCGGACCCGAAGCGCTTCGCCTCTATGCCGGTGTCCCCTTGATTGCGCCCGGTGGCTACGCGGTCGGAGTGCTCTGTGTGATGGACCGGCAGCCGCGTGGGCTCGAGCCGGCACAACTCGAGGCGCTGGAAATCATCGCCCGCCAGGTGATCACCCACCTGGAACTGCGGCGTAATTTGCGCCGCCTCGAACAGAGTCTCGTCGATCACGAGCGGACCGAAACGGCGCTCCGGCTGGCCGAGACCCGCTATCGCAGCATTTTCGAGAACGTTGCCGAAGGCATCTTTCAGACCACCGAGGATGGCCGCTACCTGGCGGCCAACCCGATGCTGGCCCAGATCTACGGTTACGCCTCGCCCGGGGAACTGCAGGACGCCGTCCAAAACATCAAGGGACAGCTCTATGTCGACCCCACCCGGCGGGACGAGTTCATCCGGCAGATGCGCGAGCGCGGAGAGGTGCACCATTTCGAGTCGCTCATCCGCCGCAAGGACACCGCCCAGATCTGGATCTCCGAGAATGCCCGGGCGGTGCACGACGCGCAGGGGCGCTTTCTCTATTACGAAGGCACCGTCGAGGACATCTCGGATCGCAAGCAGGCCGAGGAAGCGCTCCGCAATTCCGAACTGCTCTACCATTCGCTCGTCGACGCCCTCCCGCAGAACATCTTCCGCAAAGACCGGAGCGGGCGGTTCACCTTTGCCAACCAGCTCTTCTGCCACACGCTCAAACGCCCGGCGTCGGAGATCCTGGGCCGGACGGATTACGACTTCTTCCCTCCGGACCTCGCCGCCGAGTACCAGGCTGACGACCGGCAGGTCATGGAACGGCTCGAGGTCCTCGAAAAGACCGAGGAGCACGTCAAACCCGACGGCAGCAAGTTGTACGTTCACGTCATCAAGACCCCTCTCCGGGACAGCACCGGGGCCGTGATCGGGGTCCAAGGCATCTTCTGGGACGAGACCGAGCGCCACCGCATGGAGGCGGCGCTTGAATACGAGCGCGACCTGCTCCGCTCCCTGCTGGATAACGTCCCCGACGCCATCTACTTCAAGGACCGGCGCTCGAAATTCATCCGGGTCAGCCGCGCCCTGGCCAGCAAATGCGGCGTGTCGGATCCGGAGAAGCTCACCGGCAAGAGCGACTTCGACTTCTTCACCGTCGAGCACGCCAAGCCGGCCTACGACGACGAGCAACGCATCCTCGAGACAGGCGAACCCATCCTGGACGTGACCGAGAAGGAGACCTGGCCCGACGGTCGCATCACCTGGGTGCGCAGTTCCAAGCTGCCGCTACGCGACAGCACCGGCCACGTGATCGGCACCTTCGGCATTTCCAAGGACGTCACCGACCTGATCCGCGTCGAACAGGAGCTCGAGAAGGCGCGCGACTCGGCCCTGGGCGTGGCCCGCCTCAAGGCGGAGATCCTGGCCAACATGAGCCACGAGATTCGGACCCCGATGAACGCCATCATCGGCACGGCGGACCTCCTCCGCCGCTCGCCGCTCACGGCCGAACAGCGCGAGTTTGCCGACCAGATTCACCACGGCGCCGAAACCCTCCTCAGCATCATCAACGGCATCCTCGACCTGTCCCGGCTCGAGTCCGGCCATCTGGCCATCGAACGCATCGAGTTTGACCTGAGAGACACGGTCGAGAGCGCCGTGGAGTTGCTCGCCGAGACGGCACACGTCAAGGGCCTGGACCTGGTGTGCTGGATTGAGCCGGAAGTGCCCTCCGCCCTGCGGGGAGATCCGGTCCGCGTGCGGCAGATCATGACCAACCTGGTTGGCAACGCGATCAAGTTCACCCACCGCGGCGAGGTCGACGTCCGCGTCAGCATCGCCGAGTTGAACGAGAACGAGGTCACCGTGCGGTTCGAGGTCGAGGACACGGGCGTGGGCGTGCCCGAAGAGGTTCGCCGCCACATCTTCGAGCCGTTCCGCCAGGCGGATGGTTCGACCACGCGGCGCTTCGGGGGCACGGGGCTCGGCCTGGCCATCTCCAGCCAGCTCGTCCGGAGCATGGGCGGGGAGATCACCCTCGAGAGCGAGGTCAACCAGGGTTCGACCTTTTCCTTCACGGTCCCCTTCGGGAAGTCCGCCCTCCCCGGCGCCCCCGCCGTCGAGTCTTCCCCGCCACTGCGCGGCCTCCGGCTGCTGGTGGTCGACGATCACGACGGCAGTCGCCGGGTGCTCCTGCAAACGCTCCGGCGCTGGGGCGTCCTGGTGGAGGAGTCCGATGACGCCGCCAACGCCCTGCGCAGGATCCGAACCGCGGCGGA
Source organism: uncultured Verrucomicrobiota bacterium (assembly GCA_964535555.1). Classification (GTDB taxonomy): domain Bacteria; phylum Verrucomicrobiota; class Verrucomicrobiia; order Limisphaerales; family J093; genus DSVZ01. Next base: position 11,071 of record CAZHUS010000169.1, read on the forward strand.
CACGGGCACTCCCTTTGATGCCGTGCTGACCGATTTCTCACTCAACGAGATCACCGGGATCGAGTTGGCGGTCGCGATCCGCGGAATGCCCGATGTGCCGCAGCCGCGCACGGTCCTGCTCACATCGCTCAGCAACTGGCTGGATGCGGAGTCCATGCGCACTCACGGCATCGCGGCTTGCCTGCTGAAACCGCCGCGCAACTCGCGCCTGTTCGCCACGCTCGTCGGTCTCCGTCAACCGGACTCGCTTTCGCCCACCCCGGAAGCTGCCGCACCGGCCTCGAAGCCGGAAGGTCAGCCCCTGAAGGTGGTCGTGGCCGAGGACAACGAGTTCAACCGCAAGCTCGCGGTGCGGCAACTCGCCAGCCTGGGTCATCAGGCCCTCACCGCCGGGAACGGAAACGAAGTGCTTGAGCTCCTCGCCCGGGAAACCGCCGACGTGCTCCTGCTCGACTGCCAGATGCCTGAGATGGACGGGTACCATGCCGCCCGCGCGATCCGTCAACGGGAGGCGACGACCGGCGGCCCGGGCAGCGGCCAGAGACCCCTGCATATCATTGCGCTGACCGCCAACGCCCTCCCCGGCGATCGGGAGAAATGCCTGGCGGCGGGGATGAACGACTTTCTCACCAAGCCGGTGCGCATCGAGGAGATCGAAGCGGCCCTCGATCGCGCCCGGGGCGTCCTGGCCCGCCCGGTGGCGGACCATCCCGGCGAAGAAGTGCCCGCGCTCGAAACGTCGGTCTTGAAGCCCTTGGCGGGCGATCCGGCCGCGCTGGCGGAACTCGGGGAGCTCTTCTTCTCGACCGCCGAGCAGCAGTTGGCCCGGCTGAAATCGGCCGCGGCCGCCGGCGACCTGACGGCGCTTCAGGCTGCGTCCCATAGCATCAAAGGAAGTGCCGTGAATTTTGGTGCCCGCAGCCTCGGTCTGGCCGCCGCCGAGCTTGAAAGCACCGCCAAGCTCCAGCAACTCGAAGGCGCCGCCCAAAGCGTGGAGCGACTCTATGCCGAACTGGATCGCGCCCGCGACGCGTGGCGCCAGTTCCTGACACGGGAGAACCCGGCTCCGTAGCTAGTGCCTGGCAGGAAACTCGCGATTCTGTTCCTGGAAGGGTGCCAAGTGGATC
>CAZHUS010000170.1:0-12158 GCA_964535555.1 uncultured Verrucomicrobiota bacterium
CGCTTTAGCGGCGCTTTTTGGTTCATGGTCACGGAGCAGGTCCGCAAGGAACAGGGGACTTTCCATGAACCGCCACCAGGTAGGGCGGGCACTCCGCTGCCCGCCGATCCGGCACGCAAGGGACTGCGCGCCCTACCTTGGAAGGACCGGTTCATGGCCGATGATCAGGTTCAAGAGGAAGCGGCGGCTCTCCTCGCGGAACCGGAATCCTCGCATCGGTCAAGCCGGGTAATCCAGCGCTTCGGGCACCATCACCTTGGTCAGCGCCTCCGCAGCGCGGTCCTTTGCCAGACGGCAGCCGGTCAGGCAGCCATCGAGTTTCAGACGCAGGCGCACAAACGGTTCCAGCCCGGTGAACCGCACGCAGGGACCCGCCTTGTACGGATGCCGTTGACCGACCTCGGCCACGTCGCCGAAGGCGCGGGCCGAATCCGCAATGCCCGGGATGACACCTTCCAAGGTGTCGAGTTCCTCCGCCTGGTAACAGGCATGACAGCTCGCCTCGTCCCAGGCCGGATGCCGGTTGTAGCCGTGGACAATCTCGGCGCAAATCCGCGCCACCTCGCCGGCGGCCCGGGCGCACTGTACGTGGGCGAGGTCGTTGTAGAAACTCACCAGGCCCGGGAGGCCATCCGCGAGCGCCGGATTCGCCGCGCCCTGGGTTTCGAGCTCCCGGAGGTCAAGGATCAACTGCCGCCCCGCCAGCAGCCAGCACAGCGCGTCCGCGAGCGGGAAAGTCACGCCCTGCCGCGTCTTGTGGTAGAGCTTCGAGCCGTCCGCGTCGGTGGCGGTCTGAACCCGTTGCAGGGTCCAGAGCCAAAGCTGCATCGCGGTCGCGAGCGTGCAGGCCCCGGAGCCGGGGTGGTCCGACGCCAGCCGCCGCATGGCGTCGATCCAGCCGCGGAACTGGGCCAGAAACAACTCGTTCGTCATCGTGATGGAGAGCTGGAGGCGCTGCACGGCTTCGGGCCCCTCGTAGGTCGCCTCGAGCTGCGCGTCCATCCACTTCTGGCCGAGAAATCCGGGGCAATCCTCGGTGACCCCGTAGCCTCCCATGAGGCTGACCGCCTCGCGCATCATGGTGGCGCCGTGGCCGGTGTTCCAAAGCTTGCAGGCGGGACAAAGCACGTTGGCCTGGGCGTCGAGTTCCGCGAACCGCACCAGCGGATTGGCGCGCAGCGCCTCGATCCGGGAGTGGTCCTGTTCTCCCACGGGCCTCGTCACCAATTCCGTCAGTTCGAGAGCCTCGGTCTGGGCTTTGGACAACTCCTTGAATGCCGCGCGCCCGGTGAGCTTCTTCTCGGCGAGGAGGCGGTCCTTTTCCTTTTCGAGCGGATCCAGGTCATCGAACAGGCGCGCCGCCGCGAAGCCGAGGGAGGCACTGGCTTCGCCGGCGGCCCAGATGTCCACCAAGCGCTGGACGACGTCCTGCTTCTGCTGCAGGCCGAGTTCATAGCGCGGCGTTCCGGGTGCCCCTTCGCCGCCGCGGAACCGACGCCGTTGATACATGATCACGGGTTCGACGGCGGAGAGCAGTTTGGCCGCGGTCATCAGACCGACGGTGACCCGGGTGCGGCGGAAGACCGCCTCGATGATCTCCGCGTGCGAGTAATTCGGATGGATGACGCCGTCCTTGACGGTGTAGCCGCCGACGATGCGGCTGGCGGGCACGCGGAGATTGAAGACGGGGTCGTTGGTGGAGGAGAGCTGGTGGACGAGCTTCTTCGTGGGCGTGCCGGCATCCCAGGTGCCGGGATCGCCCTGTTCGAGGATCACCATGCACGAACCCTTCAGGCGCGGGTCGTCGGAATCGACGGCTGCCGTGACCACGTTCGCGAACCCCATGTTCGTGATGAACCGTCCGCGCTTGTCCACCTGGAGGAGCGGTTCCCCGCCTGCAGACCACTCGGCGACACGCACCTTGCCGGCGAGCATGCCGGTTTCGACGCCGACGAAGGGGAGTGGCTCCGTGAGGGCGAAGGCGGCCCGGACCTGGGTCCGGGTTTCGCCCGGCTTCAGCGGCGCCGCGTTGACCACGTACCGGGCGCGTTGTTCCGGGGTGCCGCGTTCGTGGATGGGTGCGAGGCCGAGGTTGCCGGCGAGGCTGCAGGTGGCGGCGCCGGCGTCGACCCAGGACAGCTCGAACGCGATCAGGGCCAGCACGAGGTTCTTGGGGCCGGCCACGAACCCGCCCTGTTCAGGGTCCAGGAACGCGGCGGTGATCCCGCTCGCGTCGAAATGCTCGAGCAGCGCGGCTTTCGCAGGCGTCCAATCGTGCGAGTTGCGTCCGCCCTCGGCCACCAAGCGGGCCACGGGTCCGCGCGCCACGCCCCGCGCTGCCTGGACGAGCATCTGGAGTTCGTACCGGTCGGCGTATCGCCACAGGATCTGGCGGACGTCGTCGCCCGGCAAAGTCTGGAGCGTCGGGCTGGGGGTGGTCGCCCCCTTTGGGGCCGGTTCGGCGCGTGTTTCCATAAAGGTGTTCAAAGGCCGCGGACGGAGTGCGCGGGTTGCGCGCAGCGAAGCGATTTTCGCGCTCCGGGTCAATCATGGAACCTGGGGTCAAACATTGACATTTGACATTTCACGTCCTCCGGCAGTGCACCACCCGTGCGCTTCCGAGTGCGGTTCTCCGGCAATTGTCAAATGTCAATGTTTGACCCCAAGTCCGTTTCGCTGCCAGGACCGGTGCGCTTTTGACAGCCGCGCGCGCGCCGGCGTAGAGTCCGACCATGCCGACAGCGGTTTCACTGGACAGCGAACTGGAGCGCCAGCTCCTGACCGCCGAGGATTTTCTCGAATGGCTGCAGCCCGGGAAGCACGCTGACCTCATCGATGGAGAGATCTTCATGCACTCGCCGGTGAACCTGCGCCACGCGGACCTTCTGAACTTCGTGGATGAGTTGCTGCGGAGGTACATCAACGGACACAAGCTGGGCAAGCTGTACCGCGAGGTGGTCGCGGTGCGCTTGAGCTCCCGCAACGTGTTCCTCCCCGATCTGGCGTTTGTCCCCGCGGACCGCGTGTCCAGCCTGAGACCAACCTACATCGCGGGCGCACCGACGCTCGTGGTCGAGGCGCTGTCGCCCCACACGGCGGATCGCGACGTCGGACCCAAGTTCGCCACGTACGAGGAACACGGCGTGGACGAATACTGGGTGCTGGACCCACACACGCTGGCCCACCGGTTCTACCGCCGGGAGGGGGAGTTCCTCGTGGAATTCGCCCACGGTGAAGCAATCATCCGTTCGACCACGGCTGTGGGCTTCTGGATGAACCGCGCGTGGCTCGACCCGGCAGCCCTGCCCGAGGTCGAAGCGTGCCTGGCGGAAATTCGCAGTGAGCTCTCGAGCTAGGGGCGGGCACGCCGTTACCCACCGTACCCGGCGCGCAGACGACTGCGTGCGCACCTTGGGTTCGGAGTGGACGACGAGGCGCCGACCACGGCACGCGAAACGATCGCACTCCCCGTGCTCCCGCTCCACCCGCTTCAGGGCGCGCGCTCCGCTCACGCCAGGGAGCTGGCGACTTTGGCAATGGCCGCAATCCCCTCCGCGGCCTGCTGCGGGGTCAGATTCAACGCCGGCAACAGCCGAATAACTTGCGGACCTGCCGGGATCGTCAGCAACCCGGCGGCGTGCAGGCGATCGACGAATTGCGCGGCGGCGGTTTTCTCGCCAGCCGCCAGCGCGGGGACCTGTTCCTTGGGAGCGAGTTCGAACCCAATCATCATTCCCAACCCCCGCACCCCGACGAGCACTCCGGGGAACTCACGCACCAATCGCTCGAGCTCGCTCTTGAGCCAGGCGCCCAGGTTCCGGGCATTGTCCGCAAGCCGGTCGCGCTGGACGACCTCCAGGACGCGCAGCGCCACCGCACAGGCCAGGGGCGTGCCCCCGTAGGTGGTCGCGTGCATCCCGGGTCCCAGGATGTCCGACAGCTTGACCCCGTGCACCTCATCCCGTACCCAGAAGGCGCCGATCGGAAAGCCGCCGCCGAGCGACTTGGCCATCGAGATCCCATCGGGCACGAACTCCTCCCCACCAGCGACACCTTCCAGTATGCGCTGGAAGCTCTGGAACCGGCCGGTCCGGAAATACCCACACTGGACGCCGTCCATGAGGAGCAGGAGCTTCTTCTCGTCGCAAAGTCGGCGCAGCCCCAGCAGGTACTCGGCGGTCGCGGGCGTAATCCCGCCTTCGCCCTGGACGCCTTCGATCAGAATCGCCACGGTGGCTGGCGAGAGACATTCCCGCGCGGCCTGCAGGTCGTTGTACGGGATGTGCCGGAAGCCCGTCACGGTGGGCTCGAATCCCTTGCGGAAGCGCTCCTGCCCTGTCGCCGCGATCCCGGCGAGCGTCCGGCCGTGGAAGGAATTCCTTGCGGTGAGGATTTCGAAGCGGCCCTCGTCGTGTCCGAACCCGCGGGCGAGTTTGAAGAGCCCTTCGTTGGCCTCGCCACCGCTGTTGGCGAAGAAGACTTTGCCCGGCGCGATGAGGCGGACCAGGGCTTCGGCCAGCCGGCCCTGGGGCTCGTGGTAGTACAGGTTCGAGACGTGGATCAGACGCTGCGATTGCTGGACCAGGGCTGCGGTGATCTCCGGGTGGGCGTGGCCGAGACAGTTGACCGCGATGCCGCCGCCCAGGTCCAGGTAGCGCCGGCTGTGCACGTCCCACACCTCGCTCCCGGAGCCGCGAACGAGGGCGACCTCGAACCGGCCGTAGCTCGGCACGACATACTGACGGAACAACGCCTGAATCGTCTCGTATTCGTTGCGGACGATTGGCGGCGGGGGAGGAACGATGTCTTTCATCGGCAGCCTAGAACTGGTCTTCCTTTTCCTTGAACAGCAGGTTGAAGGTGGTCATCGAGCCGTAGCAGCGCGTGACGTACTGTTGCCAGTCGAACTTGTCGGTGGCACTGAGTGTCTCGCTGCCGTTCAGCTTCTGTTCGAGCACGCGCAGGTTGTTTCGCATCATGACGATCTTGTGAAAGAAGACCTCGAGCTCGAGTTCCTTGGTCTGCAGCGTGGGATCGGCGGGATGCAACACCAGCTTCCCACCCCGCCAGCGAGGGGCGAGTTGGGGGACAATGCTCGCGGGTTTCTCCACACCCAGTGCGGTGAGGGTGGCCTCGACGGCCTGCTGCATGAATTCGGCCAGGGGCATTTCCAGTCCGCCAAGCGTGGCCTGCGCCTCGGCCGGTTCCAGCCCGCTGGCACCCGGCTCGACTTCGCGTCGGGACCCCTCGTCGAACTGGATCGCCGCGGTATGCTCGGTCAGCGCCCGGACGGTTCCGGTGCCGTACTGCGGGTGTTTGATCCGCATCCCGATATGCAGGGATTCGATTTTCATTACGGGCCGCCTATGCAACACCGCTCCGCGCGCGAGTCCAAGTGGAAAGCGGGGGCGTGGGAAGTCAGTCGCAAAGTCGGGTCACCGGGCGGACCCGTCGAAGCGGAGACCGTAAACCTGCCATCCAAGGGAGGGAGCAGTCCCCTGCGCGCCGGGGCGGCGGCGGGCAGCAGAGTGCCCGCCCTACCTCGTAGTGGTTCCTGGAGCTCGCCATGAAAAGATCGCCATTAGACCGTTCCGGCGTACATCTTCGTGACGTGACACCTCGACGCTCCGCCGTCTTTGTGATCCTCGCCTGGCTGCTGTCGCGGTCAGGCTGTGTTGGGGGAGGCGAACCACCGCCCGCCAACCTCGTCGCCTTTGGCTATGCCAGCCTGGTCACGGGCACGCCGGACGGACACCGGCTCAACGTGGCGTTCCTTGCCCGCGAAGATAACCAGACCGAGGTAACCTGGGGGGCGGAGGCCAGGCTGTATCTCGAATGGCAGCATCCACGTCCCGTGCGCGCCGTTCAACTGAAGTTCGCCGGCGAACCGCCCTCCCCGGACACGCTCCGCCTCGAGTGGTGGCGCCGCATCTGGCCTGACAACGGCACCGGGGGATGGATGAGGCTGGACGATCCCTTCCACGGCGAGTGGACCGTGGCGCGCACCCGGGTCGTGCAGGAGGGCGACCGTCTGACCGCCCACCTCCAGCCCCTCGAAACGTCCGAGGCCCCGGGCGTGCAGAACCCCGGCTTCGGGTTCCGCGAGACGTACAAACTTCGAATCTCCAGCCCCGCTTCCGCCAAGGTCACGCAGGTGGCGGCGTGGTCCGATGCCGTCCTGCGCCGCGCCCGGCTGCGCTTCGAATGGGGCGTGCGCACGTCCGTGCCGGGAGAATGGAATCCGCGTTTCGAAGCCCGGAACGCGCGCCTTCTCGGGGAGCCGAGGGCGTCGGGCAATACCGCGGTGGTCGAGGTGGAGTATGCCGATGCGGCAGCGCGCCTGAGCCCCGAACGCGGGTTTGTGGCGTTCCGGAGCGGACCGACGCGCAGCTTCAGCGTGTTCGTCGACGACGTGTTGCGTGAGGGCGGGATCTTCGTACGCGACCTCGGCGTCTTTGTGTCCGACGCCGATCGCAACCTGACTTCCAGGGACTGGACCGGCCCGGCAGGAGATGTGTGGCGGACGGGGACGGTCGAAGAGACGGTGGCCCGGCTGCCGGAGCAGAGCTTCGAGCAAGCTCGCGCCGCCATGCCGGCGAAACCGCCGCGGTACGCGTTCCTCGGCGCGCCCAATCTCCGCCAGGAGATCGCGCTCGAGCCCCGGGGCGACATCGTGCTCCACGCCGACAGCCTTCGCTCGCCGGGCCGCGATGCCGCCGTCGCCGCCTGGCGACGGTGGGAAACCCTGCGCTACCAGTTCGGCACGGGGGAACATCCCGTCATGGGTTCCGGCGACCGGCGGTTGGTCCATCGGGAGCTGGAGGAAGGCTGGCTTCCGGTGATCCGCCACACGTGGAGCGAGGATGATTTTGACTGGGAGCAGACCTCCGTTGCCGGACCGTTGGCCGGGCAGATGGAGGAGTTCCGTGCCGAGACAGGGACGGAACCCTTGGTCCTGGCCACCCGTTTCCAGGTCCGCAACAGCGGCTCGACCCGGCGTGTGGCCTGGCTGTGGTGCGAACTGAACCATCCGTTGCCGCTCTATATCGGGGCGAACGGAACCCTCCTGCTGCGCCGACCGTCGCTGGGTCCAAACCGTGCCGGCCTGATTCCCGTGCGCGGCGCCTTTCAGACCCGAGGCCGGGGTGACCTGGACTTGGGCATCCTGGTCCCGGGCGCGCCCGGCAGTCCCAACGATGAGCTCCGCGCTTCCGCGAGCCCCCGGGAGGCACTGCGTTACCGGGTGGAACTCGCACCGGGCGAGGTGCACGCCTGCGAGTTCTTTGTGCCTTACATCGAGTCCTTGGACACCGCCGAGGCCGCGGCGCTTGCCGCACTGTCCTTTGAATCGATGCACCGGTCCGTGGTGGCCTTCTGGAAGTCGCGGGTTGCGGAAGGCATGACTCTCGAGACGCCTGAACCGTGGTTGAACAACCTCTTCCGGGCCAACCTCTGGCACGTGCTGATCTCGACCGACATCGACCCGGTCACGCGGCAACACCAGCACGGCGCGGCCACCCACGGGTACAAGAACTTTCTCAACGAGACCATGATGGTGGCGCGTTCACTCGAGATGCGTGGGGAACGCGGAGCCGCCCGCCGGCTCATCGAGACCTTCCTGGCGAACCAGGGCGCGCGCGAGTTGCCGGGGAACTTCCGCAGCAGCCTGGGCGTCCTGTACGCCGCGCATCCGGGTGAGCCCGATCCCTACACCGCGCAAGGGTACAACATGCACCACGGGTGGGGCCTCGCCGCCGCCGCGCAACACTTCGCGTGGAGCCGCGATTCCGCGTGGCTGGTGGCCGTAGCCCCGCGCCTCATCGCGGCTGCGGACTGGATCACGCGCGAACGGCAGGCCACGCGCTTTCTGCTCCCGGACGGTTCGCGGCCCATCGAGTTTGGTCTGCAGCCCGCCGGGGACCTCGAGGACGTCGAGGAGTACCTTTATTGGTACGCCACCGCCGCCTACTACCACCTGGGAATCCAATCGACGGCCGACGTCCTCGCGACGGCCGCGCGCGCGGGCCAGCAAGATGGCGGCAGCACCTCGGCCGATTTTTGGCGGCGCCTCGATCGTGAGGCAGACCGGCTTGCCAGCGACGCCGCCGCGTTCCGCGCTGACATCCAGGCGAGCGTAGCCGAGTCCGTGGCGACGAGTCCGGTCGTCCAACTGCGGGACGGGTCGTGGATCCCGTACGTGCCACCGCGCGCGTACGCGCTTACCCACCGCAAGGAAGGCTGGATTCGTGAAGCCCTCTACCCAGCGCTCCACCTCGTGAACGGTGGTGTCTACGCGCCGGACCATCCCTTCGTCGATTGGATGATCCAGGAACTCGAGGACAATCTGTTCCTCAGCGCCGAAAGCGGTTACGGCCTTGCCAAGCCACGCACGCAGTTCTTCGACCAGGGCGGCTTCACGCTTCAACCCAACCTGCTCGACCTCGCGCTCGTTTATCTCGAACGCGACCAGCCCGCCAACTTCCTCCGCGCCTTCTACAACACCGCGGCGGCGAGCCTCTATCCCGACACGATGTGTTTCGCCGAATGGGTTCCCCGGCTCGGCGAAGGTGGCGGGCCGCTCTATAAGACGCCGGATGAGTGCAAGTTCATCCAGTGGCTCCGCCAGCTGTTGATCCTCGAACGCGGCAACGAACTTGAACTCGGGCTGGGAATCCCGCGCGCCTGGATGCGCGACGGCCAGCGCCTGAACGTCGAACGCGCCGCCACCCACTTCGGCACCTTGAGCCTGAACCTCGTCTCCCGGATCTCGGCCGGGCACGTGGAAGCGACCGTGCGCCTGCTCCCCACGCAAACGCCCAAGGCACTTCGCCTCCGCATCCGGCACCCGGACGGGAGCCCTTTGCGCTCAGCCGAAGTGAACGGCCGTGGCGCCCGGATCAACGCCGAGCGGCAGATGATCGAGCTCCCTCCGGACGCGACCTCCTGGGAAGTGATCGCGCGGTTCCAGTAAGTCAGCGGGCCTGCACCACCAGGCGCATTTCCTCCGAGGGCTTCAAGCTCACCGGCAGACCTCCGAGAAGCTCGCGCCCTTTCACCTCGCGCTGGCCCGCTTCAGGCGCTCCCTCAAGCGACACGCTGTAGACCTGGTCGTTCGCGACCGTGAACCACTCGGGAAACTGGTTGATCCGCGGGTAATCTGCCGGCAACCGCATGTAATCCCGGTGACGGGGGCGGTCGAACCGCACACGCCCGCTCCAGGCTTCGTCGGCCGCGAGGCTCACCAGGAGCCGCTCGCCTTCGCGAACCGCGCCGACGCGGACGTCCGGACGCCACGGTTCGACATGCAGCCCTTGCGTCTTCCAGAGCGCGTACATGATCGAAGTGCGCGCGAAATTACCGTCGCCATGCCAGCGCTCGATCGTGCCGTCCGGTTGTTGGGCGGCCCACATGACGCGGATCTCGTAGTCCATCCAGGGGATCGCGGCCGGGACAGACTCGCGGTTGAACAGGTTCAAGGCGCCTTCAACCGAGTCCGCGATGCCGTCCTGCGACTTGTCGGCCCAGGGACGTCCGTAGTACTTCGGACCGAGATTCCCGAGGACATGCCGCACCGCGTCGCGGTACGCCGGAACCCCGTCCACGACGAAGGCGGTGTAGATGGCATCGTAGTTGTAGCCCCAGGTGTCGCAGAGGAGGCCGTTGTTCGTGCCCGGCTTCGGCTTGACGGTGTGCCAGAGCAATCCGTCCGGGTTGCGCCCGATTTCAAGGACGCGATCCAGCAGTTCGCGCAGTGACGCCTCGTACGCCTGCTTCTTCTCGGGCCGCGCGTGGGCGACTGCGAAGTACAGCTCGGAGAGCCCGTTGATGATCTCGCAGTCGTGATCGCTGAAGCGCAGTTGCTCGAAGTCGCGGGTGGGGTGGTGGTTCCCGAGCAGGTAGTAGTCGCCCAACCGGGTGGCCCAATCGAGGAACCGCGAGTCCCGGGTGAACCAGTACAGCCGCGAACAGGCCTGGAGCAGGTCTCCGTTCACCTCGAGCACCAGCGTCGGCAACTTTCCGGCCGGAGTGTCCACGGCGGCGTGCTTCCAGATGTCCTCGATGAGACCGATCATGCGTTCCGACCACGGGCTGGGACCGAGCCACTCGGTCAGGGGAATCAGGCCGTCCTTCACGTACTCCGCGTTGTCGAAGACGAGCCGATCCAGATCGAGCCGCTCGTGCGCGAAGGCTTGCCTGGAGAACGAGTACTGGTCGCCCAACCGGTCCAAGCGCTGGGTCACGCGCGTCTCCGTCTTGAGCATCTCGAGCATGCGGCCCTCGAACATGGGCCGGTCCACCAGCGCACAGGTGAGGACCATGAACGGATAGTTGTCGGCCCCGGCATCGCGGCCGTTCCAGAGATCGCGCTGCTCGCCCAGGTTTCGGGGAATCAGTCCCGTGACCGGGTCCGCATGGGCCAGCCAGCCGTCCACGTAACGGCGGCAGCGGTAAAGAGCCTCGGCGGCGACGCGGGCGTTCGCTTCCGCCTGGCGGAAAGACTTGTCCAGGGCGCTTGCCTTGGCGACGAGAGGCGCCGGCGGGCGGTCCCAGAGCGCGCGCATTTCGGGAAAGGCCTCCCGACTGGCGGTCTCGGGATCAGGTCGGGGCTGAGTTTGAACGACGGCTCGGAACGTGGTCGCCGTGGCGGGCACGACCTCGCCGGCGCCTGGAGCTCCGAGCAACCGGATCTCCGCGAGGAACGCCTCGCGACCGCCTATCCCCGGGCGAAGCTGCAGGTCGTACTGGTCTCCCTTCAGGCCGGCGGGGAGTGGGACCACGAGCCAACGAAATCCATCATAGCCGCCGCTGCTCAGCGGCAGTTCTTGTCTGTTGACGGTGAGTGTGGCGGTCCGGGTGTCGTTTTTGGATCCCCAAAGCAGGGCGAGTTGGTGTCCGGGCGCCGGCGGCACCGACAACACGCCACGCACCTCGAGTTCACCGAGCCACCAGTAGTGACGTCCGGCGTGGGTCTGTGGCGACTCGCTGCAGCGGGCCCAGGCCAGCGGAATCCCCGGCGGGTCCGTGGTGATCAGCGTGGGAACCGGTTCGGCCGGCGTGACCTCGAGCCCCAGCGACAGTGCGAGGGCGAATAGAACGGGGAGCACACGCGCCCCCGCGTGTCCCGACCGGCGCCCCCGCCGGTCGGTTGTCGGAAGCGGAGGCTGGAACGAGGTGGCGGGCGGGGCGCCCACCACAGCACCCGGGGCGGGTGCGTTCCCCAACGTGTCGATGGCTGGTTTGGACACAGGTACCGTGCAAGCTGGATGTCGGGCGCGGCCAGGCGACCACCCCATTGACTGCACCGTCTGGACGGTCTACTTTCCCCGGCCTTTATGTCGGGCCGACCCAGTTCACGTGATGCGATTCTCGACGCCGCCGAGGCGGTGGTCAAGGACGCCGGCGCCGCCCACCTCACGCTCGACGCCGTGGCCGAGCGGGCCGGCGTCAGCAAGGGCGGCTTGCTCTACAATTTCCCGTCCAAGGACGCGCTCGTCGAGGGCATGATCGCCCGCTGCGTGGACCGGTTCGAAGCCGACCGGCGGCGGGCCGAGGCCGGGGCCACGCTGAAAGGCTCCCGCAGCCTGCGGGCGTATGTCGAGACGTCCCTCAACGATCGGAGCCGCCCCCGCCAGGTCAACACGGCGCTGCTGGCGGCCGGCGCCAACAACCCCAAACTCCTGGCGCCCCTGCGGGAGTTCAATCACGGCTTGTTCACGGAGCTTGCCTCCCGCAGGGAGAGCTTTGCGCGGGCGGTCGCCGTGGTGCTCGCCACCCATGGGCTGTGGTTGCTCGAGACGCTCGACCTCTCGCCGCTGAACGCCTCGCAGCGGCGTCAGGTGGTCGAGGCCATGCTCGCCATGGCGGAAGATGCGGACTGAACGTTCCAATCCTCAACGGCCATGCATCCCCTTGGTTCCCGCTCGATGGACGCGCGATTCGCCGGCGGGCTTTCCATGAACCTCCCCCGGAGCGCGGACTTCAGTCCGCAGGAAGCCACGCCGGCGCAGGGACGTCCCTGCGGGCTAAAGCCCGCGCCCCTCACCGGCTCATGGCCCCCATGCGCGCCGGCCCTCCCGGCGTCAGGGCCTTCCATGAGGCTGCGCCGAAAAGCGGGGATGAATCCCCGCACTCCAGGCGCTTCGCGACTCCGAACGTGC
>CAZHUS010000171.1:0-12075 GCA_964535555.1 uncultured Verrucomicrobiota bacterium
GAACAGGTCGCTATCCATGAACCTGCCCCGGAGCGCGGACTTCAGTCCGCAGGAACCCGCGCCGGGTTGGGGACGTCCCTGCGGGCTGAAGCCCGCGCTCCACAACGGTCATGGTCCGCATGCGCGCCGGCCCTCCCGGCGTCCCGGCTTTCCAAGAACCTGCTCCGAAAAGCGGCGATGAATCGCCGCACTCCAAGCGCTTCGCGACTTCGGACGGGCCCGGGAGCGGCGCGAAGCGCTTGGAGTGCGTCCGCTTTAGCGGCGCTTTTTGGCTCATGGTCACGGAGCATGGCCTTCGGTCCTGGGTCGCTCACCTTGGATGCGGGCGAACCGACGGCCTTCTGACGATGCTGTCGCACGGCCGCCATTCTCGTCGTTGTTTGTTCACACAACGTTGCTTTTCGCCAGTTCACATCGTCCCGCACGATGCATGGTCATGAAGCAACGGCTCTGCGCCTCGATTGGTCCAAGTCTCCTCGCCCCGGTCGTCTGGTCCGGCAGCTGGCTGCTCGCGTCCGCTCTGGCGGTGGCCCTCGCCACCGAAGTCCCGGAAGTGCCGACCCCTGCCCAACCCGTCGGGGCAGGGCCGGCAGATGCCCACAAGGACTGCGTTCACGAAAAGCCGGAGAGCCGATCTGCAGCCACGCTCCGGGCGAGTCTCCCGCCGCTTCCGGAGGGCGTTGTCGACCTGGACTTCAGCCAGTTCTTCCGTCGTCCGATCGGCCCCCGTGGGCTCGAGCTGACCGCGGAGATCCGGCGTCTTGACGGCCGGCGGGTCCGGGCGGTGGGCTACATGGTCAAGTACAGCTTCGCCGAACCCGGCACCTTCCTGCTTACCCCGTTTCCGGTGCAGATGGACGACTGCCACTACGGCCTGGCGGACGATCTTCCGCCTCAGACGTTACACGTAACCGTGCCTGACCGGGCCGGGAAGCGCGTCCCGCACCAACGCGGTCCGCTCGTGCTCTTCGGGCGGGTCCAGGTGGGACAGAAGGCACAGCCCGACGGGAGGGAGTTCGGCGTCCGCCTCGTCCTGGATGATACCGTTGCCGCGGCGCCCGCGGGGGTCCGGACGAACCTCGCCACCACAGTCTCGTCGCCCTCGACCGCTGACCAGCTTTCGGCGGCCACGTCCGTCGACAACGCAACAACGCAACCGCAACCCTGAATGCCCGACAGCCAGTCCTCCATGAACCCACACCCCCACCCTTGGATCCGCGGCGCCGTCGCCGCCGTGCTGCTCGCCGGAGCAGCCCACACCATGCTCGCTCAAGCGACGCCGGCGATCACACGGCTGACGCCGCCCAGCCGCCTGTTCGCGTCGGGCGATGGGACCGCACCGTACATCGCGCGCTTTCTGACCGGCCAGCGCTTCGACCTGCAAGCGACCGTCCAGCCGGCCGGCGGCCAGACCATCACCCAGGTCGAGTTCTTCGTGGACGGCATCCTCGTGCCGGGCACGGTGACGCTCCAGACCTCCGGCCTGGTGTCCGGGCTTGCGGCGAACACGGTCGTGGCCACCCGGCGCGCCTATGCTTCTGCCAGTCCGGGAGTCCATATTCTCCGGGCCACGGCGACGCTCAGCGACGCCACGGTCATCTCCAGTGAGGGCAACTTCGAGATCGTCCGCGTGACGCAGCAAGGCCGGCGCGCCAAGAACCTGATCTGGGTGATCGGCGACGGCATGGGCATCGCCCACCGCACGGCCGCCCGCATCATGGCGAAGGGCGTCGAGTTGGGTAAAGCCAAGGCCCCCCTGGCCATGGATCTGTTCCCCAACGTGGCGATGATCATGACCCACTCGCTCAACTCGATCGTCACCGATTCCTCTCCCGGCGCGGCCTGCTACGCGACCGGCAACAAGTCCAACAACAACCAGCAGGGCGTGTTCCCGGACGACACCACCGACGCCTTCGACAACCCGCGCGTCGAGCTCGTGGGTGAGTACCTGGCCCGCACCCAGGGGAAGTCCCTGGGCATCGTCACCACCTCGGATGTGTTCGACGCCACCCCGGGCGCGTTTGGCACCCACACCGCCAATCGGGGTGCGGGCACCGGCATCTGCGACCAGTACCTGGACGAGACGGCCGTGAAGGCCGGGCTGCGGGTCCTCATGGGCGGCGGAAGGAAGTGGTTCCTGCCGAAGCAGGCCGGTGTGGTCAACGGTTCGACCCGCGCGAACGGAAACGACTATACCCTCCCGGCGGAACTCGCCACGGCCTGGGACGTCGCCCCCGGAGCCAAGGACGAGGAACGCGACCTCCTCGCCGACTTCGAGACGGCTGGTTGGTACTACGCCCCCGACCTCACGACCCTCGAGGCCATGCCCGCAGGGACGGGCAAGCTCCTCGGACTCTTCAACCTCTCCAACATGAACGTCGCTCTCGACAAGATTGAAGGCCGCCGGAATTCCGCCGACCCCAACACCGTGGTCGCCCAGGTCGGCCTGCCCGACCAGCCGATGCTCGATGAGATGGCCGACGCCGCGCTCCAGGTTCTGAAGCAGAACCCCAATGGCTTCGTCCTCATGGTCGAGGCCGCCTCGATCGACAAGCAGGCTCACAACATGGACACCGAGCGTTGGATTCTCGACACCCTCGAGATCGACCGCGCCATCGCCGTCTGCCGCACGTTCGCCGACCAGAACCCCGACACCCTGATCCTCGTCACCGCCGACCACGAGTGCGCCGGCGTGAACATCATCGGGGCCTCCCGCGTCACCGACGCCGCGTTGCAGACGCGCATCGCCAAAGGACTCGGCGCCGCCGAGGTTCGGAACGGAGTCGTGGGCACTTACGAGTCGGCGGGCTTCCCGGTCTATGAGATCGCGGAGGACGGGTACCCGGTAACCACGGACGTGGATTACCGCATGTTGATCGGTTACGCCGGTAACGCCGACCGTTACGAGGACTGGCGGACCAATCCATTGCCGCTCAAAGACACCCAGCAGCCGTTCGTTGGGTCAGCGCCCATGAGCAGCTACCCGGCGGGCCCGATGAACCGCGACACCGTTGGCAACTTCCTGGTCACGGGTCAAATCTCCGACACGGTGGCCTGCCACACGGCCTCCGACATCCCGTTGTCTGCATACGGACGCGGTGCCGCGCTGTTCAACAGCGTGATGGACAACACCGAACCGTTCTTCCGCGCGATGCAGGCCGTGCTCGGCGGGTCCAAGTGATCGAGCGACCTCCTCTGTTCTCGCCATGAAAATACCTCTCCTGCTGGCCGCCGGCACCTGGGCGGCTCTGACCTCCGCCCAAGCCTCGGTCCTCCTCGGATTCGATGGCCTCGTGGCCGGTTCCTCCGCGAACAGCGCGGCCCCGGGTAACGCCCAGTTCACCCATGCCGTGTTCGACTTCGACTACGACGCCGCCACCGGCGATCCCCTCCCCGGGACGCAAAGATGGCGGACCGATGCAACCGCACCGGAGGTGATCGTGGAAGATCCTTCCACCTACGGGCGTGGTGACGCGCCCTCGCCCAGCAACGCCTTGAACGCCTTGTGGCAACCGGTGCTGTTGACGTTCCAGCACCCGCTCGATCTCGTCGCCTTCGGCGTGACCCTCGACAACGACACGTATGGAGACGACGGGACGCTGCCGGGGTTCGACGACATCGCGGTCCGGTTCCTCGACCTGAACGGCGTCATCCTGGGCTCGATCCCGGTCAACCAGACTCAACCGGGCTTCCAGATCAGCGCCGGGGCCATGGCCGGCGTGGCCGCCATCGTTCTGCCCGGCGGTGCATTCTACGACAACCTCACCTGGGCTCCGGTACCGGAACCCGGCCAGTGGGCTGGAATCGCCGGGCTCGGCTTGCTCGGCTTTACGGCCTGGCGCCGTCAGACCAGGACCCCTCGCGGCTGATCGTCTCGGAAGAATCGTGGTGGGGAGGGCGGCTCGGTGTTCGTCGACGCCGGGCCGCCTTTTCCTGCCGCATTGGCTGGGACTCGCATACGCCGCGCCGCGCGGCCGCATTCATCAGGCTTGATCGAAACGCTGTGCCGGTACGATAAACGACCGCGCATGGCGGGGTTCCTCCAGGGCCTTGACGACATCCGCCGCAAACGGTCCTTGGGCGGACCTCGCGGCTGACGCCACGCCACAATCGATGGTTCCCATGACGTACTTCCGCTGGTGGACGTTCCGGAAGCACCTCAAGCGAACGCCGGACGGCTTCGTGATCACCGAGTTCCTGCCGCCGGTCGGCTGGGCGGGCAAACAACACGATCAGTTGCGCGGCCGGCCATCACCTGCGCGAGGGTCGCTGGATCAGCAATCCCGCCTAC
Organism: uncultured Verrucomicrobiota bacterium; assembly: GCA_964535555.1. Lineage (GTDB taxonomy): Bacteria > Verrucomicrobiota > Verrucomicrobiia > Limisphaerales > J093 > DSVZ01. The sequence goes on from CAZHUS010000171.1 coordinate 4,292, forward strand.
TTGCGCGATTACGCGCGGTTCTGGTTCCGCGGCGGCGGCGAACCGCGGCGGTACAGCTTCTGGGCCGCGGACTCGGTCCGCGCCTGGGCGCTGGTGACCGGCGACGATGGGTTGCCCCAGGAGCTGTTGCCAGACCTGGTCCGGAACTACGAGGCGTGGGAACGCGAGCAGCGCGATGCGAACGGGCTCTCCTGGCAGGTGGACGGACGCGACGGGATGGAGGTGTCAATCAGTGGCGCCCTGCAAGCTCAGGCGGAAGGCCATCGCATAACCATCAACAGCCATCAATGCGGGGACGCCCTCGCCATTGCCGCCATCGCCAAGGAAACGGGTTCGCCCGAGACCCGGGCAAAGGCGGCGTCGAACGCGGCAAGGACTACAACCATTCCACCTTCTGTGACCTGGTCATCCATGGACTCGTCGGCCTCTGCCCCCGCGCCGATACCACGGTCGAAGTGCACCCGTTGCTTCCCGCGAACACCTGGGACTACTTCTGTCTCGACCAGGTGCGCTACCACGGTCGCTGGCTCACGGTGTTGTATGATCGGACCGGCGAGCGTTACCGACGCGGCAAGGGACTCCGCGTCCTGGCCGATGGCAAGGAGCTCGGGTCCCGACCAGATTTGGGACGCCTGCTGGTCACGTTGCCTGAACCGCTCGCATCGGCCGAGGCACTCGTGCGTCCGGACGCGAGCGCGCGTGCGGCCGAACCGGGTGGATCGTACTTGAAGCGGCGGTACGGTCTCGGGAGTCCTTCCGGAGCGCTGACTGGGAGATCCATCAGATGAAACCTTGGTACGAAGAGCTCTTCTCCAACTACGCGCGGACTTACGACCGCGAGAGCTTCACCCGGGGCACGCGGCAGGAAGTGGACTTCGTGGAGGCCGAGATCGCCGCGGACAGAAATGTCCGCATCCTCGACATCGGCTGCGGCACCGGCCGTCATGCCATCGAACTGGCCCGGCGCGGGTACCAGGTCACGGGCATTGACTTGTCGGACAACCAGCTTGCCCGCGCCCGCGAGAAAGCCATCGCCGCGGGCGTCCACCCGGTGTTCGAGCGGCGCGACGCGCGCACGCCCCATTTCCAGACGGCTTTCGACCTGGTCATCATGCTCTGCGAAGGCGGGTTTTCGCTGATGGAAACCGACGCCATGAACTTCGCGATTCTGGAAAACGCGGTCCGGGCGCTCCGGCCTGGCGGCAAGTTCCTGTTCACCTGTCTCAACGGCCTGTTTCCCCTGGCGCGATCCGTCAAAGACTTCGTCAACGCCGCTCCCGGAGGCGTCCGCACGCTGGACGCGGGGTTCGATCTGACCACGCTCCGGATGCGATCGCAGGTGGAATTGACGGACGATGCCGGGGTGACCCGCCGACTGGAGACCGACGAGCGCCATTATCTTCCCTCGGAGTTGACCTGGTATATGCACGCGCTGGGCATGCGGAACGCCTCGGTGTTCGGCTGCACGGTTGGCGATTTTCGGAGATGCCCGCCCACGCCCGAGCACTTCGAGTTGTTGGTCATTGCGGAGAAAGGCTGAGCCCCGGGAAGCTGAGCGCGCGTCGCCCCAAGCCGGCGGAGAACAGCGGCGGGAATCCCGCCCGCAACGCGCGTGGCGACTGGCTGGCCACCGGCGTGGCGATTTCCAGTTGCCGGGCCACCGTCGTGACGGTCAGCTCCCGGCCACCGGCCAGGAGTCGCAGGATCTGAAGCCGCCGGCGGTTGGCCAGCACCCGACACGTTCGCCACAAGGTTGGCTGGAGCGGCGGGTCGGGCTGCATGGAGCGGACTTTGCGAAGTCCGCACGCCGGCTGTCAACCGGCCACGGCATGCCCAGCTTCGAACCACCGTCCACAACATGAGCCTCCGGATTTCGGCAGCCGCTCCAGACAACGTGCCGAGGCTCCTGGAGTTCATTCGCGAGCTCTCCGTCTTTGAGGACCTCGGACGGGAGGTCGCCCTGACGGGCGAGTCACTCCCATGAGGGACGTCCTGCCCGCACGTGAGGCGCAGAGCGTGCGGAATGACAGTTCCGCACCGTATGCGCCAAGGCAACGCCGTTGGTCGCGTCGCCGCTCCTTCGCCCGTGGTCTTGAACCGGAAGGCGAAGGTGTGGTCCTTTCAACCAACAACCCGTTCGCCTGGACGCTTGATGTGGCCCAAGGTCGGAGGCAAGGTGACCCCAGACTCCAACCGCATTCTATCCCACGAACATGAAAACGATGGTTCGGTTCTGGCTGTGTTGCTGTGTCGTTGCTGCCGCGTGGTCTTCCATCACGCCGGCCCGCGCTTCAATCACCGAATACCAGGCGGCGGTCCGAGGCGAGACGACGCTGGTTTCGTACTACACTTTCGATGCGGGAAACGCCCAGGACTCGCAGTCCTCAAACCACGGCACCCTCGCGGGCAGTGCCACTTTCGGAACGGGGGTGGGCGCCGGGGCCGACCGGGCCTTGGTCCTCAACGGCACCGGCCATGTGAATCTCGGCCAGGTGGACGCCTTCGACTTCATTTCCGGTGCCGGCACCGTCGAGGCCTGGGTGCGCGCCGACTGGCCCTCGAGCCCGGGCTACAATCCGGCGCTCTTCGCTGATCGCAACGGTGGACCCGTGAACTGGAGCGTCCACCTCGAGGCCAGCAAGTCCGCGGGCGGTCTCTGGAACGGATCCAGTTACCAACCGATGACCCTCGCCGCGGTGGGAGCGACGTGGCACCACCTCGCGGTCGTCTTCGACACGGATCCCAGCCTCGGAACCGGCACCTTCAGCATGTACTGGGATGGCGTGCTGGCCGGGGTCCGAGAGCAAGGCATCGGCTCGGATCCGACGCAACCCACGGAACTGGGCTCGTCGTCCACCGCGGGCGCGGAGCGCTGGGTGGGCGCTTTGGACGAGGTGGCCTTCTACAGCACGGCATTGAGCGCGGCGACCATTCAGGCGCACTACACCGCGTTCCTCGTCGGCGACCCACCGGGCATCCTGGTCCAACCCCGGGGCGGGACGTTCCTGGCAGGCATTCCCCTGACACTGTCGGTAAGCGCCAAAGGAGCCCAACTGGGCTACCAATGGTACAAGAACGGCTCGGCGCTCCCCGGCCAGACCGGCGCAACCCTGACGTTGCCGTCGCTCCAGGCAGGAGACGCCGCGGGGTATCACGTCGTGGTCAGCAACCCGGCCGGCCAGGCTGCAAGTGACACGGTGTCCGTGACTCTCGGCGACCTCCCCAACAAGCTGAAGCAGTATCAGGCCGCGGTCCTGGCCGAGCCCGGGTTGGAAGCCTACTACGCCTTCGATGGACTGAACGCGAAAGACACCAAGCTGAACTACGATGGATCGCTGCAGGGCAGCGCCGGGTTCGGTGAAGGCATCGGCGGCGGCGCCGGCAAGGCCCTCGTCCTCGATGGCGGTGGCCACGTAAACCTGGGCGAAGTCCCGGTGTTCGATTTCCTGCTCGGAACCGGCACCGTGGAGACCTGGATCCGCGCGGATTGGACGGCAAACCCCGGCTATAACCCGGCGATCATCGCGGATCGCGACAGTGGCCCGGTCAACTGGAGCCTCCACATGAACGCCGGCAAGGAAGTCGCCGGGATCTGGAACGGCTCCACCTATCAACCTCAGGCCACCCCGGGAACCGGCACCGCCTGGCATCACCTCGCCGTCGTCTTCGATTACGACGCGGATCAAGGCGTCTCCACCACGACCCTGTATTGGGACGGTCAACCCTCGGGGACCGCGCAACAGGGACTCGGCGTGAGCCCGGACGCCCCAACGGAGCTCGGCTCGGCCTCGGTCGCCGGGCAGGAACGCTGGATCGGCGCCTTGGACGAGGTGGCGTTCTACAGCACACCGCTCAGCGCCGCCCGCATCCTGGCCCACTTCGAGGCCTTCGTCGCCGGCGATCCGCCGGTCATCACCTCCCAACCGGTCGGCGGGAGCTTCCTTTCGGGGGACGCCGTCGTGTTGAGCGCGGGCGCGCAAGGCGTGAACGTGTCTTACCAGTGGTTCAAGGACGGAGCTCCCCTCCCCGGCGAGACCAGTGCCAGCCTGACTCTTGCGGCGATCGCCCCGGGGGACGCAGGAGTGTACAAGCTTCGCGCCGCCAACGCCGCCGGCTCGGTGGACAGCGACGGCGCCTCGGTGCGCGTGGTTGTCCCCAACCTGGCGGCCTACCAGTCGGCAATTCAAGCCGAGACGAGCCTGATTTCGTACTATCCGTTCGACGCGGCGACCGCTGAAGACGCGAAAGGCTCGAATGACGGGACTCTTCAAGGCGATGCCGCTTTTACTCCGGGCGTGGGACGAAGCGCCGATCAAGCCTTGCTGCTCGCAGGCGGGGGCTGGGTAAACCTCCAGCAGGTTGAGGCTTTTGATTTCCAGGACGGCTCCGGCACTGTGGAAGCCTGGGTCCGCGCCGACTGGAGCGCGTCGCCCGGCTACAACCCGGCAATCTTTGCCGACCGAAACGGCAACCCGGTGAACTGGAGCGTGCACATGGAAGCGAGCAAGGCTGCGGGCGGTCTGTGGAACGGCTCCAGCTATGCGCCGCTGCCGCTCGTCGACACCGGCACGCGGTGGCACCACCTCGCCGCGGTCTTCGACCGGGCCGACGGCAACAGCAAGTTCACCCTGTACTGGGACGGCACCGCCCTGAGCACCACGCTCCAAGGCCTGGGTCCGGCGCCCGAATCTCCCACCGAGCTCGGTTCGTCGTCGCCCGATGGCCAGGAACTGTGGATCGGAGCCCTCGACGAAGTGGCGTTCTACAGCGACGCGCTCCCCGCGAGTGCCGTCCGCGCTCATTATCAAGCCTTGATGGGCGGGTCTGCCGAACCGCCCACCCTCGCGTTCTCCCTTGCCGGCACGGAACTGACGCTGAGCTGGCCGGCCGACGCGACGGGCTTCACGCTGGAATCGACTGACGCCCTGCCGGCGACTGCCTGGGCGGCCGTCCCCGGTGTCGCCAACAATCGAATCACCGTCAACGTCTCGAACGGGATGCGGTTCTTCCGGCTTCACGGCCCGTAAGGCGCGCATCCTCCTGGAAGCGACGTTCCTCGAGAGCCCGGCCCGCACGTTGTCACGCCGTTCCAACCCGTTGGGGCGAGCGGATTGACCGCGCGGTCCCGTCGCTTTGCCGCGTCGGCCCTCAGGCTGCCCCGGCACGGGTTGCCGGTGTTTTCCTCACGCTCAACCACGTCAACAAGGCCGCCAACGCACAGACGAGCGCCCCGATCGCCATGGTCAGCCGCACGCCCAGGGCATGAGAAACCACGCCGGCTTCGATGACCGCAAGCAGGAGCAGCATGGCGGAGAAGACAGAGATCCCGCCGAACACCATCCGCCGTGGCCGCACGCGTGACCCAAACGTCGCCACCGTCAACGCCCCCAACAGCGCTCCCACCCCGTTCGCGCTCAGCAATGCGGCATACCCGTGCTCCCCGACTCCAAGCACCTCCGTCGCGAAGGCGGCATCAGGACCGAGTAGGACCAGCCAAACACCCCCACTACCGCAAACAGGAGGAGGAGAATCCGCACCCGCCGGTGGCGCGCAGCATAACGAAAGCCCTCGAGCACGTGTTGTCCCGGCGACCCGCTCGACACCGGCGGCACGAACGCCGGCAAGCGCATCATCAGCAGACTCCCGATGACCGCGAGGTAGCTCAGGGCGTTGAGAAAAATGCAGAGCGCGATCCCGCCCCGCGCCATCAGGAATCCCGCCACCGCCGGCCCGACCACGCGCGCGCCGTTCACGATCGAACTGTTGAGGGACACTGCGTTCATGAGGTCTTTGCGGCTGGTCATTTCCACCATGAACGCCTGGCGCGCCGGCATGTCGAACGCCATCGCCACGCCTCCCATCGCCGCCAGAACAAGGATGTGCCACGCCTCGATCCGCTGGCGCCACACGAGGGTCGCGAAGACGAAGGCCAGCACCATCATCGCGATCTGCGTGCAGATGACCTCCGTCCGTTTCGGCCGGCGATCCGCCACCAAGCCGCCCCACACCGAGAAAAGCAGCATGGGCGCCGAACCCACCGCCGCCACCACTCCCAACGGCACCCTGGAATCGGGCGCTGATCTCCGCCGCACCGCTTCGGCTGCGAGGCGGCATTCCACCAGGCTGCTTCAGACTTCAGGGACTGACCCCTTCTTCCGTCGCTGAGCCGGGGGGCGCTACCCGAGCCCGCGGAAACGGCCAGCGCCGGAGTTGCCCCCCGCCGACACCACGCTACCCTTGCCGCTCTGAATCGCATGAACAGCGTGCCCCATATCCCCGTGCTCCGGCTCGGACGCGTCTACGAGTCGCTGGAGAAGTTCGAGGTGAAAGACTGCCGCACCGGCGAGGTGAAGGCCGTCGTCTCAAGCGTCAACGGCGGCATCGTGAAGCGCGACCTGGCGAAGGTCGCTTCCGCCCGCGGTGTTCTGGCCCGGTTCCCGGTCGCGGAATTGATCGAACTCTCCGCGCGCGCGGGAGATCTGTTCCTGAACGGCACCCTGCCTCTCGGCGACCAGGGTCTTCAACAGACCGCCGATGATTACGTGCGGACGCTGAGCGCCACCAGCGGCCTGCCTCAGGTGATGGTCCGCCGAAACATGGCCAAGATTCACCACGCGTTGACGAACATGCGCTTCGTCCTCAATGGCCTCTCCCGCGGCTTGGACCTCGCGATTCTCGATCAGGGCGCCGGCGAACAGTTCGGCACCAAGCTCGCCTTCGCCCCGACCTGCCAGGCCTTGGGGTTGGTGATGCCCAGCAATTCCCCGGCGGTGAACTCGCTCTGGCTCCCGGCCATTGCGCTCAAGACGCCGGTGGTTCTCAAACCCGGACGCGACGAACCCTGGACACCGTACCGGTTGATCCAGGCGTTCATGGCTGCCGGGGTGCCGGCCGAGGCGTTCGGCTTCTACCCCACCGACCATGAGGGCGCAGCCACCATCCTCCAGCACTGTGGACGGGCCCTCATCTTCGGCGACCAGGCCACGACACGTCAGTACGCGGGCAACCCGGCGATCCAGATCCACGGTCCCGGCTGGAGCAAGGTGCTCATTGGCGAGGATTGCATCGACCGTTGGGCCGACTACCTCGACGTCATCGTCAACTCCATCGCCGAGAACGGCGGGCGTTCCTGTATCAACGCGAGCGCCGTCGTGGTCCCGCGGCACGGCGCGGAACTCGCCGACGCGCTCGCCCGCAAGCTCGGCCCGATCGCGCCTGCCTCCGCGGACGATCCGGAGGCCCGGCTCTCCGCGTTCGCCAACCCGAAGATGGCCGATTACATCGAGGCTCAGATCGAGGAGGGGCTCAAGACCCCGGGCGCCGAAGACGTGACCGCACGTTACCGCAACGGCCCGCGGAAGGTCGTTCTTGAAGGAGCCACGTACATTCGGCCGACGATAGTTCGCTGCGACAACTTCGGGCACCCGCTGGCGAACCGCGAGTTCCTCTGTCCCTATGCGAGCGTGGTCGAAGTGCCGCAGAAGGATACGCTGGGGCAGATCGGCTACAGCCTAGCCGTCACCGCGATCACGAAGGATCCGGGCTTCATCGACGCCCTGCAGAACCTCGCGGACATCGAACGCCTGAACATCGGTCCGGTCTCGACCATGAAGATCTCGTGGGACCAACCACACGAGGGAAACATGTTCGAGTTTCTCTGGCGCCGGCGCTCCATCGAACGGGCTTGGTGATCCGACGGCGGCGCCTCTCACGGAGTCACGGAGCGGCTAACCGCCCTGGAGAGCCGTGCTGGCTGCCATCCGACTCCTCCGTGCCTCCGTGCC
>CAZHUS010000172.1:0-12042 GCA_964535555.1 uncultured Verrucomicrobiota bacterium
AACCGGTCGTCTTGTTCTCGAACCTTCCCAAATGACCGAGTCCGGTTTTGAAAACCACAAGCCACGAATTTGTCCGGTTTTGAAAACTACGCGACAGCCGTGCCGAAGGTGATTGACTTTGGCATCGCGAAAGCCACCGAAGGGCGGTTGACGGACAAGACCCTGGTCACGCAGTTTGAGGCGCTCCTGGGCACCCCCGCCTACATGAGCCCCGAGCAGGCCGTCATGACGAGCCTGGACATTGACACGCGCAGCGACATCTACAGCCTGGGGGTGTTGCTCTACGAACTCCTGGTCGGCAGCACGCCGTTCGACGGCCAGGAACTGCTGGCCTCCGGCCTGGACGCCATGCGCAAGACCATCCGGGAGAAGGAGCCGGTGCGCCCGAGCACACGACTGGCGACGCTCGGAGCCGATCAACTCACCACCACGGCCAAACGCCGGTCCGCCGACACCGCGAAGCTGCTCCACCAGCTCAAGGGGGATCTCGACTGGATCGTCATCAAGTGCCTGGAGAAGGATCGGACGCGCCGTTACGAGACGGCCAACGGCCTGGCGGCCGATCTCCGGCGTCATCTGAACGACGAACCGATCGTCGCCCGTCCACCGACCGCAGCCTATCGGTTTCAGAAGCTGGTGCGGAGGAACCAACTCGCCTTCGCGGCGGGCATCAGCCTCGCGGTGGTGCTGCTGCTGGGAGCGGGGGTGAGCACCTGGCAGGCGGTCCGGGCAACCCAGGCGACCCGCGAGGAATCCCGGCAGCGCCGCCGCGCTCAGGAGGCCCAGGCAACGGCCCAGGCCAAACAGCGCGAAGCCGAGACCGAGCGGGAGCGGGCCCACGCCCAGGCGCTCAAGGCCGCGGCGAACCAGCAACATTCGCGTCGTCTGCTCTACGCGGCGGACATGAATCTGGTCCAGCAGACGCTGAAGCTAAACAACCTCGGGCGAGCGCGGCGTTTGCTGGACCGGCACCGGCCGCAGCTTGGCGAAGAAGACCTCCGCGGCTGGGAGTGGCGTTACCTCTGGCAACTGACCCGCAACAGCGCCCTCATCACCCTCACCAACCGGCCGGCGTGCGGATTGTCCGTCAGCTTTTCCCCTGATGGCACCCGCCTGGCCGTCGGTTGGGTGGACGGACACATGGACTTGTGGGATGTCCCGGGCCGGCGATTGCTTCGGGCGACGGATCGCGAACCTCCCCAGCCGGCCTGCGTGGCTTTTTCTCCCGTTGGCCAGGTTCTGGCGGCCACCTCCAAGCCCAACGTCGTCGCCCTTTACGACCTGGATTCCGGCCAGGAATCCATTCTCTGGCACGCGCCCGACCAACGCGGCTGGCACGCCAAGTCGCTGTCGTTTTCACCGGATGGTTCAAGGATTGTCTTCTCCGCTGGACCGATAGCCGGCGAACGGGATGAGCAGGTCTGGGTGGTGAATGTGTCCTCAGCCAAGGTCGAAGGCCGCCATCCCACCGCTCATTTTGGCGGGAATCCGTTTCATGGATCCGCCCGGCTATCCCCGAGCAACCGACATCTGTATCTGGCGTGTTCTGACGAATCCGGCTTTGAGTGCATCGACCTGACCACCGGGAAGCAACTCTGGAGGACTGAACAGGAACTGGCCGGTGGGCTGACCGCACTCGCCCTCTCGCCCGACGGACGGGTGGTGGCTTCGGGCTTGACCTATAGTGACGGGACTATCCGCGTCCGGGATGCCGCGACCGGCAGGCTCCTCGTCCCGCCGCTCAACGGGCACACGGCTTATGTGTGCGAATTGGTGTTCACCAGAGACGGACGACGTTTGATCTCCGCGGCGGCCGATCAGACCATCCGTTTCTGGGATACGACCACTTGGAAGGAAACCCAATTACTGCGCGGCCACACCGACGAGGTTCATGGTCTGGCGATCTCGGAGGCGGCCCAACTCGTCGCCACCGCGGGCAAGGACGGAGACCTGATGTTGTGGAGAGACGACGGCAAGAGCGCCCCGGATGGATACCGCCGTCTGCCGGAGAACCTCCCGGGCAATCAGGACCTGCCGCTGGACCGCTCACGTCTGCTGTTGTTGCCCGCGGGCCAGCCGCCCGAGTTGATTGATCTCAAAGACGGTTCCCCGGCGCGGTCCCTGCCGGAACTCGGCCCCTCGACCAATGTGCTGGGCTGGTTTGACCCGAATGTTCTTTGCCACTGGAACGGCAGCAACCAGATTCTCGTCCATGAGCTGCGCGTTGCTGGGTTCATCCTACGCGGAACCGTTACCGCGAGCGGCTTACGCCTGCCAGCCCACCCCCCAGCTATTGGCTCCGGTTCAACACTTCAAGTTCGCCGGGCCACGGCCGGGTACGCCTACAGCCCCACGCGCCGGCTCATGGCCTGGACGGAATGGTCCTCCTCGAACTCGGTTTACCTGGCGGGCCTCGGCGCATCCGGCAATCGCATCGAACTGAAGAGCGATGTTCCAGAGCTCGCTCACTTCCGCTTCAGTGAGGATGGGAATTACCTGTTGGCCTGGACCGAGAGAAAAGACTCCCCGCTGCGAGTCTGGAACGTCGAAACCGGGCAAATCGTGGCGTCCATAAACGAGCGCGTCCATAATGCAGCTTTCGCCGCCGGCGGGCAGACGCTGGTCGTGGACATCGCGCAGGGCGACGACCACGAAATCAGATTCTACAAGGTGACCCACCCCGATCAAGCGCCGCGGCGTGTTCCCGGGAGGCACTCTTCATGGGCGCTGGCGGTCTCACCCGATGGCGAACTGGTCGCTTCAGCGAGCGATGGTGGTCTCGTGCGGCTGTTTGATCCCGCTAAGGGCGAGTGGATCGAAGACCTCCACGGCCATTTCACGCCAGTCAGTGGCGTCGCCTTCTCCCCCGATGGACGACGGTTGATTACCACGTATGGCGGCCGGGAAGCGGTCAAGCTCTGGGATGTCCGCACGCGCCAGGAACTGCTGACCCTGGGCGGCACGGGTTGGGATCTATACATGGCCCGCTGGAGTCCCGATGGGGACGTGATCCTCGTCGGCGCGCTGTGGTACCCCTGGCAGGCCTGGATCGCGCCGTCCTGGGACGAGATCGCGGCGGCGGAAGCGAAGGAAGCAGCAGCGATCCAGCCGCGCTGAGCCCGCCGCGAGAAAGACCCTGCTAGAATCCTCGAATTGGCAAACTCGTTGCGATCAGATCAAGTTTCGTCCCCTGCCCCCGAGTGCCTCTGCCCCTTCGCAGCTTCGAGGATTCTAGACTGGCACGGACGGATCTCGCCGCCGAGTCGCGCTCCCCTTAGCGCGCCCAAAGCTGGGGGCAGCACTATCCTCGACCCCCACCTTTGTGCCCCGTAACTGTCCAGGAGGGAAGAACCGCGAACCACGCCAATCACGCGAAAACGCCCCAGAATGCCACGACTCCGCGGCTTTCCCGTTCGCGTATTCCGCGTATTTCGCGGTCCAATGTGGCCAGGTGAATAGTCTCCGTGCCCCGTGATTGGGGCGTTCTATCGCTCCTTCGCCGAAAGTCCGTGCGGGCTGATCCTTTTCGCCCGGGGATGGCGTTGTTCCAGGTGACGGTGGCTCACGGTCGCTGTGGCCACCGATCAAACCAAGCGAACAGCAGAAATATGAACACCACCACCACGATGAAGACTCTCACGAAATCCCGGGCAATGCCGCTGGCGGCGTTATCCTTTGCCCTCGCCCTTGCCGGACCGTTTCCGGCGACAGCCGATCCGATCCTCTACGCCACGGCCGGCGCCGGAGGCTCGCTGGTCAAGATTGATGTCGGTGCCCACACGGTGACCGAGGTCGGCAAGACCGGGGTCCCCTTCGCCCTGGGGATCGCCATCAACGCCCAGGGTCAGGCGTTTACCGTGACCGATTCACATCCAGCCTTTCCTGGCACCCCGCGTCTGGCCCGCGTGGATTTGGCCACCGGGGTGGTCACCCCGTTTGGCTCGGTGCTGGGCGAAGATGAGTTCATGGGCCTGGGCTTTGCGCCCGATGGCACCCTCTACGGAGTCAATGCCAGCAGCGGCACGCCCGACGCCGGCAGCCTCTACCGGTTCAATCCGGACACGGGGGAGGCCACCAAGGTGGGCGTGACGGGCGGTTGTTTCGACATCATGGACCTGGCCTGGACGCCGGACGGTACGATGTATGGCGCGGTCAACGACTCGCTCTACCGGGTGGATCCGGCGACCGGCCAGGCCACGCTGGTGACCAAGTTGCAGGGGGTAGCCCAGGTGATGGGCTTGGCCATCGACGACCTGGGCGTGTTCTACGTCTCGGAGATCGTACCCAACGCCCCGCTGGTGCGGGTGGACCCGGTCACCGGCGCCATCACCAAGATTCTCGACACCGGCGTGGATCTGATCCACGGCTTGGAGTTCGTCCGCCCGCCCCTGGTCACGACGATCCGCGTCTCGCAAGTTGACGTGTGCTGGAACAGCGTTTCAGGCCTCACGTACCAAGTGGAGTATCGTTCGGATTTGACCGCGAACCTTTGGACTTCCCTCGGCGGTTGCGTTCTCGGCGACGGCTCGGTGAAGTGTCTCAACTATCCCGTAGTCGTGGGTGAGCCGCAGCGGTTCTATCGTGTCGTTCAGGCGAATTGCGTTCCCTGATGGAAAGCCGGCTGGTGCCCCTCGATGGAACGCCGGTGGCACACCCGGAGAGCGTACCGCTCACAGGCAGACAGTCGCCGGGTACTCCTGGCTGGCGATGGCGTTGTCCATCTCGGCGCAGCGGGCGCACATGGGCTCGCCTTCCCGCCAAACAGGGAACTCGCTCCGGATGCAACTTCTCGAAGCCCCACTCGGCGAACCAGCTCAAGTGGACGCGGGCGAAGGCGGTCGCGCGCTCGTCCGGATCGAGCACCTGGTAGCACCGCTCGCGCCCGGCGTGGAAGCGCCGGATCTGAAGCGGCGGGATGCCGGCCCGTTTGCCGCCCCCGCGAGACTGCATCACAGCTTCGACCAGGTCGTCGTCCAGAAGCAACTTCACAGCAGGATACTCCGGCGCGACACGGAGGTCGTCATAGCCGTGGCTCGAATGGTCGCGTGTGCCGGCGATATCCTTCCAAGGCGCGCCGGGCGGCGTCTTGGATCTGGCGCAACGTGGCCGGCGGATCATGCGCGCTCATAAATCGGAATCGCTTCCCGGCGCACCGCTGCCTCGATGTATCGGTTGGGCCGCGAACAGACCACAGACTCAATCTGCAGATGCCCCGCGCGGCAGATCTCTGCGATCTGGTCGCGGTCCAACGGGATGGGTAGTTCGGCGACGCCCATGCCGAGCGCGCGCGGCGCGTCGCCGCCGGGAGAACCGGGCGAAGAAGTCGCAGATCCGCGGCGAGCCCTCCGTGCAACTCCGTCTCCCGCGGCTCTCCAACCGCCGCTGCGGTCCCTTCGAACGTGCACGGGAGAACTCGGACAAGCCCTACACCTCCCGCGCGGATGCCACCCACCCGTAACCCGCCTCCGGCAGCCCCACCGCCTTGAAGTGCGCCTTGCCGCACTGGATCTTCTTACGCTGCGCGTCCGGAATCTGGTGCCATTCGGTCGTCCCCTTGGTTTCGCGCACCAGATAGACCTTGTGCAGACCGCCGGGTTCCTCCCGCACGATGGCCCAGTCGGGATTGTAGGTACCCAACGGCGTCTCGACCTTGAACCAGTCGGGCAGCTTGAAGAAGAGCTTGATGTCGTCCCGCGCGTCGAGCGCCTTGGCGAACTCGTATTCCACCTGCGACTCGTACTCAATGACGTCGTACAACCCGTGTCGCACCTCCAGCAGGCGCGACACGTAGCTCTCCAGTTCCTCGCTCTCCAATCGGTGCATCTCCCACTCGGCATCCAGAATCCGCTCGTACTCGATGCCCGAGACCACCAGATCCTGCAGGGACTTGTGAACGGCGGCCACGGCCTGTTCGAGGAACTGCTGCGGGTTACGCGTCACTTCACCGAGCCGCTCCGAGCCACGGAGAATCTGCGCCAGCGTTGGGCGCGTGAGCTCCGTCTCGCGCTGCAGGTGACTGAGCAGGTCCGGAATCGGCGCCCGGTAGTCGGCCGCTCGAAGCGTCTGCGCAGCGCGCTCCTCGATGGTCACGCCACGGGAACCCACCTGCACCTCACCCCGCTCGACCCGGATGGAGGGCGCTTTGATTTCCGGCAGCATCCCTCGCAGTTCGCCGGCCGCGCGGGACACCAACTCGTCCGTCTCGAACCTCACCGCGTAGCGGGTCTTGTGCTTGATCCTGTCCCACAGCGCCTGGAAGTCCGGATCCAGCAGCCGTTGCTTGTTCAAGCGCGCCGTGCGCCGCTCGCGCTTGTTCAGAATGCGGCCCTCGAAGTTCACGCCGCACTCCTTCTCCATCTCGTCCTGCAGCTTCTTCGCGAATTCCTTGAAACTCTCACTCGCCACCACGGTCAGTCGGTTGAGCAGCGGGTCGCGGCACCGCTCGCCGTTCTCGCGCACCGGCAGCCGCAGGCCGCGCCCGATGGTCTGCCGCCGCTCGCGCTCGGTGCTGATTTCCCGCAGCGTGCAAATCTGGAACACGTTCGGGTTGTCCCACCCCTCGCGCAGCGCCGAGTGGCTGAAGATGAACCGCAGCGGTTCCTCCAGCGACAGCAACCGCTCCTTGTCCCGCATGATGAGGTGATACGCCTCGTCGTCCGCCCGGGTGGTGCGGCCCTCGGTGCTGTCCTTGGATCGGCCCTTGTCCTGCGCGAAGTAGCCGTTGTGGACCTGCCCGACCGGCAGCGGGTTCAGCATCGCGTAACGCGGCAACCGCGCCGACTCTTCGTACAGCTCGACGAACCACCGGCGGAACTTCCCGTCCGCCTCGGCGTAGTTCGCCACGCGGTCCACGAAGAACAACGAAAGCACCTTCATCCGCTGGCCCGGCGGCAACCGCGCCACGCGCAACTCCTTCTCGAAATGCTCGCGGAGGGTTTCGCGCATCTGGATGCGCAGTACCTCGTCCGTCCGTCCGCCGTGCGTCACGCCGGTCGCCAGGCTCACCCCGTTCTTGAACTGCAGGTACTGGTTGCCCGCGTCAATCAGGTCCACCTCGTACCCTCGGTAGCTCTCGCGCCCGCCGGAGAGCGCGAACAGGTCGCTCTCCTGCCTCACACTTACCGTCCTGCGCTTCACGCCACCCGCGCCTTCGGCGTCCATTTCCAGCTTGGCCGCAATGCGGGTCTTGGTCGCCGTGATCGCCTTCACCGCGATGTAGGGCTGGTTGAAATCGCCGCTGTCCACGACCGAGTCCACCTCGATGCGCTTGACCAGCCGCAGATCGTAGGCGCGCACCGGGTCGAGGCGATACACGAGGTTGAAGTAGTCCTTGTGCGTGGCCGAGTAGCGCAGCGTGCAGAGGGGGTTCAGGCTCGCGATGGCCTTCGTCCGCAGCTCCGTGGCCAGATTCTGCGGCTCGTCCACCACCACCACCGGTCGTGCATGCTGGATGAACTCGATGGGTCGCCGCCCGTTCATCTGGTCCTTGGTGTTCTGGATGACGGTGCTGCTCTTGTCGAACGCTTGGATGTTCATTACCATCACCTGCATCTGGTTGCTGGCGGAGAACTGCCGCAACTTCGACACCTGCGCCGAGTCATACACCCAGTAGTCCAGCGGCACGTGGCCGTAGAGCGACTGGAAATGCTCCCGCGTCAACTCGATGGCGTTCAGCACGCCCTCACGGATGGCCACGCTCGGCACCACGATAATGAACTTCTTCCAACCGTAACGCGCGTTCAGCTCGAACAGCGTGCGCAGATAGACGTACGTCTTCCCCGTCCCGGTCTCCATCTCCACCGAGAAGTGCCGGCCTTGCAGCTCCGACACGGGTTCCAGCCCGTTCTCCGCCTGGATGCGGCGGACGTTGCCGAGCAGGGTGTCCTCGCTCAGGACCAACGAGTTGCCCACGCCCATCTCCGTCAGCAACTCACCGCCCAGCGCGTCCGTCTGCCATTGCAGCGAGGCACGGGCCAAGGGTTGACCGGCGAAGAGCTCCACCACGGAGCGAATGGCGTCCAGTTGGAACTCCTGGCGGCTGTCGAAGTGGATCTTCATGCCGTGTGGAACTCGATGTCGTGCGCCTTCATCTCCAGCACGATGTTCGCCTTGAGCTGGTCATTCCCCGCGAAGGCTAAGTCCAGGCAGATCACGCCCCTAGGCTTCCGCGCGATCAGACCGCGCAGCGTCTCCCGGGTGACCGGACGCGCAAGGCAGATGGCCAGCGTGCCGGCCGCCACGTCATAGAACGTCTGCTCGCCAAGGCCGACCTCGACGACGCGGCTGCTCAGCGGCAGGTTGCTCTTGAGGATGAGCTCGTAGAGCAACGCCGCGTCCGGGCGGCCAGGAAAGACGTTGTCCGCCATCATCTGCAACTGCTCCGCCAACCCGGCCGCGTCCGTGGGCGCCGTGGCGGCGTCCCATACCTTGAAATTGCTCGCGGCGAGCTTGAACACCTTGAAACCGAGGTCCGCGTGGCCGCGAGAAGGCGCAGATGGCGCGAAGAGCGATTCGGCCTCCTCCTTCTTTTGGGCCTCTTGTGCCTCTTTGCGGCCAGCCTCCAGCTTCTGGATCACGCGGCGGACGCGTTCCTTGGTGATGTCGGCGATGGTGGGGAAGTCCGGGCGACCCGTCGGCTCGGGCAATTGGACGAGGATGAAGCGGCGGTCGCCGCCGTCCTCCGCGTTCAACTCCAGCACCGCCTGCGCCGTCGTCCCGCTCCCCGCGAAGAAGTCGAGGACAATGCCGGAGGTTTCGGTGCCCATGACATACTTGATGAGCTTCGCAATCTCCTCGTGATCCTTCGGGTTGTTAAAGATCTTCCCACCGAGCAGCTTCCTCAAGTATTTCACCGAGACTTGGGCCTGCTTGTAGAAGTAGCTGCCACGGACCTGCGTCGCGAAGCCTTCGTCTGCTTGATCACCTTCCTCGTCATCAAGGTCACCTTCAGCTTCGAGCTCTTCGGCGAGAGGACGGATGTGCGCCTTGCGAAATGGCGGACTGGTGTGGTCTTCACGAAACTCAACAAGTCCGAGTTTGATCATGCGCTGCATGTGCACTGGCTGGCTGTAGATCCACCCACGCTCAGGAACTGCGCACGGCAGGCCAGTCTCCGGGTGGAGCACGTCATACCGCGGCCCTCCGCCGCCAGGCCAAGAGATGTCTCGGTCGCGCCAAGGGCCATTGGCATCCACGCGCTTGTAGCGACTCCACTTCTTGGCGGGATGACTCTTCGGCAAGGAGGCATACCAAGAAGCCAGGTCTCTCTCGATTGCACCGTGATTGCCCCCATGCCGCTCCCGAAGTTCGAGGTACTTGTTCCAGATGTCCCTCGCACCAGGCTTCTCCTCACGCCAGACCGTCTTGCGCTCCCGCAACGACAGCACAGAGCGCCCATAGACCAGCATGTATTCGTGGCCAACCGAAAAGAGTTTGGCGTCGTTTTTTCGTCCTTTCTCCCAAACCAGTTGGGCGATGAGGTTCTCCTCCCCAAAGATCTCGTTCATCACGGCGCGGAGGTTGTGGACCTCGTGGTCGTCAATGCTCACGAAGATCACGCCGTCCTCGCGCAGGAGGTTCCGCGCCAGGAACAACCGGGGATACATCATCGCCAGCCACTTGCTGTGGTAGCGGCCATCCGTCTCCGCGTTGGTGGTGAGCCGGATGCCCTCGCCGCTGACCTGGCCGGAGAAGCGCAGGTAGTCCGCCAGTCCCTCCGTGTAGTTGTCCGGGTAGATGAACTCGTTCCCCGTGTTATAGGGCGGGTCGATGTAGATCATCTTCACCCGGCCGTGGCAGCCGCCTTGCAGGAGCTTGAGCACCTCCAGGTTGTCCCCTTCGAGGATCAGGTTCTCGGAGGTGTTGAAGGTGGGAATGGGTGGCACAGGCCACGGGCCTGTGCCGTCGGGCGACCCGCCGGACTGAACGGCAGGGACGCTGGAATTGGCAGCAGCCACGCCGTGTTGTCGTGGCGCGGACTCCATTCCGGTCGGCGGGTCGCCGACCGGGACGGGCGGGTCGCCCGTTCCACCCGCAAACGGCTTTGGCGGCCAGGATTCCTCCGGGCATGGCAGCAGGGTGCCGCTGGTCAGGGTCTGGATGTTCCGGATGGCGTCGGACTTGCCGGCCCACGAGAGACCGTAACGCTCGGGAGCGTCCGTCGCGGCCTCGCCCAGCAACTGCGAGAGCTTGTGGAGGTCCAGTCTGCCCTCGGTGAACGCGTCGGGGAACAGCTCGCGCAGGCGGGCGACGCGCTCCGCATTCACGTCGCGGGAAGTCAGGGAGAGTCTGGTATCGTCTGCCGTGGGCATCGGTTCGCGTGGCGTGCCACCGCCACGGAGACCTCCCACAACAGAAGGGGCGCGAACTCAACGCGCCCTGTCCCGAGGCACCGCGAAGCGCCTGTTACGAAAGCGCGCCAAGCCGCGCCCGGGTGGGCGCGTGCTCGGTCGGTTTCGTAACGGGCTTGGGAAAATTCGCGGTTTTCGGGACAGCCCGTAGCCGAAGCTACGCAAGATGGTTCTGTAGAAAGTGCGTTCTGGTCGTTTTGTCTTTCGTTGGACCCTCGCTGCGGGCTGGCGCGTGAATCGGCAAGCCGCGCGGCGGTGTCCGTGCGGACAGTGCAGGCGGCCGGGTGCCGCGGCGACAAGCCCGGCGATGGCCCGGGCGGCATCGCCCCCAGACTGCTGAGCCAGACTTGATCCGATGGCGCGAAGGTGTTCGCGCGGGCCGGGGCCGAGCTTTGGGCGCGCTTTGGCTATACCACAGCCGACGAAGGCCGAGCCTTTCCCGCCACCGCGCGGGTGATGGAACAGGTGGCGAATGAAGGCGGCTTCAAGACTGAGCCAACTTGCCGCGCCGATAGCTGGAGCCGACGCTCATTTTTAGGGCCAGCGTCGTGCTTGAGATTCGGCCGTCACGCGTTGCTGCCAGCAGTTCGGTCTCGCCGGTCCGGACGTGGGTGCGCCAGAGCCAGTGGCGCACCGAACCTTCCGCCACCGTTCCTCCTTGCGGCTGAGTCTTCCGCTGCAAACGCCTCCGGTTCCGAACCAGAAACTCCCGCACGGCTCGGGCGAGCCGACCAGGAAACCGAACTCATCGAGAAGATCGAGGATGTCCGGGCCTTGTGCGAACTCGTCTTGCTTTACGGCGCGGAACCTATCGGCAAACGGCAAGGCAAGGAACAAATGAGAGCCTTGAATCCGCGTAACATTCTCATTTCAAAGGGTTTCATTTGGCGACACCCGACAGTGTCTGAGCATTTGACGCGACTCAGCCCGAATTGACAATATAGCAGTATCACTGTATTTACAGCTCAGTGAAAACGACGATTGATCTTCCAGGCTCGCTGATACACCGGGCCAAAGTCACGGCTGCTCGACGTCGCACAACCTTGAAAAAACTTGTCGTCGAGGGACTTGAACTTGTGTTGCAGTCACCTCCGGGTTCGCGCTCGCCGATCCCGCTTACACCGCCGGCTGATCCGTGCTTTATGACTGACCCGTACGGTGTTCCCGTGCTTAAACACCGGGGCGTCACGGTTACGGATAAGTTGCTTGAAAGACTACGGGAGGAGGAAGGGATCTGATGCCCGCCTGGCTCCTCGACGTCAATGTACTGGTCGCCCGGCAGGACTTAGACCACGAACACCACGATCGGGTGGCGGGTTGGTGGCAGCAGCACGCAGCCGACGGGTGGGCGACGTGTCCGCTGACGGAGAATGGTGTTGTGCGCATCCTTGGACACCCTTCCTATCCCGGTTGGCCGGGCACACCGCAACGCGCCGCCGCCGCCTTGCGTGAACTGATCGCCGCCATCCCTGGCCATCGCTTTCTGCCGGATGAGGTCTCCCTGCTTGATCTTGCGGTCGTGCCTTCGTTGGAGGGGGTCGGGCCACGCGCGTTGACTGACCTGTATCTGCTGGCTCTGGCCGTCCATCACGGTGCCGCCTTCGCCACGCTCGACGCCCGCATCCGGCCCGAACTCGTGCCGGTGTGGCGTGAGGCGCTAATCCGTGGAGCGGGTGGCAAGATCGTCCGTGCT
>CAZHUS010000173.1:0-11725 GCA_964535555.1 uncultured Verrucomicrobiota bacterium
GGCCCCCAAGGGGGTGGCGGCAAAAGCCCGCTTTTGCCCGCACGTCCGCTTTTGCCCGCACGTCCGGTTTTGCTAACTACAAAGTGTCCGGTTTTGCTAACTACAAAGTGTCCGGTTTTGCTCGCACCACGACATGTCTCTCTTTGAGGGGCATTTCGTCGGACCGCGGCGGGTCCCCGGCCGCAGCATGGGCGAACCCTCCACGCGTCCCTCGCGACTCTGACCCGGGCAGGGTTGGATGGCGCTGCGACCTCGGAGCCGGAGCGCCAGCCGCACCTTCCCATCCCCATCGTCGCGGCGCCGGACGCGTCCGCCGGGCTCGAAAAGCCCGGATAATCGGCAGCCTGCAAAGGGCGCCCTACGGCGAAGCCGTTCCGGGCGTGATGACCAGGACGTCGTGTATGTCCACGGGCGGCAGCGTCAGCAGGGCCTTGCCGTCCCGGTAGCCGAAGCGCTGGATGCGCCCGCCGGGCTCGAGCACGATGGACCTCGGTTTCGCCGGCTGCCGGATCGAGACCTGCAACGGACCGGCCGCCGGGAAGTCGTCGAACACGTACTGCCTGGCATCTTCGTGCGGGCCGGCGGTGTTCACGAAATGGACCAGCAACCGCTCCTGTTGGCGCGCGACAGAGACGTCCACGGCATGCGATCCCTGCAGCTCGACGAGCGGCTCGGGAAACAGATCGCGCACGATCGCCTGCAGGAAGTCCCGGGCCAGCGGCACGCGCCGGTTGAGGTACGCATCGCCGAAGTCGAACCACAACGCGCCGATCTTCCCTTGGCCGGCGCTCGTGATGGTGGCGGCGCAGTCCGCAGGCGAGCGGGGATCGTCATCGAGGTGGAGTCTTCCCACGGCGCGCGCGGTGGCGCCCGGTTCGACCGGTTGCAGGGTCGTTTTGAGACCGGCGAGCCAGTCGCCGTGAGCCAGGTAGCGGCCGCCGGTTAGAGGATCGCCTTTGGGTTTCACATCCAGGAACTCGCTGAAGAGCCGGGCCGCGCGGTGACTGATGAGGAGCAGCCGGCCGCCGTTCCGCACATACGCGAGCAACTCCTGCGCAAAGGCGGGATCAAGGTAGTCCCACTCGGGGATGACGATCAGCGGCCATTGAGCCATCCGGCCGGTGAGGTGGTGTTCGCTGACGACCTGGACGGAGTTTTGGGCGTCCAGCAACGCCTGCAGCGCACCGCGCAGCGCGTCGACTCCATGGGTTCCCCAGGAGCCGAAGAGCGCAGGCGCCTGCCGGTAATGGGCCGCACGTGAATAGAGCAGCGCCACCTGGGGAACCGCTTCCGCCCGGTGGCACACGGCCTGGCGGTCCCGACAGAACTGCGCGACTTCGGCCATCAGCTGCATCTGCCAGTCATAGATCGAGCCATCGCGCTTCTGACGGAAATAGGCCTGGTATCCGCCGCCTTGAGCGAGGACGACGGCCGCCTCCTGCTGGAGCTGGCGGACCGATTTGAGCGGCCGCACCGGATGCCCCTGAGGCGCGCTGAACGACCAGGACATCAGGTCCCAGGGCTCGCCCTGATTTTGCAGGCAACGGGCCGAGAAGCGCGCCGAGTTGATGGCGTTCTGCGGCGAGAAATCGCCCGAGAGGAACGCCACGTCGGCGCTCACGGGCTCGGGCATGAGATCGCTGAAGGCCCAGTTGCTCGCCACTTCGAAGTCGGGATGGGTGCGCTTCATCTCGTCCACGTAATGCCGGAGGTATTTCCGGTAGGCCTCGCGATGAAACTCCTGCCACTCGAACCAGTGCGGGTCGGTGTTCTGGCGCGGGATTTCCTGGAGGCCCGTTGCTGCCCGGAACGCGCGTGTCGCGGCGTCGCCGTAGTCCGGCACCGTCGCCCAGCACTCGCCGTCGACCCACATGCCATCGACCCGGTAGTCGCCCGCCAGTTCCCGGAGCTGTGGCAGCAGCAGACGATCGACATACGGGCCGAAGACGGAGGTCATGCGGTCATTCGTCTTGCCGTCGGCGTTCACCACGGCCCATTCCGGGTGCAAACGCACGGCTTCCCCGTCCCACACGCCCGAGTAATGCATGTAGAGGGAAACGCCGCGTTCGGCGGTCACATCGCGCCAGAGGCGGAGGGGATCCCCGACGAAGCCGGGCGCGGGATTTCCCACCTTGGTGGGATAACTCGAGAAGCCCGGGTGGCCTTTGCAGTCGATCTGGATGAAGTCGGGATGTACCTGGTCGACGATCCGCTCGATCATGCCGCGGGTCGTGTTCTTTCCGACCTCGGTGCAATCGGGTCCGGCGTGGAAGTCGAAGTGAATCCCGAGGAAGGCCTCGGAACGTTTCAGGCGCTTCGGAGGCGTCGCGGGCGAGGCATCGGCGGCCTCCAGGGTGAAGGCGGTGAATCCCGAGGCGAGGAGCGCGAGTGTGAGGACCGGTACGAGGATGGGGGTGATCATGGAGCAATCGAGGCAGGACAGCTTGGCGCGGAAAGGGGTAGGGCAGGCTGTCGAGCCTGCCGGTGGGCCGGACTGTCCGGTCCGGCGACGCGAGGGGCGATTGGGAAGTCGCCCCAACCGGCAGACAGGAACGCCAGCCCTGCATGCGAGGTGTCCATGGGGAAGCGACCTGTTGCCTGAAGTCCGACCGCTGAGGAGCGCGGGCTTTAGCCCGCAGGAACGTCCCTGTGCCAGCGTGGCTTGCTGCGGACTGAAGTCCGCGCTCCTGGGGCGGTTCATGGGGAGCTTCCTGTTCAAAGCACGATTTCGGTTCCGACTCCGGCGTCGGTGAAGATCTCGAGCATGACGGCATGGGGCACCCGGCCGTCGACGAAGCTTACCTTGTCCACCCCGGCGCGGATGGCGGTGACGGCGCTTTCGACCTTGGGGATCATCCCTTTGTCGACGATGCCGCTTCGCCGGAGTTGATCGACCTCGGTGGTGTGGACCTGGGGAATGACGGAGGTCTCGTCTTTCGGGTTGCGCAGCAGTCCGGGCACATCACTCATGAAGACGAGGCGACGCGCCTTGAGGGAGATGGCAGCCATGGCCGCCGCGACGTCGGCGTTGCAGTTGTAGATCCGTCCGTCGTAGCCACGAGCCGTCGGGCTGATCACCGGGGTGACCCCCTCGGCCAGGCACTTCTCCAAGGGTGTCGTGTTGACTTCCACCACTTCGCCCACGAAACCGAGGTCAAGCTCCGCGCCCTGCTCGTCCTTGGCAGCGAGCCGGCGGCAGCGGAAGACGTCCGTGCCCGCAAAACCGCGGGCGCGTCCGCCGAGTTTGTTGATGGTGGCTACCACCTCGGGGTTGATTTCGTACGAGAGGACCTGGTGAACGATGTTGACCGTGGCCTCGTCGGTGATGCGCTGGCCCTGGACGAACTGCGCCTTAAGTCCGGCCTTTTCCATGGCACGGGTGATGGCCTTGCCGCCTCCGTGCACCACCACCGGGTCGATCTCGACGGCTTCCAGGAAGACGATGTCACGGGCCACGCCGGTGCGAATGCCAGGGTCGGTCGAGTCCATGAAGCTCCCGCCGTATTTTACGACGACGGTCGTGCCGCTGAAGCGTTGGATGTACGGCAGCGCCTCGAGCAGAGTATGGGCTTTGGCGATGAGGTCTTGCACGGGAGGAGATTGTGCGGGTCGCGGCTCGGGTGCAATGCTGGGTTGAGCGCGGCTCGGGACCGCGTCGCCTCGCTCCACCGCGCACTGCAGTCCGGTAGGCAGGGCGGGCACTCCGCTGCCCGCCGCCTCCGGCGCGCAACGAACTGCGCGGCTTACCATGGAGCGGCTCGGCACATCCTCGCCTCACCACGCAGCGGTCCTACCGGGAGGGCTGGTGGGACGCGGATGCTCCCGTGCGTTCTTCGAGCTTGGTGATCATGTCCTGAACGGCGATCTCCTGGCTCGGCGTCAGTTTGTAGACGCGGCGCAGTTCACGGAACTCGGAGAGCGCCTGGGCGTACTGCCGGTCGCGGACTTTGGCGAACAACCGGTCGAGCCGGACGCGGTTGGTGTCCGCAACGACCTCGAAGGCCGCCTCGACCCGCGACGTGCTCACCGGCTGTTCGCGGGAGCAGGCGGGCAGCAGCAGCAACGCCAACGTGGCTGCAGCGAGCGGAAGTCTGTGCATGATCGTGGAGCGTCCCATCGGGTACAACGGAGTATGTGCCTGCACCTCGCTGGACATGCAAGCGCGAGACGGCGGGGTTCAGCTTAGCCTTTCCTTTCCCCCGGGGGTGAGGAACGCTGGTTCCGTGATCCAGTCCGATGAATGGTGGGTTGCGGCGGGCCGGAAGGCGCGGCGTCCGGTCGTACCCGTCATGCGCCACGGGTTGGCGTGGCTGGCGGTTCTCGGGTCTGCGTTCGCCACGGTGGGGGCCACCGACGTCGAGGGAGTGAAGGCTGCGGCAAAACAACGTCTCACGCCTCTCGCGGTAGCCGAGGCGGCGCAGGTGGGGAGGATCGCCGGCATCCTGTTCCGCGAAGGTCGTCCTGCGGCGGAGCGCCTTCCGGAGTCATTCGCCACCCCGCCCGCGGTGGTGTTCGTGGCCGGGCGAGGGCAGGGGACAAGGCTGGCCTCCGCTTGGGCTGAAGGGGATTCCGGGACGGAGGCCTTATCGAATGCCCTCGCGGGTGTACGGCGTCAGTTGACCCCGGAGAAGCTGGGGAGGGTGGATACACTGGAGATCGATCTGGCCTATGGCTTCGCCCCCGCCTCGGAGGGCGATGGGGAACTGTCGAACGTGTACCGGGGTCTGCGCGGAATCGAATTGGCCACGCCGGACGAGGTGTATCGCCTGGCGCCGACCGAGATGATCGCGATGAACCTCAGCTTCACGCGGGCCTTGGACCGCCTCGCGGAGCGGGTCCCCGTTGCGCGGAGCGACGTCGGAACGCCTGGCGCCCGGATCCAACGCTTCGAGGCGGAACAGCTGTTGGTCGAGATTCAAGGCGACAACCCGCGTGTCACGGTCATGTACCGGGGCAACGAGCTGGTGCCCGTCGAGGCCGTGACGCGGTTCAAGGTCGAGGAACTCAGCACGGCTTTGAGCGGGTGGTTATGGACAAACCTCGAGCCCGATGGCCGCCTGCCGTACCTCTATTGGCCGAGCCGTGGCGAGGAATCGTCGGCGAACAACGAGATCCGCCAGTGGATGGCCACCGTGGTCCTGATCCGCGAAGCCAAGTCGCACGGTGAGCCGGCGTTGATCGAGCGGGCCGAACAGAACATCCGCTTCAACCTGCGCCGCAGCTATCGGGAGGACGAAACCGGCCACGGCCTGATCGTCGAGGAGGGCGGGGCGGTCAAACTAGGTGCGGTGGCGCTGGCATGCCTCGCGTTAACCGAGCATCCCCATCGGGAGCGGTTCACGCGCGAGGAAGGGGCGTTGCGCCGGACGGTCGAGGCGCTCTGGTTGCCGAACGGCGAGTTCCGGACCTTTTGGCAGCCCACCCATCGCACGGACAACGTGAATTTCTATCCGGGGGAGGCGCTGTTGTTGTGGGCGACGCAGTACGCGGAATCGAGGGACGCGGGGTTGCTGGACCGGATCATGACGAGCCTGAGGTATTACCGGGCGTGGCATCGTGAAAACCGGAACCCCGCTTTCGTTCCGTGGCACACCCAGGCCTACGTCAAGGTATGGCAGGTCACCCGTTCGGAAGAGATCCGGGACTGGGTCTTTGAAATGAACGATTGGCTGCTTGGCGTCCAGCAATGGGAGTCGCAACGGGACTTTCCGGACACCATGGGGCGTTTCTACGCTCCGGACCGGCCGTTCGGGCCCCCGCACGTGTCGTCGACGGGAGTCTACCTGGAAGGTCTGGCGGAGGCGTGGAAGCTGGCGCGCGATCGTGGCGACGCAGCGCGTCAGGAGGCGTATCGACGGGCGTTGGTCCGGGGCTTGCGGAGCGTGCTCCAACTCACGTTCATGGATGAGGTCGACATGTTCTACATCAGCAAGCGGGACCGCGTTCGGGGCGGTGTGCGGACGACGGTTTACGACAACGCGATCCGGGTGGACAACGTGCAGCACAACCTGATGGCGATTCAAAAGGTGCTGGGGCTGTTGAACGCGGCGGACTATCGGCCCTAGCCCGGGGCAGGGGTCGGTTCATCGTATTGATAACCCCGTTCGGCTGCGCGACGTCGAGCGGCTCCGCGCAGCATCGCCCGACCGGCGGGCAGCGGAGTGCCCGCCCTACCTGACTGCGGTTCATGGAAAGAGCGTTCCCTGTCGGGGTGGCGCAGCAGGGTCAGCGCCTTTGGTTGTACGACTCCAAACCGTAGCGCGTCCGGACCAGGGTGCGGGCGGCATCCGCGAGGGCGTCGTCCTCGACCATTGGTTTCCACAGCACACCCCAGTTCGCCCGGGCAAGATCCAGGAATGCCTTTTCCCAAGTGCTTCGTTCCGCCTCGGGAGGTGGTTGAACTGAGCCCTGGATCAGCAGGCCCGTCCGGGTACGGCGCTGGGCGGCGCCCGCGACCTTGGCACTCCCACAGAGGACATCGAACTGCTCCGCCCGCGTGAAGCAATGGGTTGGCGCGCCCGTTGCCGGAGTGCGGGCGAGTTCGGTCGACAAGCCTGTCTTCGCAAGGGCGGCTTGGATCCAGGCATGGAGCCGTTGATAGCTGTCGCGTGCGCGTGACCGGTACCAGGGATGCTCGGGCGGGAAGACAAGGGTGTAAGTCCAGTCCCGGTCGTGGGGAACGACGCCGCCGCCGGTGGGCCGGCGTACGAGCGGGCGCAGGGCGGTGAGCGCCTGCACCTCGACGTAGCGCTGAGAATAGCCGAACGTGGCGGCCGGGACTGTCCACGAGTAGAACCGCAAGACCGGCGCGCCCAATCGTGGCGCGGCGTCGAGCAGGGCTTCGTCGCATGCCATGTTTGCCGCGGGCGTCCCCGGCCCCGATGCGAGCAGGTACCAGGTCTGCGCGGCTTCGGGGCACTCGGGGAGCCGATCCGCCGAATCGCCAACCGACGGCGAACCTGCCGCGATTTCCGAGGTCATGTGGCAGGCACCGCCAGGCCGGTGCGGCCGCCGCCACGGGAATTCGCCACGCCGACGCGAGGACACAAGGCGGCGATTTCGCAGCCGGGGCAGTCGGGTTTGCGCGCCAGGCAACGGCGTCGCCCGTGCCAGATCAACCAATGGCTGAAGCGGCACCAGAGATGACGCGGCACGAGCCGCACCAGGTCGGTCTCGATCTTCTCGGGGTCGGTTTCCCGCGTAAGTCCCAGCCGCTGGCTGAGCCGGGCCACATGGGTGTCGACGACGACGCCTTCGTTCAGTCCGAACGCGTTTCCGAGCACGACGTTCGCGGTCTTGCGGCCCACGCCGTCGAGGCGCGTCAGTTCGGCCATGGTGGCGGGGACTTTGCCGTCGTGGTCCTGCACCAGCTTGCGGCAGCAGGCCTGGAGGCTGCGGGCCTTGTTGCGGAAGAAGCCGGTGGACTGGATGGCCGCTTCGAGTTGGGCGGTCGGGGCTTGGGCGTAACTGGCTGCCGAGGGATAATCCCGGAACAGCCCGGGCGTCACCATGTTCACGCGCTTGTCGGTGCACTGCGCCGAGAGGATGGTGGCGACCAGGAGTTCGAGCGGGTTGGAATGGTGCAGTTCGCAGTGCGCGTCGGGGTAGGTGCGATCCAAGGCCGCGAGGATCGCGTCCACCCGCTGGGCTTTGGAGGCCGACGTTTCGCGTGGCATGCGGAAGTGCTTCGGGGCTTTCGGCCGGGGGCACCGGGCAGAGCCTCAGGCGAAACGCTTGAGGGCAGCGTCCATGCGGGACAAGACCCGCTCGCGCCCCAGGACCTCGAGAAGGTGGTAGAGACTCGGTCCGGCGGTCCGGCCGGTGCAGGCAAGGCGGGCCGGGTGTACAAGGGCGCCGGCCTTGACGCCCGCCTGGGACGCGGTGGTCTTGAGGGACGCCTCGAGAAACGCGGAGTTGAAAGGTTCGACCGTGGCAAAGGCCTCGCGCAGCCTTGCGAGCCGGGCCAGTCCTTCCGGGGTGAAGTCCTTCTGGACCGCCGCGGGGTCATAATCGGTCGCGTCCGAGAAATAGAAGCCGGCATAGGCAGGCAGGTCCCGAAAGGTGCGGAGCTTGCCTTTGCACGTGTCCAGGGCGGCCTTGACGTAGGCGAGTTCGAACGGGTTGGTGTTCACCCCGGCCTTTCCCAGGGTGTGCACGCATAGCTCGTAGAAGCGGTCGTCCGGCAGGGCGCGCATATACTCGGCGTTCATCCACTCGAGTTTGGCCATGTCGAAGCGCGCGTTATGCCGGAGGATCTGGGGCAGGTCGAAGCGATCCACCAGTTCCTTCAGGGAGAGGACCTCGCGGTTCTCCTTGGGCGACCAGCCCAGCAACACCAGGTAGTTGAGGACACCTTCGGGGACAAATCCCTCTTCCATGTACGTGGTCAGGGACGCGCCCTGGTCACGCTTGCTCATCTTGGTGCCGTCCGGATTGAGGATGAGGGGAATGTGCGCGTACTTCGGCGGATGCACGCCGAAGGCGCGGAACAGCTCGATGTGCTTCGCCGTGTTGCTGAGGTGATCCTCGCCGCGGATCACATGCGTGATGCCCATCTCGAGGTCATCAACCACGTTGGTGAGGTGGAAGACGGGTTGCCCGTCGGAACGGACGATGACGAAATCGGGATCCTCCGCTTCGCGGTCGGTAAGCTCACGGCG
The DNA here is from genome assembly GCA_964535555.1 of uncultured Verrucomicrobiota bacterium. Lineage (GTDB taxonomy): Bacteria > Verrucomicrobiota > Verrucomicrobiia > Limisphaerales > J093 > DSVZ01. The sequence goes on from CAZHUS010000173.1 coordinate 8,661, forward strand.
GACCCGTCCGACGATCAGATCGTCGATGATCACCGGCTCGCGAGTCATGCGGAACTTGATGGCGCCGTCCTGCGGGTAGGCCAGCCCGTGGGCGAGGAGGGCTTCGACGCGCTGCCGGTAATGGTCGCGGCGTTGCGACTGGTAATACGGGCCCCGGTCGCCATGTCCGGGTGCCGTCGCGTCGCTGGTGAGCGGACCTTCATCCCAATCGAGGCCGAGCCAGCGGAGCCCGTTCAGGATGACGTCGACGGCCTCCTGGGAGTTCCGGGCGGCATCGGTGTCCTCGATGCGGAGGATGAACTTTCCGCCGACATGCCGCGCGTAGAGCCAGTTAAAGAGCGCGGTTCGGGCGCCGCCGATGTGGAGGAAGCCGGTTGGGCTGGGGGCAAAACGGACGCGAACACTCATACAATCTTGAGTTTGAATGGCCTGGAACAGGTTACGACACGACCGGCGCGGTTGCCTACAGGGAAGTTCTCCTGCCCCGATGGCCATGCGCCGGGGCGACAAACCGGTTCCGCCGGGTCAGCGGACCCGGCCTCCAGGTGCCGGTACGCCGGGCTTTCCAGTCCGGCAACGCGGCGGGCGACTGGGAAGTCGCCCCAACCGGCAGACAGGAATGTCTGCCCTACCTGCCGCGGGCAATGGAAAAGCAAAGCGGCGGGTTGTGGGAAGACACACGGAACATGCACGCCCAAAACCCGCCGCTGCCAGCCCTTCACAAAAAGGGCCGAATCCTCCCCTCTGTCGCGGCCGCGACTCCCGAGGGGAGGAAGCGGGAGACGCTTGCAGTCTGGGCGGGCGGCTGTCAAGCGGAGGGAGCGAGCTGCCAAACGGGGACGGGAGGGGCCCGGGTGCGGCGGCGACCTTCCGGGGGTGAAAAGGAACGGGCGGACTCGAGGTCCGCCCGTCGTGCGATCGCAATCGATTTAAGTGGAGCCTGCCGCTCAGCGGGGAGGCGTGTCTTCCGAGGCTTTGAACTCCTCGGCGGCGTCGAAGGCGTGCTGGAGGGCGACGAGGTCTTCGCCGGGCTTGAGCTGGTCCAGCAGGGCCTGTTCGGCCTTGAGCTGCTCGTGGGAGTAGTTCGCGGCCTTGATCGAGAGACCGATCCGGCGTTCGCCGCGATCGATCTTGATGACGCGCGCGGTCACTTCCTGGCCCACGGTGAGCACGCTCTTGATCTTGTCGACGCGTTCCTCGCTGACCTGGGAGATGTGAACCAGGCCGTCGATCTCGTTCTGGAGACCGATGAAGGCGCCGAAGCTCGCGAGCTTGGTGACTTTGCCGGTGACCAGGTCACCGACCTTGTAGTAACGATCGATGTGTTCCCACGGATCCTCCGAGAGGTGGCGGACGCTGAGGGAGATGCGCTGGTTGGCGGTGTCGACCTCCTGCACCATGGCTTCGACCTCGTCACCCTTCTTGAGCACCTCGGACGGGTGATTGATCTTGCGGGTCCAGGAGAGATCCGAGACGTGGACCATGCCGTCGAGGCCGTCTTCGAGTTCGATGAAGGCGCCGTAGCTGGTGAGGTTGCGGACCTTGCCCTTGACGCGGGTTCCGGCCGGGTACTTGACCCGGGCCTGTTCCCACGGGTTGGTTTCGAGCTGGCGCATGCCGAGGGAGATCTTCTGCTCGTCGCGGTTGATTCCCAGCACGATGGCCTCGACTTCCTGGCCGGGCTTGAGGACATCGCTGGCCTTGGCGATGCGCTTGGTCCAGGACAGCTCGGTGACGTGCACGAGGCCTTCGACCCCGGGTTCCAGTTCGACGAAGGCGCCGTAGGGGACGAGGTTGACGACCTTGCCCTTGACCTTGGTGCTGATCGGGTACTTCTCCTCGATGCTGTCCCACGGATTGGCGCTCTTCTGCTTGAGGCCGAGGCTGACGCGTTCCTTCTCGCGATTGACGTCGAGGACCACCACGTCGAGTTCCTGGCCGACCTTGAGCACTTCGCTGGGGTGATTGAGGCGGCCCCAGCTCATGTCGGTGATGTGGAGCAGGCCATCGAGTCCGTTCAGGTCGATGAACGCGCCGAAATCGGTGATGTTCTTGACGGTGCCCTTGATGACGTCGCCGGGCACGAGGTCGCTGAGCAGCTTGTTACGGCGCTCCTGGCGCTCCTGTTCGATGAGCTCGCGGCGGGACAGGACGATGTTCTGGCGCTCCTGGTTCAGCTTGACGACCTTGAAGCGGTAGCTGTTCCCCACGAACGCCTGGAGGTTGCGCGGGGGGGCCACATCGACCTGGGAGGCCGGGAGGAAGGCCTCGACGCCGATGTTGACCAGGAGCCCGCCCTTGACCATCGCCTTGACCTTGCCCTCGATGGTGCCGCCCTCGTTGCAGATGCTGAGGATGCGCTCCCAGTTCTTCTTGAATTCCGCCTTCTCGCGGGACAGGACGACCATGCCCTCGCGGTCCTCGAGCCGCTCGATCATGACGTCCACAATGTCGCCGTTCTTCAGTTCGGGAAGGTCCTCGAACTGGCCGCGCGAGATGACGCCTTCGCTCTTGTAGCCGATGTCCACGAGGACTTCACGGGGACGGACTTCAATGACGGTGCCTTTGACGATTTCGCCCGTGACAAAGCGCTGGCCGCTCTGCTTCAGGGCTTCTTCCATGGTGAGCATACTGTGGGTGTACGGATCCTGCAGGAGACTAGGTCGGGGCGAAGGCCTCGGCGAAGGCTCCATTGCCTAACGAACCGGGCGTTGCGGTGGCAACGGAGGTTGAGGTTAGGTTCTGTGTTGACTTCTCGTTTCTCAGCCTTGATGAGCCATCCACACTCGTGGCGCTCAGGCGGGGGGCAGCCTACGCGTGTTCGCGGGTCAGGCAAGCGGTTTTTGGAGGGTTTTTCACGCGGCAAGGCGTCCCCCAGCGGCACGGACCGCGGCGCCATGAATCCGGCCAGGTAGGGCGGGTACTCCGTTGCCCGCCGCGCCGGAGACTGCGCGCCCTACCTTGGGAGGCAGGTTCATGGCCGTTGAGCAGGTCCAAGAGGAACGGGTCGCTCTCTCCATGAACCTGCCCCGAAAAGCGGGGATGAATCCCCGCACTCCAGGCGC
>CAZHUS010000174.1:0-11337 GCA_964535555.1 uncultured Verrucomicrobiota bacterium
GCCTGGAGTGCGGGGATTCATCCCCGCTTTTCGGGGCAGGTTCATGGGAAGTCCCGTTGGCCCCGAGGCCATGCGCGATGGCCATGAACCCGTGAGGAGCGCGGGCTTCAGCCCGCAGGGACGTCCCCAACCCGGCGCGGCTTCCTGCGGACTGAAGTCCGCGCTCCGGGGCAGGTTCATGGGCAGGCCGGACCCGGGGTCCACGGAGTGCGCGCCTGAACGGGCGGCGGTCGGGAGATGGAAATCACCAGACCTCCAACCGTTGGCGGCCACGGCGCTTGAACCCGATCTGTCTCTTACGAGGGCCTGCGGTTCAGGATGCGTGGGCAACTCGGCCCGGCGCCGCCTTCCCCCGACCGCGTTGCCGCCGCCATCTACGCCATCCCACTCACCTCCAGCAGCGTCTCCGCCACGGCGAGCTCCTCGTCGAGCGACGCCGTCAAGGGACGTTCGCCGCGGACTGCGGAGGCGAGTTCGGCGAAATCGCCGACGTAACGTTCGTAAGAAGGAAGTTCCACCGGGTGCCGGCCCTGACGATACGGCCCGGCCGCCGTGGTGAGGTCCAGGAACAGGGTTGGCGGCTCAATGGGCTGCAGGACCGCGGTGCCTTTGGTTCCCAGGACCTCGAAGCTCCGCGGCGGCGTCGTTGCAGCCTGCAGCGCGGTGTTCACCACGATCCCCATGGCGTGGTCGTACTCCAGCACCGCCACGTTGTTGTCCCGGAGTGAATCCTCAAACCGGCCGTGATGGCCCAGCGCGGTCTTCAAGGCCTTGGGCCTTCCCAGCAACCGGACGGTCGCATCCACCAGGTGCGAACCGAGGTCGAACATCGACCCGCCCGCGAACTCCGCCCATTCGACCCGACGCGGAGCCGCCAGATGATTGCTGATGTGTCCGCGGACCAGGTAGACCTCGCCCAACCAGCCTTCCCGAACCGCTTCGAAGATCGCGCGGAATCCTGGGTGACAACGCCACATGAAGCCGGTTTGCAGCAACAGCCCCTTTTCGCGGGCGAGGCCCACGTTGGCGCGTATGTCAGCCCGCGTGGTCGCCGGCGGCTTTTCGAGATGCACATGCTTGCCCGCCTTCAGGGCGAGCAACCCGTCGGCGGCATGATCCCGGATCTCCGACTCGACGGCCACGACGCGCGCCCGGTCGAACAACTCGTCGCGCGAAATCAACCTGGCGCCCAGCCGATCGCAGTTGGCGCGGCCGGCGGGCGAAGCGTCGCATGCGCCGACGAATTCCCAGTCCGGTGAGGTCATGGCGATCCGGAGCTTGTCCGGTCCATGCGAGTAAGAGGCGCCGAGGAACCCGATGGGAATGCGTGGGCGTGATTCGGCCGAAAGCAGAGCCTGGGTTCCCGCCAGTAACGCGGAGGCGGAAGTCGTCGTGGTAAGGAAGCGTCTTCGGTTCATGGGGGGTTCTCGAAGGAGATGGAGCGGGAGATCAACCCTTGGTCCAGCAGGTAGGGCGCATGGATCACGTCGGGGGGCGAACCCGCAAACGCCAGCGAGACGCTGCCCAACACCAGGGCGGGCAGCCTGGAGACAGGCGAGGTTTTCATGCTGAACCGCACGCTGGTTTGGCCTTCACCGGTTGGCAAGCGCAATGAGCGCGGAGCGGCTCAGCCCAGCTTCACCCTGCCGAGATCACCTCGGAGGCGCCGACGTAAGGAGGCGGGACATCCCGTTCCACCTTCCTTACCACGTCGTGCTGCGGCCGGAGACCGGCCGCGGTCCGGACGATGCCGGCGGCTCGGCGGGAGCAGCCTCGCCCCACCGTGGAGGTAAGTCGCACCGTCCTTCGCGTTGGAACCCGGCGTGCCCGGAGTGCCCGCCCTGCCATTCGAAAAAGGGGGACCGCAGGCAGACGGTCTTTTGCGCGGGCGATCGCGCACGCTAGGCTTCGAGCATGAACGACACACCGACGGTGGACTTGGGACGCGATTGCGAAGCGGTGCAGATCCCGGCGGGCAACACCGTCGTGCTGCCGGCCGGCACGGCGGTCGAGATTACCCAGCAGTTGGGGGGCGAGTTCACCGTGTTTGCCATGGGCGCGTTATTCAGAATCTCCCGCGCCAATGCGGATGCGCTGGGGATCGCGTTGACTCAGGAGGTGGCGGCGGCCGAGGAAGGTCCCGTCACCGAGGAAAAACTCTGGGCCGCTTTGAAGAACTGCTATGACCCGGAGATCCCGGTGAACATCGTGGACCTGGGGCTGGTGTACGGCCTCGAGGTGCATCCCTTGCCCGAGGGAAACGTGCGGGTTCAGGCGCGGATGACGCTTACGGCTCCCGGGTGCGGCATGGGACCGATGATTGCCCGGGACGCCGAGGAGAAGCTGAAGCAGGTGTCCGGCGTGCGGGAGGCGGCCGTGGAACTGGTCTGGGATCCCCCGTGGCAGCCGTCCAGGATCAGTGCCGAGGGCCGGCGCGTCCTGGGATTGGAGTAGGGCGAATCGCGGCAGGACACATCGCGGCAGGACGGCTCCAATCCGGATCAGGAGTTGCGCAAGGCGGGGAGCAACCGGCCCCGTAACGCCGTCTCGCTCGCGAGCCAGGTCCACAAGGCGCCATTCGCAAGGATGGCGACCAGCGTGAGCCCGAGCGACCCGACCGGGATTTCGGCGGCGCCGAGGAGGACACTGGGTAACACGGCCACCGCCGCGGCCAGCACTCCGATTCCGAGGCCGGCGAGCAACAGGGCCGTGTGTTCGCTCAAGACCAGTTGCCGGAGCGCGCGGCGGCGGAAGCCCACGGCCAGGAGCAACGCGAGTTCGCCGCGGCGTTCGAGGACATTGCGCAACACCACCACCCCCAGGCCGGCACTGCCCAGCAGCAGCCCGAGCCCGCCGAGCACCTGGAACGTGCCGAGATAGGTGTTCTGCACCGCGTTGAATGCGGCGAGCCGGGACGTGGTGGGCGTGAGTTCCAGGCCGAGGTCACGCAGACCACGTGACAGTTCGGCGGACACCGCCTGCTGGTCCGCCGGGGACGCGTCGACCAGGAAGACGCGGTAGCCTGTGGTCGAGGGAAACCGGCGCACGAATTCGGCTTCGTCAATGACGAGGTTGCCTTGGAGGATCGAGTTGGCGACGGCCCCCACAATGCGCAGGGTGAAGGCGCGACCGCGCTCGTCCGTGTACTCGAGCGTCCCGCCGACTTTGGATCCCAGGGCCCACTGGATGGAAGCCTGGTCGCCGATCACGGGGACCTCGTCGTCGGCCAGAACGGTCTCACCGCGGGCCTGCCATGCTTCCCGTTTGAGATTGAGCCAGGGGCGGTCGCGGTCTGCACCCCTGGCCAGGGAGGCGAAGCGAAAGGCGTCGCGGTCGGCGAGCTGTTCAGGCTTCACGCCCAGCAACCTCGGCTTCTGGGCGCGGTTCAGGTTGAGGCAACTCGCGTCATCGCCGTCCCGGACGCGGAACGGCACCACCTCGACTCGGGCCAGGACGTTGGTGTCGAGGCCGAAGGTGTCAGCCCCTGCGGGGGCGTTGAGGTCCTGGGTCACCGGTTGGGTCGACTCGCCGTAGAGCGCGAACCCGCCGGTGCCGGAGTGGCGTTCGGTGGCGGCGCGTCCGGCGTCCAGGCGAAACACGCCGATGGAAGCCACCAGGAAACTGCCACACGCCAGCAGACCCATGACGGCGAGGCTGCGGCGTCGGCGACGGGTCACGCTGCGGATGCCGAGACCGCGCAAGGTGAGTTGGGTTTCGGTTTCCATCCGGTCCAGACGTGTCAACATCGCCGAACCAGCCGCCATTCCCGCCACCAGCAACAGTGCACCTGCCCCGAAGAAGATGCCGGCCGAAGCGGACCGTCCCTGGCTGAGACCGGTGCCGAGGAGCCCGGCCGCGGCTGCCAGCGTTCCGAGAGCCACCCAGCCGCTCCAGGCGCGACGACCTGCGTTGAACTGCGCGGCTTCGGCCCATTCGCTGCCGCCTTCGGACATCAACTGGCGCGCGGGCGATTTCAGGTGGCGCCGCAACGCCAGAGCCATGGTCAGGCCGGCGGCAAACGTCGCCGCCAGGGCGCCCGTGACGAGCGTGGCCGGATGATCGTGGAACCGGATGGCGGTGCCACCCACGGCGGCGCTCCAGATCGTCGAGAGACCGTGCAACATGGCTTGCGCGTACCAACGGCCGGCCCAAGCACCCAACGCACACCCGCCGAGGGCCACCAGGCCCGCCTCGAGCAACAGGAGTCGTCCCGCCTTCCCCGGCGTAAAACCGAGCGCCAGCAGGGTCCCCAACTCCGAGGCCCGCTGATCGATGCTGAATTGGAAGAGGACCGCCAGGAGCAGCAGGGCGGCGAGGATGAGGAAGAAGCTGAAGCCGAGGAACAGCTGACCGAAATCCTGGGATTGGCTGCTCGCCGCCAGCGCCTGGTCCCGGACAGGTTCAAATCGCAGTCCGAAGGCCTCCGGCTCCAGGAGACGGGTGAGCAGGGTGCCGAGGGTGGCCTGGTAGTTCGGCAGGGCGCGGGCCAGCAGATTGGCGTTGGTGGCGGCGACTGCCGGCATGCCGAAGCGAATCGCGGTGAGATCTCCGAAGCGATTGCTCCAGAGCTGTTGTCCGGCCTGAAGGCTGATCACCGCCTTGGGGGTGCCTCGGTGATCGCGCCAGTAGTCCTCGTCTTTGGGCCGGATGCGGTCGGTGTCGATGGGGAGACCGGTGTCCCAATCGCGGCAGTTGTCGGCATCCGCCATGCCGGGGAAATCCGGCATCAAGTCGCGATCCAGTCCGGGGGCGTCCATGGGCAGGATCGCCTTCACGCGGAAGCTGGCGGTGCGTTCCTCGAGTTGCCGCATCGCGCCCACGACGTAGAAGGCCATGGTGAGGCGGTCGCCGGGTTTCGCGCCGAGATCGTCCGCAAGCCACTGGGTGATCAGGATCTCATCAGCAGCCAGGTCGCGCGGGGCAAGCGCCGTCGCCGTCGCGGTCACCATCGAGTACGGCGTCGCCCGATCGCCCACGCGCAGTTCGTTGACGAAGTAAGTCAGCACTCCGGCGGCGGTCACCTCGGGCAACACTCGGGGCAACAGGGCCAGCAGGGTGTTGGTATCCCCGGGCTTGCCGAACACGGTGTCGGCCACCACGGGGTCGAGAAAGATGCGGCTGGTGCGGAGTTCCACCGCGGCGGCTGAGGGAACGGGCTTCCATTGCAGCTGAGCGTCGGCGAGCTGCCAGCGCTGGGTGAGCACGCGTTCGGTGTGCGCTGCTAGGTCCACCGGCGGGAGACCCGCGGTCAGCACGATGTTGCCTGACATCGTGACTCGGCTGCCGGGGGCGGGTGAGACGGGCGCAGGAGCGGGACCGACCAGGAGCAGGTTGGCGCGACCAACGGACTCGACCCGGGACTGCAGCATGGCGAGGGAAACGAAGGCGGTGTACGGGGCGACTTGCGTGGCCTGGAGTCCGAACCTGCCAAACTGCGCTTCGCCCAGCACACCCATGACGGTCAACCGCAGGGCGACGGTGGTGTCCTCCTCGGGCGCGAGCGGGGCATCGCTGGACAATGCCTGGGGCTTGCGAACGCGGATGAGGACCGTGTCTCCCTCGCGCACGCGGAGCTGAGCAGCCAGCGAAGGGTTCAAGACCACGCTGTCCGGGGGTATGCTGGTGAGGCCGGGGGGCTCGGGGGCCAGCGGCCAAAAACGGGCATCCACGCCCAGCACCTGCACCTGGTTGGCGCGCGCCGTGCCGTCGGCATTGGCCACCACCCCGGGGAGCTGGAGGACCTCCGCCACGAGAGGCGGCGTAGGACGCCCGGCCCCTGCCTGAGCCAGCCCCTGCTGGATGGCGAACCCCAGCGGCGAGGTGAAGAGGCGGTCGCCGGTCGACATGGCCAATTCGATCCTGCCGAGGCGCAGCATGGCCAGGTCTCGAAGACTCGTGCGAACCGAATCGCCGACCAGCAGCGCACCGACGAGAACCGCCGCGCCCACGGCCGAGCCGAGGAACGCGCCCAGATGCGAACGGGCGTGAAACCAAAGACTCCGGAGAATGAACCGCAGGGTGCTCATGACGCGTTGGCGAGGCGGCCGTCCCGGAGCTCAAGCACCCGCTGCATCCGGCGCGCGAGATCGGGGGCATGCGTCACCACGATGAGGGCGACACCGGTTTCACGGTTCAGTTCGGCGAGCAACTGGGCGAGGTTCTCCGACGACAGCCGGTCCAGGGCGCCCGTGGGTTCGTCGGCCAGCAGCAATTGCGGCTCATTGATGAGCGCTCGCACCACCGCGACCCGCTGGCGCTCGCCGCCGGAGAGCTGGCCCGGACGATGCCGCAAACGCGCGCCCAGTCCGACCCGCTCGAGCAGGCGTCGCGCCCGGCTCGGCCCGGCGTCCTTGAGCGCTTCGTTGCGTGTGGCCAGGGTTGGCAGGAGGACGTTTTCGAGCACCGTGCATTGGGGAAGCAGGTGGTGCAGCTGAAAGACAAACCCGATCTGGCGGTTGCGAACCTCCGCCAGTGCCTTCCCGGTGAGCGCGGTGAGGTCCTGACCCTCCAAGCGGACTTGGCCGGCGTCCGGGCGGTCCAGCGTCCCGATCAGGTTCAAGAGCGTGGTCTTGCCGCACCCGGAGGGACCCACAATCGCCAGGGACTCGCCCCGGCCCACCTCGAGTTCGACGCCGTCAAGGACCGGGGGTTCGGCGGCGGACGCCTGGCCCGGGTAGCGTTTGGTGACTCCGCTGAGTCGCAAGAGGGGTTCAGTGCTCGCCATCGCGGGCAAGATAGACTCGACCCCACCCGCGTAAAGGGAAACGCGATGGGGAGCGAACGCGCCTTCGCGTGTCCCGACCGGCGCCTCGCCGGTTGGTCTGACTGGCGAAAGTATCGGGCGGGGCGCCCGTCACGCGCCGGGGCGGGGGCGCTCCCCAAACGCCCTGAATCCGGCGAGGGAATTCACGGATCCGCGACGAGACACTCTGGCCGCAACCTTCCGACCCGCGCCCGCGGCAGGCGGTCGTCCAGGCTGCCGGGGGTCATCGCCTCGGCTCCGACGTGCCCGTCGCAAAAGACGGCGTTGGCGCGCGCGCCGTGCCGGAAATGGGCGGTGGGCTCGTTGGTGCAGACGTAGTAGAACTCCTCGAGCATCGGATTCTCCGGAGACGCGGGAGGCTGGAACGTGTTCACCTGGGCGGCGTCCGCGAGCAGTACTGTCGCGTGCGGAGCGGGCAGTTTTGAGACCGTGGTCACGAAGCCCGCGGCGGCCGCGGGAGGCGCGAGATGCAGGTTGTAGCCGTACCCGTAGGCCGCGGCGGCGGCTTTCAGCTTGAACCCGGCTTGCCCGTACGCCAGGGCGGGACACAGTTCCACCCCGCGGCCGCCGAGGTAAGGGTAGAGCGCCCCCTGCGCGGCTTCGAAGGCGCGGCTTCCCTCGGCGCCGCGTTGGAGCCAGCCAAACCAGAAGACATCCCCTCCATTGGTGAAGGCGCCGCGATAGCGGAAGGTGCGCCCGTCATGGTCATCCCAGTACAGTTGAGCCGCGAGACCCAACTGATGCAGGTTCCCCACGCACCGGAGGCGTTGCGCGGCGGCTTTGCTGCGGGAAAGCGCCGGCAATAACAGCGCGGCCAGGATCCCGATCACTGCCAGCGCGACCAGCAGTTCGATGAGGGTGAAGCCGGGGGAAGCCGGGGGAGGCGTTCGGGAAGGGACCCATGCATGCGCGCGAGGCGGTCCCGGCTCAGCGCAGCCTCGCCCCACCATTGCCCAGGCAGGGCGCGCGCTCCCTGGCGCGCCGGAATCGGCGGGTGAAGGGTTCATGGCTTCACCGCCCGCACCCGGTAGAACGCGCTGCCCGGGGTTGCCGGCGACTCCAGCATCAGGGGACCGCTCGCTTCCACGGCGTTCGTGGCCGAGGCGTCCCAGCGTTCAAGGTCCGCGCTCCGTTCCAGGACGTAGACCCAGTTCGTCCGCGCCTCGAAGCGGACCCGCCAACTCCCATCGACCAAGGAGCCGGAGATGCTGCCCAATGGGGGAGGAGGAACCCGGATGCGGACGTCATCCACGATGCCTCCCGCCAACAGGCTTCCCTGCGCTCCGTCGTCGCTGTAGCTGCACACGGCGAACGTGTCCACGGCGTAGTCCGTGAAGCGGGACGCCAGCCGGACTTCCTTCACGGGCCCCACCGGCGTCTCCTCCCGCCAGAGACTTGTCCGGAGCCGGCTCGACTCGGCGGCGTAATCGAGCTCGACACGGTACCGGACGCCACGTTCCAGTTCGAGGAGGGTGAAGTCATCGCTGCCGTTGTAGTTCCAGCGGCCCTCGCGGCTGACGAACGTGGGCCACACCGTGGCGCCGTAGCCCGAGTCCGGGAAATAATCCAACTCCACGAGGTTGGGTGAAGTGTTCCCCGTGCCACGACGGAAGGCCGGGCTGGTTGCGTCCTGCCAGTTCACGAGGCCAACCGCCAGTTCGAACGTGAATGGCTTGCCCGGGTTCACGCCGACTTCGACATGTTCGAGCTCGAGGGTGAAGCTGATCTGGAAGTCGTCGCGGCGGTTGAGCACGGTCCCCAACGGACGGGCAAAGTAGCTGTTGGGCCGTCGCGAATCCCAAGTGACTCGCAACGCCTTGCCCGAAGGATCCCATTTGAACTGCGAGGCGTCTCCCCAGGTCTTCCAGGCGTTGGTGGGGGCGAAGTCGAAATTTTCGTCGAAGCCTTGGGCGAAGGCAGCGACGCCGTTTGCGGCGAACAGCCAGACGACGATGGCCACGGCTCTCCAAGTCCTGCGCGGTGCCCGGCCCCGGCGGTACGCGTTTGACGAGGGTACCATGGCTTTCATCGGTCCAAGGCCCCGGCTCACCGGCCCTCCGGCTCGCGGCGCGCCAGGAGCAGTCCCAGCAGCCCTGATGCACAGAGCGAACCGATGCCGGGTTCAGGCACCACCACGATGGCGTCCACCTCGGCGTGGCCGCTCAGCACCGAGAGTCGGAGTTGACGGGCGGAGCTGAGTTGGATCGGTCGCCCCTCGGCATCGCGCGCCCAGGCAAGATCGTACCCGGTGCCGCCAGCCGACCCGGCGTAGAGGTTGCGAATGCCTGGAAGCCCCAACCCGTGGAAATCGGCTTCGCGGAGCTGCGGGTTGGCAGCAATAAAAAAATCTCCCGCGCCATCCGTGGGGAGGTAGGTGTCAAACACGGGCGCGAGCGAGGGCGCCAGTTCATAAAAGGTCACACCGTCCGCGCTTGCTTCCACCCGGGTCGAGCCGGTCTGGGCGCCCAGCAGGCTTCCATCCGTAATGCCGCCTCCGGTGAAATCGCCGTTGGTGATGATGAAGCCGGCGCTGCCGAAGACGATGAAGTCGATTCCGAAAAGGTGTCCGGGATCATCCGTTGCCGGTTGGGAAAGCGTGACGCTCAGCGAACCTCCGGCGCCGATCGACAGCAGTTGGCCGGCGAGGTACGGAGGTGAGAACGGGTCCACGGCGAAGGTGCCGCCGAACTGGGGGTCGGGATCGACGGTCACGCGCGACGGGGCGCCGAGCACGGCGCTGGTGTTGGTGAAGCCGGCGCCCGTCTGCCAGTCGGTGGCGTAGCCTGTCCCCGGTTCGTAGCGGGTGACCGCACCGGCATAGCCGCCGGCGCGAAGGGGAGAAACAACGGGAACGCCGACGGTGGTGGTGGCCGCCAGCAACAGGCGAATCGCAGTCCGCATGGGCTCTGATCTTCGGAATGGCCGGACAGCGTCCGGCCGGTTGTCTGTTCACGAGACCAGAGCGGCTTGGCGCCGCGACATGGCCCGAAACCGGTTCGGGCACCTGGCCTCATCCTTCTCTTGACGGAGAAGTTGGCGGAGCAGCGAGCTGTTCCCGCTGTCCCGACCTGACGAGCCCGATCAAAGCGGTATCCTGACTCAAGGCTTCGAACCTCGCCCCCGCCTTCCCGGACGTCCGACGTCCAGTGGCCCTGGGGGTCTGTAGCCTTTCACAGTGGCGCAACCGTCCTCGATTCTCACGAGGTTCCCGTGTCCCTTGACCGGGGCAAGGATGGACGAATCCATCCGCTTCAAAGAACTGGTCGCTTCTTACGCCGCGCCTCCCGCGCTGCCAAGAGCAAAGTCAGCGCTTGCGGTCCTGCCCCATGGCGCTCGACACGCCGGTGAGGCAGCCCATGGCGCCAAGGCGGATAAATCGATTTTGCTGGGCAACCAGCCCGGACTCTGCTTGGCTGCGCGCATGGCCATCTGCTATGCGAATCAATCTGTTGAGGTCCTGCCCCGGCTGACCGAGTTGGCTGCTGGAGGACCGGAGTTGATGGACGCCCCCGGGACTGCGGCCGGTCCCCCGGCCGCAGCGTGTGGGAGTGCTCAGAGCGTTACTCGCCGGTGGTTCTCCGTTGCCTGACCGGCTGTGCCGAGGGCGTCCGTTCCGGCGTGATGACGTCTCGAACCGTGGTTCCTGCGGGTCCGGTGAGGACGGCGCCTTCGCCGGGTGAGCGGAACGTGCAACTCACGGTCCGTGTCGTGCCATCGGGGAGCTGCAGGTGCCCGGAACTGACTCGGGTCCAGCCATACAGGGCCCCGGGGCGGAGGCCCGTGATCGTCCACACGCCGTGACTCGGTGTGCCGCTCGCGCCGTAGACGGATTGCTCCGGGACGAGATTGCGCGGGGCGTTTGCGGGCTCGTTCAACACCACCACGGGCGTGGTGGCCGTCGCCCATTCCACATCGCGAACTTCCTGAAAGTAAGCCAGGGGTCGCTGAGGCGGCAGGGTGTTGGTGATGCGCCCTGGCTCGATCCTGGCCCGGATGGCCCACCAGCGCCGGTCCGGCCAGGGCCCGGTGTCCGTCGTGTACCAGATCCCGGCGGTGCGGAGGGGCAGTGCGCTTTGGTAGCGGGCCGAGACGAGCGACCCGCGGGGCGGCAAGGCCTCGAGGCTTGGGAGGGGAGTGCCCGCCTTCAGCCGGTGGCCCAGGAACCGTTCGATGTCCACGTTGCCGCCCGTCACGGTCCAGATGGGGCCGTGTTCGCGATCCACGGGCATGGACAGGTGCTTTTCCGCTGAGACCTGGGAAAAGGAGTGAAGGTAGCTGTCGGGCGGGAAGAAGGGATCGATGACGCCGTTGGCGAACAGGATCGGGCAACGGATCAAGCCCAGATAGCTCGAGGCATCGAAGAACCGGACCCACAATGTGCGCGTGGCGGCGCTCAGCGCGTCGAGGTTTGGCAGGAACCAGCTGTTCTCATGAAGATACCCGGCGCCGAACACCGGCGCGGCACACGCCACGCGGTCGTCCATTCCGGCCACGATGCAGGTCACGCAGCCGCCCACGCTCAGGCCGTGCACGGCGACGCGTCGGGGATCGACTTCCGGCATGCCGGTCACCAG
>CAZHUS010000175.1:0-11110 GCA_964535555.1 uncultured Verrucomicrobiota bacterium
GCGCGAAGCGTTTGGAGTGCGTCCGCTTTAGCGGCGCTTTTTGGTTCATGGCCGGCGAGCAGGTCCAAAAGGAACAGACCGCTCTCCATGGACCTGCTCCGAAGAGCGGGGATGAATCCCCGCACTCCAGGCGCTTCGCGACTACGGACGTGCCTTGGAGCGGCGCCAAGCGTTTCCCAGGGGACTTGCCCGACCAGCGGTCCCCTCGCTCGGTGGCGCCGCCACCAGGTCAAATGTCGAATGTCAAGGTTTGACCCCACCCACCGCCTTGGGTCTGATCGCTGCCGCAAGCTCGGCGACGAAACCTTCGACCTGCGCCACCAGCGACGGCGAGTTCCCGGCTTCCGCAATCCGGTTCACCACGGCGCTCCCCACGACAATCGCCTCCGCATGCGCCGCCACCGCCTTCGCCTGCGCCGCATTCGAGATGCCGAAGCCGACGGCAATGGGCAGATCCGTGTGAGCCCGGATCTTCGCCGTCATCTCGGCGATGGTGTCGGAAACGCGGGATTGCATCCCCGTCACGCCTTCGCGCGAGACGTAGTAGATGAATCCGGAGCCGCGACGCACAATGGTCTCGATGCGCTCCTCCGGCGTGGTGGGCGCAACCAGGTAGATGGGGCAAAGCCCGGCGGCCTGCATCTGCGACTCGTAGTCACCCGCTTCGTCCGGCGGAAGATCGAGCACGAGCAGGCCATCCACACCGGCGGCGGCGGCTTCGCGAATGAACCGTTCCTGGCCGAAGTGATGGACGAGGTTGAAGTAGATGTAGAGGACGATGGGAATCCGGGAGCCCCTGCGGATGGCCGCCACCGTTTCCAGAACGCCGGCCGGGGTGGTGCCCGAAGCCAGGCCCCGCTGCGCCGCAAGTTGATTCACGATGCCGTCGGCCAGCGGATCACTGAAAGGCACCCCGAGCTCGAGCACGTCCACGCCCGCCCGGTCGACCGCCAGCGCCAGTTGCCGCGTCGCTTCGAGGTCCGGATCCCCGGCTCCGATGTAGAGGACAAGCCCCTTTTCCTGGCGCCGGCGCAGCGTGGCGAAACGTTCGACGATGCGGTTCATGCACGCGCAGTGTCGGGAGCGCGCCACCGGAGAGGCAAGTGCGGAGTGAGGCGATGGACGGCTGGATCCGCCCGCTACCAACGGACGTCGACGCACTTCTTCCCGAACTTGGTCGTGTACGACAGCCGCTTGTGCGCCAGACCATGCTCGTACACCAGGCGGGTGATCTTGACGTCGAAGCAGCAGTATTCCGCGATGTCCAGGAGCTTTCCCTGTCGGTACCATCGCAGCGCCTGCAAGCCATCGCTCGTCTTCTCGATCCCGAGCGTGGCGTGGGCGATGGAATCCAACGAGAGCCGGTGCGGCAGCAGTTTCGTGAGTTCGACCAGCATGTCCAGGGTGGGGATCTGGGCCGGATCGAAGAACGGGTTGTAGCCCGTAAGGACTTCGTAGTCGAAGCGGAGGATGTTGAAACCCACCACCAGGTCGGCACGACGGAGCTCGTCCATCAACTCGGACACGCGCCCCTCCTCGTAAATCTCGTAGCCGTCACGGGCCGTGCTGTAGGTGACACCCACGCTCATGCGCATGTCCGCGATGCGGTCCCACCCGCCGACTTCCTCTGCGGATTTTTGGGTCTCGAGGTCGAAATAGACGATGTTCTTCATGGCCTCCCGGTGCTGCGGCGCCAGGTCGCGGACGCGTGAGAATTCAAGGACGCGCGTCGCGCGGAGTAAAGCCCGGACTGACTGACGCCGGCGCGGCGACGCTCCGTGGAGCCGGGACGATGGCCTGTCGTCTTCGCCGCACCGGGATTCGCCGGAGGCGCCGACCTGAGGAGGCGATGGCTCGGCAGTGCCCCCCCCCCAACACCGGATGGGGCGACCTCGACGGCCGGGCGGCCCTTGAACCGAACCTTTGAGTTTGACGGAAGGCCGCTCCGTCTTAGGATGCCCGCTCCAAAACACGGAAAACGAAGAACCCGGCCGGCAGTACTCCGGCCATTGCAGACGAACACATGGCTAAGATCGACTTCGGCGGCACGGTAGAAGAGGTGATCACGCGGAAGGAATTTCCGATGGCGAAGGCGCGGAAAGTCCTCAAGAACGAGGTCATCGCGATCATCGGTTACGGCGTCCAGGGCCCCGCCCAGTCGCTCAACCTCCGCGACAACGGCTTCAACGTCATCATTGGCCAGGCCCCCGAGTTCAAACGCGACTGGGACCGCGCGATCGCCGACGGCTGGAAACCGGGCAAGACCCTCTTCCCGATCGAGGAAGCGGTGCGCCGTGGCACGATCATCCAGATTCTCCTGAATGACGCCGCCCAGCGGGTCGTATGGCCTGCGATCAAGAAGAACCTCAAGCCCGGTGACGCGCTTTACTTCTCCCACGGGTTCTCGATCACGTACAACAAGAAGACGGGAGTGGTCCCGCCGAAGGACGTCGATGTCATCATGGTCGCCCCCAAGGGCTCGGGGCTGAACGTCCGCCGAAACTTCCTCACCGGCGCCGGGATCAACTCGAGCTATGCCGTCGAGCAGGACGCCACCGGTCGCGCCGCGGAGCGTTGCCTTGCCGTGGGCATCGGGATCGGCTCCGGCTACCTCTTCCCCACCTCGTTCCCGCACGAGACCAACAGCGACCTCACGGGCGAACGCGGCGTGTTGATGGGCGCGCTCGCCGGGATCATGGAGGCGCAGTACGACGTCCTCCGTTCCCATGGACACACGCCGAGCGAGGCGTTCAACGAGACCGTCGAGGAACTGACGCAGAGCCTCATCCGGCTCGTGGACGAGAAGGGCATGGACTGGATGTACTCGAACTGCTCCGCCACGGCGCAACGAGGTGCCCTGGATTGGAAGCCCAAGTTCAAGAAGGCGGTCCTGCCGGTGTTCAAGGACCTGTACAAGCGGGTCTCCACCGGGAAGGAAGCCGAACGGGTCATCAAGGCTTGCGGCGCCAAGGACTATCAGCAACAGCTCGCCAAGGAACTGGCCGACATCCGTGATTCGGAGATGTGGCGGGCCGGGGCAGCGGTCCGCGCCCTGCGTCCAACCGAAGCCGCGCGCTCCCTGGGCAAGGGTGTCAAGGGCGTGAGCGGTCGGGCGGCGAACTGATCCGCGGCGAACGCCCGCGCACGTTTGGCATCGGGAGCAGCACGCGCCGTCGCGTGCTGCGGTCGGCGCCTCGCCGACCGCCCCCCTTGGCCTACGGCTCGCGCACCGTGAGGATCTGGTCTGCGCGAACGTCCTTCAACTCCTGCACCTGACCGCCGGGCCAACGCACCGCGATACGGTC
Organism: uncultured Verrucomicrobiota bacterium; assembly: GCA_964535555.1. Taxonomy (GTDB): domain Bacteria; phylum Verrucomicrobiota; class Verrucomicrobiia; order Limisphaerales; family J093; genus DSVZ01. The sequence continues at coordinate 3,306 of CAZHUS010000175.1, forward strand.
CACCACCAACGCGTCTCCCAAGCCGAAGTGGAGTCGCGGATCGTGCTGGAAGACGTACGCCGTTGGGCAGCGCGCTTCTGCGGCCTGGGAGCGGCCTCCGGCGTGCACCTCGACCTTGGCCCCGAAGCCGTCCCGGTTACCTCGCGTTCCCACCAGCTTCAGCGTCAGCCAATGGCGCGCGGTCTGAAGCTCGTTGTGAAGCAGGAGGGCGCTGTCGCCGAGGGTGCTGATGACAACATCCAGGCGGCCGTCGTTGTCGAAGTCGAAGACGCCGGCTCCGCGGCCGTTCGCCGGTCGCGAGGGCAGCACACCCAGGCGGCCGCCGACGCTGGTGAAGAGTCCCCTCCCCTGATTCTCGAACAGCTGGGACGGCATGGTCTTGAGGAAATGGGGATCCCCGTTGACGACGAACAGGTCGGCGTCGCCGTCCAGGTCGAAGTCCATGAAGCCGCTGCCCCAGCCCACCAACTGCATCGACAGCTCGAGAATGCCTGACGCCACGATCCGATCCTCGAAAAGGCCCTGCGGTGAGTTGATGTAAAGGGAAGGTTGATCAAAGCGCGTCACGAACAGATCCGGCAGCAGGTCGCCGTTCGCGTCGCCGACCGCGGCCGCCATTGACCCGCCTGCCGCCCCGAACTGGTTGAATCCGGCGCCCCGGGCGAGCCCGACCTCACGGAACACGCCGTGGCCGTTGTTTTCCAGCAGCAGATTCGCCGTGCCGTCGTTGGCCACATACACGTCCTGGTCACCGTCCCCCTCCAGGTCAACCACAGCCAAGCCCATCGCGCGGTGCCCGGGAATCCGGATGCCCGCAGCCTCGCTGACATCCTGGAAGGTCCCGTTGCCGAGGTTCCGGTACAGCACATTGTACTGGCTCGGATACGAGAGCGGCCCGGGATAGGGCGCCTGGCTGCCGGGCTCGGGTTTCACTTGGGGGTCGTAAAGCAGGTAATTGCCCACCACGAGGTCGAGATGCCCGTCCTGGTCGGCGTCGAGGAAGGTGGCCGCGATGCCGGGACCCGGGTTCGTCAGGCCCGCGGTTTCGGTCACCTCGTGAAACGTCCCGTCCCCACGATTCTGATAGAGAATGAGACTGCCAAAGTTGACGACGAGCAGATCGGTGTCGCCGTCATTGTCGTAATCCGCGGCGGCGGCGGTGGTGCCGAAACCGTTCCCGGGCACTCCGGCCTTTTCCGTCACGTCACCGAACGTCCCGTTTCCCAAGTTGCGGAAGAGGCGGTTGGGTTGGCGCACCGTGCCGGGGGGCGCGTCGGAGATCACGGGGTCGGGTCCCGAGTTCACCAAATAGACGTCGTACCAACCGTCCCCATCGTAGTCGAGGATGCAACCGCCGGCCCCGTCGGACTCCATGATGTTGCTCAGGTTTCCGTCCGCGAGTTGGTGAGTGAAGGCCAGGCCGGATTCGCGGGTGACGTCGCGCATCACCTGAAGAGCCGCCTTGGCCGTCCCGGCCGGAGGGCCAGGATCTGCGGCGCCCGGTTCCTGCGTCTGACGTTCCCTGCTCCCCGCCGGCCCGCAACCGGTCAGGCAAATTGCCGCAAAGGCCCCGACGCTCGACAGACCGAGGAGCCTCGCCTGGAAAGCGACCTGTTTCTTTTTGAACTGCTCCGTGAGCATGAACCAAAAAGCGCCGGTAAACCGGACGCACTCCAAACGCTTCGCGCCGCTCCAAGGCACGTCCGGGGTCGCGAAGCGCCTGGAGTGCGGGGATTCATCCCCGCTTTTCGGGGCAGGTTCATGGAAAGGGGGGATGCGTTTCGTCGTCATGAGCAGAGCGGTGCGGGTGCGGTTCGAGCCCGGTACCAAGGGTGACCGCCGAACCAAAACCCGGCTGACGTTAGTCTCACTCGCCGGGAGGTGGCAACCGCCGGGTGAATGCCTCATCGAGCTTGCAGCGGCACGCCAAGCCGTGGGGCAGTCTGCCAAGTCTGCCGTTTCCCGTCGGCTTCCAGCGCCGGAGACGCTCCGCGTTCAACAACCGGCACGTCGAACCGGAACCTCTCACCTACCCGGGTGACGATGGCGTGCCGGGAATCCCCGGCCTTTCCCGTTGCCGATCCCGTCGGAGGAGTGTGTGTTCAGAGCATGAACCCCCCGGACCATGTGTGGCAACTACCCGTAGGGCAGCCTTTTCAGGCTGCCGGTTCTGGCGGCTTTCCAGCCGCCCGCGTGAATGCTGAGGCAGACCGGGGGACTCGAAAGTCCCTCGAACCGGCAGACAAGAATGTCTGCCCTACGGCCAGGCCGTCGCCGCTCGTTTCCGGATTCCACTCGCGGGCTCATCTTCCGCACGTGAAGCGCGAAGGCGGCGTGTACTTCGTCACCTTCCGGCTTGCCGGCACGCTGCCGCGCGAAGTCTTGCTGGGATTTCAGGCTGAGCGCGACCAGATCATCGCCCAAGCGCTGGCGGCCAGGCGCCCGCTGACGTGGCCGGAGCAGGAAGAGCTGTACCGCTGGTATTCCGAACGCGTGGACCGCCACCTCGACGCGGGTCACGGCGAATGCTGGCTGAAGCGACCGGCGGTGGCGAACGTCGTTGCCGGGGCGCTGCGGTTTCACGAGAACGCAAGGTTCGAGCTGTCGGCGTGGGTCATCATGCCGAATCACGTCCATGTCGTGGTCCGACCGCAGCCGGGCTGGAGCTTGAGCCGGATTCTGCATAGCTGGAAGTGCTTCACCGCCCGTGCAGCCAATCAGATTCTGAACCGGACCGGACAGACCTTTTGGCAACCCGAAGCCTACGACCACCTGATTCGCGATGCGCAGGACCTTTACCGTTGTTGTCATTACACCACAATGAACCCGGTGAAGGCGGGCCTGTGCACCCGACCCGAGGACTGGAATTGGAGCAGTCTGTACCGGCCCGTTGTGGCGTAAGAGCGACGCGGGGCTTGGAAGCCCCTCAGGACCGGCAGGCTCGCAAGCCTGCCCCACGTAGCGCCGACATTCTCGTCGGCCGGTCCGGGTCACTGAACTCTCGTGTTGTACCGGGCGCGGTAGGCCCGGTGCTCCGGCGTGTCCGGGTAACGTTCGTTGGCGGGGTACGGATACCGGCTCATTGCCTGGAACGGCAGGGGCTCGAGCTTCTCGGGTTCGAGGGTGTAGAGGTCCATGTCCTTGCAGTACGCATGGGAGATGAGGATGTAACTGCGGGTCTCCCCGGAGGCCACGGGCGGCAGACCCTCCGCCGCGAATTGCAGCATGATTTCATCGCCCGGACCCATGATGACATGGCGATCGTCAAACGCCCCGATCAACACTTCCACCGGACCGTAGCGCGTGTAGGCCCCGCGCAAGACATGGAAAGGCGCGGTCGGCTCAATCTGGCTGTAATCATAAATGAGGGGCTGCCGTTCGTCCGGCGAGATCTCACGCGGGAAACCGAGCCGCCGGAGTTCTGCCCGGGCGAGCGGCAACCGGTGGCGTCGCGCGGGTGCGGCCGGAGTCGTGGTGCCGATGAACACCTGGTCGTAACCGATCTCAAGATTGCTGGTCAGGCGGAGCCGTGTGAAGGGTTCCCGCAGAAGTCCGGAAAGTTCGATCGTCATCATGCGCGCCATCCCGCCGGGCGCACCGCCGTCCGGGACAAGAGTCCGCCACTCACCCCGGTCATTCGCGGCTTCCACGCGGATCGGCTCCCACCCAACCTTTGCCTGTCCGGCCGCGTACACCGTCTGGGAGTAGGGATACTCGATGTATCCCTGGATGAAGAGGAACACCCGGCTCTCCGTCGCCAGGCTCGAAAGGGCCTTGCCGAAGTCCAGTTCCAGCGAATGCGGCGTGCAGAAACCGATGAACCTGCGGTCGAGCGGCGGTTCGTAGGCATAGCGGCGGTCCACGGTCAGCACCCTCTCAAGGCAGTCCTCTCCGGCCGGCGTGAGGGCGCGTACAGGCTGGAATACCTGCTCCAGCTGCAGCCAGTCGTGACTTGGCGGTGGCCCGCTGACCGCCAACCTTTCGTCGGGATAGATGGGTTGCCTGACGGGGTGATCGATCGCCCAAAGCTCGAGCTTGTCCACGTACGCCGCCTCTTCCATCGGCTCGGTGACCCGAAGTTCATAGTAACCGTTCCGCGGCCGGAGTTGCTGCGGCTCCAGTTTCACATGCTCAACGACCTGGGGCGCTGCGGCCTGACCCGGCGCCACGAAGTAGCCGAGTCCTCCGATGCCGGCGAAGTCGGTCACGAACTCGAACCGCTCGCCACTCCAGGCGAACAGGACCGGGCAACTCGAGATCTTGCGTTGCACCTCCATCACGCGATGGACGGTTCCCGCGGCGAGGCCGGCTTCGACCTGAGCCACGCCATCGGACCACAGCAGTCTCAGATAATCGGCCTGTCCGTGGCCCGCGAGGCCGAACACCGCGGGCAAGACCGACTGGTTGGCGCCGCCGTTCACACCGGTGTAGACCACGGCTTGTTCCTGGAATCCCGCTCGCGCGGTAAGCTGGACCCCGAACCCGCTCGCCGGACTGCGCGTCCGCAAGTCGCGTCCGCGCGCGCCGCTCGGAATGACTCCCACCGCCGTTCCTGGCGGCGTGAGGACGCCAGGATAGAGGACGACCCGGCTTCGGGGTCCGTGCTCGAGACAGACCAGGTCAGGGAGGAGATCACCGGTTAGGTCCGCAAGCTCCGCCCCCACGAGCGTGAAGCCGGCCGGGCTTTTCCAGGATCCGGGTTGAACCCCCAACGCGCCTCGCCCGTCGTTCAGGAGGAAGTGTACGTCGCGGGCGATAACCATGACATCGAGGTCGCCGTCCCAGTCCAGATCCGCGCTGCGAAGGCCGCGCAGCGGGGCCCAAGCCTTGGCATCGACCGTGGTCGCGCTCGCCGCCGGCTGAAATTCACCGTGGCCCGTGCCCAAAGCAACGGCCAGCTGGGACGGTTCACCACCGAGCGCCACGAGGTCGAGAGTTGCGTTGCCGTCGAAGTCTTGCAGCACGGCGCCGAGGTTGCCCACAATCCGGGGCTGCGCCGACTCGAGTTCGCGGTAGCTCCCGAGCAGGTTGTTCTCGAATACACGCGCCGGGCCGCGTTCCGGGAACAGGAGCAACTCCATGTCGCGGTCGCCGTCCAAGTCTCCGGCTATGGCGAAGAGGGTACGGATACCGGGGCAGGCCAGCCCGTTGGTGGCGGCCAGATCGGTAAAGGAGCCGTCGGCATTGTTGTTGAAGAGCCCGTTGCGCGCCGACCCTTCGCCTGTGCCACCGACGAAGATGTCGAGGTCACCATCGTGATCCGCGTCGAGGAACAGGCCAGACGTCCCCCCCGCCGGTCGGTCGCTCGACAGGGCGTTTGGCACCGCCGCGAAGGGTGCATTGGACGCACCTCGCAGGAGCTGACAGGTCCCCAGTCCGACCACGAGCAGGTCGTTGACGCCGTCGTTGTCGTAGTCGCCGATGGCACTGGCGCGAGCTTGCCGGATTTCGCCGAGACCCAACGCCGAGGTTCCATCCCGCCACGGACCGGACGCGTTGGATAGCAGGGCCAGGAGCCTGCCATCCGCCTTTCGGCCTGGCACCGCCCACAACAGGTCCGTGGTCCCGTTGCCATCGAGGTCGCCCAGAGCGGCGCCTGAGAGACTCTCGAAGGCAGCATCGGCCTCGAAGAGAGGCTCGTCGGTTTCGAACAGCACTCGCGGCGGCCCCACGGAGTAACGGCGCACCGAGCCCGTGCCAACCGGGCGCGGTGGCAACGACACCGCGAGGGCCAGGTCGCCCATGGCGCCGTACTGAGGCACTTCGATCAACTCGTTCAGAGCCGATTCGCGCAGTCGCTTGAAGGTGTCGAGATAGCCGGCGGCCTTGTTGGTATCGCCGGCGAGCATGGCGATCTGCGAGAGCTTGTAGTAGGCGCTGGAAAGATAGGGGCGGAGTTCGATGGCCCGAAGGAGGTCGCGTTCGGCAGCCTGGCCGGCCCGCTGCCGCGACAGGCCAAGGAGGTACCACGCCGCGCCGTCGTCGGGACGCCGCTGCACCACCTTTTCGAAGTAAGGGATCGAGGCCTGGGCGTCGCCGAGGTGCTGGTGCGCAATGCCCCGGGAATAAAGGGCGCGCAGATGGTCCGGCTCGCGGGCGAGAGCCTCGTCGAGCAACTGCACGGCGCGATCCAGATCGCCGGTCTCCTTCTGAGCCCGGTTAAAGAGCGCCGTCGCCAGATTCACTTGCACGTCCGCGATCTCCGGGCCCAGGCGGAGAGCCTCCTCAAAGGCGGTGACAGCCTGGTCGTAGTTGTATTGCCCCATGAGGCTGACGCCCCGATTCACGGCGGTGGCCAGAGGGTCAGCGGCGTCGACCGGGGCAGCTTGCCGGGAACAGCCGCAGCTCAGCCCCAGCCCGATCAGGACCACCGCAGCCCACACGACCGATCCTCGCATGAACCGCCCCCGGAGCGCGGACTTCAGTCCGCAGGAAGCCGCGCCGGCCCAGGGACGTCCCTGCGGGCTGAAGCCCGCGCTCCTCGCCGGTTCATGGCTCCTGAGCAGGTCCAGAAGGAACAGGTCGCTACCCATGAACCGGCTTCGAAAAGCGGGGATGAATCCCCGCACTCCAGGCGCTTCGCGACTTCGCACGCGTGTCGGTCCGGCGCCAAGCTTTTGGGGTGCGTCCGGTTTACCGGCGCTTTCAGGTCCGAGGCCGCAAGGCGTGCACCACCGCCAGAGGTCCCGCAGAAATGGGATCGCATTCACAACGAACATTCCCGGATCGGGCTACGCGCCTCAGCCTACAGGCTGCCCCGCGGAGGGTCGACTTCGCTCGATACGCCACTCCGGCGCGGCACGTAGGCTTCGGGTCGGAGGTGACCGAGCATCGCGTGACCGCGCCGTCGCAGGCGCTCCGCGCGGAGAGCGGCCAGGTCAATCGGGCCCACGACGATGCGTTCGCCGCCGCCGGGCTCCGCCTGAGCCAGGACACGTCCGTCAAAATCCACGATCATGCTGCCTCCGGGCCAGCTGAAAGGCGGGTAGTGTTTCAGGCTGGCCCCCTGGTTCGCCGCCACGACAAACGCCATGTTCTCCACGGCGCGCGTGCGATTGATCAACGTCCACCAGTCCAGCGGGGTCGCCGTCCCCCAAGGGTCCATGTACGCGGAGACGCGGATCAGGACCTCGGCGCCCTGGAGGGCCAGCGCGCGGATCGCCTCCGGGAACAGCCAGTCATAGCAGACGGCCACGCCCAGCCGCCCCAGCGGCGTTTCCGCCACGGGGAAGAGCGGTTCGTCGTAGGCCGGCAGGAGGTCATGAGGACTGGTGTGAACCTCCCAAGGCAGCCAGGGATGCACCTTGCGGTACCGGCTGAGCATCCCGTTCGGGCCGACGAGGCAGGTCGAGTTGAAGACATGCCCCGGCCAGCGGGAATCCGACTCGAGAAAGGTCCCCGTCTGGATGTAGATCTGGTGCTGACGCGCCTTGGCGATGTAGCGCTCGAGGTGTTCGTTGGGAAGCGGCACGGCCAGTTTGTCCAGCAACTCCCGGCGGGTGGGGTAGATGGGAGCGGCATGGGCAAACTCGGGAAAGACCACCAACCGCACGTCGAAGAAAGGCTCGTAACCCACCACGGCCGCGTCGATCAACTCGAGCAAGCGCGTCGTATTGGCCGCAATGCCCGCGCGGTCACGCGGGTTGGGAAGGTCCGTCTGAATGGCGGCGGCGTAGTAGCGGTCCATGGCGGCGAACTAGGATCGGTGGCCGTCAGAGCCGCGGACAGGGAACGCAACAGGCCGAGGCTCTTTCCATGAACCTGTCCCGAAAAGCGGGGATGAATCCCCGCACTCCAGGCGCTTC
>CAZHUS010000176.1:0-10923 GCA_964535555.1 uncultured Verrucomicrobiota bacterium
ACCGGCGCTTTTGGTACATGCTCCCTTTGGTGTCGGAATCACAATCACCAGCAACAACCATCGAAACCCTCGCTTCCCATGGGCCGCAGCGAGGTAGGGCGGGCACTCCGCTGCCCGCCGCATCCGGCGCGCCGGGGACGGCGCGCCCTACCTGGAACGATGAACCGCCCGGTGAGGGGGCCGGGCCTGCAACCTGGAGGCCGGGTTGCCTGACGCGGCTCCGGAAAGCGGGGATGAATCCCCGCACTCCAGGCGCTTTGCGACTTCGGACGTGCCTGAAGCGGTGTGGCTCAGCGCCTCAGGAACTTCGCGACGGCCTCCGTGCGGGTGCGGACCTGGAGCTTTTCGTAGATCCGCCGGATGTAGGTATGCACGGTCTCGTAACTGATCCCGAGTTTTTCGGCGATTTCCTTGTAGATCAGCCCCTGGCTGAGGCAGTCGAGGACCTGTTGCTCGCGTTCCGAGAGGTTTTCGGTGGGCTGGGTTGAAGTCCCGGCCCGCTGAAAGGACTGGACGACCTTGCGGGCGATATGCGCCGTCATGGGAGAACCGCCCTGGCGGACGTCGCGGATGGCGTCGAGCAACTCCGAACGCGGGGTTCGCTTCAGGAGGTAGCCCGTGGCGCCGGCGGCGAGCGCGTTGAAGATGTTCTCGGTGTCCTCGTACACGGTCAGCATGATGATCTGGGTGTCCGGGGCCACGGGCTTGAGCCGCCGCACGCATTCGACGCCGTTCATGCCGGGCAGGTTGATGTCCATGAGGACGACGTGCGGTCCGTCTTTCGGCAGGCCGGCCAGGGCTTCCTCGGCGGTGCCGTACGCCGAGACGCACTGGAAACCGTCCGTCTTGGCGATCACGCGGGCCAGGGTGGTTCGCAGTTGCTCGTTGTCCTCGACGATGGAGACGTTGATGGGCATGCGGGAAGCAGGGTGGGGCGCTTTGCGGGCGTGCGGATCAGGGGGTTGCCGGGGGTGAGGGCCGCCGCAGCGGCACCTTCAAGCGAATCGTGGTGCCTCGCGGCTCTCGCGGTTCCATGGAAAAACTGCCGCCGACGTCCTCGAGGCGCTTGCGCATGTTTTTCAGACCATTGCGCGTCCGGGCGGCGTCGCTGTCGGCGCTTCCGGGGCCGCGACCATCGTCTTCGATCACGAGGGTGAATTTGCCGGGCTCAAGCTCCAGCGTGAGCCGGGCCTCGGTCGCCTGGGCATGCCGAACGATGTTGGTCACCGCCTCCTTGGCGGCGAGAAAGACATTGTGCCGGACCTCGGGGTCAAGGGCGACCTGGGGAAGCTGCGGAGGCACGACCAGGCGACACCGGAGCCCGGCAACGGTCAGGAACTCCTGGGCATGTTTGCAGAGGTAATTGAGGAGCCCTTCCAGGGTGTCGTTGGACGGGTTGACGGTCCACACGATTTCGTCCAACGCCCGCGTGGTGTCCCGTGCGGTCTGGGCCACCTGGCGCGCGTGGCTTTCAACATCCGCGGGGGACTCCCTGTCGCTTTCGATCAGTTCCCCGAGCAGCGCCACCTGGGTGAGGCTTGCGCCGATCTGGTCGTGGATGTCGCGGGCGATGCGGGCGCGGTCTTTTTCCAGGGCTTCCTGTTGACGGAGACGTTCCAGTTGACGCTGCAAACGCTGGGTCGAGAGCCGGTGAACCACCGCCACGACGGCGGCCAGCAGGGTGGCTGCCACCACCGAGGCAAACCAGGGCGTGCGCCAGAACGGTGGCTTGATGATCACCGCGAGGGTGCTGCCGGTTTCGTTCCAGACGCCGTCCTCGTTGCAGGCGATGACATGGAAGCGGTATTCGTCGGGCGACAGCTTGCTGTAGCGGGCCTCGCGATCGGTGCCGGCCTCGGTCCAGGTGGATTCATGGCCGTCGAGCCGGTATCGAAAGCGCGCCTTTCGCGGGGCGCGGAGGTTGAGGCTGGTGTACTGGATCTCGAGCCTTTCCTTTCCCGCAGTCAGCGTGACGGACTGAGGTGGACCGCCCCGAAACCCCTGGGTTGGCACGGGCTGCCCATCGACCAGGACGGCCTCGATGAGAACGGGAGGTGGCTGCAGATTGGGCACGAGCCGTTCCGGTCGAACCGAGACCAGGCCCTTGATTGTCGGGAACCAGAGGGTGCCGTCCCGCGCGCGACACGCGGCGGGTTGGGAGCCCAGGCTGCATTCGCTGATCGGGAGGCCATCGGCCTTGCCGTAAACGCGCGAAGGAAGAAAGCCGTCGCGAAGCGGGGCGAGTTCGTTCAGCGCCTGCTTGGGGATGCGCTGCAGTCCGGCATTTGAGCCGAGCCAGAGATAGCCCAGACCGTCCTCGATGAGGTATCCGATGCTGTTGCTGATGAGCCCCTGGCGGGTGGTGTAGTGGGTCCAAGTCCCCTGGGTCCACCGGCCCAGCCCGCCACCGTCGGTCCCGACCCAGAGGACGCCGTCGGCGTCCATCAGCAGCGCGGAGATGTTGTCGCTGGGCACCCCGTCGGTACGCCGCAGGACCGAGATCTGGCCGGCCTGCCAGCGGTTGAGACCGCCTCCGACGGTGCCGATCCACATGCTCCCGTCGGGGCCCTCGGCAAGAGCGCGCACGAAGTCCGCGGAGAGACCGTCCTTGGTCGTAAGCACGCGCCACCCGTCGGCGTCCTGGTGGGCGAGGCCGTCCTTCGTGCCCACCCAGAGACGGCCCGCCTTGTCCTCGTACATCGCGAACACGACCGGAGGGATGGCCGCGGCCCAGGCCGGGCGATGAAACCTGCCCTGTTCCATGGCGAAGACACCGGCGCCTTCCGTCCCGACGAGCAGTCGTCCGGTCTTGTCCACCATGACCGAGCGGACCGCCTTGAACCACAGGCCCTGCTCGGCGCCGAACCTCCGGAAGACCCCGTCCTTCCAGAGGCCAAGGTCTTCCCCGTTCGAGCCGATCCAGATGCCTCCGTCGAGATCTTCGGCCACGGAGCGCACCACGGTATCCTTGGTTTCGGGCAGGACATCCAGGACCTGGCGCTTGATCCGGTTCAACCCGCCGCCATCGGTTCCCACCCAGAGACTCCCCTCCCGGTCGGCGTAAAGGGACAGGACGAAGTTATGCGAGAGGCCCTGGTTTGTGGAAATCACCGTCGCCTGGCCCGCGCGGTTGAAACAAAAAACACCGGCTCCCAACGTGCCCACGACCAGATTCCCCTCGAGATCCTCGCAAGCGGCGGCGACGCGGGTTTTACCCCATGGATACGCTCCCAAGCGCCGCACGACCCGCCCGCCTTCGTGCTTCTCGATGCGGCCGTCCGCAAACCGCCAATGGCCACCGTTCTCTGAGGTGCTCGCCACAAGGAGATCGAGCTTTCCCACGGGAACTTCGAGCTTGAGCGGCAGGTCGCCTCCCGATTCGACTTCGGCGGTACTCAAACCGTAAAGGCTCCAGTCGGTTCCCGCCCAGAGCAATCCCGACCTGTCGAGTGCCAGCCCGCGATACTCGCTCGACCGGTTCGAACCGAGGCGCCAAACGTCAAACCGTTCGCCGGACCGCCGCGCCAGCTGGCCGTCGGCGGTGAAAAGCCAGACGTTGGCTTGCGCGTCCTCGGTGATGGCACGGAGGCGGGCCTCACGTCCCTGAGTACCGAGGGGGAGGCGGTTCATTTTTCCCTGCTCGGCGACGGCGACGCCCTCGGTTTCGGTGCCGATCCAGAGGTTTGTCCGGCTGTCTTCGAACAGGCTGATGATGCGGCTGCTGGGGAGCCCCGGCGTGTTGCTCTCATCGAAGACGGTGAAGCGGATGCCGTCGAAGCGCACGAGTCCGTTGAGGGTGCCGAGCCAGAGATAGCCGTCGCGGGTCTGCGTGATCGTGATCACCGCGTTCTGCGGCAGGCCGTCCTCGCTGTCCCAGGTCTCGATGACGAACGGCGCGAGCTTCGTCGACGCCGCGGCGGTGAGGGCCGGTGTCGCGCCCAGCATGACCGGCCCGGACAGCAGGACGAGGCAACCGAGCCACCCCGCGATCGTGCGCACGGTCTCAGCGTTCACGAGCCGCCGCGCGAGCCTCGCGCCTGTGGGCTCTGATCCGATTCGGGTCTGCGTTGGGGACCGCATGGCACGGTGTTCCTGTCGGCGATTGCCCGCGCAGCATGCCGGCAACTGGAGGGTCCGGCAAGTGGGGTTCGTGGAAGCGAAGCGGCGTCGCGGGCGAGTCGCCCCACCAACGCGCGAGGAACCTGCCCTGCGCGACGCGGGCGATCAACGTCTCCAACCGAAGTTCCTCACCCGGGGGCGAGCCGTGCCTTAACCGACCCGACGGGTTGCGGCTTCCTCGCCCAGCGCCGAGGCCGAGTCGGCGTCCAGAAACAAGGTGGCCTGCGACTGGCGCCGCAGAATTGAGGCGGGACAGCTGGGGGCGATCGGGCCGGTCAGAGCGCTTCGCACCGCCCGCGCTTTGCGTCTTTCCGGCACCACGCCGATGAGTCGGTCGGCTCGACATAGCGTGGGAATCGTGAGGGTGTAGGCGTAACGGGGGACAGCTTCGAGCGACGGGAAACACCCTTCCCCGACCTGCTGCTGCCGGCAGGCCTCGTCGAGCTCCACCAGCTTGAGGCAGCGCGGATCCTGGAAATCGGCCACGGGCGGGTCGTTGAAAGCCAGGTGGCCATTCTCGCCAATCCCGAGACAGCAGAGGTCGACAGGTTCGGCCTGGAGCAGCGCAGCGTAGCGGTCCACCTCGTCCAGGGGTTCCGGGGCGTCCCCGGCCACAAAGTGAAAGGCGCGCGGTTGGACGCGGCTGAGGACGTGCTCGCGCAGGAAGCGGCGGAAGCTCGCCGGATGATCTGCCGGGATCCCGAGATACTCATCCATGTGGAAGAGCGTGATCCGGGACCAATCCAGGCCGGGGATCGCCGTGAGCGAGGCGAGGAACTGGATCTGGGAAGTGGCTGAAGCGATGATGGCGCGAGCGGCGCCCTTCCGGTCGAGCGCCCGGCGGAGGCAGTCCGCCGCCGCTGCCGCCGCCGCAACGGCGAGATCGGCTTGGGCGGGCAGAATCCGGACCTGGAGCGCGTCCACTTGGAGGTCAACCGGGGAAGGCATGGCGTTCACGCGGCGATTTGAGCGAGTCCGGCCGGTGGTTCAAGATCCAAAAATGGGCAACGGAGTTCCGGGAGGCCGGCGGGCGGGCGGCATGTCCGCGAGCGCTCAGCGAAATGGCTCCCACTCGGGCTCGTTTTCGAAGATCCAACGGTAATAGTCCCGGCAACCGAGGGAGCCCGCGGCAGCCTCGTCCACCACGACGGTGCAGTGGACGTGCAGCTGCAGGGCGGTTGCGGAAATCATCGAGGTGATGGGGCCTTCGACGGCGCGAGCGATGATGTCGGCCTTCTCCTCGCCGATGGCGAGCAGGAGGACCCGTCGGGCCTCGAGGATGGTGCCGACCCCCATCGTGATGGCGCGCCTGGGCATCTGCGAAGGGTCGGCAAACAGGACCGAGTTCTGGGCGAGGGTGAGGGGGGCGAGCGCCTTCACGCGGGTGCGCGAGCGCAGGGCGGAGAGGGGTTCGTTGAACCCGATGTGGCCGGTGCGGCCGAGCCCGAGGAGCTGGAGATCGATGCCGTTGAAGCGCCGGATCAGCTCTTCGTACTTGCGGCACTCGGCGTCGAGGTCGGCGGCCATGCCATCCGGCAGGTGCGTGTTGCGCGGATCAATGTTCACCTGCTGGAACAGGTGATGATTCATGTAGTGCCGGTAGGAGTGGCGGTCGGAGGGCGGCAGGCCCACGTATTCGTCCAGGTTGAACGTCGAGCAGAGCGAGAAATCCAGGGACTCCGTCTGAAAGAGCCGCACCAGGCGCCCGTAGACCGTCTCCATGGTCCGCCCTGTGGCCAGACCGAGCACGAGGTGGGGGTTGGCGCGCAGCTCCCGGGCGATGATGCGGGCCGCCAGGTCGGCCGCAGCCTGCGCCGTCGGACGAATGATGACTTCCACGCGCCGAGTGAATCAGGAAAGGCCCTCGGCGCAAGCCCGACAAAAAAAAGGGCTGGCCTTGCGGCCAGCCCTTGGGAAGGAGCTGCAGTCGATTAGTACTGGTTCGTCGACTCGGTTTCTTCGACCGGCCGGGTGAGCTGATCACTGATCATGCTGACCTTGAACCGGACGTTCGCGGGCTTGGAGGCCTTCACCACGACGCGCCAGACGGCCTTTTCCTTGGCCGGCAGGGCCGGCAACGGGGCCATGGTGATGGTGCGGCCCTGGCCGGACACGGCCGTCGCGCCCGAGCCCGAGACGAAGTCCTGGGCTTCCTCAAGCTCGCACGTGATGCGGATGTTGGTATCGGTGGCCGAACCCTGGTTCGTCACCTCGATCTGGTAGGTCTCGTTCTTGCCGACCTCGATCGGGTCATCGATGTCGATGACCTCGAGCAGAATGGCCGGGATGCCGCTGATCTTGGTGGAGCAGGCGGTGGTGGCCGGCTTGGCGCAGGCGCCCTTGGCGGTGCCGGAGAACGTCATGGTGCCAATGCTGTCGGCGACGGCGGTCAGGCAGACTTCCTTGGTCGCGCCGGGGGCGAGGGTGCCGATCTGCCAGGTCACGTTGTTGCCCGACTGCTGGCCACCGGTGCTGGCGCCGCGGAACGACGCTCCGGCGGGCACGGCGACTTCGATGACGGTCCCGGTCGACGGGGCGTCACCGGCGTTCTTCACGGTGTAGCAGACCTCGATCGGCCGACCCGCAAAGCGTTCTTCGGGCGCGGTGCAGCTGATTTCGAGGACCGGTTGCTTCACGGTCACGACCTGCGAATCCTCGGCGGTCAGGCCTTCATTGCAGGTGGCGCGGGCCGGATTGGTGAACTTGCCGGTGCGGCTGGCCATGACATTGAACGCAAAGTCCTTGCTCTCGCCCGGACGGAGGGTGCCGGCGTCAAACGCGTGGTTGCGCTTGCCGTCGACGTGGAGTCCTTCCGGCAGGTCATCCATGACTTTCACGCCGGTCAGGGCGCTGGTGCCCGTGTTCTTGACCGTCAGCCTCACCGGGATGGGATCGCAGATGCTGACCTCGGCGGGCATGGACTTGGTGAGCTCGACGGCGGCGCGGACCACGCGGATCGTCTCGCAAATGACCGGCGTGAAGGTCACCGTGCCGCAGCCGGTGATGGTGCCTTCCTGCCGGGCCACGCCGCGAATGCGGATTTCCTTGGCTTCCTTGGGCCCGAACTCGCCCAGGTTCCAGGAAGCGGTGCCGCCTTCAGCGCGCGTGGGCTCCGGGGTGGCCTCGCTCGCATTGAAATTGTCAGGCATGTCGCTCGTCCAGATGACGTCACGCAGGGTGCAATCGGTGAGATTGCTGACGCGGTAATTGACATCGAACGGCTGGCCCACCAGCACTTCGGCCGGCATCTGGTACTCGACGAGCACGGTGCTGGTCGACGGGTGGCAGGTCGGGAAGGCGGCCGAGCCCTTCAGCATGCCCGCCCTGGCCGGAGAAGGAGCGGGAGCGGGACGGGGCGCGGGGGCCGTCGCGGTAGTGGTGGTGGTGGCGGCTCGCGGCGCCGGTTCCGCCGGGGCGGCCGCGACGGTTTCAAGCCTCGGCGGCGGCCGATTCAGCGTATCCGCGGTGCGAGGTACCTCGGTGGTTTCCTGGCTGGCACACCCTGTCAGGAGGGCGAGGCCGGCGAGCATCGAGAGTGTCCCGGCCATCTGTTTCGTGGTTGTCTTCATGTTCTTTCTGGGTTGTTCCTTGCGCTGGTGACCAAATAATAACGCCTGCCAACTGCGCGAAGGCCTGACGCTAGCAGGCGAGTCGCCGAAGTCAAAACTGAACTTAACCCTGAAGTTTCCTCACGCTGACCTTAACCGGACTGCAAGTGCCTGCGCCTTCATGCGCTTCGCAGGCCTCTTCCCGCTTTGCTTTGGCACCCGGCCGGGCTCTGATTGCGGCATGCGCATCACGGGCGGCATGGCAGGGCGGCGACGGCTTCAGGTTCCCTCGGGGCTGGGAGTTCGTCCGACGCCCGACCGGGTGAAACAAGCGGTCTTCAACAGCCTCGGTGCCCGGGTCGAGTCCGCCCGGATCCTGGAACTGTTCGCCGGTTCGGGCGCCCTGGGCTTGGAATGTCTCAGTCGCGGCGCGGCGCGCGTGGTGGCGGTTGAGCGATCCGAACGCCACGCCGGCATGATCCGGCGCAATGTCGAGCAGTCCGGCCTTCCGCGGGACCGCTTCGAGCTGCGGACCCAGGATGCATTTGCCGTGGTCCGCCAACTCGCGGCCGCCGGCGATTTGTTTGACCTGATCCTGGCGGACCCACCCTTTGGCCCGAAGAACCTGAATCGCCGCTCCGAGTCGCTCTCCCAGCAACTGCTGGACGACGTGGATTTGCCCCGCCTGCTTGCGCCCGAAGGGCTGTTCGTTCTCGGCCACGCCCATCGTGACCAGATTGAGATTCCCGCCCCGTGGGTCGGGGTCAAAGCGCTCCATCACGGCGACTCGGTCATGACCTTTGTTCGCAGGGTGTAACCTCCCCGCAGGCTGCGGCTCCATGGCTTTCAACGGTCGAGGCCATGAACTGCAACGATCTCCTCCAAGCCCTCAACGAATACGTTGATGGCAATGTGGACCCTGGCATCTGCAGCGAGCTCCAGGAGCACCTGTCCGGCTGCAACCCTTGCCAGGTTGTGGTCGATAACATCCGCAAGACCATCACGCTTTACCGCGAAGGCCAGGCCGTTGAGCTGCCCGCGGGCTGTCGTGACCGATTGCACGCTGCGCTCCGGGAACGCTGGCTGAAACTCCACCCCACCTCCCGCTGACCATGACTCCCTTCCGTTTTCTGATCGTGGGTGGCGTGGCCGGTGGCGCCAGCGCGGCCGCCCGGGCGCGCCGGCTTTCCGAGACGGCCGAAATCCTCGTGTTCGAGCGCGGCCCATACGTCTCGTTCGCCAATTGCGGCCTTCCCTACCATGTGGGGGGGGAAATCCCCGAGCGCGAAGAGCTGTTGCTCCAGACGCCTTCGAGTCTTCGCCAGCGATTCAACCTCGACGTCCGGGTCGAAACCGAAGTGGTGGCGATCGATCGCGCCAGCCGGCGCCTTCGGGCCCGCGAGGTGCGAACCGGTCGGGAGTACGAGGAGGCCTACGATGCCCTGCTTCTGGCGCCAGGGGCGACCCCCATCCGTCCCTCGATCCCTGGTATTGAACGGCCCGGCCATTTCACGGTGCGTGATGTTCCCGATGCCGATCGCATTCGGAGCTGGATCCGGGAGCGGGCGGCGCGTCGGGCGGTGGTGGTCGGGGGGGGCTATATCGGGCTGGAGATGGCCGAGCAGTTGGCGCATCTGGGCCTCGAAGTCACCCTGGTGGAAGCCCAGGCCCAGGTCATGTCCCCCCTGGACCCGGAAATGGCCGCATGGCTGCACCGGGAATTGCGACGCCACCGGATCGCCCTCCACCTGCACGACGGGGTCGCCGGTTTCGAGGCGCCAGGCTCGGACGAAGGGGAGGTCGCCGCCTCGGTGGTGGTTCTGAAGAGCGGTCAGCGGTTGCCGGCTGATATCGTCCTGCTCGGGCTGGGCGTGAAACCGGAGTCGCGCCTGGCGCGCGAGGCCGGGCTCGAAGTGGGCAGTCTGGGGGGAATCCGGGTCGACGCGCAGCTGCGTACCAGCGATCCGCACATCTGGGCGGTGGGCGACGCGATCGAGGTCAAGGACGCCGTTCTGGGGGGCCACCAGGTGGTGCCGTTGGCCGGGCCGGCGAACCGCCAGGGACGAATCGCGGCCGATAACGTTTTCGGAGGTCATTCGGAGTATCGCGGCACGTTCGGGACGGCGATCCTGCGGCTCTTTGAGCTGACGGCTGCCTGCACCGGCGCGAGCGAAAAGGCCCTCGTGCGTGCGGGCCGTCCCTATCAAGCGATCCATCTGCATCCGGGATCACACGCCGGTTACTTTCCAGGAGCCCAACCGATCGCTTTGAAGCTGCTGTTTGACGTCGAGACGGGGCGGTTGCTCGGCGCGCAGGCGGTGGGGCGGGCAGGCGTGGACAAGCGAATCGACGTGCTCGCGACGGCGTTGAAGGCGGGAATGACGGTGCACGATCTGGCGGAGCTTGAGCTGGCCTACGCTCCACCGTACAGCTCCGCCAAGGACCCGGTGAACCTCGCCGGCATGGCGGCGGGAAACGTGGTGCGGGGTGACCTGCAACTCACTCACTGGAAAGAGATTGGCAGCCTCGACCGGGCTTCGAACCTCCTGCTGGACGTCCGGAGCACCGCCGAACGGGATGCCGGCCACATTCCCGACTCGGTCCACATTCCCTTGCCGCAGCTGCGCCAGAGACAAGGCGAGCTGCCTCGGGACAAGACCATTGTCGCCTACTGCCAGAGTGGTCAGCGCTCCTATTTTGCCGCGCGGTTGCTGACCCACCTGGGTTTCCGGGCGCGAAGTCTCTCGGGATCCTACCGCACCTGGCAGACGGCGGTTGAAAGCTGTTAGCCGCGTCCGACCACGGGGTGCATCGGGGGAAGCGTTCTTGGCGCGGTGACCATGCGCCGTGACCGTGAACCAGAAAGCGCCGGTAAACCGGACGCACTCCAAACGCTTCGCGCCGCTCCCAGGCACGTCCGAAGTCGCGAAGCGCGTGGAGTGCGGCGATTCATCGCCGCTTTTCGGAACAGGTTCAGGGATAGTCCCTTGTTCCTTGCGGACCTGCTCCGTGGCCAAGGGTCGGTGAGGAGCGCGGGCTTCAGCCCGCAGGAACGTCCCTGTGCCGGCGTGGCTTCCTGCGGACTGAAGTCCGCGCTCCGGGCAGGTTCACGGAAAGTCCACTTGGCCTGTCGACCATGCGTCGTGACCGTGAACCCAAAAGCGCCGGTAAACCGGACGCACTCCAAACGCTTCGCGCCGCTCCCAGGCACGTCCGAAGTCGCGAAGCGCGTGGAGTGCGGCGATTCATCGCCGCT
>CAZHUS010000177.1:0-10894 GCA_964535555.1 uncultured Verrucomicrobiota bacterium
ACTCAAAAGGGACCACTTTCGACCCGACCCGGTCCCTTTTGACCGTCCGCTGACATATAGCGGCGGATCACCCGCGGCCGCAAGCCATCGGGTGAAGTGAAACCGCAGTCGTGGGGCTTCCCACCCGTGCGAATCGGGACTTCAAGCCACAAACTCCAGCGCGGGCGACCGGGGGATGAGTCCGCGCGCCTCGGCCTGCCCCAGGAACCGTCGGATGCTCTCGCGGCCGCGTTCGCCATAGTCGAGCGTCCAGTGATTCACGTACATGCCCACGAACCGGTCGGCGAGTTCGATCCCCATGTCGCGTGCGTACTGGAGGGCGTGCTGCACCGCCTCGGCCCGGTGCTCGAGGCTGAACCGGATGCTGGCCGTTAGAATGTCGGAGACCGTCTGGCGCGTTTCGGGGGAGTGACGCTTGTGGATCACATTCCCGCCCAAGGGCAGCGGCAGGCCGTCCTGAGTACGACTCCACCAGGCCCCCAAGTCCTCGCAGACGTGCAATCCCTCCTTTTGCCAGGTGAGCTGGCCTTCGTGGATGATCAGGCCGACATCCGCCCTGCCGGACTTCACGGCGGCAAAGATCTCATCGAACGGAGTCACCACGACCTGCGGCGTGCCCAGCCCCTCGGGAAGCCAGAGGCGCATGGCGAGGTAGGCGCTGGTCATGAGCCCGGGAACCGCGACCCGCAGCCGGGCGATTTCCTCGCGAGCGTATGGGCGTTTGGCGACGAGCATCGGCCCGTAGCCGTCGCCCATGCTGGCTCCGCTCGGCAGCAGGGCGTACTGGGCACAGACATGCGCGTAGGCGTGGATGCTGATCGCGGTGATGTCCAGTTCGCCGCGCGTCGCCCGTTCGTTCAGGGTCTGGATGTCCTGAAGAATGTGTTCAAAACGAAACCCGGGCGTGGGAAGGAGTCCCTTCGCCAGCCCGTAGAACATGAAGGCATCGTCGGGGTCGGGCGAGTGCCCGAGCGTGAACAGACGTTCGTTCATCGCCCCTTGAGCAACGCGGCGGCGTAGTCGCGGTTCATGCGGGCGATGAAGTCCAGGCTGATGTTCTTCGGACACACCGCCTCGCACGAACCCGTCACGGTGCAGCCGCCGAAGCCTTCCTGGTCCATCTGGCTGACCATGGCGGCAACCCGGCGCAAACGCTCGGGCTGCCCTTGCGGCAGCAGTCCGAGATGCGAAACCTTGGCCGACACGAACAGCATGGCGCTCGCGTTCTTGCAGGCCGCCACACAGGCCCCGCAACTGATGCAGGCGGCCGCATCCATCGCCCGGTCGGCGCTGTCCTTCGGAACCGGAACCGCATTGGCATCCGGAGCGCTCCCCGTGCGTACGCTGATGAACCCGCCCGCCTGGATGATCCGGTCGAAGGCCTTGCGGCTGACGATCAGGTCCTTGAGCACGGGAAACGGGCGCGCCCGGAACGGCTCCACCACGATCGTGTCCCCGTCACGAAAGCTCCGCATGTAAGTCTGGCAACTGGCGACCCCCCGGTGCGGACCGTGCGGTTTGCCGTTGATGACCAGCGAGCAGGTGCCGCAGATGCCCTCGCGGCAATCATGGTCGAACGCGATCGGCTCCAGGCCCCGCAGGGTGAGATCCTCGTTGACCACGTCGAGCATCTCGAGAAAGGACATGTTCGGGTTCAGGTCCGGGGTTTCATAGGTCTCGAAACGCCCGGGGGCGTCCCCGCGCTGCTGCCGCCACACTTTCAATCGCACTTTCATCGTGGCCTGCCTGCTTATTTGTAGCTCCGCGTCACCATCTTGACCTCCTCGTAGACGAGGGGCTCAACGAGCCGCACCGGTGGCTTGCCCTCGCCCTGGTACTCCCAGGCGGCGACATGGGCGAACTGCTCGTCATCGCGCCGCGCCTCGCCGTCCGGGTATTGAAACTCCTCGCGGAAATGTCCACCACAGCTCTCCCGACGCTCGAGGGCGTCGAGACAGAGCAGTTCGGCCAGCTCCAGGTAGTCAGCCACGCGCGCGGCCCTTTCGAGAGACTGGTTTAGTTCGCCGCCCGAACCCGGGACGGTGAGGTTCCGGGCGTATTCTTCGCGGAGTGCCGGGATCAGTTGGAGCGCTTTCTTCAGACCGGCCTCGGTTCGGGCCATGCCGCAATACTCCCACAGGATGCGGCCGAGCTCCTTGTGGAAGGACTGGACCGTGCGTTTGCCTTTGCCGCCCAAGAGCCGACGGGTGATGCCGGTCACGTTCTCCTCCGCCTCGCGGAACGCGGCGTGATCCGTGCTCGGCCGTCCGTCCGGCTTCTGGGCCGCCAGGTAATTCGCGATCGTGGCGGGAATGACGAAGTAACCGTCCGCCAGGCCCTGCATGAGGGCGCTCGCGCCAAGGCGGTTCGCGCCGTGATCCGAGAAGTTCGCCTCGCCCAGCACGAACAGGCCGGGCAGGTTCGACATGAGGTTGTAGTCCACCCAAAGCCCGCCCATCGTGTAATGGACCGCGGGGAAGATCCGCATCGGCACGTCGTAGGCATTCTCGTTGGTGATTTCGTGGTAGATGTCGAACAGGTTGCCGTAACGCTCGCGCACCTTCTCCACGCCCAGCCGCTTGATCGCGTCCGCAAAATCGAGGTAGACCCCCAGCCCCGACTCGCCGACACCGCGTCCCTCGTCGCAGACCTGCTTCGCGGCCCGGCTGGAGATGTCCCGCGGGGCCAGGTTGCCGAAGCTTGGGTACTTGCGTTCGAGATAATAGTCCCGGGCTTCCTCCGGGATGGAATTGGGCGCCTTCCGACAGTCTTCCTTGAGCTTGGGCACCCAGATGCGGCCGTCATTCCGCAGCGACTCGCTCATGAGGGTGAGCTTGGACTGGTAGTCGCCGCTGACGGGGATGCATGTGGGATGGATCTGCGTGTAGCAGGGATTCGCGAAACAGGCCCCGCGCTTGTAGGCCCGCCAGATGGCGGTCGCGTTCGACTGGCGGGCGTACGTGGACAAATTGAAGACGTTCCCGTAGCCGCCCGTGGCCAGCACGACGGCGTCGGCCGCATGCCGCGTGATCTCACCCGTGATCAGGTTGCGGACGATGATGCCTTTCGCGTGTCCGTCCACCACCACCAGGTCCAGCATCTCGGCGTGGGTGAAAGAACGAACGGATCCCGCGCCGATCTCCTTGCTCAAGGCTGAATAGGCGCCGAGGAGCAATTGCTGACCGGTCTGGCCCCGCGCGTAGAACGTCCGGCTGACCTGGGCCCCGCCAAACGAACGGTTGTCGAGCAGGCCGCCGTACTCGCGCGCAAACGGCACTCCCTGGGCCACGCACTGGTCGATGATGTTGACACTCACCTCCGCCAGCCGATGGACATTGGATTCGCGGGCGCGAAAATCGCCGCCTTTGATCGTGTCGTAGAACAGGCGGTGCACCGAGTCGCCGTCGTTCTGGTAGTTCTTGGCCGCGTTGATGCCGCCCTGGGCGGCGATCGAGTGCGCCCGGCGCGGGCTGTCGTGGTAAACGAAATTGGTTACCCGGTAACCCAATTCACCCAACGTTGCGGCGGCGGAGGCGCCTGCCAGCCCGGCCCCCACGACGATGACTTCGTATTTCCGCTTGTTGGCCGGGTTGACGAGCTTCGACTCGAACTTGTGACGGGACCACTTCTGAGCCAGGGGTCCCGAGGGGACGCGGGAGTCTAGTTTGGCCATGTTACTTCGCGGCCTCCTTTCCGACGGTCGCCGCGGGGGCCATCCCGCCGCTCTGGTTCTTCACGGTATTGAGGTAGTCCCGGCCGCGGCCCAACAGCACCGACACCGGAATGCTGAGGTAACCCAGCAGGAGGACCACGGCGATCACTCTCGAGGCCCTCCCAATCAGCGCCGCGTAGGCGGGGTTTCGCAGGCCGAGCGATTGGAACATCGCCCCGATCCCGTGGCTCAGATGGAAGCAGAGCAACCCCACGCCCACGATGTAGAAAAGCGATACCGGCCACACCTGGAACCCCGCCACCATCATCGCGAAGACGTCCGGGTGCCCGGTGCCGGGTTCCCGGAGCTCGCGAAACGAAATCGTGCCGTTCACCGTATCGAGCCGCACGGTAAAATGGAGCAGGTGAAACACAATGAAACTCACGACAATCAGCCCGCTGATGAGCATCGTCCGCGAGGCCAGCGTGGAGCCGTAAGCCGTCACGGGGCTCGCGTAACGCACCGGGCGCGCCGCCCGGTTCTCCTTCCAGAGCAGGAAGGCGGTGACGACGTGAAGGGCCGTGAGGGACAGCAAGACCAACCTCGTCGGCCAGAGCAACTCGAGGTTGCTCTGCAGGAAATGGCCGTAACGGTTGATCGCGTGGGGCGGCAGAAAAAACTGCAGGTTGCCAACCATGTGGCCCATCACGAAGCCCACCAGGACCACGCCGCTCCCCGCCATCAGGTACTTCCGGCCCAGAGTGGATCCGAACAGGCGCGCCAGCGGGCTCATGAGCGTACGCCCTCCGTCCGGCGTCCGGAATGGACTGCCGCGTTAATCAGCCTGAGCATGTTCATGACAGCATCAATCCCAACCGCCTGCCTCGCGCCGTCGTTGCTTATTCCCGGCCTCGCCGCGGGGCGGACCATTGAAGGTTCCCGACGGGCCTCCGTCAACGATCAGGAGCCATCTATAAGTCTGAGATGGATTAATCCTAAGGGTTGCTGTACATGGCGCGTCAGGGATACGCCGTGTCCAGCTGTTGGAAGCGTTTGAACAGCGCGTGATTGGGCTGGATCCGTGGCTTGATCCCGTTCAACACCCGCCGCGCCTCGGCCGTGCTGGTTCTTCCTGCCAGAACCACGTAATCCAGCTCGATCTCCGTCAACCGCGGCTCCGCAATCTCGGCCCGGTGCTGCCCCAGCCAGCGGCCGAGCGCGTCCGCACCGGCGCTTTGCGCGGTGGCCAGACCCGCCTCGAGCTCGACGGGGAGCCCCGGGAGTTTGCCCGGCGCATAACGTCCGCTGGTGTCGCGTTCCTCGTTCTGACGCACCTCGTGGCGCGCAAAGTCCACGAAGCGCCAGCCGGCCCAGAGGACCACCATCACGACCACGACCGTGAGGAACTGTCGCATGGGCGTCTGCTGTTTATTCCTGGATTCGTTTCACTCGCGCGCCGAGTTTTCGCAGCTTTTCATCGATCCGCTCATAGCCGCGGTCGAGGTGGTAGATGCGGCGCACGCGCGTCTCGCCGTCCGCCACGAGGCCGGCGATCACGAGAGCCGCCGAGGCCCGGAGATCGCTCGCCATCACCGGCGCGCCGCTCAGCCGCGTGGCACCCTTCACCAGGGCGCTGGGTCCTTCAAGGGTGATGTCCGCTCCAAGCCGGGCGAGCTCGCTCACATGCATGAAGCGCGACTCGTAAATGCGCTCGGTGATCACGCTGATCCCGGGCGCCTGGGTCATGAGGACCATCATCTGCGCCTGCGCATCCGTGGGGAAGCCCGCATAGGGTTGGGTCGTCACGTCCGCAGGGCGCGGCCGGCGCGCGCCCCGCACCGTCAGCGCCCCGGTCTCGCGGCGCACGCGGACTCCCGACTCGATCAACTTGTCCAGCACGGCCGTGAAGTGCTCCGGCCGCGCGTGGCGCAGGGTGACTTCGCCCCCGGTAGCTGCGGCCGCGATGGAAAACGTCGCCGCTTCGATGCGGTCGGGAATCACTTCGTGTTCCGCCCCGTGCAATTCCCGAACGCCGGTGATGCGTAGCGTGGGGCTGCCCGCGCCCTCGATCCGGGCTCCCATCGCGATGAGGAAGTGCGCCAGATCAACCACCTCGGGCTCGCAGGCGGCGCTTTCAATCACGGTGACTCCCTCGGCCAGCACGGCGGCCATCATCACGTTCGCCGTGCCCAGCACGGTCGGCCCCGCCCGCCCGCCGAGGAACATGTCGCCCCCGTGCAATCGCCGGGCCCGGGCGCAAACGAATCCTTTTTCAATGGCGATCTCCGCGCCAAGCGCCCGAAGGCCTTTGAGGTGCAGGTCAATGGGCCGGGCGCCAATGACACAGCCGCCGGGAAGCGACACCTGAGCTTCGCGCAAACGCCCCAGGAGCGGCCCCAGGACGCAGATGGAGCCGCGCATCTTGCGCACCAAGTCGTACCCGGCCACACCCCGCACCCGCTCGGCCGTCACCGTGATCGTGTCTCCTTGCAGGCGCACGCGTGCTCCCAGCTCCGCGAGGATGCGCGCCATGTAGCCGACGTCCGACAAGTCGGGTACGCGCCGGATGACGCACCGTTGCGGCGTCAGCAAGGTCGCCGCGAGAATGGGAAGGACCGCGTTCTTGGCACCGCTGATCTGCACTTCGCCTTGCAGCGGGCGTCCGCCTTGAATCACCAGACTGTACATTCGTTCGGGATACTGCTCCGCGTGCTCGCGGAGGAGGCGACTGTTTCACGCAGGGGCACCGGACGCAATGAACACGATGAACAAATGGTTGTAGGCCCGGTGCCCTCACCGGGTGGTTCATGCGAAGGAGCGCGGGCTTCAGCCCGCAGGAACGTGCCTGCACCGGCGTGGCTTCCTGCGGACTGAAGTCCGCGCTCCGGGGGGTTCATGGTGAGCGACCTGTTCCTTTTGGACCTGCTCCGTGGCCATGAACCAAAAAGCGCCGCTAAAGCGGACGCACTCCAAACGCTTCGCGCCGCTCCAAGGCACGTCCGAGGCCGCGAAGCGCCTGGAGTGCGGGGATTCATCCCCGTTTTTGGGACAGGTTCATGGAGAGAGCCGCCTGTTCCTCCCGGACCTGCTCAGTCACCGTGAACTGGTCATTCCCGGTAGGGCGCGCCGTCCCTGGCGCGCCGGATGCGGCGGGCAACGGAGTGCCCGCCCTGCCTGGCTGCAGTTCACGAAAGACGAATCGGACGATCTCGCGCGGAGATTGAGTGCCAGTGCGTGCCCGCCTACCCTCGACGCACGATGCGTCACCAAACCCCCGGGGCCTGGACCCGCGCAGCCCAAAGACCCGCGCGCCAAGGACCCGCACGCCCACCGCGCCGCGGGCTTTTTGGCTCCAGAACCGCGCTGTGGCTCCCGGCCCTCGCCCTTGCCTTCCTGGCAGGGCTTCAGACCACCGCCACGACGGCGCAGGTACGCGGCAGGTCGAACGAGGTGCTGGCCCGGGACGGGATGGTGGCGGCGGAGTCCCGCGTTGCCGCCGCAGTGGGCGCCGAGGTCCTCCGTCGGGGTGGCAACGCTGTCGACGCCGCCGTAGCCACGGCGTTCGCTCTGGCGGTCACACATCCGGCCGCCGGCAACTTGGGAGGAGGAGGCTTTCTACTCTTTCGCGCCGCCGACGGCAGGGCGGTTGCCTACGACTTCCGGGAGATGGCACCTGCGGGTGCGCAGTCCTCGATGTTTCTGACGAACGGAGTTTACGACACGACCCGGCACCATGCGACGCACCTGAGCGTGGGGGTTCCCGGCACCGTTGCCGGCCTTCACCTGGCGTGGAAGGACCACGGGCTCCGGCCGTGGGCGGAGTTGCTGCAGCCCGCGATCCAGTTGGCACAAGAGGGTTTCACCGTGAGCGCAGGCCTGGAGCACTCGTTGTCAAACGCGCTGCCCAAACTGCGTCGCTCGCCGTCCTCGCTCCGGCAGTTCACGCGGGAGGGCGAGCCTCTTCGTGCCGGGGATGTCCTTCGCCAACCGGATCTGGCCCGCACCCTGGGCCTCATCGCAAAGCGCGGTCCGGCGGGATTCTACCGCGGCGAAATCGCGGCACGGATGGTGTCGGAGGTGTGTGCCGGTGGGGGGCTGATGACCGAGGCGGATCTCAAGGGTTACCGGGTGCGGCGACGCGAGCCGGTGCGCGGCACGTATCGTGGGTACGAAGTCCTGTCCATGCCGCCGCCGAGCTCCGGGGGCATCTGCCTCATCCTGATGCTGAACTTGATCGAAGGATTCCCGGTCCGGGACCTGGTCAGTGACGACGGTCGCAGGATTCACGGGATGGTTGAAGCGATGCGCCGGGCCTTCGCCGTGCGCGCGCATTACCTCGCCGATCCCGAGGCGATGAAAGACGTCACGCCGGCCCGACTGCTGTCAAAGGCGTACGCGGCTCGACTGCGGGCGAGCGTTCAACCCGATCGCGCCTCGGTTTCGAGCACGGAAGGCTTCGAGTGGCCGTACGAAAGTTCGGAGACCACCCATCTCTCGGTCGTGGACTCCAGTCGAAACGTCGTTGCCCTGACCTACACCCTCGAGGAAAGCTACGGGTCGGGTCTCATGGCACCCGGCACCGGCTTTCTACTGAACAACGAAATGGGCGACTTCAACGCCGGGCCCGGCTTGACGACAACCAACGGACTGATCGGCACGACACCCAACCTGGCCGGCCCCCGCAAGCGGATGCTTTCGAGCATGACGCCCACGATCATCCTTCGTGACGGGCGGCCGTTCCTGGTCCTCGGCTCGCCGGGTGGACGGACGATCATCACCACCGTGTTCGAGGTGGTCGTAAACGTTCTCGACCGCGGGATGAACCTGAGCGACGCCGTCGCGGCGCCCCGGTTCCACCACCAGTGGTTCCCCGACAGCGTCCTCTACGAGGCGGACGCTTTCGACGACGCGGTCGCCGAGTCCTTGCGTCGCCGGGGGCACACCCTGGAGCAGGCCCGGTACCCGCAGGGATCGGTGGGGGCCATCCGGATCGACCCCGTCACCCAGGGGATTGAGGGCGTCTTTGACCGACGTGCCCCCGATGGAGCGGCGGTCGGGGTGGGGTCGGGATCGGGCGAATGACGGCATTCGGCACGCGAGATTCTCGTTTCAGAAAACCGGGGCGGCCACCGGCGGGTTGTCGTTGCGAGTGCCGTTGCCAGCCCTGCGTCAGTCCCGACTCGTTCCGTACCGCAGCAGGGGGAACAGGCTCACGTGGTCGTCTGTCCACAAAGCCGTCGATTCCTGGGGTCCGTCGCGCTCGCTGAAGCGCAATCCAGGAAGCGCGAGCAGGGCTGGCGCGTCCGTCACGAGAGCCCAAGTGGACGACATGGCTTCGGAACGATCCACACCCAGACGGCGTTCGATCAGCGCGACGGGCAAGCCCCAGTCATCGGCCAGACCGCGGATGACGGGTCCGAGA
Organism: uncultured Verrucomicrobiota bacterium; assembly: GCA_964535555.1. Taxonomy (GTDB): domain Bacteria; phylum Verrucomicrobiota; class Verrucomicrobiia; order Limisphaerales; family J093; genus DSVZ01. Next base: position 9,075 of record CAZHUS010000177.1, read on the forward strand.
TCCAGGTGACGGTTGCTCAAATGCACCGCGAGCACTCCCCCGGGCTTCAAGTGCCGTCGGTACGTGTCGAACGCTTCGCGGGTGAGCAGATGCACCGGGATCGCGTCGCTCGTGAACGCGTCGAGCACGAGCACGTCGAAGGTTGCGGAGGATGTTCCAGGGCCAGGGCGACGCCGCTGCGACGGTCGTAGTACGTCGTCGGCCACGCGGCCTTTACCGGGTGCTGGTATTGCGCCCCGTGAATCGTTCCTCCCGACATGAAAACCCGGGCATGGTAGAACGGATTGTCGCGCTGCATTTCCAGGATGCGAAACACTCCGTAGAAGTCCCGATGGCGCTCGAGCGGCCGGTGAACTCCGCCCCACACCAAGCCGCCCAGCAGGACAGCCAGCAGCACCGTTGCGCCCAGCGTCACCGGCCAAACCGGAATGGGTCGGCCGCGGCGCTCGATACGTACCCGCTCCCGGATGTGAATCGTGAGCAACAATACGGCCAGCAGCACCAAGCCCACGTACAGCTCGAGGTAATCGCGGAACAGCAGCGGCGCGAGCACCGCCACGAAGCAACCGCCCATGGCGCCTCCGGCGGCAATCATGAGGTAGAACCGGGTCAGTCCGTCCGGACCGGGCCGCAGCCGGTACAACTCGCCGTGGCAGATCATGCACGTCAGGAACAGGCCGACGCTGTACACGCCGACATGGGCCGACCAGGGAATCGATTCGTAGGCCAGGACCGCGTACGCCAGTAGCGGGAGCCACAGCCAAAATCCGGCCTGGAAGAACCCGCGGTGGTACCAGGCAGGGTTGTCGAAGCTCAGGATGAAGGTGACAAGATAGAGGCCCAGGGGCAGGACCCAAAGGAAGGGCACCGACGCCAGGTCCTCGCACAGCTTGTTGGTCACCGCCATCATCAGGAGCGCTGCGCACGCGGGCAGGGCCACCCAGAGCACCCGGGTGCCGGGGGGCGCCACTTGGTCCCTCGTCGCCCCGGGCGCCGTTCCCACGCGGAAGGCTGAAGACCTTGCGCGCCAGAGGACCGCACCGATGCCAAGGTTCATCAGCCCGTAAGCGATGAAGCCCCAACTCCACAGCGCGGCCTGGCTCGAACGGGAGAGCCAGGGCTCGAAGACAAACGGATAGCTCGTCAACGCGAGCAAGGAACCGGCATTCGAGAGGGCGTAAAGCCGATACGGCGAACGACCGGGGAACAGCCGCGTCAGCCAGGCTTGAAGCAAGGGACCGGTCGTGGCCAGCGCGAGAAAGGGCACTCCGATACAGGCCGCCAACAGGGTCAGGAGGTGTGGAACGGGCGCTTCCGCGCCTGCGGGTTTCCACGCCGGCCCCGGCGCGATTGGCAGGAGGAAGACCGCGACCGCCAACAACGTCAGATGGACCCCCACCTGCCTTCGGGGTTGCAGCCAGCGGGTCAGGGCGTGTGCGTACCCATAGCCGACCAGGAGACAGACCTGGAAGAACAACAGGCACGTCGTCCAGACGCCGGCGCTCCCCCCGTACCAGGGCAACACGAAACGCGCGATCAAAGGCTCGAGAAAGAACAGGAGGAAGGCACCGAGGAAAGTCGCCGAGGCCACCAGCACCACGGTGGCCCTGCCGGCCGACGCGGTCGAGGCAGCGTCCATGGCCGGCCGTGGGTCCTCCCTGAAAGTTGCCTGTCCTGAATCCAGCACCGCCGGGAGCGGAGAACGCGGCGGGGGCGGATTCACGGGTCCCCCATCGTGGGCTTTCGCACCTTTTTCGGGCGGGGGAGGCCATGGCGCTCGACACGCCGGTGAGGCAGCCCATGGCGCCAAGGCGGATAAA
>CAZHUS010000178.1:0-10870 GCA_964535555.1 uncultured Verrucomicrobiota bacterium
CGCGCTCCTCACGATGAACCTGCTCCGAAAAGCGGCGATGAATCCCCGCACTCCACGCGCTTCGCGACTTCGGACGCGCCTGGGGGCGCCGCGAAGCGTTTGGAGTGCGTCCGGTTTACCGGCGCTTTTGGGTTCGTTCATGGTCACCGCGCCTGGCCGCCCGGCCAACGGGACTTCGCATGAACCGCCCGGTTAGGGCACCGGGCCTACAATCACCTCACCGGCTGGGCGCTTGCTCTTCGATCCGGTAGAGGTGGCTCTTGGTACGCAGATAGAAGGCCCGACCCGAAATGGCGGGCGAGGCCATGAACCCGTCGTCGAGCGTGTTCGTGGCCAGCACATCCAGGGTCCGCCCCGGTTTGAGGACCAGGGTCGTCCCCTCCTGGCTGAAGAAATACAGGCGGCCGGACGCATACACCGGCGAGGCCGCGAACTTGCCTCCCACCCGCTCCGTCCAGAGGACATTTCCCGTACCCGCTTCCAGGCAGGTCAGAAAACTCTCCGCCGCGGCGGTGTACATCAAATCGTCCACCAGGATGGGCGAGGCGTACTTGCCCACACGCGTCTTCAACCGCCACACCACGCCGGAGTCGGTCACGTCGCCGCTGCCGTCGGTCTTCACGGCCAGCAACTCGCCCTTCGAGAGCCCGGACACGAAGTAAGCCAGCCCTTTGGAGCACAGCGGGCGCGGGGCGGTTGACCAGTCCGGGTATTGGACCCGCCACAGTTCACGTCCGGTGCGCGGATCGTAAGCGTACGCGGCCTTGGCTCCGGCGCTTAGCATCTGGGTCCTGCCGGCGCTCTCGACGATCAGCGGCGTGCCGTGCGCCTTGCGCAGATCGCCGTCACGGGCCATCTGCCCGGGCACATTCTCATCATTCCACGCCACGGAGCGGTCCGTCTTCCAGACGGTGGCGCCCGTCTGCTTGTCGAGGGCCACGTGGTACTGCAGGTCAACGCCGTCCATCGTGAGAATCACCAGGTTCTCGAACGCAATGAGGGACGAGGCCGGGCCACGATAGTGGCGGCACTTCAAGTCGTCTCGCTTCCAGAGCACCTTGCCCGACGCGGTGTCCAGGCAGGCGGTGCCGAAGCTGCCGAAATGGACGTACACGCGGCCGGGTTCGATGACGGGGGATGGCGTGGCGTAGCAGTTCATGGAAGCGCCATTCCCGAGCGGCTCGGGTTCATCCGCATGGAAGAGGTGTTCCTGGTGCAGGATCTTGCCGGACTCGGCATCCAGGCCGATGGCGTAAAAATCGTGTCCTTCGGTGGTCGCCGTCGTCACCCACACCTGGCCTCCGAGCACCACCGGGGTGGACCAACCGCGATGGGGAATCGCCGTCTTCCAACGCACGTTCTTCGTTTCGCTCCACTCGAGCGGAAGGCCCGCGCCAGAGTCCGCCGATACCGGCAGGTGCCCGTCACCGCGAGGCCCGCGGAACTCGGGCCAGTCGGCGGCCGACTCCGCCGTGCAGCCCCACAGGATTGCGCCGAGGCAGAGAAGCCGCGATACGACACGATCCCCGGCAAGACGTTCCCGGGTTCCGGCACAGGCCGCAGGCAGGCGAAGGTGACCAGAGTGGCTCATGCGGGGAGCGTGAGACGTGGCAGGGTGCACGTCAATCCGTTGCGGCGCTGTGAGGCGGTTGCCGTGGTCGAGGTCACGGCCACGGGGAACGGTCTCAAGCCCAAGCCTACCTGCTTGTGCTTAGTGACTTCCGCGAGGATGACATCCAAACGTCACTTGACGTCCGCGCCGCCGGAACTCTCAATGGGCCGGCCCTTCCGGCTCCGGCAGGGCCTTAAATCCGAACAACCAGCATGAATCCTCGATTGGTTGAGATCTGCCTCCTGGGAGGCGCGGTGTGTTTGTTGAATCCCAGCGCCCGGGCGGCGCTGTTGGCCTATGAACCGTTCGACTACCCGGCGGGAGAGGACATCTTCACCAAAAACGGTGGTTCGGGGTGGACGAGTTCCTGGACCTACATGAGCAGTCGGCCCGGAACGATCTCGAGCCCCGGGCTGAGCCACCCGTCGCTCGCCACGTTGGGAAACGCCCTCCAAACACCCGCCGTGTCGGTCTCCACGGAACCGGCGGTCTTTGTCCGCGGCTTGCCAACGTTCGGAGCCGATGACACAACGCTGTACCTGAGCTTCCTGCTGCGGCCTGATGCCAGCTACGGCTATTATGGCGGAGTCAACCTTGGCGGCCTGTTCATCGGCAAGTCGGGCGGCGTGAGCGACACGACCTACGGTCTCGAGGGGCCTCTGGGTGACGTGGTGAAATCCGACACCGACGTCGTCACCGGGACCACCGTCTGGCTCGTGGTTCGTGCCCAATTCAAGGCGGGCCATGACTTGTTCGAGCTTTTCGTGAATCCGCCGACGTCCGGCCTGCCTCCCGTCCCCTCGGCCACCAAGTCCAACCACGACGCGGGAACGGCGGACTATTTCCTGGTCAACAACGCGGGCGGCTTCACCACGGACGAGATCCGCATCGGAACGTCCTACGCCGACGTCGCTCCGGTTCCCGAACCCGCGGCCTGCGCCGCCGGCCTTGGCCTCACCGCCTTGTGGGCGGTGCATCGCGCTCGACGCCGCGAGGCCGCGAGCCTTTGACCGGGCCTCTGATCTTCGACTGGCTCTCCATCGCCGGCGGCAGGGCAAGGCTTCACCGGCAGAAGCCCGATCCTGTTCGGCTCCCCGCCGAGCGCCGGGGAACGGCCAAGCCTGGAGGATTCCGATGTCCCTGCCTTCCCCGCGTCCCGGGAATCGAGCCTTGAAGGAGCCCTTGAAGGCTTCATGATTCCCGCCGGTGATGAACCCGAGCCATGACGTCCGCCCACGCCGCCACCCCTTGGGCGGAGGAATCTCACGTCGCACGGGGACCTCGAACCCCTGTTTCCGGGTTGAGCGCGCTGTCCCCTGCGCCCCGGATTTGGCGGGCAACAGAGTGCCCGCCCCATCCAGGGGAGGTTCATGGGGGACCTTCCACGGCATTCCGCGGTCGGCTCACGGGTTCAGCTCCCGGCGGTCGCTCCCCCTGGTGTGGCTCGTGGCGCTCGTCCTGGCCGGCTGCACGAATCCGATTGGGGCCGACCGCATCACCAGCCGCCAGGCGCAAAAGCAGCTCAACGCGAGCGCGCTCGTGGGCAGGCTGAGTGAGCCCTCGCATCAGGTGCTGCATCGATACGACCTGAAGAAACCGTTCGCCCGTGACCCCGCGGCCACGCTGCAGCTCCTGCACGAACGCGCCTGTGTGGATCCACGTCGGGACCTGCTTTACGCCCTGGCGGAGTTGAGCTACCTCCACGCGGATCGCCTGTCCCACCGGGTCAAAGCCGTCGAGCGCAATCAGGCCCCGGACAGCTATCTTGCCGCCGCGATCTACGCCTGGCTTTACGTGCTGGGGGATCACCCCGAGCCACCGCCCGACCCCTTTGACCGCCGGTTCCGCACGGCCTGCGACCTCTACAACCGTTCGGTGGCACTGGCCTTTGCCGAAGGTCGCCGCACCAATTCCACCATTCGTCTGGAAGGTGGAGTGCGCCATCCCTTGCCGGGGGCGATCACCGTCCAGTCCAGCCGGACGGTGTTCAAGTGGAGCCTGGATGAAATCGACCGCTTCCTGCCGGCCGACGAATATGAAGTGCACGGGCTTTCGGTACGCGACCGCCAGTCGGGGTTGGGGGCTCCCCTGATCGCCGTCGGCAAGGTGATCGACAAGCAGCGCTTCGTGCGCCACATCCCCGCGACCGCCCTCCTGCGAGTCAACGGCAGACTCAAGGAGTGGAGCACGGGCGGGCTGAGCGCCACGTTGGAGCTCTACTCCCGCTACGAAGTTGCCAGTGTGACCGTGGGTGACCGCGTCATCCCGCTCGAGGGCGACACCACCGCGCCCCTCGCCTATTCGCTCAATGACAGCCAAATCTGGAAGCTCGGCTCCGCCCAGTTCTTCTCGGGTCGCGAGTGGATCAAGAGCGGCATCTACTTTACCCAGCCCTATGAACCGGGACGAATCCCGGTGGTGTTCGTTCACGGCACGTTCAGCAGCCCGATCTGGTGGGCCGAGATGTGGAATACGCTGCGTTCCGACCGTGTCCTGAGGGAGCGCTGCCAGTTCTGGAACTTCATTTATCCCAGTGGCAATCCGGTGGCCTATTCCGCCGCCAGGCTCCGCCAGGAGCTCGAGCGGAAGGTGCGCCAGCTGGATCCCGACGCGAAGGACCCGGCCCTGCGACAGATGGTGGTCATCGGCCACAGCCAGGGCGGCCTCCTGACCAAGCTCCTCGCCACCGACACCGGTGACGTCCTCTGGCGGGCGATGTCCACCAATGACTTCAACTCGCTCCCGCTCGAAGCGGAAGAGCGCGAGGCCCTCCGCGCCTACACCTTCTTCTCCCCATTGCCCTCGGTAACCCGGGTCATTTTCATTTCCACGCCCCACCGGGGCAGCTACCTGGCGACCTCGTTTGCACGCGCCCTGGCGGCCCGCTTCATGAGTCTGCCGGCGGACGTCGTCGAAGTCTCGACCAAGCTGCTGACACTCCAGAGTCCGCTCGAGGTGAAACCTCGTTACGCGCGGCGGCTTCCCACCAGCCTCGACAGCATGTCGGTTCGGAATCCCTGGTTGCTCGCCCTGGCCGACCTGGGGATCTCCCCGACCATCAAAGCCCATTCGATCATCGCGGTTCGGGGCGACGCCAAGCCACCGGACGGGGACGACGGCGTGGTCCGGTACCGCAGCGCGCATATCGAGCCCGTGGAATCCGAACTGGTGGTCCGCAGCAGCCATGGCTGCCAGGGAAGACCCGCGGCCATCGAGGAAGTCCGGCGCATCCTGTTCGAACACCTCGCAGCCGCCGACCGCAAACCGGACCCGGCGATCCCCTGAGCAGCCCGATCACTTCTCCACAGGGCGATCCCACGCCCTCCTGAACGTGGCAAGCTCAGCCCGCCGCCAACGAACGCTTGGTGGTCAGCGCGGCCCGCAGCCGCTCCAACGGCAGCGTGTTGATCGTGTCCTCCCGCGTGAGCCACCCCTTGCGGGCCACGCCCGCGCCGAGCCTGAGGAAGCCCGCTTGTTCCGGCCGGTGGGTGTCCGAGTTGAGAACGCACTTCACCCCGCGTGACCGGGCATAGGCCCAGTAGCGCCAGTCCAGGTCCAGCCGCTGGGGACTGCAGTTGAGCTCGATCCATGTCCCGGTGGCGGCGCACGCCTCGATGACGGCGTGGTGGTTGACCTTGGCGGGTTCACGGCGGAGCAACAGCCGACCCGAGGGGTGCGCGAGGAAATGCACGAAAGGGTTCTCGGCAGCGCGAATGAGGCGCCGGGTGTTCTCGGCCTCGTCCGCCGCGGGGACATGCAGGCTCGCGACCACCACGTCCAGTTCCGCCAGCACTTCATCGGTGAAGTCCAGGCCGTCGCGCAGGATGTCGACCTCGGTCCCGGCCAGGAGTCGGAAATCAGTCCCCTCGCCTTCCAACCGGCGATTCACCTCCTCGATCGCCGTGCGTTGTTGGCGAAGCCGGGCGGCGTCGAGGCCGTTCGCCTGGAACGAGGCCCGGGAATGATCGGTGATCGCCCAGTAGCTGAAGCCCAGGTCACACATGGCGTCAGCAATCTCGTCGAGGGTACCCCGGCCGTCGCTCCAGCAGGAATGGTTGTGAAGCGAGCCCTTCAGATCGGTCCACTCGAGCAATCGTGGCAGCGGACCCTGTTCGGCGGCCGCGAACTCGCCCTGGTCCTCGCGGAGTTCGGGAGGGATGTACGCCAGGCCGAGTTGCTCGAACAGTTCCTCCTCCGTGGCGCAAGGAACCAGCAGCGCCGGGTCGCGCGTCTCCTCGGTCGAGCGGAAGAGGCCGTACTCATTCAGCCGCAACCCGCGGGCGACGGCGCGTTGCCTCATGACGATATTGTGTTCCTTGCTTCCCGTGAAGTAGGCGAGGGCAAACGGAAACTCCCGATCACTCACGACGCGCAGGTCCGCCTGAAGCCCCTCGGCCAGCCGAACGCTGGCCTTGGTCTCGCCCAGCGCGAGCACTTCGGCAACGCCCTCCTGCTGCGTGAACTGCTCGAGGACAGGCCGCGGGCGTTTCGAGGAAACGACGAAGTCCAGGTCGCCGATGGTCTCGCGCCAGCGTCGCAGGCTGCCCGCGGTGCTGCAGCGAATCGCCTCCGGCTGGGCCCGCAGCTCCTCCAGGATTGGCTCCGACCGGACCAGCGCCTCGCTCAGCAGGTGACGCGATGCGGACTGCCGGCAATAGACGATTCCGGCGAGGATCTTGGCCTGGGTCTTGTCGCCGAAGCCATCCAGCTGGGCGATCAGGCTGGCCTGACAGGCCTGCTCGAGCCTGGCGGTGCAATCGATGCCCAATCGCTCGTGCAGCGCCCGGATCTTCTTCGGGCCCAGCCCGGGTATGGCGAGCATCTCGACGAGTCCGGACGGGATCGAGGCTTTCAGTTCCTCGTAATAGGGCAGGCGCCCCGTGGTGACGAGAAGCGTGATCTTCTCCTGCAGCGCCTCCCCGATCCCGCGCAACTCGCCCAAGCGCCGTTCAGCTACCAGCCGCTCCAGGGAATCCGGGGACGTCTCCAGCACGCGCGCGGCGTTGAGATAGGCGCGGCACTTGAAGGGGTTTTCACCCTTAAGCTCCAGCAGCGTGGCGATCTCCGAAAAGATCGCGGCGACCTGATCTTTGTCCATGGCCGCAGCGTAGGCGCGGGCGGCATGATTGGGAATCGCGATGTCACAGGGGACGGATCTCTCCCGTGACTTCGGTGACTACCGGGTGGCCTTCCAGCCGCGTGGGGATGCGGTGGGCAAGGCTGGCGTCGCCGCTGGCCAGCATCACCTTCAGGCACGGCGTGGTGCCGTCGTCGAGGAGACCGACATAGACGCCCACCACGCCGGGGGTGGCCATGAGTTCGCCATCGTGGTCCGCCAGGACGGCGTTGATATCGCGCAGAGCCACGGGTGAGGACCTCGTTCGATCCGGGCTGTGGCAACCGGTTTCCGATCCGATCCAGGGAACGGTGAGCAGGGTCAAGATCAGAGCGAGCCCCGAACGCCGCGGCCGCGGCCGTTTCATTGCCCGACCATCGTGGCCGTGCCACCGAGTTGATCGCCGACGAAGCTCAGCACTTCGCCGATCGGGCTGGCGATGGCGCTGGTGCTGCTGCCCGCGTAGAGCAGGCCGACGGCCTTCGGTCTGGTCGCGACGTCTTGGACCATTAACGAGCCGGAATCGCCGCCCGCGAGGAACTTGCTGGCCCGGTTGGCGATGACAATCTGGCCGGTGAAGGTCTGGGTGAACGCGGCGCCGCCGGCGCACTCGTTTTCGTAGGCGACGCTGATGGTGGCGTTCAGGCCGCTGACCGTGCTCCGGGTCAACCCCGTGGTGCGGCCGCTCTTCTTGACCGCTTGCTTCAGCGAGGCCGCTGCGGTTTGCGCGGAAAGGGTCCCGATCTCGAGAATGGCCCCGTCGGATTTGACCATGCCGGAAACGACCTGCGCGATGGAGCAATCCACGTTGGAGCCGGGAAGGGACCCGAGCTTTACCAGCGTCGCCACGTCTTGGGCACCGGCGGGGCTGCAGTTCACGTCAATCAACCCGGGTTGGATGACCGGATCACCGGTGGCGGCGACCCGCCCATTCCCGCCGTCGACGATATCCGCTTCGAAGACGTGGTAGTTGCTCAGGATGTACTGGACCCCGTTGACCTGGATCAGCGAGCCCAGCGTGCCGCCACAGCAATAGCCGTTCGCCAGGTCGTATTCCCAGCCCCCGGAGGTCCCCAGCTGGATCGGCGGCGTTTGCTTGGCCGTGTGGCTGACTCCGCCGCCGCCCCCGCCGCCGGGCTTCCCGGCCGCGGGCTTTGCCAAGGCCCGGAACTTGTCCGTGAGGTGCACTTTGATCGTCGTGCCTCGGACCTGGGGTGGAAACGCGCGGATGATGTCGTCCCTCAAGGTCGCGGCTTCGTCCACGTAGACGACAAGGCTCGGTGCATCATCGTCTTCGACTCCCACCGCCGTTCCGAGAACGCCCGGCCAGGTCATGATCTCGGGAGTGACGATGGCTTGGAGCTCCATGGCGCCACGGACGTTCGGATGCTCGATATCCAACGGCTTGCCGGGCGCGCCGGCCTGAAGGAACGAGGCGAGTCCCAGACCGGCGGTCAGCGCCAGGACCAGGCGTGTGAGATGACGGAGGATTGGCTTCATTGCTTGTCGGTTGGTTGGTGCGTTTGTCTGCGACCTGAGTTCCTGGGCAGCCGTCCCTTCCGAGCACGCGGGCGGCGTCCCCACGGGCATGCCCGCCACGCGCCCGATCCACGGACGACATCCCGGCCTCGGCCTGAATCGACTCACTCAAGCCCCTAGAACCGGAAGATGTCAAGGTGACGCTCACCCATTTCACCCATTGGCAGTCCTCGGTTGCGGCGTGAAGTGTTCCAGGCTGGCCAGGACGATGGGGGTGTGCACTGCGCGAGCGCATCGCCCGGTCGGCCAAAGCCCTCGTGTCTCCCGAAGTGAAGGAGCGGGACCGGTTGATGGAGGCGTTGTTGAAGCGGACAGCACATTTCCGGGTAGGGCCCAGATCACGAAGGTGATTTCGTCACGTCGCGATCTTGATCGGTGCTCACCCGCGCTCCTCGCGGCCTCTGAGCAAAGACCATCTTCCTTCCTGCCATGCCGGGCGGGGCCATGCCGTCCTCGTGGACCGGCGGATGTCGCAGCGCTTGCGGGCTGGCGGCGGTTTTGCGAGAAGGGGCCATGCAGACTCCTCCGCGTTGCCCGGTCCTGGCCGGACTGTGGGCGCTCCCGGTCCTCCTCACGTTCCAAGTCGCGGCTTTCGCCGGCGAACGGACAATCCTGGACTTCAAAGCACCGTGGAAGGTATCCGGTGCGAGCCCTGTCGACGCCAAAGCGCTCGTCGTGGAATCGGCCTCGGGACCGGTGCTTCGCGTCGAGACCGGGCACACGGCAACCTGGCCGGGAGTGACGCTGCCGAGTCCGGGGGGCAGTGCTGACCTGTCCGAGGCGGCGTTCGTGTCCATGGAGGTTCGCAATGCGGGCAGCCACGGCACGACCATTCATCTGCGCGTCGACAACCCTGGCGCCGACGGGGTGAAGCACTGCCGGACCGGCAGCGTCCGGGTGGAACCGAATGCCACCGCCGTCGTCCGGGTGGAGCTCAAACGCACCAGCGAGGACAAGCTGGAAGGCAAGCTCTTCGGCCTTCGCGGCTACCCGGTCAAGGCCGGCGGCGACGGCACCCTGGATCCCGCGCGCATCAACCAGTTCGTCGTCTTCCTGGATCGTCCCAAGGAAGATCACGTCTTCGAAGTGCTGGGCGTGAAGGCCTCCGGCACGCACACCCCGCCCACGGCGTGGACCCGCGACGCGACTCCGTACTTCCCGCTCATCGATGCGCTGGGCCAGTACCGTCACAGGTCCTGGCCGGGCAAGACGCCAAGTGTGGCAGCCCTCGAAACCCAGCGGAACGCGGAACGCGCGGGGTTGGCCGCGGCTGCCGAAGACGTGACGCGTGCGGCCGCCTGGAACCGGTACGGAGGCTGGGAGGGCGGACCGAAGCTCGAAGCGACGGGCTTCTTTCGCGTTCAGAAACACGAGGGCAAGTGGTGGTTGGTCGACCCGGAGGGGTGCCTGTTCTGGTCACACGGCATTGACTGCGTCCGCATGCTGGACGCCACGCCGATTGAGGAACGGGAGGGCTGGTTCGAGAATCCGCCGTGGACGCAGCCAGAGTTCGCGGAGTTCATCATCCCTTCGGCGTACGCGCTCAAGGGTCACTATGCCGGCCGGTCGCCGCGATGCTTCTCCTTCGCCGGCTCGAATTTGAAGCGGAAGTACGGTCCGGAGTGGCGGCAGGTTTACCCCGACGTCATTCACCAACGCCTGCGCGGGTGGGGCTTGAACACGATCGCCAACTGGTCGGACCTGAACGTGGCCTGGCTGAGGCGCACGCCCTACACGGATTCGGCGAGTTCGCGCGGCGCGAAGCTGATCGAGGCCAGCGAAGGCTACTGGGGCAAGTTCCCGGATGTGTTTGATGCCTCCTTTGCGGAGAGTGTGAAGCGCTCGCTGGCATCGAAGACAGGCAGGAGCGCCGGTGACTCGTGGTGCCTCGGCTACTTTTCCGACAACGAAATGTCCTGGGGCGACGAGTTGTCAATCGGCAGCGCGGCGCTCGCGTCGCCGCCGGAACAAGCCGCCAAGCGCGAGTTCCTTGGCGACCTGCGGAACAAGTACGGTGAGATCGCAGGCCTCAACGCAGCGTGGGGAACGTCGCATGCAACCTGGGACGACCTGGCGAAGACCACCGCTCGCCCCGATCCCGTCAAGGCCGCTGAGGACCTGAAGGCGTTCTATACCCGGGCGGCCGAGCAGTATTTCCGGACCGTGCGGGAGGCGGTCAAGGCCGTGGCGCCGAACCAACTCTACCTCGGGTGTCGGTTTGCCTGGGTGAATGCGCGGGCAACGGCGGCGGCGGCCAAGTACTGCGATGTGGTGAGCTACAACCTTTACCAGCGCGCCGTGGCGGGCTTCCGACTGCCTGACGGGCTCGACGTGCCGTTGATCATCGGGGAGTTCCATTTCGGCGCCCTGGATCGCGGGATGTTCCACACCGGCCTTGTCCCCGTGTCGAACCAGGCCGAACGCGCCGCCGCCTACCGGGACTACGTCGAGGGAGCGCTCAAGCACCCGCAGTTTGTGGGCACGCACTGGTTTCAGTACCAGGACGAGCCCACGACGGGCCGGGTGTACGACGAGGAAAACTACCAGATGTGGCGTGAGGCGCTAATCCGTGGAGCGGGTGGCAAGATCGTCCGTGCTCGAAG
>CAZHUS010000179.1:0-10323 GCA_964535555.1 uncultured Verrucomicrobiota bacterium
ATTTCTGGGCGAGCACGAGCAACAAGCAGCTCAATTTCCTCCAGCACATCTTCACGATCCTGAAGCAGCAAGGGCGCGCGGCGGTGGTGTTGCCGGACAACGTGCTGTTCGAAGGCGGCGCGGGCGAAACCATCCGGCGCGAACTGCTCAAGCAGGCGGACGTGCATACGCTGCTGCGCCTGCCCACGGGCATCTTCTACGCGCAAGGCGTGAAGGCGAACGTCCTGTTCTTCGACCGTAAACCTGCCCAGGAGAAGCCGTGGACGACCCGGCTCTGGATCTACGACCTCCGGACGAACCTGCACTTCACGCTCAAGGAGAACACCCTCAAGCGCAGCGACCTCGACGACTTTGTCGCGTGCTACCACCCGGAGAACCGCCACGACCGCCGGGAGAGCGAGCGGTTCAAGGTGTTCACCTACGAGGACCTGCTCAAGCGCGACAAGGTGAACCTGGACATCTTCTGGCTGAAGGACGAGGCGCTGGAGGAATCCGCCAACCTGCCGGCCCCGCACCTCATCGCGGGCGAGATCACCGCCGACCTCGAAGCCGCCCTGGAGAGCTTCAGCGCCATCGAGGAGGACATGAAGTGACGCGTCGCGGCTGACGACCGCCTGGCGGGTCCGGCAGCGCACGCAAACCACCGAGGCTTTGTGCTGACCGCTACCGTGGCCACCGTTACGACGGTGGGAGATCCTGGGCCCATCCTCCCAACCGCGTCCACCAGCCAGCCGGCTTGACAGAATCACGTGTAAAACATAGTTGTACGTCATGGTTAAGACGATTTCCAGGATTGGCAATTCGCAGGGGCTCATGTTCGACACGGCGTTGATGGAGCTGGCGCACTTGAAGGCGGGCGACCAGGTGAACGTGGAAGTCCACGAGGGTGGCACGATCACGCTGACGCCGCTGCGTCCCAGGCTGTCGCGGACGGAGGTGTCGCGCGTCATCCAGGCGACGATGAGGGACTACGCGCGGACGATGAAGAAGCTGGCATGAGCGCCACGCCGGAAGACTGTTTCCATCTCACGGTGGAGATCGTGCGGGAGGTTCACGCCGAGGCCATCGCGACGTTCGGCGGATCGGACGGCGTGCGGGAGATGGCCTTGCTGGAGTCGGCGGTGGCGGCGCCGCAAGCGACGTTTGGCGGCCGGTCGCCGTACAAGGACCTGGCCGAGGTGGCCGCGGCGTATCTGTGCTACCTGTGCCGGAACCACCCGTTCGTGGACGGGAACAATCGGACGGCGCTGGGGGCGTGCCTCGTGTTCTTGCGGCTCAACGGGATCGAACCCCTGGCCGACGGGCCGGAGTGGGAAGCACTCACCGTCGCGGTCGCGGCCGGCGTGATTGACCGGGATGAGACCACCGCGCGCCTGCGCATCCTGTTGCCGGAGCAAGGATGAGCAACCCCGCCGCCCTCGTCCAAAAGCTCTGCAGGCCGGAGCCGTGGGACTTCCGGGCTGATCACTCGCACCAAGCCGTAGGGCGCCTGCAATCCGTCGAAGGGCGTCGCGGCCAGGGTCTCGACTTCGCACCGGACGGGAACTGGATGGCCGAACCTACGACGAGTATCCCGACATCCTGCCGATGGCTGTGCCTTCGCCCGCGAGTCGCGCCGACTTGCTGGAACGGCTGGTTCACACCTAGAGCGCGAGGAGAAGCGAGGCTCGAATGAACTTGGACGAAATCGGCCCCTGGTCGGAGATCAAGCTGGACATCCTGCGCGATTACGCCGCTCCGTATTCCAGGATCCTCAAGAGCAACGGCTTCCACCATGGCTACATCGACGCGTTCTAGCGGCCGGCAAGAGCGGGGCGGTCGAGGTGTTCATCAATTTTCCGATCCACCAAATGAATCGCAACTGTAAGCGAGATCGAATCGCCAAGGTTCTCCCCGGCGAGCTTGAAGCGATGGACCGGTTCTGGGGTGACCGTTCGTGGCACTCCGCGATGTTCCGTCGGAGCGCCCAGACGAGCCTCTTCGGGGACGAGGAGTTGGACAAGACCGAGAACCGGGACTTGGTCAATGCTTACTGCGAGAGGTTGAAGGAGGTGGCCGGCTTTGGCTTTGTGGCCAGCCCACTGGCCATGCGCGATTCGCAGAATGCCGTTGTGTACTATTTGATTTTCGCCGGACCCAACCGGACTGGGTGGAGAATCGTTCAGGACATTTACCGCAAGTACGCTTCGGCATGAGCAACCCCACCACCCTTGTCCAGAAGCTCTGGGACTACCGCAACATCCTGATGGATGGCTGCTGGCTGATCCCGTGCGGGTGGTGCACCGGGCGCCAGGACTCGATCCGTATCCCTGCAAGGACGTGGGAGGGGCCAGCGAGCAGGTCGCCGGGACGCGCGGCGGCGCCTCGAACGGGGGCTGCGGGTTCTTCCCCACGGTTTCTCAGGGTGTGCCGTTCCGCCGGACCGGTGACACCGATTCTGTCGCTGTCAATCCCGCCGGGGGTAACGCCGGCGCCACAGCGCCAGACTCTCGACCGCCTCAAGGAACTCAACTTGCAGCACCGCGGCGCCACTGGCGATCCGGAGATCGCGACGCGGATCAACTCGTTCGAGCTGGCCTTCCGAATGCAAACCAGCGGTCCAGAGCTCATGGACCTCGGCAAGGAGACGCAGGAGACGCTGGAACGGTACGGCGCGGAGCCGGGCAAGCCGGGTTACGCGATGAACTGCCTGCTGGCGCGACGATTCGTTGCCCGCTGCCGGGTCCGAGCCGGCGTGCGGCCTACTTCACCATCGCGCGGAAGTAGCGCCCGGCATCCGTTGCCGACCACGGCAGGTTGATCGAGCCGACACCCGTCGCGTTCGTGGCCACGTTCTGCCACGTTCCCAGGTCGATCGAGGCTTGGATGACCACCGCCCGCCCCGCCTCGCCCTCGGTCTCGACGCGGAGTTGATCGTTCTCGAGCAGCGCTCGCGTGATGCGGAGCGGAGTGGCGCTGAAGTCCAGCGTCGCGTCCACGTACTCGGCGGCCAACGACGTCCCGGTACCGCCCGCGACATCCCGGGCAGCGGGAAAGTCCCCGAAGAGCAGTCGCGTGCCCATTCCCTCGGCGAACGCGGACACGGCGAAGCGCAACCGCAGAAGCTCGTGCGATCCGGCGGGCAGCGCCTCGCCCAACGGCAGCAGCAGCAGCACGCCGAGTTGGCCCTGGTCGGCGTTGTTTGGGTTGAACATGAGGGTCGCGCCCTTCGCCGCGGTGCCCAGCACGGCGTCCACGTAACCCAGCAATCCGGGATCGTACTGCAGGCTGAAGCTGACGGCATTCTCCCCGCCCACGGCCTCGAGTTGGACCACGGCTTCGTTGGTGAGGCCCGGCTTCCACCCGGTGGCGAGCAGGTGGAAGGTGCTCGGGCCATCGTCCGCACCGGAGTGCCGCACCGCGCCCCGGCGTGAATCGGCCAGCGTCCGCAGGCTGAACGGCCCGGTCGAGCCGCCTTGGACCGTCAACGGATCAAGGCCGAGCACGAAGCGACCGGCCTGTACCCAATCGTTCAGGTTGACCTCGCCGTCGCCCAGCAGCGGGGTGCCGTCCACGGCGTACGGGGCGCAGTCGGCGCGTTCGAAGGTGTCGCGGTCGGCGATCGGCTCCAGTCCCATGGCCAGGCTGCCGATGCGGGTCATGTCGGCCGCCGTGAGTTTCTTGAACGGCTCGACCACGTCGGCCTCGTAGCCGCGAACGAGGGTCACGGTCCCGGGCTGGCAGTCCAGGGGGAGATCTTCGCTGCTGGCGGAGACGGCCTTGCGGGCCACGGGTTGGTCGCCAAAGGTCAGGAGGGTCTGGCGCGCCGGGGTGCCGGCCGGGACCGCGAAGGTGACCACCACGAGTTCCCTGGGGCCCGGCTCGATCGTCGTGCACGACGTGGCGGTGAGACCGATCCCGAGCCGCCCCGCCGCGGTCTGGCTCGCATTGACCAGCAGCGTGTAGCAGGCCGCCGCGCCGCCCTTCTCGCACTTCACGAACTGCAGCACGGCCGGGTCGAACTCGAGACTGAACGAAACCCCGGTCTCGTCGCCGCGCGAGTTGAGCTGGACTGGCACGCGGAGTTCGGCCCCGAGACTGGTCTCGGAGGCGAGGGGGATCAGCGTGCGCGGGTTCTGGATCGGCGTCGAGGAGGCGAGGAAGAACCGGGAGTTGGGCGTGCCTTGAAGCACCTGCCGATCGAAGGTCGCGTCCTCGGAGTAGCGGCCAGTGACGGCCCAGGTGCCGGTGGCGTCCACCGCCACACTGGTGGCCAGGTCGTAGCCGGTGCCGCCCGCGCTCTTCGCCCAGCGGACCTCGCCGTCTCCGTCGTAGTGGAGCAGGAACACATCGTAGCCACCGCCGCTTTGCAGGTGCCACAGCCCCGCCTCCAGATCGGCGTCGTACAGGCCGCCGACGTACACGCTCGTCCCGTTGCGGGTGACGGCGATGCCGAGCCCCTCGCTTTCCCGGCCGACGGAGCCGGCCGATCTTACCCATTGCGGGGTGCCATCGCGGTCGAACTTCACCACGAAGGCTGCGATGGACGCGCTGGTTTCCGCCGCCTTGGTGCCAAACTCGATCTTCGACGAAAAGGAACCGGTCACGTAGATGTTGCCTGCGGCGTCCAAGGCGGCGCTTTCGGCGAGATCCTGTGAACCGCCACTGCCGCTCCGGGCCCATTTCACGTTGCCGGCCGGGTCGTACTTGACCACGAACACCTCTTTGTCGGCACCCGCGGGGAGGTCGACGTCTCCGAAGCGCGCTTCATCGAGGTAGGTGCCCACCAGCACTGCGTTCCCCGCACCGTCCACGGCCAGACCCCGGGCCACGGTCGATTCCGGGCCGCCGCCGCGGCGCGCCCATTGGAGCGTGCCGCTGGAGGAGTACTTCGCCAGGAAGGCGTCGGTCAGGCCCGTGGAGGTCAGGGTGGTGGCACCGAAGTCAATGGTGCCGCTGAACGCGCCGGCCACGTACACCCCCCCACCACGGTCCACCCGCACCCGGTTGTAGTTGCGAACCCAGGAGCCCTTGATCTGCCGCGCCCAGAGGACCTCGCCGTGCGGGCTGTACTTGGCCAGGAAGCCATCGGGTCCCGAGGTCACGGTGAAGGCGTTGGTGCCGATCGTGCAACTCGTGTCCGTAGAGCCAAACACATAGGCGTTGGCGTTGGCATCCACCGCGACGCTCGAGGCGCCCTGGTTGTCGGGGCCGCTGACACTGCGCGCCCAGAGAACCTTGCCGGCGGCGTCGTACTTGGCCACGAAGCCGTCGTTCTGGTCCTCGTTGGTGATCGTGAGGTCCCCGAAGACCGCGGTGGGCCCGGAGAAACCGCCCACCACGAACCGGTTGCCGTTCAGGTCGGTGGCGACCTCGGTGCCCCAGGCCGCCCCATCCCCGTTGCGGTGTGCCCAGGCGAACTCGGGCGTGCCGCGCAGGAGCGCCAGGTAGTTGTTGCGTTCGGAGGGGAACCAGAAGCCGGACATGGCGAGCCCGACATCGCCGAGTTGTACCGATTTGTCGAAGCTGCCGAGGACACAGAGGTTGCCAAAGCGGTCGGCCACCGCCTGGTCGGCACGGTTGTAGTTGGTGCCGCCCAGCAGTCGGGCCCAATCGAGACCACCCTTCTCGTTCAGATGAGCGACCACGCTGCTGATGGGCACGTCGGGATCAGCCGGGGCCGTATCCTCGCCCACGCGCAAATCTCCTCCACAGGCCCCCGCCAGGAGCAGCCCCCCCGCGGGGTCGTCTACGAGGGAGGTCAGGCTGGCGCCGCCCGCGCTCCCTCCGAATGCCCGGGCCCAAACCCCTTTTCCGTCCAGCCCCAGCTTCACCACGTAGTCGGTGTCGCCGGATCGGCGGGGCAGGGTGAGGCCGGCGAGCTGGAGTTCCCCGGCCACGCCGCTGAAGCTGCCGGCCAGGTACACAGCACCGTTCACGATGGCCACCTGCTTGGCGGTGCTGGCGGTCTGGGCCACGACCCGGACTTGCGGTTGGGGGCCGTAGAAGATCGCCACCGAAGCCCGGTCGTCCGTGCGTTGGTCGAGAGCGACGGCGAGGACGGTGCCCCCGGAGATATCATGCACGGCCACGGCCTTGGCGACTTCCCGGCCGGGAGACGGCCAGGTTTCGACCCGGTCCATCAGGTAGTACCCCTTCTCGGTCCGATACCGGAGTCCGGCGGCGAAGGCTTGCGAACCCCCACTGGCCTTCACCCGGGGATCCACCTTGATCCGCTGCACATTGTTCCACTGGAGATTCTGGATCAGCACCGCGTCATCACCCACCGCCCCACACACGAAGATGCGGTCGCCAAGCTCGCCGACGGCTACCGCTTCGGCGCTGTCTGCCCCCGCCCCGCCCATGTTGAGTGCCCAGTCCGGTTTGCCGTCGGGGGTGTAGACCGCTACGAAAATGTCCGTGGACCCGCGGCTCACCAGGCTCTTTTCCCCGAACCTCACCGTCTGCTCGAAGTTGCCGGCCACCCAGACCCGGCCGTCGCGGTCCACCGCAATGCCGGCGACGGTCTCCTTGCCGGGCCCACCGCCGCGGTTCACCCACAGGAGGCGGCCCTCCGCCGTGAACTTGGCCACCGCCACGTCGTGGTCACCCGCCGGTTGGAGAATGCCTCCCCACCCACCACCCAGGTAGGCGGCGTTGGTGTAGGTGGCCGCCACGTAGCGGTTGCCTTCCTTGTCCACCGCCAACCGGGAAGGTCCGACGCAGTTGTAGAACACGGTCGCGTCCAGAACGACAGGTGGCAGGGTGGCGTGCAAGTGGAGGGCCGCGAACGCACAAAGAGCGGCTGGAAGTCTCCCGGCTAGATTCATGTCCAAAGCTTCGGTGCGAAAGCAATAGGAATCAAGGCTTCTGATTTTTTATTATCTACAGGTCTTGTTTCCTGATGGTGACGGTTGTCCCGCCATGGCAGGCAACGCGAGTCCCTTTGGTTTCCGCCGAAATCCTCAGTCCCGAATCCCCTCAGCGCCCCAACCCAGGCGCTCCTCGGGGGTGCGCATGAGGAGCTGATCCGGCGCCCTGCGCGGGCAGCCGGTGGATGTCGCCAGACTGACAGCCCGCGGCGAGGTGCGGCCCTGTTCGTCCACGAAGCCGAACGTCGCCGCGATGGGCAGCGGTTCGGCGATGCCGGTGGCCTCGATGAGCACGTAGTGGAAACGGCCCTCCGCCGCGAGGGCGGCGACGGCCTTGTGGAGCACGTGGTTGAGCAACGTCGTCTTGCCGGCGCCGAAGAAGCCACGTCGTGGCGCCCGCGTCGCCCAGCAGGTTGGTGTAGGCACCAAGGGACGGGATGGGCCTGGCTGCCGGCAGGCCAACTTCCAACCAGACGTCGGCGGGATTGGCCTCGCCATAGTCGAAATCGTAGTACAGCACGCGCAACTGGCCGTCGCGGTATACGATTTCGAGGTGGGTGTGCGCGAACGCGGTGGGGCCCAAGG
Organism: uncultured Verrucomicrobiota bacterium; assembly: GCA_964535555.1. Lineage (GTDB taxonomy): Bacteria > Verrucomicrobiota > Verrucomicrobiia > Limisphaerales > J093 > DSVZ01. The sequence continues at coordinate 7,437 of CAZHUS010000179.1, forward strand.
CCCAGAGGACCGCAAACAGCCAGGTGAGATCCGCCCAGGACCACCGTGGTGAACGCGAGCATCGGCGGGGCATTGGTGAGGGGGCTTTGCCGGGTCAGCTTCAGCTGCACCCGCTCCGCATTCAACGCGCGCTGCGATGTAGCACTCAGCAGCAGACCCGAGACGGCCGCCGCCAGCCACAGGCCGCGGGTCAAGGCTCGCGGCACCTGAATCCCTGTTCCTTGGAATGACATGCTCAAGATCGTTTCGGGCACCAGGCGGTTTGGCGGGGTTAGTCCAGCCGCACCTCGAGCCGGAGATAGACCGGCCTCGCCGTGGTGACCGGTCCCCCGTCGAAGACCAGTACGCGCACCGTGTCGCCCGGCAGCGGCTCGACCTCGAAGCGCAGGGCCGTCGGCAGGCTGAAGTCATTGGTGGAGATGCCGACGCGCTGGCCGAACGCCTGGAGCACGACCTCATGGACGCCGTTGGTGGTGAAGCCCCAGTTGTAGTGTGCATGGCCACCGACCGGCACCGCGACGTGATCCGCGGCCGAGATGCCGTCCGCGCTGTTCATCCGGAGGTCGAACTCGCCAAACGCGCCGGCCTGCCACAAGAAGCAATGCCCCGGACCGCGGACCTCAAGCAGGCGCAGATCCAGGTCTCCGGCGAAGGTGCTGCCGGGGAGAGATTCCCCCGACAGGCCAAGGTGCAGAAGTTCGGGATTATGGCTTTGGGGGGTACCCAGAACGGATCGCCCTCCTCGCCGAAGATGGTGCCGGGCGGCAACGTCAAGCGAGCTGCCTCGACCGCGACGAGCGCGACTTCGTTGGAGAGGTAGGTGTGGCCGCGGTCGTCATCGCGGACGACCACGGCCAGTTTGTTCGTCTCGTCCGCCGGTTGGTACAGCACGCGGATGTCCACGTGCGAAGTCAGCAGCCGGACACGGTCGGGGGCGCCGGCGTCGGCGGCTTCCCCGGTGAAGGGAGCCGACAAACCGAAAGCAACGGCCAGACGGCACAAGTGGATCTTCATGAAGTGAATCGTTGGTGCAGAGCGTGAGCTTTAGCCCGCAAGGACGCTTGTTCGCCAACCTGGATTCCTGCGGACTGAAGTCCGCGCTCCTGGCGTGCTTCATCGGCGGACATCCCCCGGCGGTGCCGTCCGGGCAGGGCGGCCGGAACCACCCTGCCCGGACCAGCAACCGCAACCATAACCATAACCGTAACCGCAGAAATCATGGCCGTCCGCGACGTCGGGCCACCACCAGCCAGCCCAGCGCCCCGAGCACGAGCAACGTTGCGGTGCCGGGTTCCGGCACTTGCTGGACGGTGAAGCCGTAGGTCGCAGTGGCGCTGACCGGACCGTCGCTCGCGTGGACCCCGTCCCATTGCAGGGTGACAGCATAGTCGCCGGGTTGGGTGAATCCGTAGTTGAAGTGGTCGTGGCCGCCCACCGTCAGGTCGAAGGCATCGCCCGCACCGATGCCATCGCTCGTGGCCATGCGTACCACCGGCGTTCCGAACAAGTCGGCCTGCCAGAGCGAGAACTCGCCGCCGGCAGGGCCGGTAAACGTGACGAGCGACAGACTCAAGCTGGTCCACTCCGCGGGCGTGAGTTCCTCGCTGGCGATGCCCAGGAAGGGCTTCGTCGGGTCTTCCGCCTGCGGCAGGAACCACAACGGGCTGCCCGCGGTCGTTCCGAGGAAGTCCCATTGCGCCCCGGCTGGCCGGGCGATTGAAGGATCGGGAACGAAGGCGATCAGTTCGTCGGGCGCATACTCGGCTTCGTCGGGAAGCGGCGCCCCGTTGACGATGGTGCCGCCATGGAGGTGCCAATGCGGGTCAAGTGCGCCTGCCTCGTAGCCGACACCGATGTCGGCATGGCCCGACGTGTAAACGTCGGCGGCACGAAGGGTGATCACTTGCGAGGCCAGGGTCGACGTGCCCAAAGCCGCGGTGAACAGGAGGAGGTTCGAACGGGATGCGGAGTTCATGTTTTTAGGGTTCGTGGGTTTGTTGATACGGACTGCGGAGAGATGGGGGAAAGGGAGTTGAGGGTTGAGCGTTGAGAGCTGAGGGATGTAGGCCGGGTCCCCTGACCCGGCGCGCAGCAGGCTCGAGCTGTTGGCTCCGTCAACACTCGGCCCCGGTGCCCTCACCGGGCGGTTCATGGTTCCAGGCAGGGCACGCCGTTCCGGGTGCGCCGGATTCGGCGGGCAGCGGAGTGCCCGCCCTACCTGACAGCGGTTCATGGGATGTCTGCATTGATAACGGGTACGGAACGGACAACCGATAGCGGCGGGGCTCCAAGGCCTGGGGAGCCTGCACGAGATGCGTGGGAAAACCCGCAAGTCGGGCTGCGACGCGCGTCGACGCGACACGTGCCGGTTACGGACAACCGAGCTGGATCAGGCGGGGGGAGGGGCGCGGCCTGGGGGGAGTGCCAGATCGAGATTTCCCGACGTGGGCAGCACCAAATCCGGCGCTACGTCCGTGGAGAAAACAGGTGGCGTGAGAGCCGCCATCGAGGGGGCGGCTTCGGCGAGACCTTTCTCGAAGAGGACGACCGCACAATCATGGCCCGCACCCTCGGTTTCATCATGGAGCCAGTGATGGAAGTCGGGTGAAACCGCGGCGGCCTGCAGCAGGAACAGTACGGCGGTCAGCCACCCGGCCAGAACTGGCCGCGCTGCCTGTGCCCACTGTTTGAACCGGGACGGTCGCATTTGCAAACCAGTTGCAATTACACCGAAGCCCGATCCGGACGCAAGGGGAATGTGGCGATGAAAGCGGTTTGTCATACGAGAGCGCGAAAGCCTCCGGCGGTTGCGAGACTTCGGTTAGAAGCGCCCGTGTTCCGTTACGGACTAAACCGTGGGGAGGTTCAGAGGACGGTGGCGGATTGA
>CAZHUS010000180.1:0-10057 GCA_964535555.1 uncultured Verrucomicrobiota bacterium
CAGAACCTACGCCGTCCCGATCCGAGCCCTCACGCACGCTTGCCGAAGCAACACGTTCCAGTGTAGCCATTCGTGCGGACCAGGCAGTATCCACCGGAGCGGCAGGTTTCCTTTGGCGGCATGCAGGCCTGACTCAGGTCAACGTTTTTGACAATAATGGTCTTGATTATTGTGCTTTCTCGACGAATCTTCGCTTAACCATTCAGCCAGCATGAACACCGCCTACGCCTGTTCCGGCCTCGTGCTGCGCGTTGCGTCCTCATCCGCAATGACGCAACACCCTGAGCGGCGGTCTTGGGGCGAAAAACCTGCCCCGGTTGGGAACGAAGGCGTTGTTCGCTGCGGATGCATCAGCCCTAAACTCGACACCTTTCCCATAGTAGTCCCACTTTCACACTGCCGGAGTCCGGCTCACGCCCGGGGGCGCAAGCTCGTCCTGCTATTTGACGGAACCTGGAATGACACCCGGTCCGACACCAACGTGTACCGCATGTACTCCCTGCTCGAAAAGCGTGGAGTCCACCAGCAAGAACAACTTGCGTACTACTCGAGCGGCGTTGGAACCAAACCTCTGGAGAGATACCTCGGTGGCATCTTCGGACGGCACTTGTCGAGGGATCTCCTCGAGGGATACCAGTGGCTGAGACGTCACTATCGTGACGGGGACGACATTTTCGTCTTCGGGTTCAGCCGAGGAGCATTTACGGCGATGGGGCTCGTCGGGTTCCTGGCGTGGTGTGGTTTGCTGCAGCGTTGCGCCCCGACGTCCATCACCACCACGTTCGAACACTATCGCAAGGGTAGCCGTTCAAGGCAGGAGAAGGCGGAGGCGGCCTTTCGCGCGTTCATCAACGACAAAGCGAAGCCACCCACCCACAAGCAGCAAGGGTACTTGCCGATCAACACGCTGAAAGCGCTCTCCGAACAATGTCCAGGGTCCCTCTCGGAGCCGATTCGGTTGCTGGTCGAGAACTCCGTGCAGATCCGGATCCGGTTTCTTGGTGTCTGGGATACGGTGCGCAGCACCAGTCTGGACTTCATACGTCACCCGTGGTGGCAGGAGTCTCGTTTCGGCAGACGCTTCACGCTTTGCCTCCGTTATACACGCCATCTCCCTCCCATTATCGACGAGGCCTATCACGCGCTGGCCATTGATGAGCACCGTCCGACCTTCCCCGAGCGCTTATGGATCCTACCGGCGCCTGAGTCGCCAGGTGGCGCGGGGACTTGCCCGGGGAGGGTCGAGCAGCGATGGTTTCCGGGCGCGCATTCCAACGTCGGGGGAGGGTATCCGGATGATCGGCTCGCGTTCCTGAGTCTTCAATGGATGCACAAGAAGGCAAGCGAAGCGGGTCTCCGCTTCGATCCGATGTTCCCTCGTCTCCGAGACCCTCCCAAGCACTTCTACCTCGGGGCGGTGACGGACTCCTTCTGGAAGTCCTGGGGTACGCGTCTTCCCCATCTGCGACGGTACCGGCGCAAGATGCATGCCCTCCGGGTCGGCGATGATAACTCGGCGAAGACCCCCTATTTGACAGCACAGCGCACATTCCACCCCACCGTGGCGTACCTGCCTACACGCCACACCACGCAGAGGTTCCTCAACGAGACAATTGATCCGGGCGTCGTTGACAAGATCAAGCACTGCCGCGAGTACCGCCCCGGAAACCTCCTCGAAAACCTCGAGAACCTCGACCATGACCTGACAATGCAGGAGCTCGTGGACGGGAAGCCAACCGATATTCCAGCGGACACGCGCAAGACCTCACCAGGCCATCAGGAGTTGGCGGAAGCCAGGAGGCTTCTCCGAGCGGATTCCGCGGGATGCCTTCGGAAGCTGGCACGACGTGGGCGCCAATTGGCGTTCGAGCTGTTGAGAAAGATATCGAGAAAACCTGAACCGCCACCGCAATGTTGCCTGCCTGGGATGGCTCCCAGTGGCGTGGGTCCACGGCCTGCCGCCCCAGAATCACCATAACGTGGTTGGCTCCTCAATGCAGCACCACTGGCACAAAGATGGCGCCCATCCGGTCCGCTGTCCCTCCGCGCATTGCCTGCCTCGACGACAGGCCGGTTCACCCAACAATGCGGGGAATCGTCGGGGTCGAGCCTGGCGGGAAGTATGGGGTCGAGACCCCGACCAACCTCGTGAACAGGACGCTGCTATGCGAGATGCCAGGCGCTGGCGCGATGCCCGGACTTGCCACGAAAGCAAACCACTAATACTGCGCTGCTCCTTCATAGGTCACTTGTGTGGGTTGCCCGCCAAACACACGAAAGGACGCGAAAAGGAGACCGCGCCACCGCCTCAGGATTTCGCGTGTTTCGCGTGTTTCGCGGTCTCCGGGCCTCGCCGGAGACTCTGGCTGGCGCTTGCTTTGGGGCTCGCCGTCCAGACCGCCGCCCGTGCGGCCGCCGATGAGGTCCACTTCGCCATCGCGGATCCCTCCTTCTCGACGGCCCTCGCCCTCGAATCGCGAGTTCCCAATCCCGACGTGCGTCGCCTGGTGGTCCAACCCGACGGCAAGATCCTCGTCGCCGGCGGGATGCGGGTGAGCTCGAACCCCCGGCAAGCCGCCCTCCTGCGCTTGAACGCGGAGGGCACAATAGACGAGTCGTTCGCCCCCGAGATCGCGTTCGATGAGGGCGGCAAACCCGGGCTCGCCTCTGTGGATGTCCTGCTTCTCCAGCCCGACGGCGGGTTGGTGGTGGGCGGCCGGTTCGCGAGCGTGAATGGTGTGGCCCGTCCGGGGCTCGCGCGGGTGAGGTCGGACGGGTCGCACGATAACACGTTCGATCCGGGCGCCGGTGCTCCCCTCGCTCTCGCCCGGCAAGCGGATGGGCGCATCCTCGTCGGTGGGACTTTCAACAACTTCCGCGGCGAACCGCGTCGCGCCCTGGTGCGGCTCGAACGTGAGGGTGCCTTCGATGGGACCTTCGTTCCGGCGCTGCCCGGCGATACCTATATCAGTGCCATCGCCTTGCAGGCCGACGGGAACATCCTCGTCGCCGTCAACTCGAACTCGAGTGCCGTGGGGAAAGGCGTCATCCGATTGAAGCCGGATGGTTCGCTGGACGGATCCTTCGACACCGGGCTGGGCATCGTGAACCGATTCAAGGCCGGTTGGGTCACGACGATTCATCCGCTTCCGGACGGGAGAGTCTTCGTGGCCGGCGCCTTCACCGCGGTCAACGGACAGCCTCGCCGTGGACTGGCCCGGCTTTTATCGAGTGGCAAGGCCGACCCGGCTTTCGTTCCCCAAGGGATACCGGTGGACAACGAAGGCACGGCCTGGATCACCGCGCTGGCGGTGCAGCCGGATGGAAAGCCCCTGGTTTCCTGGTACCCGCTCTCCTACCCGGCATCCTTGGTGCGCCTGCTGACCGACGGAACCCCGGACGCCAGCTTCCTGGCCTTGGACGGACTGGTGCCGTGTCCCGACTGCCTTTCCCCCATCTGGACGCTCTCCCTTCAACCGGATGGCCGCATCCTCGCCAGTGGTCCTCGCGGCAGCCTCACGCCCGATGGCATCCCGCGAACCGGGGTGGTGAGACTGCTTCCGAGTGGTGGAACAGCCTTCGATCTGTGGCAGGGCGATGTGAAGACCGCCGAGACCAGTGGCGAGGTTACGGTGACGGTTCGGCGGCGTGGGGACACGTCCGCTACGGGGTCGGTGCGGTTCTTTACCCGGGACGGTAGCGCGCGGGCCGGTGAGGATTACGTGGCCCAAGCGGGCGAACTGACGTTCGCCCCCGGGGAAACGTCCAAGACCGTGCGCCTGCGCCTGCTCGACGATCCGTTGGTGGAAGGACTCGAGACCTTCCAACTCCTCCTCGATCAACCCCAGGGCGGCATCCTGATGGGCCAGAAGATCGTCACCGTGACGCTCCTCAGCGAGGACATCCACGAGGCCACGGTCGCCTTCGAGGCGGCACACTACGACGCCCATGAATTGCGGGGCGCCTTGATCGCCGTGGTGCGCTCCGGCAGTTCCCTGGGGTCGTTCCAGGTGTCTTACGAGACCGGACCGGGAAGGGCCACGCCGGGGGCGGACTATCAACCGGTCAAAGGAAGTCTCTGGTTTTCGCCAGGCCAGGTGAAATCAACGATCCTGGTGCCGATCTTCGAGGATGCCATTCCCGAGGAGGCGGAGAGCTTCTCGCTTCAGTTGTCGAATCCCCTCGGCCAGGGCGGGTTCAGGGTCGGACTTGGCGATCCCAATCAGATTCACGTCACGATCCAGGATGCGGGAACGGTGGTCGAGTTCTCCAGCTCGGAGTACTACACCTCGGAGACCAACCGGCTCGCTACAATTCCGGTTTGGCGCCGGGGCGAAACGAACTCGGCGTTCTCCGTTGGGTACTTCACTCGCGCCGGCACGGCACAGGCGGGTCGCGATTACGTCGCCCAATCCGGGACGCTGACCTTCGCCGCCGGGCAGACCGCGAGCGAATTCACCGTGCCGGTGCTCGATGGTTCGGCGGTGGACGGGCTGCGCCGCCTTGAGTTGCAGCTCACCGATCCCACCGGGGGAGTCGTCCTGGGCACGGGATCGGCCACGCTCGACATCTTCGACGACGAACGGTCGGTGGCCTTCGATCCGGCATTCGAGTCTCCCCTGCGAGACGGTTCCTACCTTCGCGCGCTGGTCGGCCTGCCCGACGGTCGGCTGGTCATCGGCGGTGAACTGGTGGTGGAAGGCTCGGCCACCCAGAAGAAGCTGCTCCGTCTCGATCCCGATGGCGCCATTGATCCGACGTTTCGTGAAGGCCAGTCTGAGAATCTGGGTTTCGACCAGGTCTCGGCACTGGCCCTCAGCGCTGACGGCCGCGTCCTCGTGCTGGGCCGCCGCCAGGGGAGTCCAGGGCGACTCGAACTCCACCGCCTTCTCGATAACGGCAGCCTCGACACCTCGTTTCAGTCCGGGCTGGCCTCCAGGAACCTGCCCTTCCTGAATGAGGCTCGACTCGTGGTTCAACCCGACGGGCGCATCCTCGTCCTGGGCTCGACCTTTGCCGCCGGAGTTGGCGATTGGCCCGGCATCGTGCGCCTGAACGCCGACGGGTCGCCCGATGATTCGTTCGATCCGGGAACCGGGGCGACTTTCGCTTTCCCGTACGATCCCGCGCGGCTACAGGTCGGCGTTCGCGCGGCCGCGGTGCAACCGGACGGGCGCATCCTCATCGGCGGCTTGTTCACCCAGTACCGGGGCGCGCCGCGGGCCGGCCTCGCCCGGCTCCTCCCCGATGGTCTCCTCGATCCAGACTTCCCGGAGACGTGGTTCGGACTCTACGCGGACCAGCGCCCGCCACCCGACGCCCAGGTCCGCGCGCTCGCCCTTCGCCCCGACGGACGGATTCTCGTCGGCGGCAGATTCGACTGGGTTGACGGAGTGCCCCGCTCGCGGATCGCCTGGATGCGGGAGCACGGAGGCGTTGACGATTGGCCCGGCTCCGACTTTCCGTGGAACGGCGACGGGGTCGAGGTGATGGTGGCCCGGTCCGACGGCAGCATCTTGATCGGCGGCTGCGGTGGAACCGGCAACGGCTCGGCCGGCCTGGCCCGAGTGACAGCGGAGGGTGGTCTGGACCCCCGCCTCGTCACGGCCCTCCGCTGCGTCCGGTTCATCACGGTGCAACCCGGCGGCAACCTCATCGTCGGCGGCGATTTCACCGAGGACGAGGGCGTCCCAGAGCGCCACCTCGCCCGCATCTTCGGCGACACGACTTCCCGGCGAGCGGTCGAGTTCGCGGCTCGAGCCCATCGGGTCGAGGAGGGTCACGGTCAGGTCGTGGTCACCGTGGTTCGCACGGGCGACAGTGGCGCGCCGCTGAGCGTCCGTTACGCCACCCATGATGACACGGCGGCAGGTGAGCTTGACTACTCGAGTATCACCGGGACCCTGACTTTCGCCCCGGGCGAGCACGTTAAGGAACTGCGCATCCCGCTGCGCGACGACGGCCACGTCGAGGGCCACGAGAACTTGCGCATCACCCTGTCCGCACCGAGCGCCGGGGTCCTGCTCGGAGCCTGGGCGACGACCCACGTCGTCATTGCCGATAACGAAGTCTCGGCGGCGATTGACACCGGCTTCGATGCCGCCGTGGACGGGCGTGTGTTGGCCTTGATGCGCCAGCCCGACGGACGCATTGTCATCGGCGGCAGTTTTACCCAGGTGAACGGCATGCCGCAAAACGGGCTGGCGCGGCTCCATGCCGACGGTTCACTCGACCCGAGCTTCCAGGCGTCACTCGGTCAGATGAATGAATGCTGCCTCGAGGTCCGCGCCGTGGCGCTCCAGCCGGATGGCCGGCTGATCGTGGGCGGTTACTTCATCGGGTGGAACACCTCGTTGAAAGGAAACCGGGAGGACCTCGTGCGGCTCGAGGCCAACGGCGAGTGGGATCTCTCGTTCGGGTTGCCGCCAGCCGAAGCCCTCCCCGTGCGCGCCCTGGCCATAGACAACGCTGGCCGAATCCTCGTGCGAACGGACAGCGACCTCGTCCGTCTCACTCCCGACGGTCAGCACGATGCCGGGTTCAAGGTCCAGCCACCGCTGGAAGGCCAGGTGGACGAGATCGCGGTGCAACCCGACGGCCGACTGCTTGTCACCGGGGGATTCTACGACTCCACCCGAGGCGTCACGAGACCGGCGCGCCGACTGGAAACGAACGGTTCGAACGATCCCACCTACCGCGCCGCCACCTCGGATCCAACGTCTGGTCGCCTCTTCGATCGTGCGCTGGCCATTCAGCCCGACGGCCGGGTGCTCGTCACCGGGACCGACGGCACCGAAGCTCTCCTGGCGCGACTCGACGAAACCGGCGCCGTGGATTCGGCTTTCCCGTGGAGTCGCGAAACCACTCCCGATGCTTGGCGCTTCCGTTGGATTCAAGCCGTCGGCGTATCGAACGACGGCACGATGCTGATCTCGGGCGTCGGTTCGAGTCGCTACGACTCCCTCGAAGATCACCGGGTTTACCAGCGGCGGCCGGACGGGTCGCTCGATGCCCTGCCGTTGGCAATGGCACCGTACCGTGGACGGATCAGTGAAACCTTCCGGAAAGTCCTCGACCTCGGGTCCGGGCGATTCCTGACGGTCAGCGGTGTTACCGTTCGCCTCGGCGAGCGTGGCCGGTTCAGCTTGTTCCGCACGGGCGGCGCGATCCCCCGTTCCGCCTTCGAGTTCACGGAGCGAGTCTTCCACGCGAGCGAGGCCGAGGGCCGGGCGTTGGTCACGGTGCGCCGCATCGGTGACGTGAGCGGATCGTCCTCTGTGCGGGTCACGACCCAGGACGGTTCGGCCATCGCCGACCGGGATTACCTCGCCGTCGCCGGCACGTTGGTCTTTCGCCCCCTCGAAGCCGAGGTGCGTCTTGAAGTGCTGCTCCGTGACGACCCGGAGGCGAACCCGGACCGGACCGTGGAATTGCGGCTCAGCGAACCGGGCGATGGCACCGCGCTTGGCCGTGCCCGGGCGACGCTGGCGATCCACGACAACGACACCCCGGCCAGCCTCGATTTCGCGATCAAGGGCGCGTTCCCGGAGGATCCGGTCGTGGGCGTGGGTTCCACACTGGTGGAGACAATCCGCGTATTACCCGGCGGTGGGTTCCGGGTCTGGGGCCAGGTGAATGACGACTTCGCCGGCCTTTATGACATCGCGGCCTTCGCCGAATACGATGCGGACGGCGCCCCAGTCCCGATGTCAGTGACGCCCCCACCGGTGCTGGCGTACCGATCCGACGGCCTTGGCTACACTCATGTCGGCTACCGCTTCGTTCGGGTTCGGGCCGATGGCTCGGTGGATCCCACCTTCGATGTCGTGATCTCGCCCGCGCTTTCGGTGCAGGCGGTCGCGCCGCTGCCGGACGGCCGCGTGGTGATTGGCGGCGCCTTCGATTCCGTCAACGGCGAGCCACGGCGCGGTCTCGCGCGACTCATGCCGGACGGCCGCCTGGACCCGGCCTTCCACGATGGCGGCGGCATCGCGGGCGGGCAAGGAACCACCTCCGAATTCGCCGTTCGCTCCCTCGCCGTCCAGCGGGACGGACGCATCGTGGTGGGCGGTCATTTCGGCTCGCTGCATGGGGTTCCCCGTTCCTCGTTGGCGCGACTCGAACGGGACGGCGCTGTGGATCCGGGCTTTGGAACTGACCTTGCTAGCGCCACCACCGGCGCGGACCTCCACGCGGTGGCCGCCGAACCCGCCGGCAGCAGCCTGGCCTTGGGCTACTTTCCCGACCTCGGTGACCAAGGCCACTGGCTCGCGGTCCGTCATACCGGCGAGGGCGCCTTTCAGGCCGTCGTCGCCTCCGGGCTGGACACTCTCAGCGGCGAACCGTGGTGCCCGGACTGTCCGGGTAATCTCACGGCTCTCGCCGTCCTGCCGGGTGGCGACATCCTCATCGGCGGGCGCTTCGCGTCTTTCCGCGAAGTCCCGCGTGACGGCTTGGTCCGGCTGCGCGGCGAACCGCTCCCCCGTCCGATTCTTGAATCAACCCACCTGGCCGCGGAGGGGGTCTTCAGCGCTAAGATTCGCGGACAGGCCGGCTGGACCTACCGCATCGAAACCTCGACCGACTTGGTGAATTGGGCGTTGGAGCGTGAGCTGCCTGCCACCGGAGCGCTGACCGAGTTTGAAACCGTCGCCCGATTGGCCGAAGGCAGCATGTTCTTCCGGGTTACCACTCGACCATGAGGCCGGGCTTGTTCACCAGGAACCCCACCGCCGCCGCCGATTATCCCGGTCAGCGGGCCAACGACGGAGTCGAGCGGAAGCCGGCTGCCGCTGAGACCCCGCAGCCTGTCGGAGGAGCCGATGGTCGCCGAGGCCTTTGCCTGAGACCGAGGGTGCTGTGCCGAGGAGGTGCTCCATCCTCCTCGTTTTGCTACCGCCAGGAAAGGCCCCCCAAAACCGTCCGTAAGCCCCCGGAACGAGTGCCCGTCCTTCCCAGCTCCTTGCCCTCACGCGACTTGTCGCGGCGACAGCAGACCGGAATGAACAACGGCGACCGGCCAATTCTGGAGACGCCACCGCTGCCCCTGGGCGGGCGCAACGCCGTGTCGCGCCTGACTTGGGAAGGGTGGAACCCTGAAGCGCCAGAGCCAAACCCAGGCGACTCTGGAGAGCATTCCAGCCCCCATCTCACCCAACACTCCAGACCGAGGACTACCTACCCCGGCAATGAACTTAACTTCGGGAATCTTGGGATTCGGCCTGCTCCTCGCGACGCGGCCCCTCTCTGCGGCTTGGGCCGCTCAGGTGCCGCTGGACGACCCCCTGCGGTTGGACCCTCGCGTCCGGCCAATCGCGCAGTATCTCGAACTCCACCTCGATCCAGCGGCCGACAGCTATCCGGGGGTGGCTCGGGTTGAGCTTCAGTTCGGGGTCGCGACGAACCAATTCCGCTTCCACGCAAGGGGGATCGCCCTCGGCACGGCCACGCTCGACGGAAAGGAGCTCACCTTGGCTTCGAGGGAAGCCGGCCTCATGTCCGCCACTGCGGCCGCACCTTTTCCGGTTGGCCTTCACGTTCTCCAGATCGCGTTCACCAACGATTTCAACCGCGATGGCACCGGGCTTTTCAAGGCGTTTTCCGGGGACAAGCCCTACCTCTTTACGCACATGGAACCGACCGAGGCCCGGAGCGCCTTCCCCTGCTGGGACGAACCTGGCTTCAAAATTCCCTGGCGCCTGACGCTCACGATCCCGAAGAATCTGGACGCTGTCGGGAATATGCCAATCGCGCAAGAGACGGAAAGCGATGCTGGGAAAACCTTGGAGTTCGACCGCACGCCGCCCATGTCCTCCTACCTGGTGGCGCTCGCGGTCGGCTCCTTCGACTTCGTTCCCATCCGCGGCCAGGCCGTGCCGGGACGGATCGTGACTGTGACAGGCCAAGCCCCGCTGGCGCAGATGGCGGCGGAGGCCGTGCCCCCACTCCTCGCGGAACTGGAACGTTACTTCGGCCTGCCCTGCCCCTATCCGAAGCTGGACCACAGAAATGGACCCCGGAATTTGGACCAGCAGCGGCGTTAGGTTTTGCGTGGTAT
>CAZHUS010000181.1:0-9745 GCA_964535555.1 uncultured Verrucomicrobiota bacterium
GCGCCTGGAGTGCGGGGATTCATCCCCGCTTTTCGGGACAGGTTCATGGAGAGAGGGCTCATTGACAGCGGCACACGCCCCGGTGGTCAAGCCGGCCGCTCGAACCTGAACACGGGGCGGACGGGAGCGGGTCAACCGCCCCAGTTCATGTCCTTCTGAATCCGTTCGAGGAGGGCCTTGGTGGCGCGGATCCCCTCGGGTTCCCCGAGCTTCGAGCCTTCGTACTCGATGCCCACGTAGCCGCGATAGCCGGCCTCGCTGACGATCTTCAGCATCCGCGCGTAGTCGGTGTGGATCTCATTGCCCTGATCGTCAAAATCATTGCTCTTGGCGCTCACGGCCTTCGCAAACGGCATCATTTCGGCCACGCCCTTGTAGCGATCGTACGTTTCGCCTTCCTTGATCCGGAAGTTGCCGAAGTCCGGGAGCGTGCCGCAGTTGGGCAGGTTGACCTTCTTCATCACCCCGGCGAGCCAGCCGCCATGGGAGGAAAGGCCGCCGTGGTTTTCCACGATGACGTTGAGGCCGTGCTTCCCGGCAAACTGCGCCAGTTGCCGCAAGCCCTCCGCCGCGCGATCCATCTGTTCCTCGAAGCTGCCGACCCCACGGGCGTCGGCGTTGACGCGGATCGAGTGGCAGTTGAAGTACTTGGCCGCCTCGATCCACTTGTGATGGTTCTCGACCGCTTCCTTGCGCTTCGCCGCGTCCGGATCGCCCAGGGCACCCTCCCCGTCCACCATGATGAGCAGGATCTTCACCCCCAACCCGTCGGCGCGCTTCTTGAATTCGGCCAGGTAGGCTTGGTCGCGGGCCTTGTCCGCGAAGAACTGGTTCACGAGTTCGATGGCCTCGATGCCGTAGTCCTGCTTCGCGGCTTTCGGGAAGTCGAGGTGGTCCAGCTTCTTGGCGAAGAGCGTCCGGTGCAGGGACCATTCGGCCAGCGAGATCATGAAGGGGAGCTTGCGTTCGGCGGCAGCAGATCGAAAGGACCAGGGAGCTGCGGCCGCCACCACGGCAATGCCAGTCCGGTTCAAGAAGGTACGACGATCCAGGGTCATGGGAGGTCAGGGTTGGGGAGAGGTCTTCGGTTGTTCGCGGTATTGGAAAATCACGGCAAAAAGCACCATGATCACGAGTGCTCCCACCCCGGGCCACAACCAGATGCGATCCCAGCGCGGCAGCGGCTTGAGCAATTGCGCCGTCGGCAGGGCGGTGGTCCGGTCCGTCTCCTTGAAGGAGCCCGCCGGCGTTCTTTCGAAGATGGCCAGCGTGGCCGCTCCATTCGTAAGCCCCGTAATCCGTCCAAAGGCCGGCGTGTCGCCGTCAGCCTTCCAATGCGCGTAGTTGCCCGCCACCCAGGCGGCATCCGGGAGCTTCTGGAACCTCACCGACTCCACCGCCGGAAAGCTGTACACGCCGGCAATCCAACCGGACAGCGTGGTGCCGACGAACATGCCCGCTCCCAGCGTCACCAAGGCGATGAATCCCTGCGCCTTGGCGCGGATCGCGTCCCACGCCTTCTTGTCAGTATAGATGTAAGCGGTGACGAAGAAGAAATCGTAGCAAACGCCGTGCAGGATGATGCCCAAATACAGGGGCCACAGGACCCCGGTGTTGTAGCCCAGGACAAAGAAGAGGTAGCGCACCCCCCAGCTCGCCATGCCCACCATGAGCATCCACTTCACCCCCAGGCGGGCAAAGAACCACGGCATCACCAGAAGGAAGAAGATCTCGGACACCTGCCCCAGCACCGTCTTGCCGGTGGCATTCGGCATGTCGAGGTCGCCGCAGAACGTCGGGGCGAAGCTGAAGTAGAACGAAAGCGGGATGCTGATCAGGAAGGCGCTTACCACGAAGATGGCGAAGGAGCGGTCCTTGAGAAGCTGCAGCGCCTCGAGACCGAGCACGTCGGCGGCGGTGACCTTTTCGTGCTTTCCCTTCGGGGGCGTGTGCGGAAGGGTCAGGCAGTACAGGCCCATGAGGATTCCTGCCACACCGCCGATCACGAACGGCATCGGCGTGTTCACGTCGAAGCCCTTGAACCGCTCGGTGCTCGCCAGCTGGCCGATCGCCCACACCGTCACAATCCAGCTGATCGTGCCCAGAACGCGAATGCTCGGGAACTCCTTGCCCGGGTCTTTCATTTGCGCGAACGAGAGGGAATTCGTCAGCGCCAACGTCGGCATGTAACAGAGCGTGTGGGCAATCAACAGCGGGTAGAAGGTGTTGAACGTGGTGGCCCGGGACAGCACCAGCATCAGCAAGCCTCCCAGCACGTGAAGAGCGGCCAGGACCTTTTCCGTGGGGAAGAACCGGTCGGCCACCATGCCGACGAAGAAGGGCGAGAGAATTGCCGCCAGCGCCGTCGAGTTGTACGCCAGCCCGATCTGCTGCGGCGTGAAGTTCAACTGCCCCCCCAGGTAGCGCCCCATGGTGACATACCAGGAGGCCCAGATGACGTACTGCAAGAACATCATCACCGAGAGGCGGACGCGGGTAGAGGGGGTCATACGCGGAGTCAGGTTAATGGGCGCAAATCCGTGGCGTAAACGCTCACGGCGGACGTCCCGGACTGGGTCTTCGAACGCATGCGGTCCCGCGGCGGCCGCCACTTCCCGCTGCTCAGCGGAGCAGGTATGGAGGGGACCAGCGCGTGGCTGATGGTGTCGGGACGCTAGGAAAGCTCCGCGTCTTTGGCAACCGCGAAACCGCGACGACCGCCTTGCACCCATCGCCCCGGGAGACGTACCCTCGCCGGTAACCGCCCACACCCTCACATGAACACCGCCCTGAATCGCCGACGCTTTCTCCGCCAGACCACCGTGGCCGGGACGAGCCTCCTCTTTGTCTCGCACCCGGGAATCGCCTTCGGCTCGGAAGCCAACAGCAAACTCAGCGTCGCCGGCATCGGCGTCAACGGCCAGGGCCGGGGGAACCTGGATAACCTCGCCGGCTGCGGCGCTCAAATCGTGGCCCTCTGCGATGTTGACCAGGCTTACGCGGCGGACACGTTCAAGAAGTATCCTGACGCCCGCCGCTTCTCCGACTTTCGACAGATGCTCGACGCGCTGGACAAGTCGATTGACGCGGTCTGTGTTTCGACCCCCGATCACACCCACGCCGTGGCGGCCGTCGCCGCGATGCGCCGCGGCAAGCATGTCTATTGCGAAAAGCCTCTGACCCGCACGGTCCACGAGGCGCGGGTGATGCGGGAAACCGCTCTCCGCTCGAAGGTGGTCACCCAGATGGGCAACCAGGGCTCCGCGTCCGACGGCCTCCGCCGCGGCACCGAGCTCGTCCTCGCCGGCACGCTGGGCGACGTCCGCGAGGCGCACGTCTGGTTTGACGGGGGCAACGGGCCGCTCGAACGGCCCAAAGACGCCCCTCCCGTCCCGGCCACGCTCGACTGGAATCTCTGGCTCGGCCCTGCCGAGGAGCGGCCCTACCACCCGTGCTACCTGCCGGGAGCGTGGCGTGGCTGGCGGGCGTTCGGCAGCGGGATTGTGGGCGACTTCGGCTGCCACACGGGCAACCTCATGTTCCGGGCCCTTCGCCTGCAGGAACTGTGGAATCCTCCGGCCGGTTCGAACCCGGAACGCGTGATCCTGCGCGTCCAAGCCTGGCCGTCCGAGGTCGACCCGGAGGGTTACCCGAAGTCTTCCCGGGCCGTCATCGAGCTCCCCGCGCGCGGCGAACGGCCCCCTGTCCAACTCACCATCTGGGCGAAGGAACGCCCCTCGGCGGACCTGATGCTCGGCTACCCGCAGCATGGTTGGGGCGATCTGCTCGTCGGATCCAAAGGTTCCATCTACTCCGAGTGCCCGTGGAATACCCGGTACACGCTCCTGCCCGAAACGAAGTTCGCCGAAGTGAAGGGGGGTCCGCCGCAGAGCCTCCCCAAATCGACCGGGCACCACCGGGAATGGGTGGAGGCCTGCAAGGGCGTCGGCCGCACCTTCTCGCCTTTCGAAATCGGCGGTCCCCTCACCGAACTGATGCAACTCGCGAACCTCGCGTGCCTGGTCGAGGGGCCGTTCGAGTACGACATCGTCAGCGGCCGCATTGCCAACCACGAGAAGGCGGCGGGATTGCTGCACCGGACTTATCGGTCCGGATGGACGCTCGGCGCGGCTTGAGGCGCGGGGCGATGCGTGCAGTGCGGGCCGCGAAAAGCACAACCCTATTGACCGACCCCTTGGAACGAACGCCCTTCAACGTCGGGATCGTCGGCTATGGCTGGGCCGCCGGCGCCCACATCCAGGCGATCAATGCCACCGCGCTGGCCCGCGTCACCGCCGTTTGCTCCTCGCGACCGCTGGACGCCAGCGAACTCTCGGCCCGGCATGGAGGTGAGATCCGCACTTTCACGGACTACGCTGCGATGCTGCAGGATCCGGACCTGCACGTGGTGTCGATCTGCAGCTATCACCATCAGCATTGCGGGCAGGCGATCGCCGCTGCCCGCGCCGGCAAGCATATCATCTGCGAGAAGCCCATGGCCCTCTCGCTGCGCGATGTGCGATCCATGGCAGCCGAGGTGAAGGCCGCCGGCGTCGGGTTCTGCCTCTGCTTCGAACTGCGTTTCTCGGCGCAGTTCCTCGAGATCAAACGGCTGCTTGACCAGGGCTGCCTGGGCCGCGTGCATTACGGGGAGGTTGACTACTATCACGGGATCGGGCCGTGGTACCGGGAGTTCGAGTGGTGCACCACCCAATCCGCCTGCGGCAGCAGCCTCCTCGCCGCGGGTTGCCACGCCATGGACGCCCTGCTGCTCTGCCTGGGCGATGACATCGGAGAAGTCTGCACCTCCGGCACGCGGTCCGCCCATCCGGTCTTCGCACGCTACGAGTACCCGTCGACCACCGTCACCATGCTCCGGTTCAAGGACGGACGCCTCGGCAAGTGCGCGTCGGTCATCGATTGCTGGCAGCCGTACTACTTCCACACGCACCTGGTGGGCAGCGAAGGCAGCCTCCTCGATGACAAGCTGCACTCGAACCTCCAGGGCGGACCCGAAGCCCGGCACCTCTGGAAACCCCAGGCTTACCGCCCCGTCGACTCCGGTGACGTCGCGGATCATCCCTACCAGACCCAGTTCGCCGCCTTCTTCGACTCGCTCGCCCGCGGAGTGCCGATGCCTTTGACCGGGCTGCGGGAGGCGGTCCGCACTCACGAGGTTGTGTTCGCCGCCGAGGAATCCCTGCGCCGCGGCCGGCCGGTCGATTTTGACGAGTTCGTGCAATCCTGAGATCCAAGGACAGCCCATGCCCAACGCCGCGCTTGCGCTTCACGGCGGCCGCCCTGCCGTTCAAGACAAACTGCCGCCCTGGCCCGCCTTTGACGAACCTGCCATCCGCGCTGTCGAGGCGGTGCTGCGCTCCGGCAGGGTGAATTACTGGACGGGTCGCAAAGGCATGGAATTCGAGCAACGCTTCGCCGCCTGGCAGGGCAGCAAGTTCGCCGTGAGCACGACCAACGGCACCTCGGCGCTGCACGTCGCGCTCACGGCCCTGGGCATCGGCCCCGGCGACGAGGTCATCGTGCCGAGCTATACGTTCATCGCGTCGAGCTTCTCCATCGTGCAGGCGGGCGCCATCCCACGCTTTGCCGACGTCAATCTCGACGACCATTGCCTCAGCGTGGCGTCCGCGGAGCGGTTGTTGACCGGGCGCACCCGGGCCCTCATGCCGGTCCATCTCTACGGCAACGTGGCCGACATGGATCCGATCCTCGAGTTCGCGCGGAAGCACCGCCTCTTTGTGATCGAGGACAACGCCGAGGCTTTCGGCGGCGTGTACAAGGGCAGGAAAACCGGGACGCTTGGGGACATCGCGGGCTGCAGCTTCTGTCAGAGCAAGACCTTCACCACCGGCGGTGAAGGCGGCATGGTCACCACGGACAACGAAGAACTGGCCTGGCTGGCGCGGAGCTTCCGCGATCACGGCTACGATGTGAAGGACCGGCTCAACCTGCTCGAACTCGAGCAGAAGCTCTCGTACATCCACAACATGGTGGGCTGGAACTACCGCATGACCGAGATGCAGTCCGCCATCGGTCTGGCGGAACTGGACCGGATCGACTCCTGGAACCTGCCCCGCCGCCGCCGCAACGCGCACCTCATCCTGGACGCGCTCGCGGACGAGCCGCTGGTCAGGTTTCGTCCGATCGACACGCCCGACCGCCAGAACGGCTGGTTCGTCCTCGCCTTCTCCCTGGACATCGAGAACATGCGGTGTGACATCCAGGAATTCGTGAAGGCCGCCGGCGCCGAAGGGGCCCCTTGCTGGCGCGTGTTCTGGCCGCAGTGCCACACCGAACGGGCGTTCCGGGACGGCCATGCCTTTGGCCGGTCGCGTTTCCCGTTCGCTTCCCGCGAATACACCGATCCGGCCAGCGTTGATTACGCACGGGTTGAGGTGCCGAACGCCGTCTGGCACCAGGGACACACCTTCACCTGCTTCGCCTATCCGACCTTCGAGCCACACCACTGCGAACAAATTGGCGCGGCGTTGAAGAAGGTCATCCGGGCCTACGCCAAATGAGCCAGTCCAAAGTGGTCCGTTGGGGAGTCATCGGGTCCGGCGGGATTGCCCGCCGCCGCACCATTCCCGAGGGCATCGTGCCGGCGAGCAACGCCCGGCTCGTGGCCGTCTACAACCCCACGGCGTCGACGAACGAAGCGGTCGCCGCCCAGTTCGACGCGCAGCCCGTTCGCGGTGTCGCGGAGTTGCTGAGCTGCGACCTCGACGCCGTTTACATCGGCTCCCCGCCTGGCGCCCATCGCGAACAGACCCTCGCCTGTGCGGCCGCAGGCAAGCATGTGCTTTGCGAAAAGCCCCTGGCCTTGGGCGTTGCTGATGCCGAAGCGATGGTCGAAGCATGTGCCCGGGCCCGCGTCCTCCTGGGCACAGCGTTCATGATGCGCTTCCACGCCCAGCATCGAGCCGCGCTCGAACTGGTTCGGGCCGGGCGCCTGGGGCGGCCGGTCTTCGCGCGGGCGCAGCTTTCCTGCTGGTATCCGCCCCTTCCCGGAGCCTGGCGACAGAACCCGGCCACGGGTGGTGGTGGTTCGCTGATCGACATGGGGAGCCATTGCATCGACCTGCTCGAGATGCTTTTCGGCCCGGTCGAGGCAGTCTCCTGCTTCACCCGACGCATCGTCCACGACTACGCCTCCGAGGACAGCGCCGTGGTGTCGCTCCAGTTCGCCTGCGGGGCGCTCGGAGTCGTCGACACCTGCTTCTGTCTTCCCGACGAGGCGAGCCCGAACCGGCTCGAGTTGTATGGCTCCAAGGGGAGCATTCTGGCCGAGGGCACCATCGGTCAGGGCGCCGAAGGAACGATGCACGTCTGCCTGCAGGACGAGGCCCCGGGTTATGACGCGCAGCAAGCCCGCTCCAGCGTCCGCCGCGAAAGGCTGCAACCACCGCCAGTGAACACGTATCGCGCGGAGATCGAGGAATTCAGCCAGGCCATTCTGGAAGGGCGCGAGCCCTCGAACAACGGCGAACTCGGGTTGCGCAGCCAGCGGGTGATTGCGGCGTGCTACGAGTCTGCCGAGGCAAGGCGCGCCTTCCGTTGCCCGCCGCCCCGGGAAGCAGGCGGATCTGTGCCTTGCTGAGGACCCGGCGTTGCAGTTGCGGGTCCGGTGCCCTCACTGGGCGGTTCGTGGATAGACCCCCCTTGGCCCCGAGGCCATGCGCGATGGCCATGAACCCGTGAGGAGCGCGGGCTTTAGCCCGCAGGGACGTCCCTTGGCCGCCGTGGCTTCCTGCGGACTGAAGTCCGCGCTCCGGGGGAGGTTCATGGAAAGTCCCCTTGGCCTGTCGGCCATGCGCAGCGACACTGAACCCGGCGGGCAACGGAGTGCCCGCCCTACCAGGTGACGGATCATGGAGCCACCACAGCAAGAGACCTTACGGCGAGGTCACGGGGGCAAACGCGCACGTTGCGCGCGAACCTGCGCCGCGAACAGCCCAACCTGGCCTCGATACCTGGAATCCCCAAAACATGGGGAGGAAACAGGGCATCACGAGGGAGGCGGTGCGTAACTTGACCTGATCGACACGGGTTTGCCATTTCGAGGATTCTAGACCATTGACCGGCACCTTCAGGCTAAGCACTGTCCCCTCCATGCACTCCCGGTTCCTCGTCGTCCTTCTCGTTGCGTGCACGTCCTGTGAACTGACCGCCGCCACGGCGTTCCGAGCCGGGGTCGCCGCCGTGGACATCACGCCGCCTCCGGGCATTCCCATGGCCGGCTATTACCACGAACGCGGCGCCGACGGCGTGCTGGACCCGCTCTTCAGCCGGGCACTCGTCATCGAAGCGGGAGGGGAGCGCGCCGCCTTCGTCACTCTCGATATCATCAGCGTCACGCGCGAAATCACGGACGAAGCGCGCGCCGGCATCGAAAAGACCACCGGCATTCCCGGCGCTCACGTGATGATCAGCGCCACCCACGCCCACACCGGTCCGGAGCTGGCCAGTCGCGGCCGGCGAAGCTCGGCGATGGGCGGTCAGAGCCAACTGGCGGTGGATTACACCGCCGCTTTGCCAGCCAAGATCGTCGAGAGCGTCCGCGTTGCCCATGAGAAGCTCCAACCCGCGCGACTCAAGGTGGCCTCCGGTCGGTGTGAAGACCTCGCGTTCAACCGCCGGTTTTACATGCGCGACGGCACGGTGGGTTGGAACCCGGGCAAACTGAATCCCCACATCGTCCTGACGGCCGGTCCCACCGATCCCGAAGTCGGCATCCTTCATGTCGAACCGCCGGACGGTGTCAGTCCCCGACAGTCTCTCGCCACCTACGTGAACTTCGCCATGCATCCGGACACCACCGGCGGCAGCAAAATCAGCGCCGACTGGCCCGGGGCGCTGGGGCGCGTGCTGTCAACCTACCATGGCCCCGATCACCAGACGCTGGTCGCCAACGGGACTTGCGGCAACCTGAACCACCTCGATTTCCTTTGGGGCGGCGCGCAAGGAGGGCCGGGAGAGCAGAACCGGATCGCGACCATCCTCGGGGCCACCGTCTTCCAGGCCCAGAAGCGCCTTCAACCCCTCGAACCCGGTTCCCTCCGGGTGAAGTGCCGCTCGGTGGAGCTTGACCTCCCGCCGGTCTCCCCGGCGCAGGTCGAGGAGGCCAGGCAGGTCGTGGCCTCGACGACCAATGATCACGGCGCAAACTTCATGAAGCTCGTCCGTGCCTACCGGGCCCTCGATGTCGCGGCGCGTGCCGGCGAACCGCATCGTGTCGAGGTGCAAGCCATCGCGCTCGGGAACCAGGTCGCGTGGGTGAGTCTGCCCGGAGAAGTGTTCGTGGAACTGGGCCTCGCGATCAAACGCCGCTCCCCGTTTGCACACACTTACCTGGTCGAACTCGCGAATGAGAACATCGGGTACATCCCTGACCGGCGCAGTTACGCGGAGGGCAACTACGAACCCGAAAGCGCCCGCTGTGCGGCGGGATCGGGCGAAAGGCTCGTGGACGCGGCGGCGGAACTGCTCTCCGCGCTGCACGACGAAGCGACCCGTTGAAATTCACCCGACTCTCCTCCCATGAACCTCCCCGGGAGCGCGGACTTCAGTCCGCAGGAAGCCACGCCGGCGCAGGGACGTCCCGGCGGGCTGAAGCCCGCGCTCCTCACCGGTTCAGGGTCCCCCGGCGCGCCGGTCCTCCCGGCGTCCCGGCTTCCCATGAACCTGTCCCGAAAAGCGGGGATGAATCCCCGCACTCCAGGCG
>CAZHUS010000182.1:0-9550 GCA_964535555.1 uncultured Verrucomicrobiota bacterium
AAGCGCCTGGAGTGCGGGGATTCATCCCCGCTTTTCGGGACAGGTTCATGGGAAGTCCGCTTGGCCTCGATCCCATGCGCCTTGACCATGAACCGGTGAGGAGCGCGGGCTTCAGCCCGCAGGGACGTCCCCTGACCAGCGCGGCTTCCTGCGGACTGAAGTCCGCGCTCCTGGGACGGTTCATGGAAAGAGAGTCTCCTTGGCCTGTCGACCATGCAGCGTGACCATGAACGAAAGAGCGCGGGTAAACCGGAAGCACTCCAAACGCTTCGCGCCGCTCCAAGGCAGGGCGCGCCGTCCCCTGCGCGCCGGCGCGGCACCAGCAGAGTGCCCGGCCTACCATCCGCTCTCGACCCTCGTCCCCCTCCAGGGCGGAGCCCGGCGGGCCTACGCCTTCAGGAAGCTCTTCAGCATCCAGACCGTCTTCTGGTGAAGCGTGATGCGCTGGATCATCAGATCCTCGCTCTCCGGATCGTTCGCCTCACCCGCCAGGTCACGGGCCTGCGCGGCATCCGCAATCAACTTCTCGTTGCCCGCAATGAGCGCCCTCACATAGGCCTCCTGGGAAAGCGGCGAAGCGAACTCCTTCATCTGCGCGGTCCCGGCGAGCTTCCCCAGCCCGCCCATGGCGTAGGCGTCACGCGCCCGGATCCGTTCGGCGATTTCGTCGATCGCGGTGAAGAGTTCCTCGTACTGCGTCTGGAAGGCCGTGTGCAGGGCGAAGAAGCCGGGTCCTTCGACGTTCCAATGGGCCAGGTGGGTGAGGGACATCAGGGCGTACGAGTCCGCAAGCACCTGGTTGAGGCTGTCGCTCAATTTGCCGGCAGCCGCTTTCGATTTGGTCTCGGTGATCTTCATGCTCGTCCATGGCCCGGAAGACGGGCCGCTTGAGGTTCAATGCAGGGGACAGGCTAACGCGACGCCGCTGGCGCGGGAAGGCCCGAATTCACCTGGCGTTGCCAAGCTCCGTTCCCGGGGCGGCGCCACGAATCCGGCGAGCCCCCGGCTGAGCCGACCTCGCGTGTCCACGGAGCACGTTGTTATCTCGACCACCCAAGCGGCAGGCGCACGAACGTCCGGTTCAGCGTCGGCGCCGTGGCGGGATATCGGACCGGCGAGCCGGAGTGAGGCTGCACTTCCGCGTAGTACTCGAGGTCGGTGGCCGCCGTGGCCTCGGCCGGAAATGCCGCCCGGTAAACCCCGCGCGCCTGGTGGACGGCCGGGAGGCTCGCAAACGAACCGCGCCCGAACCGCCGCCAGTAAACCGTGACTGCCTGCGGCGGTTTCTCCGCCAGAACCAGCAAACGCAACGCCAGCGACTCGGCCGGTTCGAAGCTGGTGCGCACGGCAGGTTCGATGATCCGGGTGGCCCCGCGGTATTCCAGTTGCGGCAGCGCCTCGGCTGGCAGTGCCTTCCCCAGGAGCTTCGCCAGTTCCTCCCCGGGTTGGGTAAGCAGGCCGGGCAGGATGTGCGCCTCCCAGTTCATGACGGTCCCCAGCTCACCCGTGGTGGAAACCGTCGCCAGCAGGTTCCGGTAAACTTCGGCCACGTGACGGACCAGGTCGCGCCGGAGCGGGAGCAGTTCCTTTTCCGCGAGAGCACGGGCCGCGGCGGGATCGCTGTGCTTGCGGATCGGCTCGAGGGCGGCGTTGTAGCGCGCCCAGGCACAGTTCACCTGCGCCATCGCCCGCATGTAGTGGAAGGTAGCCGCCCAATATTGGAACCGCGCGGTGTTGCCCGCGCCCCGAACTTGAGATCGCAGCGCCTCGAACTCCGCGGCGAATGCGTACTCGGGCTCCACCTGCGCCCATGGCCGTGGATCCGGCTTCAGGCCGCCGGGGCCGTCGGTCCAATCGCTGGGGCGCGGCAGCCGACAGTCGATTTTCGCCAGGAGCTGCGCGGCGGCCTCGGCAATGTCAGGCCCAAACTCGCTGGCCGCCCAGTCCTGGTAGAAATCAAGCGCGGGAGCGAAGGGGTGCGACACGGCCGGAGTGCCCACAAGATCGGCGACGTAACCCGCGGCGCCCGGGCCGCCGCAGTCGAGCTTGAGGCTCCCCGCCGGACCGTCGACCGCGAGGGCGGCGATGCTGGGGAATTCGATGACCGGGACGAACTCGACGTCCAGCCAGCCGTTGGTCACAGCGATGTCGGCAAACGTGAGATCCAGCGCCCGGTTCTGGCCGACCTTGGCGAAGACGTCCAGGCTTTCGATCACGCGGGCGCCTTGAACGGTCACGCCGAAGACCCGCTTGCCGGCCTCGGTGTAGTGCGGTTCACAGAATTGGAGCGTGACCCGGTACAGGCCGTTGGACATCGGCAGGCGGTAGGCTGCCAGGTTGTACCGCACCGTCTGATACAGCGCGTCGTCCCCGGTGTCGGCGATCGGACTGTTGAAGCCGGCCACGGAGCCGCCCTCGGCACCGGCCCGGCGTGGGGGGCGGGGCGCCGGTTGAGCGAGGGCCGCGTTCCAGGGTTCCTGAGTCCACGCCGCCTGGGCGAGCGCGGAGACGTTGGGCGCGAGGTTGATCGTGCGCCAGTGAATGCCCATGAGCCCATCGCACCCGTAGCGATGCGCATCGAACGCGTCCCGCCGCATGCGTCCCACCCAGAGCTGGAGCGAGGTCAGGGCCGGATCATCTTCGAGCCACGGGATCGCCCATTTGCTGCGTCCCTGGACGTCCTTGAACGCAGCGTCAACGGGCGTCTTGCCGACTTCACGGTTGATGCAGCTGACGGCGATTTCCTTGGGCAGAACCTTGTCGAACAGCGAACGGTCGGTCTGGGGTCCGAGCACCCAGCCGCACGTCGCGAGTTGAAAGGGCGGCTTGACCGCGCCGTGGGCGGCGATGGCGGCCTTCAGATCGTCCAGCGTGCGCTGCACGTCTTCCGGCTTGGTTCCCGACCAGGTCCAGCCCTCGGGCGTCCAGAACCAGTAGTAGTCCAGAGGATGGACCGCCGCGATCCGGCGGAACATGCCCTCGTACAGCGCCTGCCGGACGGCGGGGCTTTGGGGATCCTGGCCGGCGGCCCGCAACCGCTCCTGGACCAGCTTCGGAATGGTGAGCGGTGTTTCCGTGCCCACGCAGGTCTTGATGCCGAGCCGACGCGCGAAGGTGAAGGCGCGGCCGAGCATCTCCCCGGTCGCATGGAAAACGCCGTTGCAGTCCGCGGGTTCGGCAGGCTGGGGAAACCGGCCGAGCATGCAGTCCGGCCCGAAGGCATCGCGATCAAAAAGCTGCGCGGCGCCGTAGGCATAGGCGCTGGTGGGTTTGGCGATGTAGCCCCAGTTCCCCGGCACCACCTGCTGACGGATGGTGTTGTTGTAGCTCGAGGGGTAGCTCGCCTGCACCTGACCGCCTTGGGCCAGTTCGTTGGCGGGACCGATCCACACGGTCGGTTCCGCGTGAGGCGCGCCCTCGGGGTACGTGTGCAGCCCGAAGAAGTTCATCCGCAACTTCGGCAATTGCCCGAGGATCGCGCGGTACTCCTCGAGGTTCCACCAATCGGGCCCCTCCGGGAAATCGTGAAAAGGCTGGATGCCCCGCAACGCGAACAGCGGCGCCGAACGTTCGTCCAGCACGGGAATGCCCTCGCCCGCGGGGGCGTCCGGCCAGACGTCGCCATGGAGGTAGAACCGGGCGCCCAGGATCTCCGCGAAGCGATAGGCGGCGTACAGCGTGGACGTCTCGCTGCCTCCGATCAGCAACCAGACATCGCGGCCCCCCACCTGAACCGTCTTCAGCCAGAAATCATCCGGTCCGAGCTCGGCCGCGGTACGGCGCATGTCATCGGTGTTCAGCAGCGGTTCAAGCCAAGGTCGTCCCTGGACCGCCACCACCACCGCGGCCTCCGAGGCCGTGTGGCGCGTGTCCGCCGGGCGCACCTCCATCAGCTTTCCGTGGCGCAGGTAGATCGCGCGTCGCACCTCCGCCGCGGCCAGTTCCTCACCGCCCGCAGCCGAAGAGGCGTGCAGCACGGGACGCGTGAAGTCAAACCTGCCGGAAGCCACGCCAGCTTCGGACACGGATCCCAGAGCGCCTCCGAGCACCCCAAGAACAACCAGTCGGGGATAGAGCTTCCAATTCATGGTAGTGGGCTGAGGCTGGGGGTTTGATCCCGTGCGGCGTTGACGTCGGTCAAGCGCATCCCACGACCGGTTCAGGTGACTTGGGCGGGCAACATTCGCGGTCTGTCACCCTCACGACAACTCCGCCGCTTGCCCACCGGCGCCGGCGCTTCCCAGCCCCCGGGATTGCCCTGCATCTTCCGGACTGCTTTACTCCGCGCCTGCACACCTTGGGTAACATTGACCGCCAGACACGAGTGCTCAGATCATGAAAACGCGACTCCTCCTCATCGCCGCCGGGGTGATTCCCGCTTGCCTGAACGCCCAGCCGTACGCCCCGCCACAACTCCCCAACCTTCCTCTTGGCCACGACCGCACGCGGCCCCTCCCGCCCGTGGTCGACCCCGGGGTGGCGAGCACGCCCGATAAGCCGGGCAAGGCGCCTTCGGATGCGGTTGTGCTCTTCGACGGCAGCGACCTCTCGAAGTGGGTGGCGATGAACGGCGAGCCGACCCGGTGGGTGGTCAAGGAGGGTGCCATGGAATGCGTGCCCGGGAGCGGTTATGTCCGCACCCTCCAGAGCTTCGGAGACGCCCAGGTGCACGTCGAGTTCGCCAGCCCGGCCAAGGCCGAGGGAACGAGCCAGGGCCGCGGCAACAGCGGCTTCTTCTTCGGCATGACCCGGTACGAGATCCAGGTGTTGGACTCCTACGAGAACAAGACCTATGCGGATGGTTCCTGCGCCTCCATCTACAATCAGTACCCGCCCCTCGTGAACGCTTCCCGCAAACCGGGCGAATGGCAGAGCTACGACATCCTCTGGACCGCCCCGCGCTTCGATGCCGAGGGCAAACTGCGTTCGCCGGCCCAGGTCACGCTGTTCCACAACGGCGTGCTGGTCCACCACAACGCGGTGCTCATCGGTGACACCGGCTGGGTCACGCGCGGTCCCTACCGCGCGCATCCCGAGAAGTTGCCGATCTCGCTGCAGGACCACGGGAATCCTGTGCGCTATCGCAACATCTGGGTGCGCGAACTCGGGCCGGCCAGCCGTCCGGAGTTCTATCTCGCCGACAAGGTGCTCGACGGTTACGTGGGCAAGTACGAAGTCAACCCGGACTGGGTCGTCGATGTCAGCCGGCGCGGTGGCTGCCTCTTCTTCAAATGGGCGGGCGAGGACTTCCTCGTGTTCGCCGCGAACCCGACCCGCTTCTTCGCCAAGACCACCGATGTCCAGGTCGAGTTCAAGACCGAGGGTGGCGACGCGGTCGCGTACTTCTCCGTGGGCGAGGAAGGCGGCATGCGCGCCAAGAAGCTCCGCTAGCGGCCTTCATTCGCGGATCACGATCACGCCCCGGTCCGGTGCGGGTGAGAGCGTGCTCACCCGGCCGCCGGGCCACCGAACCTCCACCCGCGCGGGCGGCGTCCCTTCGTTTCGAGCGAAGTAGAGGCGGCTTCCAGGCTGTGTCAGGTAGCCGCTGCCGGCGTACACTTCGGCCACGCGCCGCCGGCCCGCCGCGGAGACCATGGTCACACGGGCACCGACACCGGCGAGGTTGCCCGGCCGGCCGCGCAATTCGACCTCGATCCATCGTGGGTCGCCCGGCGCGGCGTTCTCGAACGCGAGCAACTCGCCGTGGTTCATCCCAACCAGCAGGTCCGGGCGTCCGTCGAGGTTGAGGTCGGCCACCGCCAGCGCCTTGGCATCCCCGCGAACGGAAAAGCCGGATGCATCCGGCCACCAAGGCAGGAACGTGCCGTCGCCACGACCGCGCAGCACCAGTCCCAGGCCACCGTCCATCCGGCCGGTCTCCGGCTGGGGACTGAACGAGTTGTGCGCCAGGACGACGTCCTCGTGACCGTCGCCATCCAAATCCACCACGCCCACGCCGAAGGCGGGTGCCACCTGCGCCAGCCGCGGCAACGGCTCGAACGTGAACCTCGCCTTGCCGTCATTGCGCAGCAGCCCCGACTCGAGGGTATTGGCCGTGAACCGCGGCGCGGCCTGCAGCCTGGCAGCTGAAAAGACCTGTTCGAGGGAGGCTTCACTGAACTCGCGCACCGTGCTGAATCGCGCCGCCAGGCTCGGGATCGCCTCGGTCAGGGCGTTGAGACTTCGCAACGGAAACAGCGTGTCGCCGTCGAAGGTCGCTTCGATCAAATGCGCCTGACCGGAGCCATCAAAGTCGCCGCGGAAGAGGACGGCCGGGCGCTCGCGTGAGGCGGTGTAGCGCGTGTTGAGACCCAGGTTGGTCACCACGTAGTCCATGTCCCCGTCCTCGTCGGGATCGCCCGCGGCGATGCCGTTCCACAAGCCGGTCCATTCGGCGAGGCCGGCTTCGCGCGTGTGATCCACGAGCCGGCCTTGCTGGTTGCGAAAGAACTTCACCGGCCCCCACTCGTGGGTCACCAGCAAGTCGATCCCACCGTCGTCATCGGCATCGGACCAGATCGCGCTGGTGACCAGCCCGGTCTGCCTGAGTGCAGGCGCGAGCGTGGCCGTGGCGTCTCGAAACCGAACGGGAGCCACCGGAAGCGCGGTTCTGGTAGGGCGCGCCGTCCCCGGCGCGCCGAGGGCGGCGGGCAGCGGAGTGCCCGCCCTACCTGGCTGCGGTTCCTGGGCTGCGTCCTGTTCCTCTTGGACCTGCTCCGTGGCCATGAACCGGTCAGGAGCGCGGGCTTCAGCCCGCAGGGACGTCCCTTGGCCGGCGTGGCTTCCTGCGGACTGAAGTCCGCGCTCCGGGTCGGATTCGTGCGCGGGATCGTTCAGCAACAGCCGGCTGTCCGCAGGAAGCGGATAACCGCCGGGGACCAGACGCGACCCCACAAACAGATCCAAGTCACCGTCGCGGTCCACATCGGCAGCAGCCACCACCGCACCCGCGTCGCGCAGGTCCGGAAGCACGCCGTCCGGCGCCGGGGTGAAGTTGCCGTGGCCGTCGTTGACGTAAAGGCGGTCGCGAAGGCGCGCATCACCCGGACCGAACTCGCCACCACCCGAAGCGACATAGAGGTCCTGGTCGCCGTCGGCATCCGCGTCGAAGAAGACGGCGCCGAGGTCCTC
The DNA here is from genome assembly GCA_964535555.1 of uncultured Verrucomicrobiota bacterium. Lineage (GTDB taxonomy): Bacteria > Verrucomicrobiota > Verrucomicrobiia > Limisphaerales > J093 > DSVZ01. The sequence goes on from CAZHUS010000182.1 coordinate 7,132, forward strand.
GCTTTCCTTGTCCGCCTCGAAGGCCCGCTGCGGGTGAAGCTTGAAGCCCTTGCCCGGCGCTTCCCGAAGCACGAGGGACCCGGCGTCACCTGCGGCGCCGCTCAGGAACAGGTCCTCGGTGCCGTCACCATTCACGTCGGCCAGCGCCAGGCCAGGTCCCGCCTGGGAGAGCTTCCATGGCAGCAATGGCTCGCGCTGGAAGTCGTCGTAGTGGCTCTCGCGGTGCCGGAGACCGGCGGGTGCCGCCACCTGTCGCAACAGTGGGGTGGGTGGCTTCGGGGCGGCCCGCCGCGGCGAGGGCGAATCGGGTTCAATCACCGTGTACAGCCGGTCGACCTCCAGGTCATCGAAACTCTGGGTGTGACCGCTGGGCCAGTCCACGGTGAGTCGCCGGATGCGCCCGTTTTCCCCCACGCCCACATGGACCAGAGGCTCGTTGGCCGACATGAATCCGCTCGTCAGATCCGGGCACCGCGTCTGGACGTTGGCGCCGGCTTCCAGGGTGATTTTCGCCTGCAGTCCCCACCGGTTGCTCCGCGTCCCCTTGAGCCGGATCAACACTCCGTGCCCGGCCGATTCGTCGTTCCGGTAGATGGCCACAGGTTCTTCGAGGCTGCTGACAACGAGGTCAAGGTCACCGTCACGATCCAGATCCGCCACGGCGGCTCCGAAGCTGGCCGAGACCTGGTCGAGCCCCCAGGGCGGCCCGACGGGAACAAAACGCAGGTCGCCGAGGTTGCGGAAGGCCAGGTTCGCCTCGCGCAGCAGCGGACGGTCGCGCCAGCCGGGCGCGCCGCGTTCGCGCATGCGGCTGAGCAGGTCCGCATTGAGGTAATCGCGCGACATGCCGTTCGCAATGAACAGGTCCACCCAGCCGTCGTTGTCGAAATCCGCGAACTTGGGCGACCAGGTCCAGTCCGTTCGCGCCACGCCCGCGAGTTGGGCGACCTCCATGACCCGGCCGGTGCCGGTGGCAAGGTACAGCGCATTGCGCGGGTATTGGGGGGGATCGGCGACCTGAAGGAACCAGCGTTCGCGAAGGTCATCGAGGATCATCTGGCGTCGACGGTGCGTCGAACCGGCCATCTCCGTGGCCAGAAAGTCAATGCGACCGTCGTTGTTCACGTCCGCACAATCCGCTCCCATCGAGGACCACGGGACATGTGGCAACGCTTCGCGGGTGACCTCCTCGAAGGTGCCGTCACCGCGATTGTGGTAGAGGCGGTCCGGTCCCTTGTAGTCGTTGCTCACATAGAGGTCTGGCCAGCCGTCGTCGTCGTAGTCCCACCACGCGGCGCTGAGCCCGATATCGTGACCCGCGATGCCTGCCGCGGCCGTGGCGTTCGTAAAGCCAGCGGGACCGAGGTTACGGAACAGGCGATCCGCCTGCCCCGCGATGAACAGCTCCGCCCGCCCGCCGCCCTTGTCCGTCAATCCGAACAAGTCCCGGAACTCCGGAGTGATCGCCATGCCCCGGTCGCGACCGCGCTGAATCACTCCCCGCGAGAGGCTTTCCTGGGCATTGCGCGGCAGACGTTGCTCGGGGCCGATGGAAAGACGATGGGTCACGAGGTAGGCGTCGAGGCGGCCGTCGAGGTCGTAATCCCCGAACGCGGTCATGACACTCGCGCCTTTGAAATCCAGGCCCAGCTCGCGGGCCCGCTCCCGGAAGACGCCGTGGCCGTCATTGAGGAAGATGAGGTTTGGCCCGTTGAAGACGCAGGCCGAGATGTCGAGATCGCCATCGTTGTCGACGTCGACCGCACAAACACCGGCACACCATGGCCCCGGGGCTGCCACGCCGGCGCCGGCCGTCACGTCTTCGAATCGGAACCCGCCTTGATTGCGGTAGAGCCGGTTGCCGCGGTCGTAGTCTGCGATGAAGAGGTCCGGCAAGCCGTCTTGGTCGAAGTCACCGATGCAGATCCCGGCGGCCGCGCCCTGGTCCTGCAGCAGCTCCGCGCTGCCCGTTGGCGGGAAGGCATGCACCAGGTCGACACCGGTTTGCGCGGCGGTCAGCCGGGTAAAGAGCTTGGGAGAAACCGGACGGGAACGCGGCCCCAGTTTCATCGATTCGAGCCCGGGGTCGCCTCCGGGCGCCTGGAGCCCCGCGGTCTGGGCCAACCCGTGCTGGAGCGGTGCCACGATGCTCAGCAAGACGACGGCGAGCCGGGCCAGCACACGTCCCGCCCGAGCTCTCTCCATGAACCGCAGCCAGGTAGGGCAGACATTCCTGTCTGCCGGTCGGGGCGACGTCCCCGTCGCCCACCGCCCCGCCGGACTGGAAAGTCCGGCCCACCGGCAGGCTCGAAAGCCTGCCCTACCGGGTTCATGGCCATCGCGCCTGGCCTCGGGGCCAAGGGGTCTTTCCATGAACCTGTCCCGAAAAGCGGGGATGAATCCCCGCACTCCAGGCGCT
>CAZHUS010000183.1:0-9507 GCA_964535555.1 uncultured Verrucomicrobiota bacterium
GAATCCCCGCACTCCAGGCGCTTCGCGGCCCCGGACGTGCCTTGGAGCGGCGCGGAGCATTTGGAGTGCGTCCGGTTTACCGGCGCTTTTGGGTCCATGGCAACTGAGCAGGTCCAAAAGGAACAGGCCTACCCTGGAAGGACCCTGACCCCGCTCCTGCCTTTCGGAACCGTCCGGGATCCGGGCAACCGACGGAGGTTCCGGGCGCTTTTGGTGGCGCCGAAATGGGGCTTGATTTCGAAGAAGTGGTCATCATGCTGTTCCCCACAAACTGACTTCTTTTATGGCTGACAAAGCGAACAAGTATCCCGAGAACGCGGCGGGCAAGTACTACGTGGACAACCAGTGCATCGACTGCGATCTCTGCCGCGAGACGGCGCCGAACAACTTCAAACGCAACGAGGACGGTGGTTACTCGTATGTGTTCAAGCAGCCCGAGAGCCCGGAAGAGGAAGGTCAGTGCAAGGAAGCCAAGGAAGGCTGTCCGGTCGAGGCCATCGGTGATGACGGCCCGTAGTCGGCCCGAGTGCTCTCCAGCGACTTAACAGCCCGCGGGTGACCTGCGGGCTTTTTGGTTTCAGGCCGGGCTGCCGGGCAGGTCCCAGCTCGGACGCATTTCGTCATCCAGGGTGGTGGGCGCGCAGCCCCGGGCCAGTCTCCGTTCCGCAAGCACCGCCACCATGCCCGCGTTGTCCGTGGCCAGGGAAGGGTCGGCCAGCCACAGGCGGATCCCCTGGGCCTGGCAGGCGTCCGCGAGGCGGCGGCGTAGCGAACGGTTGCAGGTCACGCCGCCGGACGCCGTGACGCAACGGACGCCACAGCGCCTGGCCGCGTCGAGGGTTTTCCCCACCAGGACATCGACGATGGCTGCCTGCACGCTGGCACACAGGTCGCACACGTCGTTCCGCTGCTGCAGCACGGCGGGGTGATCGCGCAGGAAGTAGCGCACGGAGGTCTTGAGTCCGCTGAAGCTGAAGTTGTGATGCGGTTCGTGAAGCATCGGCCGGGGGAAATCGAACCGCGCGGGGTTGCCTTCCGCGGCGAGGGCGTCCAGGGCGGGCCCACCCGGGTAAGGCAGGCCGATGAGCTTGGCGGTCTTGTCGAAGCACTCCCCGGCGGCATCATCGACCGTGGACCCGAGAAGCCGGTGGTCCAGTTCGGCCGCGACGTGGACCAGCAAGGTGTGGCCTCCGCTCACGACCAGCGCGACGTGCGGTTCGAACGCCTCGAAGCTCGCGCGCGGCGGGCGGCCCTGGATCCAGGGGGAGTAGAGGTGCGCTTCGTGGTGGTGGATGCCGAAGAAAGGCACGCCGAGCGCCCAGGCGAATCCCTGGGCCGCCTTGAGGCCGACGAGCAAGGCATTTGGCAGGCCGGGCCCCTGGGTGGCCGCCACGGCGGTGATCGCCGAGGGAGAGACGCCCGCTTCGTCGAGCGCCCGGCGGCACAGCCGCGGCAGGGTCTTCAGATGCTCGCGTGTGGCCAGTTCGGGCACGACCCCGCCGTACTCCCCATGGATGGGCGTCTGGGACGCGACCAGGTTGGCCAGCAGGGTGCCGTCGCGGAGCACCGCGCAGCTCGTCTCGTCGCAGGAGGTCTCGATCCCCAGGACGGTCACGCGGGGTGAGGTCAGTTGTGCGGCAGGCTGGGGACGCGGGAGGCCTTGGCGAGCTTGCCCTGACGCTGGCTGTAGAGCGTGATGCCCTTGAGCAGGTCGCGGGCGCGTTCGTAGGGGAGGTCACGGACGGCGAGCACCTCCTCTTGATCGGCGGCTTCGAGGCGCGCGAGCCGCCCCGGGGTGCGCTGCAACTCGATGGCCTGTTCTTCCTCGAGGCTCAGGCTCGCCAGGATATCCGGGGTGATGCCCTGCTCGTGAATGACCTTGTGGCTGGGGGTGTAATACTTCGCCGTCGTGAGCCGCAGTGCGGCACCGTCCTGGATCTCGATCACGCTTTGAACGGAGCCCTTGCCAAAGGTCTTCTCGCCCACGATCACGGCCCGCTTGAGGTCCTGGAAGCAGCCCGCGACGATCTCGGAGGCGCTGGCGCTCCGCTCGTTCACGAGCACCGCGAGCGGCAGTTCATAATGTTCGCCGCGGGCCGGCACCCGGAACTCGCGACGCTCCGAAGGGTCGCGGCCTTCGGTCGTGACGACCAGCGTCTTGGGCGGCAGAAACAGGCTGCAAATCCGGGCGGCCTGGTCGAGCAGTCCGCCCGGGTTGTTGCGCAGGTCCAGGATCACGGCCCGGGCGCCCTGGTCTTCCATCTTGCGGAGAGCCGCTTCCAACTCGCTCGCGGTGCGTTCGCCGAACTGGAGGATCCGGGCGTAGCCGATGCGGTCCTCGTCCAGTTTGAAATCCCGGCCATTCGCGAGGTCGGTCACGGTTTCGACCTTGATGATCTCGCGCTTGAGGGTGTGTTCGCGGGTGGTGCCCGAGGCGGGTTGCTGGCTGCTGAGGCGCACCTCGGTTCCCGGAGCGCCGCGCAGGAGATTGACGGCCGAGGCCGGAGTCATGTCCCGGGCGTCCCGGTCGCCGATCCGGACGATCCACTCGCCGGTGAGAATGCCGGCGCGGGAGGACGGAGAGTCGTCGAAGACGCGCATGACCGTGAGCCGGCCGTCGATCGAGTCGATGGCGAGCCCCACCCCGCCGTAAGCGCCCTCGGTGTCGTCCTTGAACTCGACATACTTCCGGGGGTCAAGGAACTCGCTGTGGGGGTCGAGGGTGTTGAGCATGCCTTTCAGGGCGCCGTACACCAGGTCCTGATAACTCAGTTGGTCCCCGTCGACGTAGTCCTGGCGCACCCGCTCGAGGACCAACGTGAAGAGCCGGAGGTTGCGGTAGACGTCGTTTTTCTCCGCGTCATCGGCGGACCGCACATAGACTTGGGCGCCGAGGAACAGGTTGACCCCCAGAATGAGGATCACCGTCGGGTACAAGAGTCGTGGTTTCATAGCGTGCGGCACGGCGTCCGCAACGGGGGAAACTAGGGGCGCTGGGGGCCGCTGGCAAGGTCCGCCCGGGAAGTCCGGGGTGCCGGGGCCGCGAGACGCGCGGCGATGGACTCCAGGTCCGCCCGGGTGGTCACCTTGGGATTGGGCAGGGGGCTCTCAACCAGGCGGACCCGCTGGCCGATCAACTCACAGGCCGCCGTGTCGTCGGTGACCTGCAGCCCCCGTCGGCGCACCTCGGTGAGAGCGCGGCGGATGATCTCCACCCGGAACGTCTGCGGGGTCTGGACCGCCCAGAGCCGCGCGCGATCCAGGTGGCCGCTGATGAAGGCGGCGTCGGCCGACTCCTTGATGGTGTCCGTCACGCGTTGAGCGGCGACGGCGGCGCCGACTTCCTGCGCGGCGCGGAAAGTCGCGGCGATGAGTTCCTCGGGAACACAGGGCCGCGCGCCGTCGTGGATGGCCACCAGTTCGAATCGGTCCGCGAGGGCTTCGAGCCCATGCCACACCGAGTCCTGCCGCTCGCGTCCCCCCGGCACGAGGCGGTAGGGCTTGCGGAATCCGCAGTCCTGGGCAAGCGACACGAACGCCGGTTCCATCCCCGCGCGCACGACGAGGACGAGTTCGTGGACCGAGGGAGCGGCTTCAAAGCGGCGCCAGGTGTGTGCGACCACGGGCTGCCCGGCGATTTCGAGGAACAGTTTGTCCACGCCGGGGCCCATCCGGGTACCCTGGCCGGCGGCGACAATGACGGCAGCGTTCATCGGCGGATCACTCGAGCAGCTTCAGATAGCGGGCCATCCAGTACGGCAGCAGGAACTCGTCGCCGGCGAGTTCGGTGAGGCCGCCGTTCCCGCCGTCGAGCACGAACGGATTGCCGTTCCAACGCATGACCGGGCGTTCGTCCGGGGGCAGCAGTTCTACCGATTCCTGGCCGCGGAAGTTCTTGGGAAGGAGGGTGAGGTCGCGCCGGTGCGAGTTCTGGACAGTCCAGGTCACCAGGTCCATGGGGAACTGCCGCAGGGTCCAGAGGGCGCCCTCAAACCCGAACTGGGGCGCCCCCACCATGGCGAGGATGCAGCTCCAGAGGGGATTGCTTTCCGCGCGTTCGAGGTTCCAGTGATCGGCGACGGCGAGAGCGAACTGGCGGCGGAGGTCCTCGGTGAAGGCGTGGCGGTAGAGGGTCCAGTAGTTGACGAACCCGAGCAGGTCATCGGAGTGATTCCATTCGTCTCCCATGTCATGACCCCGGAAGGTGATGCCCGGCGTGGGGCGGATGTTGGCCATGCTGTTGGTGATGTTGGCGAGGTAACCGTGGCGCTGCACCAGTTCGCTCGCCTTGTCCCGGTACGCCGTCTTGCCGGTGATGGCGTGGCCGAACTCGAGGAACGCCATGATCTCGGCGCTGTTGAGGCGGCGATCCACAATGGTGGGCGGATAACTGTTGACGTACTCGGGAGCCCAGCGTCCCCACAGCGTTGGCTGATGGTCGACATCGACCAGGTAGAGATTGTGACGCAGCAGGTGGGAAAGGATGCGGTCGTAGGCGGTCGTGATCCGCGATTTCTCGGCGGGCGTCCGGGTGGCGACCTCGTAGAGCACGGCGCACGCGAATGTCTGGGCGGTGATCTCGTCGCTGCTGGTGTGCCCCTTCCATTCCCAGCGCGGATCGGGTGCGGTACGCCAGCGGCTCGGATCGGAGACCTTGAAGCCGGAGCGTTCGAAAGTGCGGGCCGGGAATCCTTCGACATCGTGAATGGCTTGCAGTCGCTCGAGGGCTTCAAAGGTCTGCCAGGCATTGGCCCGCGCGCGTTCATCCCCGGTGACGGCGTAGCGGAACGCCTGGCTGGCGAGATAGTAACTGCTCCAGGTGCCGTCGTTGTCCGTGTCGATGAGTTCGGCCGTGGTGAGGTCGCCCGGCAGGCGCAGGCGGAGCTCGGCACAGAACCCGTACCGGAGGTGTCGGTCGCGGATCTTCGCGTCGAAATAGCCGGCTTTGTCCGCAAGCGTCAACGGGATGAATTCGATCTTGGCCAGGCCGCCGCGCGTGAGCACGTAAAGATCCCCTTCGCTGTCGGGGGCAAGGTCGATGACCTCGTCGTCGGGCAGCCAGCGCTTGGAGGCGAAGTAGCGGAACCCGCCGTTGCTGGCGTGGAAGAAGACGCCGCGGGGAGTGCCGGCCCACACGCCGTTGGTGGTGGCGGCGAGGCACGTGATCGACGGGACCGGGACCTTCTCCTGGAGCGGGAGCGTCTGCCGCCCGGTCTCAGCGTTGACCGCGTAATAGCCGCGGGTGCTGCCCACCAGGATTTCATCCCCGCGGAAGGCCAGGGTGGTCAGTTGCTCTCCGCGGTGGACCAGTTCCATCCCGGCGAGACCGAGCCGGAACACCTGGTTCGCCGCCAGGACATAAAAGCGACCCTGCCACGCATAGAGTTTCTCCTCGCTGCGGGGCACGTTGAACGGCACCTCGGTGAGGCCGGTGGACGTCACCACCGCCAGGTTGGTGGGGCTCGAGAGCAGGGCGGTGAAGTCGTCCCGGACGGCCAGGTGCCGGAACACGCCTTTGGGCAGCGAGGCCAGGTAGCGTCCGGCAAAGCCGTTGGCGAGAAACTCGTCCTCGTGCAGAAAGAACACCTCGCCGTTTGAGACCGCCATGTCCCGCGCCAGCCGACCGGCCAGGGGGCGGTAAGTCCGGTCCATGGCCAGGGTTTCGCCGAAGAGACGCGCGACACCGCGCTCCGTGAGCACATGGGCGCGTCCGTCCCGATCGAGGACGAGCTTGCTCAGCCCGGCCGTGGCCAGCTCCGCATGTGTGGCGTACTTCACGGCCACGGGTTGCTGGAAGGGAATGTCCCGGGCCGCCGCAGCCGTGACCTCCGGTCCGAGCGAGCCGGACGACAGGGCAAAGATCCAAGCCATCAGCAGACCCGCCGCGGCACGTGGTGCCCGCAGGAACATGCTGAAGTGCTTCCGGGCTCCTGATCGGAGTGCGTTCAACGCACTTGGGTGTCCGCGCCAGGGGCGGGCGGGTCAAGCCGATTCTGCCCGATTCGCTCGTCATGGCCCGCCAGGAAGCGCGGGGATGGATCCCCGCCCTCCAGCCGCTTTGCGACGCCGGACGTCCGTGGAGCGACGCGAAGCTTTTGGAGTGCGTGCGGTTTACCGGCGCTGTGGGGTTCATGGTCTCCAGGTATTTCCAAACCGTCGGGACCGCTCCGGCTCGAGCCCTTGCCAGCGTCGGCCACGAAGCCGAGGGGCCGGGGAGGGTTTTGCGAACTGCATGGTCATCCGGGCGCGGCATGCACTGCGCAAGCGGGCGGCTCGAGCGCCCGCGGCCGATCGCCCGTAAATCCCCGTCCGGGCGCCGACACTCAGGCTGGCACGACGGCGGCTGAAGGACGCCCGGCGTCTGCAGCAAACCGGATGATCCCGGGCTGCGGCGCGCCGGTGGGGCCTCCCGGGAGGACGTCTTGCCGCGGCGTCACCGGGTGGCACCCGCCGGACACGAGAGGTCATGAGCACCGTTACGATTTCAGCTCCCCGTGAGCGCACGTTCGGGCGCTGGTTCAACGCGCGTTTCCTGCGGGAGTTCGCCGTCCGGGTCTGGAGGGAGATGGACCAGGATCGGGTGACGGGTCAGGCGGCGGAACTGGCGTTCTTCTTCCTGCTGGCGGTGTTTCCTTTCCTCCTGTTCCTGACCGCGGTCCTGGGCTGGATTCTGCAGTCCGAGGTCACACTCTACGACGCGATCCGGACCTATCTGGTTCGGTTGGCTCCCGCGTCCATAACCGAGCTGATCGACAGCACCCTGCGGGAAGTCACCAATCGCGCGGGGGGTGGAAAGGCCGTGTTCGGGCTGTTGACGGCGTTCTGGGCGGCCTCGAGCGGGATGGTGGCCATGATCGAGGGGTTGAACATCGCCTATGAAGTCACCGAGAGACGGCCCTGGTGGCGGAAGCGCCTGGTGGCGGCAGCACTCACCGCGACGGTGATAACGATGATGGTGCTGGCCCTGGCCCTGTTGAGCTTCGGGGCGCGGGTGAAGGAATGGATCGCCGACCGGTATGACCTGGGCGGTTGGTTCAACGCGGGCGCCTCGGCGGTGAACTGGCTCCTGCTGCTGGGATTGGTCGTGGTTGCCTTCAACATCCTGTACATCTACGCCCCCAACGCGAAGCACCGGAAATGGAACTGGCTGCTGCCGGGAACGGTGGTGGGCATCGGGCTGTGGCTGCTCGCCTCGCTCGGGCTCAAGCTGTACCTGACGTACTTCGACAACTACTCCGTCACGTACGGTTCCATCGGCGCGGTGGTGATCCTCCTGCTTTGGTTTTACGTGAGCGCCATCGCCATCCTGATTGGCGCGGAGGTCAACTCGGAAGTTCAGAAGGAACGGGGAGTACGTTCGGAGGTCAGGGCCCACAGCGAAGACGGGCGCAATCGGGATCCCGCTTCATCGTAGGATTCTCCCGTTCCATGCACGGCAACCATCCCCCTGACGCTCCCCCGGCTGAAAGCGCGGAACCGGGATCGCCGGCCCCGCCGTCGCCAGGAACCGGGTCCAACGCGCGTGGGGAACGCCCGGATCGGCTGACGGCCGTGGCCACGCTCGGGGCGTACTTTCTCTGCATTGGCGCGCTGTATTGGGGGCGGATGGTGTTGATGCCCCTGGCCCTGGCCATTCTGTTCGCGTTCCTCCTCAGCCCGGTGGTGACTCGGCTCCGGGGCTGGGGGATGCGGCACACGTTTGCGGTGACCGTGGTGGTGTGCCTGGCCTTCACGGTCCTGGGGGCCGTGTTGTTCGGGATCGGCCAGCAGTTCAATCGCCTGGCGATCGAACTCCCGGAGTACCAGGACAACATCCGCCAGAAGATCCGCGACTTGCGACAGGTTTTTCAGAATGCCTCGTTCGGGCGGACTCGCCGGATGTTGCACGAGCTGCAGGGTGAACTGAACGGAACCCAGGCCGCGACCAACGCGGTGGCCGGCACGCCTACCAATGGCGTGTCCGTGCCTTCGCCCGAGAACGTGCAACGGGTCGGCGCGGGCGTCGCCGTCACCGCACCAGCACCCGCGACCAACCCGGGGAGCACCGCCGATTCATCCAGCCCGCCCCCGGTGCCCGCCTCACGGGAGTTCCTCGCAGGCCAGGCGGGTCCTTTTACTCGGTTGCTGGGGCCGGTGGCGAATCTGCTGGCCACCGCCGGCCTGGTGATCGCGCTCGTGGTCTTCATGCTGTTACACCGGGACGAGGTGCGAAACCGCCTGATCTTACTGGGCGGGTTGGAGCGATTGACCGTGACGACACGGGTGGTACGGGAGGCCGGCGATCGCATCACGCGATACTTGATTGCCTACACGCTGCTCAACGCGATCTACGGAGTCGCCATCGCGGTCGGGTTGTACCTGATCGGGCTCCCGTACGCTTTCCTGTGGGGCGTGTTCGCCGGCGTGGTTCGGTTCATCCCTTACCTGGGCCCGTGGCTCGGTGCCTTGTTGCCGGGGGCGCTCGCCCTGGCGGTGTTTCCCGGCTGGGTGCAGCCGCTCCTGGTGGTGGGCCTTTACACGGCCGTGGAGTTGACGAGCAACATGGTGTTGGAGCCGGCATTCTACGGGCATAGCGCCGGGGTTTCGGAGGTGGCGTTGCTGGTCGCCCTCGCGTTCTGGACGTGGATCTGGGGGCCGATCGGGTTGATCCTCGGGACCCCCATGACGGTCTGCCTGGTCGTGATCGCCAAGTACATCCCTGCCCTGGAGACGCTGCATTTGCTGTTCGGGGACGGGCCGGTGGAGGAGAAGTGTCTGATTTATTACGAGCGGCTTTGCGCCCATAACGAGGCCGAGGCGGATGTCATCGTCCGCGATCATCTCCGCGAGACCTCGCCCCTGCAATTGTTCGACGACCTGCTCCTGCCGGTGCTGGTGTTTGCGAAGCGCGACCGGGAGGCGGGAAAGCTCAATGTCGAGACGAACGACTCCATCCTCGCGAATGTCCGCAAGTCGGTCGAGGCCGTCGAAGCCGCCGCCCGTGCGGCCGCACGTCCGAACCGTCCCGCCCGTCGTTCGCCCCGAAGGGTCGTGTTGGGACTGGCCGGCGGAAAGGACCACGAAGGCCTGGCCCTGCTCATGTTTCGACGCGTCCTGGAAGATAGTGGCGTGACGTTGGAGATCCTCCCCGCGGACCTGCCGCTGGCGGACGCAGCCGGTTCCGTTCCCGGCAAGAACCCGGATGGCGTGTGTGTCGGGACCCTGCCGCCGCACGGCAAATCCGACGCGGAGCGCGTTGTGGCCCAGCTCCGGGAAGCCGGTTACCGCGGGCCGGTCGTTGTGGGGCGCTGGGGCATCAGCCGGCACCTGGACCGCAGGCTCGCGCGCGCGCTGGGCCCGGAGTATGTGGGCAGTCGTTTCGCCAGGACGCGACGGACCATGCTCCGGCAGCTTCATGCCGCCCGTCGAAGCCGCGGCAGACTGGCGGAGATTCTGTCGCGAGCTCCGGGAGCTTAGAGCGTTTTAAATAATTCTGTAGCCATTCCCAGCCCCTTTTGGCAACGTGCG
>CAZHUS010000184.1:0-9297 GCA_964535555.1 uncultured Verrucomicrobiota bacterium
GCGGCCCCGGACGTGCCTTGGAGCGGCGCGAAGCGTTTGGAGTGCGTCCGGTTTAGCGGCGCTTTTTGGTTCATGGTCACGGAGCAGGTCCGCAAGGAACAGGTCGCTTTCCATGAACCGCCCCCGGAGCGCGGACTTCAGTCCGCAGGAACCCGCGCCGGCCAAGGGACGTCCCTGCGGGCTAAAGCCCGCGCTCCTGGTAGGGCGGGCACTCCGTTGCCCGCTGAGTTCGGCGCGCAGAGGACTGCGCGCCCCACCTGGAGGATGCCAGGTTCATGGTCCGCATGCGCGCCGGCCTTCCCGCCGTCCCGGCTTTCCATGAACCTCCCCCGGACCACATCATCGCTCACCCGTGGATGGGAGCGGCCGCAAGGGCGTGCCCGGACCCTCCATCGCCATCCCAGCCGCATTTCACCAGCCGCAGTCCGAGGTTCTGGAGTCCTCAGGCCGCCAGTGCGGGACGCTCGGTGAGCGTCGCGATCATGCTCGCGAAGATGTGCCGGCCGTCGGCGCTGCCCAGGATCGGCTCGCAGGCGCGGTCCGGATGCGGCATGAGACCGGCGACGTTGCCGCGTTCGTTGCAGATGCCGGCGATGTTGAGGAGCGAGCCATTCGGGTTCGCGTCATCCGTCAGTTCGCCGCGCTGGGTGGCGTACTGCCAGAGGATGCGCCGCGAGGCCTGCAACGCGAGCAACGTCTCCCGGTCCGCGAAATAGCAGCCCTCGCCATGGGCGATGGGGATTCGGAGGAGTTGGTCGCGCGGGATGCGGCACGTGAACGGCGTGTCGTGGTTGGCCGTCTTCAGGTAGACCTGTTCGCAACGGAACTGGAGGGACCGGTTGCGAATCAGGGCTCCGGGTAGCATGCCGGCCTCGCAGAGAATCTGGAAGCCGTTGCACACTCCCAGCACCAGGCCGCCGGACGCGGCAAACTGTTGCACCGCCTGCATCACGGGGCTGAAGCGGGCGATGGCCCCGCACCGCAGGTAGTCCCCGTAGGCGAACCCTCCCGGAATGACGACCGCATCGGTGTCGCCGAGGCTGGTGTCCTTGTGCCAGACCAAGCGGGCCTCATGGCCCAGGATCCGGACGGCATGCACACAGTCCTGGTCGCAGTTCGACGCCGGGAACTGCAGGACGACGAAGCGGAGCGGCCGGCCCGCCGTCGGCCGATCGGGCAGGGGATCATTCATGGATTTCGAGCCGGTAATCCTCGATCACCGGGTTGCTGAGGAACCGATGGCAGGCCTCCTCGAGTTGCCGGCGGGCGGTCGGACTGTCCATGCCCGTGAGTTCCAGCTCCAGGTATTTGCCCACGCGGACATCCTTCACGCCCTGGTATCCCATGTGTTCCAGCGCGCCCTGAACGGTCTTTCCCTGGGGGTCCAGGACCGCCTTTTTCGGTGTGATGATGATTGACGCTTTCATGATGTCGGGCCACTGCCCGGCCGCGGCCGGATGTTGGGTTGCGACCCGGCGGCTTGCCAGCGAAAAGAGGAAGGCGCCGGGAGTGCCGGCGCCTTGAAAGACCGAACTGTGAGGGAAGATTGCTGGCGCGGAGGTCAGACCTCCCAACCCGCGCGGTTCTTGCGGGAGACGAACTGCGCCGCCTGCGGCAGGTTGGTGGACTTCATGCCGGGCCCGTCCCATTCCATGCGATAGCCTTCGCCCACGCGGAGCGCCACGCAGCCGAGGAGGATGATCTCGGTGAGGTAGGCGGCGATGTCGAAGTTGGAATAGGCGGGCGTGCCTTCCTTCATCATGCGGAACCACTCCTGCATGTGCCCCGGCGAGCGCGGGATGGTCTGCGGGACATCCTTGGCGGCCTCATGCTTGTCACCCGACTTGAACTCCTCCTCGCCTTTCATCGCGAGATAGAACCGGGCGCCGTAGTCATCCGGGGAATACAACTTGCCCTTGTCGCCGATAATCAGGGCGCCGCTGCCCGGCAGTTTGCCTTCGGTGGCGATGATCTCGCGCGCCGCTTCGGCATGGGGACGCAGCGGTTTGAGGGCGTCGTCGGGATTGCCGTCGTACCACCAGAACTTGAGGGGCGGCAGGCCGTCGCGCTCGGGAAACTCGAAGCGGATGCGCGACGTCTTCGGGAAGGTCTCGGGGAAGAAGCGCGAGCCGATCTCGTACTCGACCACGGTGGGATACCCGAGCTTCAAGGCCCGGAACGGCATGTTGACGGTGTGGCAGGCCATGTCGCCGAGGGCGCCGGTGCCGAAGTCAAACCAACCGCGCCAGGCGAAGGTGTGGTAGGTGCCCTTCTTGTACGGGCGCATGGCGACGGGACCGATCCAGGCGTCCCAGTTCAAGGTGTCGGGAACCGGATCTTCGCCCGCCGGCCGGTCCAGGCCTTGGGGCCAGATCGGGCGGTTGGACCAGACATGGAGTTCGGTGGGTTTGCCGATCACGCCGGCTTGCACGACTTCAACCGCGCGGCGCAGCCCGCTTTCGGCGCTGCCCTGGTTGCCCATCTGCGTCGCGAGCTTCTTCTCGGCGGCGAGCTTGCGCATCATGCGCGCCTCTTCGACGGTCTGCACGAGCGGCTTCTGGCAGAAGCAGTGCTTGCCCAGCTTCATGGCGCGGAGGGCGGCCACGCCATGGTTGTGGTCCGGAGTGGAAACGGTCACCGCATCGATGTCGTTGCCCATTTCCTCGAGCAGCTTGCGATAGTCCTGGTACTGCTTGGCGTTGGGGAACTGCCTGGCCTTTCGGGCCAGCGTGCCCTTGTCCACGTCGCAGATCGCGACCACGTCGCCTCCGCAATTCTTGGCGTCACTGCTGTCACTGTCGCCCTTGCCACCCACGCCGATACAACCGACGCGGATGCGGTCGTTGGCGCCGAGCACGTTGCCCACGAAGGGGAAGGCGAGGGCGGCGGTGCCTACCGCGGTGCCGGTGCGATTGAGAAACTGACGGCGAGTCAATACGTTCATAGTTATTCGATGCTCTCTAGCGTTGCCATTGTGCCGGTCGCCCGCCCGGGCGTGTCGGCTGCTGTCTCGCTGGAGGCGGTGCCGGCACAGACTCGGACGCAACGGAAGCCTCGTCTCTTCAAGAAGCTTGCCGGTGTGACCTCCCCTTTTGTGACGCCGCAGCCGCCTTCCCGACAAGCCAATTCTGGCAACGGGGTTTGGAGCGCGGACTTCAGTCCGCAGGAACCCGCGCCGGCTTGGGGACGTCCCTGCGGGCTGAAGCCCTCGCTCCTCACGCGTTCATGGTCACTGCGCATGGCCGCGAGCCCAAAGGGACTTCCCGGGCAGGGCGCAGTCTTCGCGTCCTGGATGCGGCGGGCAGCGGAGTGCCCGCCCTACCTTGAGCGCCGGATGCGGCGGGCAGCGGGGTGCTTGCCTACCTTCTGGACGCTGCCGAAGCACTCCCGGTAGGCTGAACCCATGACTTCACGCTTCCCGGTCGTCCCTCGCGGACAACCGTGTCATCGCCTCCAGGTCCTGCTCGTCGCCTGCCTCGCCGCGTGCGTGACGCTGACCGCCCAGGGATCCAAGGCCGACTATGAACGCGCCCTTTCCCTGGCGCGTCGTACCGAGAACCTCCTCTCCCGGGCTTCCGTCAAGGCCAACTGGCTCGCGGACGGCCATCGCTTCTGGTACCGGGTTGTGACCGGGCCCGGCAGCCATGAGTTCATCCTCGTCGATGCCGAGGCCGGAACGCGCGTCCCGGCCTTCGATCACGCGCGGCTGGCTGCCAGGTTGAGCGAAGCGACGGGAAACCCAGTGACCGCCGCCCGGCTCGCGCTCGACCGGATCGAGTTTGTCGATGAAGGGCGCGCCATCCGCTTTCGCAGCGCCGGCAAGGCTTGGAGATTCACGTTGGGACTGGGCGAATTGACGGAGGAGCCCTCGGCTGCCCCCACCACGCGCAGCAGCCAGGGCTCCATCGAGATCCGCCCCAGCCGCCGGACGGGAGAAGAGACGACGATCGCCTTCCTGAATCGCACAAGCGACCCGGTCGAGGTCTTCTGGATCGATGCCGAGGGGGAGCGCCGCAGCTACGGGCGCGTTCACGCCGGCACGCGCAAGGAGCAGCACACGTTCGCAGGACACCGGTGGCTGGTCACCGATCAACTCGGCCAGCCCCTGGCAGTCTTTGAAGCCGAGGAAGGCGGCACCGAGGCCGAAATCGACGGGAAGGCGGCCGAGCCCGAGGCGCGACGTTCCAGAACCCGGCCCCGAGAAGGCAGCCGCTCACCGGACGGTCGCTGGGAGGCGTTCATTCGGGAGTACGACATCCACCTGCGCGATCTTCGCTCCGGCGAGACCTTCGCGCTCAGTGGCGAAGGTGCGTTGGAAGATGCCTACTCGGGTCAGGTCCATTGGGCGCCGGACTCGACCCGCTTTGTGGCGATCCGGGTGCGGGCGGGCGCCAAGCACCCGGTGCACTTCGTGGAGGCGGCCCCGCGGGATCAACTCCAGCCCAAACTGCACACGCACGAGTACCTGAAACCGGGCGACGTGTTGCCCAGGCCGCGGCCGGTCTTGTTCACTGTGGCGGACCGCCGCCAGCACCTGGTCGACGACACGCGGTTCAGCAATCCGTTCACGGAAGACGGCTCGATGGAGGTCCGTTGGGACGAGGACTCGCGCGAGTTCTATTTCGACTACAACCAGCGCGGACACCAGCTGTACCGGATCCTGGCCGTGAACGCCGAAAGCGGTGCCGTCCGGACCGTGGTCGAGGAAGCGAGCCCGACCTTCGTCGATTATTCGAACAAGACATGGCGTCACTGGTTGAAGGGCACCGGGGAATTGCTTTGGATGTCCGAACGGGACGGCTGGGCCCATCTGTGGCGTTACGACGTGCCGACTGGAACCGTCCGGCAGCAGCTCACGAAGGGCGAGTGGGTCGTGCGGGATGTTCGCCACGTCGACGAATCCCGGCGCCAGGTCTGGTTCATGGCCGGAGGCGTGCGTCCGGGACAAGATCCCTATCATCTCCACCTCTGCCGGGTGAACTTCGACGGCACGGGCTTCCGGGTGCTTACCGAAGGCGATGGTTCCCACCGCGTCGAGTTTTCACCCGACCGGCGTTGGTTCGTCGACACGTGGTCGCGGGTGGATCTGCCGCCCGTGGTGGAGCTGCGACGGAGCGAGGACGGTGCGCTGGTGGTCTGTCTTGAGCGTGCGGAGGCCGCGGCGCTCCTGGCTGCAGGATGGTCGATGCCCGAACGCGTCGTCGCCAAGGGGCGTGACGGTGTAACCGACATCCACGGCCTCCTGATCACGCCCTCCAACTTCGATGCGTCCCGGCGGTATCCGGTGATCGAGGAGATCTACGCGGGACCGCATGGCGCCCATGTTCCCAAGGAGTTCAACCGTTTGATGCGCCAGCACGCGATGGCGGAACTCGGCTTTGTGGTGGTCCAGATCGACGGGATGGGAACCAACCATCGCGGCAAGAAGTTCCACGACGTGTGCTGGAAGAACCTGGCGGATGCCGGCTTTCCCGATCGCCTCGCGTGGATGCGTCAGGCCGCAGAGTCCCGTCCCTGGATGGACTTGAACCGCGTCGGCATCTACGGCGGCTCCGCGGGCGGCCAGAACGCGTTGCGCGGCTTGCTCGACCACGGCGATTTCTATCGGGTGGGCGTGGCGGACTGCGGCTGCCACGACAACCGCATGGACAAGATTTGGTGGAACGAAGCCTGGCTGGGCTGGCCGATCGACGAAGGCTACGTGCGCAGCTCGAATGTCGAGGACGCGCCCAAGCTCAAGGGGAAGCTGCTGCTCGTGGTGGGTGAACTGGACACGAACGTCGATCCCGCTTCGACCATGCAGGTCGTGAACGCCCTCATCAAGGCGGACAAGGATTTCGATCTGTTGGTGATGACGAGCACCAATCACGGGGCCGCCGAGACGCCGTATGCCAGCCGCCGCCGGATGGACTTCTTCGTGCGCCACCTGTTGGGAGTCGAACCTCGCCACGAAGCGAAGTGACAGTCCGGGCTGCGTGGTAGGGCGAGTTGTGGTGGGGCGAGGCTGCGCCGAGACGAACTGAACTCGTTTGAACCGGGGTAGCCGGGCTGGCCGACCGGCGGGGCGCCGGTCGGGACACGCGAGGGCGCGTGTGCTCCTTGCCTGGGGAACTCCAGCCAGGTAGGGCGGGCACTCCGTTGCCCGCCGGATTCGGCGGGTCGAGGACGGGGCTTCCCTCTCCCTTACGGCGCGTTCGGTGCCGGCCGGGTGACAAGTTCACCCGCGACCTCGTCGGTTGCCTGGAAAGCGTCTTCGCCCTGGTTCGCGCACACCAGAACGGCGATGTTGCGCCGGGGGGCAAGCCACGCATTCGCGTAGTAGAGCGTGTTGCATCCGCAATGGTTGAGCGCCTCGCCGTCCGCCCAGGGTCGCGGCACCACCAGCCACCCGAGGGCGTACTCGCCGCCGAACGGCGGTCGGATCAGCGCCTGGTAGCTTTCCGGTTGGAGCAAGGCCTTCTCGCCGCGCAAACCGCGCAGATGATCGGCAACGAAGCGGCCCCAGTCCGCCAGGCTGCAATGCACCGTGCCCGCCGGCCCGAGCACCGCCGCATTGTCGGCGGAAGGCCCGTTCTCCTTGGACGGCTTGCCGCCTTTTTCGTGGCCCCACGGCTGGTCCAGTTTGCCGCGGGTTCCCAGACCTCCGAAGCCGGCCGAGGTCATGCCCAGCGGTTCGAAGATCTCGGTTCGCATGGCCTCCTCCCAGGATTGATCCAGTTTCCGCTCGATCATCGCGCCGGCGATCACGTAGCCGAGGTTGGAATAGAGGAAGGCTGTGCCCGGTTGAGACTCGGGTGCCGTTTTGAGGCCCTGCCGGACGGCGGCCAGGCGTTGTTCGCGAAGGTCGCCGCGGCGGGCGATTTGCCGCCAGTCGAGGTTGGCCACCAGCCCCGCGCGGTGCGAGAGCAGGTGACGCAACGTCACGCCCGTGTAGTTCGAGTGAAAGTCGGAAGCCAGCTCCGGAAATGCCGCCGCCGGCGTGAGGTCCCACTGCAATTGACCGCGCTCAACCAGCTTTGCCGCCAGCGTAGCCGTCATGGCCTTGGTATCGGAACCGAGATGCCAGAGGTCATTCGTGCTGACGGCGGTCTTGGTGCCGCGCTTGCGGACGCCGGCGACCGCGAGTGATTCAACTCCCCGGCTCGTTACGATGGCGGCCGCCATGGCGGGGAGCTTGTGCTTCTCGAGGACCGGGGTGAGAACCCCCACCAGTCGCGGGTCGCCAGCCGCTGGGATCGGTTGAGCCTGGTCCCTCGCGCGGCCGCCGGCGGTGTCGGCCGCATCTTGCGATGCGGCGTTCACGAGCCAGAGGACTCCGGTGATTAAGGCCAGGCCGGCGGCAAAGGTCTTCGTGTTCATGTCACGCGCTGGGACGCGCGGCGCCGAGCGGGCATTCAACGCGAAACAGGCCTTGCGGATCCGGTGCTTCGCCAGCTTGAGCGCGTCCAGTTCCGGGCCTATGGTGGCGGCAACCTGCGGCTCTGAAGCGAAGGGACACCGGTTAGGATGCCGTGCGGCAGCCCTCGCGACCGGGCGCCTATCGCGTGGAACTATGAATCAAGAACGAATTCTCCTGGTGGCGGTCTCCCTGGCGTTTCTGGTCGGATTCGGTCGTGCTGTCGGCCAGGAGGTGGGGAGCTTTCAGACGGTAGACGTCACGCCGGGCGGCGATGTGGCCATGGAGTTCGAAGCCCCGGCCTCCACGATGTGGCGCCTGGAGACCTCGGAAGACCTCGAGGCTTGGGAGGGCTGGGTGACGTTGCGTAGCACCGGCATCAACCATCAACTCGACACCGCGGCCGTGTCCAAGGACCAGCGGTTCTTTCGCGCCGTGGCGGTTGCTGACGGCGACACGATTCCGGGAGATCACGTGCCCACGGCGAATGGAGACCTGGTGATCCACCCGGTGAACCACGCTTCGTTCGTGATGGGGTGGAACGGACTCGCTATCTACGTCGATCCGGTCGGTGGCGGGGCCCTTTATCAAACCCTTCCCAAAGCGGACTTGATCCTGGTCACCCACCAGCACGGCGATCATCTCCACGCGCCCACGATCGAGTCCGTGCGCGGGCCGGCTGCGGTCATCCTGGCCCCGCAAACGGTCTTCGGTGGTCTGCCGGCATCGCTGAAGTCGCTCTCCACCGTGCTCACGAACGGGACCTCAACGAACCTGCACGGCCTCACCGTCGAGGCGTTGCCAGCGTACAATCTCACCACGAGCAACCATCCCCGCGGCGTGGGGAACAGCTACGTGATCACGCTGGGTGGCAAACGGGTTTATGTGAGCGGCGACACCGAAGACATCCCGGAAATGCGGGCATTGCGCGACATCGACGTGGCGTTCGTGTGCATGAACGTCCCCTACACCATGCCGGTCACGAAGGCTTCGAGCGCCGTCCGCGAGTTCCGTCCCCGGATTGTTTACCCGTACCACTACCGAAACCAGGACGGTTCCTTCGCGAACCTGGAGGCATTTAAGAACCAGATCGGCACCGATCTCGGAATCGAAGTACGCCAACGGGGCTGGTACTGACTGCGCGGTCGTCGGGCGCCAGGCGAAAACCGATGGTGGATGAGCGGGGGGGCGATGGCAGGGTTGGCGTTTGCCGCCGGGATTCGCCGAGATTTTCCGTTGCGTGGGTCGGGAAGGGTAGGGGAGAAGGGATGGCGGCGCATGGTTTGGCTCGGAAGGCCTTGCGCGCTGGCGGACGCGGATGGCAGGGATCTCTTGCGGAGGCACGAAGACACGGAGATGAACGAGAATGCGATCGGAACGATCGTTGTGGACTCTGCGGTCGAACTGCACCGAGCCTTGGGCCCCGGGTTGCTCGAGACGGTCTACGAAGTCACGCTGGCCCGCGCCTTGGAAAGACGGGGCCTGAGCGTTCGTCGCCAGGTGATCGTCCCCATCGAGTATGACGGGCAGAGGTTCGACGAAGGGTTTCGGGCCGACCTGATTGTCGGGAACCTGGTGCTCGTGGAACTGAAATCCGTCGAACGAGTGACCCCCGTCCACAAGAAGCAGGTCTTGACCTACCTGCGACTGACAGGCCTCAAGCTGGGCTACCTGCTGAACTTCGGGGAGGCCCTGATGCGCGACGGGATCACGCGGATCATCAACGGTTGTCTGGATGCGGATCCGGGGTGCCCTGGTGGCTCACGGAGAAACGCGTCGGTCGATCCGGGGTGAGGGACGATGGTCCTCACGGAGGCGCGGAGACACGGAGAACACGGATCATCGAAGGAAGGCTGTGTGGAAGCAGAACCTCCGTGGCTTGGTGTCTCCGTGAGAGAAAC
>CAZHUS010000185.1:0-9243 GCA_964535555.1 uncultured Verrucomicrobiota bacterium
AGCCAGGAGCCTGAACCTCCGCCCCCCTTGGTGTGATCGCGGCGGGGATTTGGGAACGGCGGTGAGGTTACGGGTCGAGGGCTCTCACGGAGCCACGGAGTCACGGAGAGGATTGGAGCTTCAACCGCGGCCTTCACGGGGGATCCTGATCGTGCGTCTCCGTGACTTGGTGCCTCGGTGAGAAGGGCGCGTCCGCTCCGGTTCCTGGCGTTCTGCCCCGCGCGCTCTGCAGCGCCTCGAGCAGTGATGTTGACGTCCTGCAGACACCGGCGCATGTTGCGCTCCATGCTGGACCTCGATCGACCGCCGGGCGGGCCAAGGCGTCATGGTTTTACCCTGATCGAGTTGCTGGTGGTGATCGCGATCATTGCGATTCTGGCAGGCATGTTGTTGCCAGCGCTGTCGCAAGCCAAGGAGCAGGGGGCGCGGACCTACTGCGTCAACAACAACAAGCAACTGGCCCTGGCCCTGGCGATGTATGTCGACGACAACCGCGACGTAATGCCCTGGCCCAACTGGGCCAACGACTACGGTCCCGGATGGCTGTACGCGCCGGTGAGCGGTCGGGCTCCGGATCCCTTGCGCACGAACGAATGGCCGTACATCGAGCGTGGCCTCTACTGGCCGTTCCTCCACGAACGCAAGGTGTACAACTGTCCCCTCGACAAGACGAACCACATCTCCTGGCAGCGCCGCGGACAACGGATCTCGAGCTACATCATGAACGGCGCGGTCTGCAGCTTCGGACGCCTCACGCAGGGGCGCACCCACAAGCTCAGCGCTTTCAACCCGGCCGCTTACGTTCACTGGGAACCCGACATCAAAGACTGGGGCGGCACTTGGGGCTCCAATCCCGGCCATGATGCCAGCCAGTTCCCCAACGAAGCCGAAGGCGTGGGGCGTCGGCACAAGAAAGGCGCCATCGTCACAGGGTTCAGCGGCCACGTTCACTTCATCACCTTCGAGCAGTTCCAGCGCGAGCAACGCCAGAACAAACCCGGCCTGCTCTGGTGCGCTCCTGACAGTCCGACGGGGGAGTGAGCGACCTCCCGCCATGAAGACCGGGCCGCCAACCAGTCACCCGCTCCAACCTGGATCGCGATCGCGCCCCGTCTCCCATGGGTGGATCGCCATCGGGGTTCTGATGCTCCTGCTGCAACCTGCGATGGCCGCCGACGACCGCGGTCGTGGCGATGAGTTGACGCGGTTCATGACCAGGCTGGGCTACTCGGCAGTCGAGTTGGAAGTCAAGAACCGGTCCATGCTGGTCCTCCAAGGCAAGGTCAATGCGCGGAAGGCGACCCTCCTCATCGACACTGGCTTCACGTTCACCACGCTGGACGCCACCAGGGCCCGGGGACTGCCCCGCTTGGAACCGGGTCGTTTGACACTGGAGGACCCGGCGTTGGGCACCGTGGCGAGTTCCAACTTCGTGTTGGTGGAATCGCTGGAGATCGGCGCGCTCAAGTTCTCCAACCAGCCGGCGCAGGTGATGGACCTTGCGATCGACATGGGCAGCAGCGACACCCGTTCGCTTGCATCCCACGCTTCGCTCGGCGGGGGGCGCAAGACGATCCGTTTCCAGGCGGTGCTGGGCGGCGACTTCCTCCGCCGCCACGGTGCCGTCCTCCGGCCCGGCACCGGCATGATCTACCTGCGCGCCGCCCTCCCGCCCCCGGACGCTTCGCGCGCCCTCGGCGAGACTTTGGCGGTGAGTGGCATGGCGGCCGTCTCTTTGACCGACGAGTACGGCGTTCACCTATTCGCGCCCGTCCAGCTTGATGGTCACACGGCCAGCTTGTTCCTGGACACGGGCTCGCTCGCGACCGTGACGGATGCGAAGTTCGCAGCCCAGGCGCGTATGGCCTCCCGCACTACCGGCGGCGCGTTGCGTGGCGTGAAAGGCCGTGAGGCGGAACTCAAGGAATGGGACGTTCGCCGTCTCCAACTCGGGCCGTGGGAGACCAGGGGCTACAGGGTCACCGTCGCCGACCTTCGTCCTTGGGATTTCAATCGGGACAAGGCGCAGCACGAAGTCCACGGCTTGCTCGGCCTGGAACTCATCGCCCGCATGGACGCCGTCATTGACTATGGCGCACTCCGCCTGTTTGTCCGGGCCACGGTGCGCTGAGAAAGGACGGGTGTGTGTCGTGGGTTCGCGACGCTTGCCCGCGACGAAGCGGCGGCCCACGATAGCCGGCGTGTCGTCCGAGGATTTAGCACGCCCCGTTTCGCTGGACAGTCTGGTCCGTCCCAAGCGACCGCCGCTGAAACTCCACATGGTGGAGTTGAGGACGCTCATGAACCGGTCCCGCCGGGTCGGGGGACCTGGCCTCCCGTTTGTAGGCCCCGTGCCCTCAAAGGGCGGTTCACGGAAAGTCAGGACGCCGGGGGGGCGGGCGCGCGGGGCTTCGGCGGGCAACGGAGTGCCCGCCCTACCGGGTTGGGGTCGATGGGCAGCGGGCCGGCGCACCGCGTTGGTTGCCTTACTGCTGTTGGCCGGCTTCTCCGTTCTGCCTAGCCACGCGGCACAGCCGCCCCTCATCACCGAGTTCATGGCCGCGAACGCCAGCAGCCTGCGAGATCAGGACGGCGACGCGAGCGATTGGATCGAGATCTACAATCCCGAGCCTCACCCGATTTCACTCGCGGGCTACAGCCTTACCGATGACCGCGACGACCCCGAAAAGTGGCGGCTGCCTGGCGTGGCCCTGGCCGGGCAGGCGTTCTTGGTCGTGTTCGCCTCCGGCAAGGACCGACGGGATCCCACAGCCGAGCTGCACACGAGCTTCGCGCTGAGCCGCGACGGCGAGTACCTGGCGCTCTTCCTCCCCGACGGCCGAACGGCGGCCAGCGAATTCGCCCCGGCCTTTCCGCGGCAGCTCGGCGACCTGTCGTACGGACTGGCCATGCACACGGAAGTAGTTTCGTGGGTGGCACCCGGGGCGCAGGGCCGCTTCCACGTCCCCACGGACGCCCGGCTCGGGACCAACTGGGTCGCACCGGACTTCGACGATTCCACCTGGTTCAGCGTCGGGCTGGGGATGGGCTACGACCGCCCGCTTGCCGGCAGTGCCGACGTCACAGAACCTCCGCCGGCCGTCGAGGATGTGACGCGGCCGGATGACCTGATCGTGCCAACTTCCGTCAACTCGCCGACGGGCGAGGACGTGACCAAGGCCATCGACGGAGATGCCCGCACGAAGTACCTCAACCGGGACAAGCTCAACGCCGGGTTCGCGGTCACACCCTCGCTCGGACCCACCGTGGTTGTCGGCCTGCGACTCACGTCGGCGAATGACGCCCCCGACCGTGATCCCACGAGCTACGTGATCTCCGGTTCGAACGACGGACGAGCCTTCTACGAAATCGCGCGCGGGGCGCTGCCGAACTTCAGCGACCGGTTCCAGCCGGTCGAGGTGTCGTTCGTCAATACAACGGCCTACCGCCACTATCGGTTGCTCTTTCCCACCGTGCGCAACGCGGCCGCCGCCGTCGCCGTCCAGATCGCCGAGGTCGAGTTTCTCGGTTGGGTGGGTTCGGCACCCGCGGATTTCGCGTCGTTCATTCGAACCGACGTCGGGTCCGCGCTGGCGGGCCGCGCTGCGAGTGCCTGCCTGCGCTTGGCATTCTCGCTGAATGAAGTCCCGGCGAACGGTGTGCCGGCGCTGTTTGCGCGGTACGAGGACGGATTCGTGGCGTGGCTGAACGGCCAGGAAATCGCGCGTGCCAATGCGCCAGGGGTCCTGGGCTTCGAGGCGGTGGCACTGACCAACCGGCTGCGGGCCGCAGCCAGCGTCGAGGAGCGGTTTCCGTTCGACCGAGCCATCCCGCTGCTCCGGCCCGGACGGAACGTTCTCGCCATCCAGGGCCTGAACCATCATCCGAACAGTCGCGATTTCCTGATCGAAGCCCGGCTCGAACACGCCCAGGTGACCATGGGCGAGTTGGGCTACTTCGAGTCGCCGACGCCCGGCGGGGTGAATGCCCAAGCCCGTGTGGGGCTGGTGGGCGATCTCACCTTCAGTCCGCCGCGCGGCTTTTGCGAGGCGCCGGTGGACGTTTCGATCCAGTGCGCGACCGAGGGGGCGACGATCCGCTACACGCGGGATGGCAGCACACCGTCGCTGACCCACGGGGCTTTATATACCGGAGCGGTGCGCGTGACGGGGACGACACCGCTGCGAGCGATGGCGTTTCGTGACGGTTGGCGGGCGTCGCGAGTGGCCACGCACACGTATGTGTTCGTGGCCGACGTTGTTGGCCAAACGCGGGCGAGCGCGCTGGCTGCCGGGTACCCCACGACGTGGAGCGGACAGGTCGCGGACTACGGTCTCGACCCGCGCGTCGTGGCGCCGGCGGGAAAGGACAACTATGGCGGCAAGTACGCCCGGACCCTTGCTGCCGACCTGCGGGCGTTGCCGTCGCTTTCGCTGGTGATGGAACGCGACGATCTCTTCGGACCGCAGGGCATCTATGCCCAGCCGGAGAATCGCGGCGAAGCGTGGGAGCGGCCGGTGTCCCTCGAACTCCTGCCTGCCGCGGGCGAACCAGGATTCCAGGAGAACGCCGGCATCCGCATCCAGGGCGGGGCGTTCCGGCGCTTTGATCTTACCTTGAAGAAGTCCTTCCGGGTGGTGTTCCGGGAGAAGTACGGCGCCACGGAGCTGGAGTACCCGCTGTTTGGGACGGAGGCGGCGAACCGCTTCGACAACGTTGTCCTCCGGGCCAACAGCAACGACGCCTGGCCCTATGCAGGTGGGGCGACCACCTACGTCCGCGACACCTTCGCCATGGATACGGCCCGGGCGATGGGCATGGTGGCGTCGCACGCCCGCTTCGTGCACCTCTACCTCAACGGGCTCTATTGGGGCCTCTACAATCCGGTCGAGCGCCCGGACGCCGCCTTCTCGGCCACCTACCACGGTGGTGACAAGGATACCTGGGACGCACTCAACCAGGACTCCGTTCCGGATGGCAACGACGAGGCCTGGCGCCGCCTGCTGGCCTCGCTCGCCTCAGGTGTGACCACGACCGAGGCCTATCAGCGGTTGCAGGGCAACAACCCGGATGGCACGCGGAACCCGGCTTACGAGGATCTGCTCGAGGTCGAGAACCTCATCGACTACATGATCCTCAACTTCTACGTCGGGAACACCGACTGGCCGCATCGGAACTGGTGGGCCGGCCGCGACCGCAACGGCACCGACGGCTTCTGGTTCTACCCTTGGGATACGGAGACCGCCCTCGGCTTCACCAGTGTGGACACCGACGTCACCGGCGTCA
This sequence comes from uncultured Verrucomicrobiota bacterium, assembly GCA_964535555.1. Lineage (GTDB taxonomy): Bacteria > Verrucomicrobiota > Verrucomicrobiia > Limisphaerales > J093 > DSVZ01. Next base: position 5,287 of record CAZHUS010000185.1, read on the forward strand.
GTGGGGCCGTCGCCCAACCGTACGCGGCCCTGCGGGGCAACCGTGAGTTCCAGGCCCGCTTCGGCGACCGGGTCTACCAGCATTTCTTCAACGGCGGCGCGCTGGCGGTGAACTCGGCCAGTCCTCAATGGAACCCGGCCCGGCCGGAGGACAACCGTCCCGCGGCCCGCTTCGCCGCCCTGCGGGACCAGGTCAGCCGCGCCATCGTGGGCGAGTCGGCGCGCTGGGGAGATCAGATGAACACCGGGCCGTTCACGCGCGACGAGCATTGGCAACGCGAGTGCGACCGCATGCTCGCTGACTATTTTCCGCGGCGCTCCGGGATCGTGCTCGAGCAGTTACGCCGGATCGGGCTCTATCCGCGAACCGATCCGCCGGTGATGAACCAGCGTGGTGGCCAGGTGGCGCCCGGATTCCAGCTCACGCTCGCGGCGCCGCAGGGCGCGATCTACTACACCACCAACGGCAGCGACCCGCGCACGCCGTTCACGGTACAGGAAACGCTCCGCCGCACCCTGGTGTCGCGGGCGGCGCCCAAGCGGGTTTTGGTCCCGTCGTCCGCAAACGGCGGTGACAAGCTTGGCACCGCCTGGCTTGGGGGGAAGGAGCCATTCAACGACAACGCCTGGATCGCCGGCACCGGCGGTGTGGGTTACGACGTCCAGACGGATTACCTGCCCCTGATCCAGATCAACGTGGGGAGCCCCATGACTGCCAACGGCTCGGCGTTCATTCGAATCCCGTTCGACCACGAGGGTGCCGGCACCGAGCAGCTCAATTTCCTCACGCTGCGCGCGCAGTACGACGACGGCTTCGTCGCGTATCTGAACGGCGTGCGCATCGCTTCGGCCAACGCCCCCGCCGGTCTCACCTGGAACACGTTCGCTGCCGGCCAGAATTCGGATGCCGCCGCCGTCGGCTTCGAGGAGTTCAACGCCGACGCCGGGCTCGCGGCGCTCAAGCCCGGGCGCAACATTCTCGCGGTGCAGGGCATGAACAACTCGCTGTCGAGCTCTGACTTCCTGATCGCGGTCGAGCTCGTCGCGGGGGAACGCCTCATTTCGACCACCACCAACGCCGCCATTCGCTACGCCGGTCCCATCACGCTCGACGATCTCACCACCATCAAGGCTCGGGTGTTGAACGGGCAGGAGTGGAGCGCGCTCGAAGAGGCAACATTCATCGTGGGCACGCCCGAATTGGTGCTCACGGAGCTGCACTTCCACCCGGCGCCGGCCAGCCTGACGGAACGGGCCGCCGGATTCTCCAATGCCGACGATTTCGAGTTCGTCGAGCTCTGGAATCGAGGGGCGACGACGAGTGATCTCAACGGGGTCCGCTTCATCGAGGGCATCCAGTTCGACTTCACGGGCGCGGCCATCACCCGTCTCGGGCCCGGAGATTACGTGCTCGTGGTAAAGAGCCGAGCGGCCTTCGAGTTGCGCTATGGGACCGGCTTCCCGGTCGCGGGCGAGTATTCAGGTCGTCTCGACAACGCCGGCGAGACCGTGGCGCTGGTGGATGCGCGTGGCGAGACCGTGGCCCGGCTCACCTACGGAACCCGACCCCCCTGGCGCGAGGCAGCCGATGGCGATGGGCCATCGCTCGAGGTCATTGACCCGGCTGAGTCACTGGCGTCGGCGGCCAACTGGCGGGCCAGCGGGCGTGTCGGGGGCTCGCCCGGGGCGGCGTCGACAGAACCTCCGCTCGTGTTCGAGATCGAGTCGGTTTCGCTCGACGCCGGCCAGCTCCACCTGCGGTTCCACGGCCGGGCAGGGGTGGGGTACACGGTGTATGTCAGTGGCGCACCGGCCTCGGGCGAGTGGACCGTCTCCCACCGTGGCGCGGCGGTTCCTCAAAGCGGGCCGGTCGAAACCTCCGTCGAGTTCATGCCGCACGCGACGGCCCGCTGCTTCCGCGTGTCGCTCCCATGAATTCAGCCGCCCGTCGACGGCTCACCGGGAACGCGACCGCCGCGTGATGAGGGGCAGGCCTGCGGCCTCGGCCAGTTCATTTTGCTCAGCATCGAACGACACGAAGCCGTCGGCAGCGACTTCGATGGCGATGCGTCGCGATTCCCCGGCCGCCACCCAGCCGGCCCGCTCGGCCTGTCGGAACGCATTGAAGACTTCGACTCGCTGCCAGGGTGTCCAGAGCGCTTCCACCTCGGGGTGCCGACCGAGCAGGGCGGTGGCGGCGGCGTGATCGCCGTCGGCGCGGCACTTGAAAGCCAGCCACCACCGAGGGCCCCGCACCTCTGCTGGAAGGATCACCACACCGGCTTGACAATTGCCGCCACGCTGAACACCGTCGTTCCGAATCCTTCGACGGTAAGCCATGATGCATGCTCATGGCGTGCGCGGCCTCGTTTGCGCCGCGCAGCCGATGGTCCGCAACAAGCCGCCGCACAAACTGGAGAACCAAAATCATGTGTGATCAGTGCACCCGACGTGAATTCCTGCAGACCGGCGTGGCCGCCGGGATGATGCTGTCAGGCGCGACCCTGGGCTTTGCCAGGGCAGGGGAGGCACCGCCGCCGCCACCCCGCCGCAAGGCAAGGATTTGCGTCATCTTCACCGGAGCGGCGGGCCCGGCCGACCGCGGTTGGGGTGCCGATGCCACGCAGTTCGAAGCCATGAAGGCCCGCCTGGCCAAGGCTGAGAAGGAGTTGGGCAACATCGAGTTGATCATCGGTCAGTCGCAAAGTCTCGAGCAGACCGCGGCGCTCCTGAAGCAGGCGGGGCCGAAGACCCCGGTGCTGGCCATCAACCTCCAAATCTTCGCCCTCACTCCCGTCGTGCAGCCCATCCTTGATGGCGCGCATCCGATGATCGTGTTCTCGCTCCCGGCGAGCGGTCACGACTGGATGTACGCCCACCGCTGGCAGCGACAGGGCAAGCCCGTGACGCTCTTTCCCACCAGCGACTACAACGAACTCGAGCGTGCCCTCCGTCTGCTCCGCGTGATTCCCCTCATGCAACAGAGCCGGATCCTGCTCTTCCCGCCCGCGCGCGGGACGAAACCGGCGCAGTCGCCCGAGGAGGTCAAGAAGCGCCTCGGTGCCGAGGTCGTCGTGGTCGAGGAGAAGGCGTTTGGCGACCTCATCGACAATGCCGAGAACGGAGCGGTCCGGGCCGAGGCCGGACGCTGGACGCAGGAGGCCAAGGAGATCCTCGAACCCAGTGCCGAGGACATCAGCAAGGCGGCCCGGGTCAGCATCGCGCTCCAACGCCTGGTCGAACGGGAGCAAGCCCAGGGATTGGCGATCGGTACCTGCATGGGTTGGTTGCCGAAAGGATTCCCGTGCCTTGGCTTCGCCCGCCTGCGGGACGTCGGCATTCCCGCCGCCTGCGAGGGCGACATGGATTCTCTCCTCACCATGATGCTCTTCCAATACGCGATCGATCGCGCCGGTTTCCAGGGGAACGCCACTTTCGACACCGCGCGCAACGTCCTCTGGACGGCGCACTGCACGGCGCCGTTGAAGATGGAAGGCGTGAACAGCAAGCCGGCACCGTACCTCCTGCGAGGGCATTCCGAGGTGAGCGGCAGTGGGTGCGTGCCCGAGGTGCTGTACCGCGTCGGCCAGACAATCACCCGTACGAAGCTCGTGAACTTGAACACGTTGCTCGCCTCGACCGGCCGTATCATCGAGGTGCCCTCCCGATCCGTCCGCGCGTGCCGTACCCAGATTGTCACCGAGGTGCGCGACGCCGCCACGATGGCAGCCAACTGGAGCAGCGCGATCGACAGCGAGGACGCCATGACGCTGCTCCACCGGGTCGTCTTCTATGAAGACCACATGGACTCCGCGCGCCATCTCGTCCGCCTCCTGGGCATGAAGTTGGTCGAGGAAGGTTGAGCCGGGCGGTGCCACGGCGGCCTGAATGGAGCCGTGGGCAGCCCATGAACCTGCTCCGAAAAGCGGGGATGAATCCCCGCACTCCAGGCGCTTCG
>CAZHUS010000186.1:0-9227 GCA_964535555.1 uncultured Verrucomicrobiota bacterium
AACGACCCCGACGCCACCCTGTGGAACTGATCCTCAACAAATCGGAGATGCGCGGCACTCCCGTTGCCTCATGGATAAATGACACCGAAGGAGTCTGAGCAGGCGGGCGTTGTTGACTCGCGTTTCAGTGTTCGCTTTGGAATTTACTCTGGGTGTCAATCCCCCCCCCGCTGGCGGGGGAGTGCCCTGCGGGCGGTGAAGCGTAGCGGTGAGGGCGCCAGCCCTCACCGCGGAGCGGAACCGCCCGCAGGGCAGCGGACGATTTCCGCCGCCTCTGCCAGGATGGGTTTGAGGCGCCGTTCGACCTCCGCCTTCAGCATGAAGGGGTCCAAGCTCTCGTAGCGCTCGCGCAATTCCCGCCGCGCCCGTCGTCCCAGCACGCCCGCGTCCATCAGCCGCTGATAGGCCGTGCGCGCCGGCTCGTAGCGCTTCTTCCAGGCGCTCTTTTCCCGCCACTTGGTTTTCAGCTTCAGCCCCGGCAGAAAGAAGTTCATCAGCGGGCCCCACGCCGCCTCGTAGAGCGCACAGATCGGCGCCACCAACGTCTCGGCCTCCAGCCGACCGTAGCCCAGCAGTTGCCGCGGCCACATCCAGTTTTTCTGCTCCACGTGCGCCTGGTCGTCCTTGTGGTAGGGGCGCGAGCGGGTAAAGGCTACCGGCTGCTTCCGCTGGTCCAGGTAGCGCAGGAGATGGTGGTTAAGGAATTCGCTGCCGTTGTCGCAATCGAAGCCCAGCAGGGCAAAGGGCAGCGCTGCCTCCATGGTGCGCGTGGCCGCTAGCACCCCCGCCGCGCCCTTATTCCACACGGCCCGGCCCTCGGTCCATTGGCTGGCAATATCGGTGTAGGTCAGGCTCCAGATGAAGTCGCCCGCCAAGCTGGCCCCGCAGTGGGCCACGCTGTCCGCTTCCAGGTAGCCAGGCCGCCTCACGTCCCAGGTGCCGGTGCGGATGGGGATCTCCGTCTTGAGCAGGCTGCCGGGCTTGGTGCCGCAGCGGCCCCGCAGCGGATGCTGTGCCCGCGCCGGGGCCAGCAGGCGGTCCAGCGTGGCGGGGCTGATCTCGCGCAGCCGCTGGCGCTGGCGGGCGCTGAGCCTGTCATGGTGGCGTTCATAGTGGCGCAGCCACAGCGGCAGCGCCGGAGCCAGGCGCTTGCCGCAGGGCTGCTCGGCCGCCAGCCAGATCGCGCGCACCACCGGTTCGATGAGGGCGTAGCGCGGCTCGGGGCCGGGGTGGGCTCGGCCGCTGGGGGCGGGCACCGTATCCCGCAGGAGCTTGATGGCGTACTTCCGCTCGTAGCCGTAGTCCTCACACAGCTCGTCGAGCATGCGGGTTTTGCCCTCCCGGCTGCGCCGTTCGTAGCGCGCCCGCAGTTTGGGCAACAGTTCGTCTTTCAGGTTCGTACTCATGTTCATGGGCACCAGTTTGCCCGGTGTCATTTTTCCATGAGTCAACGACATCTTTTTCCGCCTCCCAGCCGCATCCCTTCGGTGTCATTTAATTTGAGTCAACGCGCACTCGAGCGTTCGCCCTTCGCGGCACTTGCGCCCCACCGGGAGCGTGGCACAATGCGCAGCTAGCGTCCGGGCGACCATCCGCCGCGAGCCCGGCAGCAAACCGATCGGAGATTCGATGCAGCACATCCGCAATATCGCCATCATCGCGCACGTGGACCACGGCAAGACCACGTTGGTGGACTGTCTTCTCAAGCAGTCCGGCACCTTCCGCGCCAACGAAGCCAAGGCCACCGAGGAACGGATCATGGATTCGATGGACCTCGAGCGCGAGAAGGGCATCACCATTCGCGCCAAGAACGCCGCCTTCAAGTACAAGAACTACCACGTCAACATCGTCGACACCCCCGGCCACGCCGATTTCGGAGGCGAGGTCGAGCGCATCATGAACATGATCGACGGCGTCCTGCTGGTGGTGGATGCCGCCGAGGGTCCGCAGGCGCAGACACGGTTCGTGCTCCGGAAGGCCCTCGAGGCGGGCGCCAAGCCCATCGTGGTCATCAACAAGATCGACCGCGAGAACGCCAACCCCAAGAAGGTGCTGGACCTGGTGTTCGAGCTGTTCCTCTCGCTCAACGCCACCGACGAGCAACTCGACTTCCCGTTCGTGTACTGCTCCGCCAAGGAAGGCTTCGCGAAGCTCGAACTCGACCATGCCAGCGGCACCATGGAGCCGTTGTTCGACACCATCGTGAAGTACATCCCGCCCCCGCGCGCCAAGGCCGGAGAAGGCTTCCAGGTGCTCGTGGCGAACCTCGACTACAGCGACTACCTCGGCCGGATCGCCTTCGGCAAGATCCTCACCGGCCGGGTGCGGGTAGCCGAACCGGCGGTTTGCTTGCACGGCAACGGCCGGATCACCCCGGGCAAGATCACCATGATCTACCACTTCGAGGGCCTCAAGCGGATCGAAATCGAGGAAGCCCACGCCGGCGACATCGTCGGCATCACGGGTTTCGAGGATGTCTTCATCGGGGAGACCCTCGCCGACAAGGAGGAGCGCGGCGCCCTGCCTTACATCCCCATCGACCCGCCCACCATCCAGATGGAGTTCGCCGTGAACGACGGCCCGCTCGCCGGACAGGACGGCAAGCTGGTGACGGCCCGTCATATCCTGGAACGGCTCCAAAAGGAGGTGCGCACCAATGTGGCCCTCCGGATCAAGCCGACCGAGGATCCGAAGGTGTTCGAAGTGGCGGGACGCGGCGAGATGCAGATCGCGATCCTGGTCGAGCAAATGCGGCGGGAGGGCTATGAAGTCCTCGTCAGCCGGCCCGAGGTGCTCTGGAAGAAGACGCCCGACGGCGCCTTGCTCGAACCCATCGAACGCCTGTTCCTCGAAATCCCCCAGGAATTCATGGGCGCGATCATGGAGAACCTCGCCTTCCGCAAGGCCGAGATCACCAGCATGAACCACCATGCCGACCAGGTCACCATCGAGGCGCTGATCCCCATGCGCGGGCTCATCGGCTTCGAGACCGACCTCGTCAACACCACCCGCGGTCTCGGCGTCATGAGCCACCTCTTCCACGAGTATGGGCCTGACCGCGGCGAGATTGCGGCCCGCAAGAACGGTTCGCTGGTCAGCATGGAGGATGGGGAAGCGACTTCTTACGCGTTGAACGCCATCCAGGAACGCGGTCGCCTCATGGTTCTGCCCGGCGATCGGGTCTACCGTGGCATGATCGTGGGCGAGAACGCCCGGGACAACGACATCCCGGTCAATCCCACCAAGGCCAAGCACCTCACCAACATGCGCTCCCAGGGCGACGGCAAGGGCATCCAGTTGAACGCCCCGCTCGTCCTCAGCCTCGAGCGGGCCCTCGAGTACATCGGCTCCGACGAATACGTCGAGGCGACCCCCAAGCACCTCCGGCTCCGGAAGAAAATCCTCGACGAGACCCAGCGCAAGCGGGCGGAGAAGACCCGCGCCTACAAGGTCCTCGCCGAGTAGGGCCGGGGCCACGACCTCGAATGAGCCGAAGGACGTCTTTGGGTCGTGGGCTCCCGCGAGGCTCCTGAGCCGTCCTGCAGCCGCCTCAGCGCCAGCCGGAGGCTCGTCAGCCGGTTGGTGCGGAATCAATGGCGTCCTTCGCCCCGGCGCCGCGGCCGACGCTTCGTGCCGTGGTCCGGGAATTGTCAAATGTTGATGCCAGGGGCGGCCTTTAGGGATCACAGGGATTTCGCATTCCGAGTCGGTGGGAACCTCGCCGACGAGTTGCGTCAGCACGGGGAGGATACTGTACTCCGGCCTTGCGGCAACGCGATGGACACCAGGTTTGCCAGCTTGAGATGTTTGAGCTTGGGATCGTTCGCCGCTGCGATGTCTGTCAGCGCCGTTCGAATCGTGTCCGCGTTCACCCGGGGAATCCGCTCGATCCGGACGTGTCTGGCGACAGCGAACGCGCCGGGCCGGAAGCCCCGCCGTAACCCCCGTCTTCTCAATTGCCTGCCGGCCAATGGTTCTCCTAGGCTCCGTGCGTAACGCGATGCCTCGGAACTACGCAACCTCCGTCCGTGGTCATCCCCACCCAAGGGGCCCCTCGACGTTCCACCCGGCTGCATGACCCCGGAAGCCCAGGCCCGCCAGCAGATCGACGCCATGCTCGTCGCCGCGGGTTGGGTGGTTCAGAACTACAATGCCTTCAATCCCGCCGCCGGCCGCGGCATCGCGCTCCGCGAGGTGCCCCTGAAATCGGGCCGTTGCGACTACCTCCTGCTCGTTGACCGCCAGGCCGTCGGCGTGGTGGAGGCAAAGAAGCTCGGCAGCACGTTGTCCGCGGTGGCCGACCAGTCCGGCCACTACGGCGGGAACCTCCCCGACTTCATTCAGGCGATCACACCCGGCCGGCTGCCCTTCCTGTACGAGTCCACTGGCGTCGAGACGTTCTTCCGTGACGAACGCGACCCGGCCCCGCGCTCCCGCCGGGTCTTCTCGTTCCATCGGCCGGAAACCCTGGCTGCCTGGGTGGCCGAAACGGACACGCTTCGTGCCCGCCTCACCCGGCTGCCGGCCCAGCATCCGCTGGCCCGGACCGGGCTGCGGGACTGCCAGTTCGAGGCCAACGTCGCCTTGGAGCAGTCCTTCGCCTCCGACCAGATTCGATCCTTGGTCCAGATGGCCACCGGCTCCGGCAAGACCTACCTCGCCTGCGGCTTCACCTACCGCCTCATCCGCCACGCCCGGGCGCGCCGACTGCTCTTCCTCGTGGACCGGGCCAATCTCGGCCGCCAGGCCATGGCCGAGTTCCAGCAGTTCGCCACGCCCGACACCGGCCGGAAGTTCACCGAGCTCTACAACGTCCAGCACCTCACCTCCAACCGGCTCGATCCCGTCGCCCGGGTGACCATCTGCACGATCCAACGGCTCTACTCGATGCTGCGTGGCGAGGAACTCGACCCCGACCTCGACGAGCAATCCGGCTTCGAGGTCGCCCAAGCCCTCGCCACACCCGCGGGCCGCCCCCTGGAAGTCGCCTACAACCCCGCGGTCCCCATCGAGGCTTTCGACTTCATCGTCACCGACGAGTGCCACCGCTCCATCTACGGGCTCTGGCGGCAGGTGCTCGAATACTTCGACGCCCACCTCATCGGCCTCACCGCCACGCCCTCGAAGCAGACCATCGGGTTTTTCAACCAGAACCTCGTGATGGAGTACAACCACGAGCGCGCCGTCGCCGATGGCGTGAACGTCGGCTACGAGGTCTATCGCATCCGCACCCAGGTTACAGAGCAGGGCGGCAAGGTGGAGAAGGGCTTCTACGTGGACCGGCGCAGCAAGGAGACCCGCGCCGTCCGCTGGGAGCGCCTCGACGAGGACCTGACCTACGCTGCCAAGGACCTCGACCGCTCGGTCGTGGTCAAATCCCAGATCCGCACCGTCCTCCAGGCGTTCAAGGACGCCCTGGCGACCGAGCTGTTCCCCGGCCGGACGCTCGTCCCCAAGACCCTCGTCTTCTGCAAGGACGACTCCCACGCCGAGGACACCGTCCACCTCGTCCGCGAGGTATTCGGCAAGGGCAACGACTTCGCCAAGAAGATCACCTACAAGGCTACAAGGTGGCAGCGGCGTCCCGCCGCTGAGAAGGCGCGTCCCGCCGCTGAGGAGGCGGCCAGCGGCGGGACGCCGCTGCCACGGCAAACCCCTGAAACCCTCATCCAGGAGTTCCGCACGTCGCCACAGCTCCGCATCGCGGTCACCGTGGACATGATCGCCACCGGCACCGACATCAAGCCGCTGGAATGCCTCCTGTTCCTGCGGGACACCCGCAGCCGCACCTACTTCGAGCAGATGAAAGGCCGCGGCACGCGCGTGCTCACGCCCACCGACTTGCAGGCCGTAAGCGGCGCGGATGCACGGGCCAAGACCCACTTCGTCATCGTGGACCCCGTGGGCGTGTGCGAGAGCGACAAGACGGACTCCCGCCCGCTCGAACGCCAGCGCACTGTCGCCTTCCCCCAACTTCTGCTCGGCGTTGCCCTGGGCAAACGCGACGAGGACACCCTCACCACCCTCGCCGGACGTCTCGCCCGGCTGGACCGCGAAATTCCGCGTGACGAGGCGAAGAAGCTTGCCGCCCTCGCCGGCGGCAAGTCGTTGTCAGAACTCTCCGGCGCGTTGCTCGACGCCGTGGATCCGGACAAGGTGGCAGCGGCGTCCCGCCGCTGCCTTTTGGATCAGCTCAATGACCCGGCCGCACGCGATGAGTTCGGTCCTCCCCCGATCGGCTATTTCGATCCCGACGCTCCGGTTGCCCACCTCTCGGGCGACTTGCCCCATTGGCGCCAGGACGGCGTCACTTACTTCATCACCTTCCGACTGGCGGATTCCATGCCGCAGGAAAAGCTGGCCCAGTGGCGGGCGGAAATGGCGGCCTGGCACGAAACCCATCCAGAACCTCACGACGAAGCCACCCGCCAGGAGTTTTACAATCGCTTCCCGGCCCGTCTGCAGCGGTGGCTCGATGCCGGCTACGGTTCCTGCATTCTGGACATCGAGGCTGTTCACGAGGTGGTGGAGCAGGCGATCCGGCACTTTGACCGGGATCGCTACGCCCTTGATGAATTCGTCATCGCCGCGAACCACGTGCATGTGCTCGTCACGCCGCTGGCCGGGAATAGCCTCAGTGACATCCTGCATTCATGGAAGAGCTACACGGCCCATGAGATCCTCAAAGTGCCGGCGGCCACCGCCCGCTTGGCGGCGGCGCAGGGGAAGCCCATTCCCGTGAGCTACAAGGTGGCCGCGGCGGCCCAGCGCGGTCCGGGAAAGGCCCCGAGGCGGGACGCCTCGACCACGCTCTCTGTCTGGCAGAAGGAGTCCTTGGATCACATTGTTCGCTCCCCCACGAGTCTGGAGAAGTTCCGACGGTACATTCGCGCGCACCGACCAGAATCCGAGTCCGGGCTCTTTCTCTCGGAAGACCTGCGGCGGGACGCCGCAGCGACTCTCGCCGACGCCGCCTGCGCCCCGTTCGACCTGCCCGCCCTGCGCGATGCCCTCGCCAAGGCCAGGCAGGACGCGGAGCAGACGATTGACACCGTCACCATCGACCAGGTCATCTCCTCCGGGTTCGACGCCGCCGCGAAGGAAAAGGCGTCCGCGCTGCTGAAATCCTTCCGCGACTACATCGAGCAGCACCGCGCCGAGATTGCCGCGCTCCAGTTGCTCTACTCGCGCCCCTACCAGCAGCGCCTCACCGAGCCCATGCTCAAGGAACTGGAGAAGAAACTGCGCGACCAGCACGCCGCCTGGACCGAGGACAATCTCTGGAACGCCTTCGCCGCCACGCGCCCGGAAAAAGTCAAAGGCCGCTCGCAGGCCGGACGCTTCGCCGACCTCGTCGCCCTCGTCCGCTTTGCGCTGGAACAACAGCCCGTGCTCGAACCCTTCGCCGACTCCGTCACCACCCGCTTCAACGAATGGCTCATGGACAAGGCCAGGCAATGTGGCAGCGGCGTCCCGCCGCTGAACCAGGAGCGGCAGAGCCGGGACGGCTCCGCCACTTTCTTCACCGCGGACCAACTCGCCTGGCTCAACCTCATCCGCGACCACATCGCTACCAGCCTGAGCATCGAGCCGAACGATTTCGACTACGCCCCGTTTTCCCAACAGGGCGGCCTCGGCAAAGCACACCAGTTGTTCGGCGACGCGCTGCCTGCTTTGCTGGAAGAATTGAACACGACCTTGGCCGCATGAAAATCCAGGAAGTCATTACGGCCATCAATCAGATGCAGTCCGACGGCGTCATCGGGCGCTACGCCATCGGCGGCGCGGTCGGCGCGACCTTCTATCTGGAGCCCGTCGCTACGCTGGATGTGGACATCTTCGTCTCCTTCCGCACCAAGCCCGGGAGCCTCCTCCTCAGCCCCGCCCCCATCTTCGATTACCTGAAGGTGCGCGGGTGTTCGATGGAGGGCGAATACATCGTCATCGGCGGCTGGCCGGTGCAATTCCTCCCGCCCACCGGCCCCCTCGTCGAGGAAGCGCTCGCGCAATCCGTGGAGACCGATGTCGAAGGCACCCCCGCCCGCGTCTTCACCGCCGAACACCTCGCCGCCATCGCGTTGCAGACCGGACGCGCCAAGGACAAGGCCCGCCTGCTCCAGTTCGTCGAGGCCGGCGTGCTGGATGCCGTGCGCTTCCAGGCCATCCTCGCCCGGCACGGCCTCGTGGAAGCGTGGCAGAAGTTTGAACGCCAATTCCTCAGCGACGCGCCATGAGCTTTGACCTGCAAAAAGTCCTCGAAAGCAAACGCGCTCATCGCCGCGCCCTCGCTGCGCTTCCCATCGGCGAAAAGCTCCGGATGCTCGATGCCCTGCGCGAACGCGAACTCGCCATCCGTGGCGGCGCTCCCCATGCGGATTCCAGTATTCTCCGCGAAGAGCCCGCGCCCTACGGTGAAAGGAAGAAGGCAGAATGAAGAAGGAAGAAAATGATCTGCGCGACCGCACGAAGGAATTTGCGCTGCGAATCATTCGGATGTTTGGCGCGCTGCCCGAAACGACCGAGGCGCAAATTCTCGGCAAGCAGGTGTTGCGTTCGGGGACTTCCGTCGGTGCGAACTACCGTGAGGCGTATCGCGCACGCAGCAAACCCGAGTTCATCGCCAAGGCTGGCGACTGCCTGCGCGAGGTTGAGGAAACCGCCTACTGGTTCGAACTCCTCGTCGAAAGTGGAATCGTCTCGGCGGAAAAGCTCGCACCGCTGCGGCAGGAAGCTGACGAACTCACCGCCATTTTCGTCACCATCCTCAGAAAGGCAAAAGGATGAGTGGGCAAGGCAGAAGTATGAAGGTAGAAGGAAGAAGCATCGGGGAGTTGACTGAAACCCGCGTGGAACAGCGAGGGCCAACAGGGCGCGGAGATTTTATCTACGTGGACATCAGCAGCATTGATCGCGAGACGAAACGCATCATCGAACCGAAGGTCCTGCCGTCGGCAGAGGCCCCAAGCCGGGCCAAGCAGGTTTTGAAAACGGGCGACGTTCTCGTGTCCATGACGCGCCCAAATTTGAATGCCGTGGCAGTCGTTCCACCTGACTTGGACGGTTCGATTGGTTCAACCGGCTTCCACGTCTTGCGGGCCACAGAAGCGGAGCCCGCTTTCCTTTTCTACGCAGTCCAAACTCCAAACTTCATCGACGCGATGTGTCAAAAGGTAGAAATGGACCCCGGAATTTGGACCAGCAGCGGCGTTAGGTTTTGCGTGGCATCG
>CAZHUS010000187.1:0-9175 GCA_964535555.1 uncultured Verrucomicrobiota bacterium
GATCCACTTGGCACCCTTCCAGGAACAGAATCGCGAGTTTCCTGCCAGGCACTAAGTAAACGCGCCGGGCACGTTCGCCGTGGCGTTCAGTTGGAGCTCAGACAGCGGCGTTCCCAACGTGATGTCCGCCGGGGTCGCCCAGGTGATCACCGGCGTGGCCTTGGCCACAGTGAAGGTCCGTTCAACGTCCGTCGCCGGCTGGTAATGGGCGTCGCCCGCTTGCGAGGCCCGGATGGTTGCCGTGCCCGCACCGACAACCGTCACGGTGCTCCCGCTCACCGCCACCACCGAGGGCGTGAGGCTGGTGAAAGTCACGGGGAGCCCCGAGCTGGCGGTCGCGTTGATGGTGAACGGCGCGTCGCCGTAGGTGCGGTCCGCGATCGGGTCGAAGGTAATCGTCTGCGTTCCGCGGATCGTCACCGTGGTGCTGGCGGTGTCGGAGGCCCCCGCCAGATCGGTCACGCGTAGGTGGATTGTGTGGGTGCCCGCGGCAAACCCAAGCGCGGTCAACTGGGCCGGCGCCGCGGCTGTCGTGGCACCCGTCACGTCACCAAAAGTGCCGTCGTTGTTGAGGTCCCAGGCGAACGTGTGGCTGTCCCCGGTCGCCAGGTCCGGGTCGGTGGCGCCGCCGTTGAGGATCAGCGAACTGCCCTCGTCGATCGTGTAGGGTCCACCCGCATCGGCCACCGGCGGGCTGTTGACCCGCTGCAGCTCGACCCAGTCGAGATCGAACCCCGCCTGCGCATACTCAAAGCGCATGACCTGCAGGCCGGCGGGCAGGCTGAACGGTTCGCTGGCCACGTCCACAAACGTGCCCCACGAGCCGGTCCCAGGCACCGCGACATCCGCCGGCTTCTGCCCGCCCGAGAAGCGGACCCGAGCCGTCCCGCCCGACATCCCGGAGGAGACGCGGAACACGCCGCGATACAATCCCGCCGCCGGGGCGTTCACCGTGTAGTTCAGCCACTCGCCGGTGTCGGACCAGCCGATGCGCGTCCCCTGCGCCCCGGCCACGACATCCACCCCACCCGTCCGATAGGTGCTGCCCCCCTGGTTGGCCTCATCCGCGTCGTGGTAGGTCACGCCCTCGCCGCCCTCGTCGAAGTCCTCGGCCTCGATCCGGCCGGGAATCGTCCGCGGCGTGCCGCCAAACGGGTTGCCGAACCAGGCGGTGACCGATCGGCTCTGGTCCATCGTGATCGGGACCGGGTTGGCAGTGCTGTGAAGGTCGCTGTCCCAACCCGCAAACGTGAACCCCGCCGCCGGCGCGGCTTGCAGCGTGACGACGGTGCCGGGTTCGTAGCCCGCCAGATCAGGCGATTTCGTGACCGTGCCGCCCGCCGCGTTCACGGTGAGCGTGTAGAGCAACGGCTCTAGCGCAAGGGCTAGGCTCTCCGCCGTGCCCGACTCGTTCTGCACGACCACCGAGTAGGTGCCGTAGTGTTCGGACCCGACGCTCGCGAGGTTCAGGGTGGGGTTCGTCTCGCCGGGGAGGGCGACGCCGTTGCGACGCCACTGGTAGGTGCTGGCGCAGGAGCCGGGCACATGCACGGTGAACCGCACCGACTCGCCCCGCGCCACCGCCAGCGGGGAGGTCTGCGTGGGCGGTTGGCCGGCGCTCAGCCTCTCGGCATCAATCCGCACGTCGGCCGGTCCCACGATCTGCGCCTGGAAACTGCCCGGGTCAGGGCTGAAGGCGAGTTGGAACGCGGTCAACGCGGGAATCAGTCCTGCGTCCGCCCGCACCGTGAACGTGGTGACACTGCCCCCGGGTTGGTCGGCGAACGAGAACGACTGTCCCGAGGTGAACGGCCCGTGGCTCTGGCCGGCCACGTCCACCCACGTCGTGCCCGCTGGGAACCCGGTGACGCCGGTGAACCCAGTGGTGTCGAGGGCGTCGAATTGGATTGTCGATCCACTGGCCGGCAGGCCGAACCAACCGCCGGAAGCAGCGTTGTTGAACCCGTAGGTGGGCAACCAGACGCAACCTCCCGGCGTAGCAGGCGTGGTTTGATCAGGAAGGGTGGGAAGCGGGGTGCCATTGACGGGCGGAGTGTCCGTGATGATGATCGTGTCGAGAGGGTCGAGGAGAGCGAAGGAGGCCACGAAGGTCCCTTGGCATTCGGCCCAGGCTTCCCACACCCCACACGGGTAATGGCTGGCCGCATGGGCGGAACCGCGGAACTCAATGACCCCAGAGATGCCGCTGGAGTCGGCGTAACCTGCGGCGGTGGAAGCAGCCCAGCTATCCTGGGTGATCCAGCCGCAGGCTTGGTTGCCACCATCCTCGCTCGCGGACGCGGAAACGCTCGCGACGTGGGTTCCATTCAGGGAGGAGAAGCTCCCTGAATCACCGTAGCCAATGCTTCCGGCATCGGCTGTGGCACTCGCGCCACCGGACCAGCTCACCTGCGTGGCCAACCCGCCGAGGAACACCCGGAAGCGCATCCCAGTCGCCATGCTGGCGAAACCGCCAAGGTAAGGCGGTGGATTATCAGGGGAGACGAATGCGTTGCGCCCAAGCTCGACCCCGTAAGTGCCTGCCGGCAGATGCACCGCGCGCGACTGACCCGGCGCCAATTCAATTCGAACGATCTCCTGTCCGAGGTTGTCGCGGCCCGTAAGCACACACCAGATGTGAGTCGTTTCGTAGGCATGGAGCGGGCTGCCGAGCACCAGGAGCAGGCACAGCACGGCGAGCATCCGCCATCCCCAGCCCCCTCGCGACCCTGGGCGAAGGTCCGGCCGCGGACCGGAGGCTCGATTGGGGCCAAACAGGTTGGGGCCGGGCACGGGCGCGGGCGCGGCGAACGGGCGGACGAACTGGTCTTTCATGACGACAGAAACGTTGGTCTCGGACGTCTGAGCAATCGGCCCATCTCCGGCGAATCTTTCAGAATTCTCTCGGAAGATTCACCCCACGTTCGGAGGGGCGGACTCCCCGGAGCTTCGGTGCCAAGGCAACTGCCCGCCAGGCGGTGCCACCGGGAGGTGATGTGTCGCCGGCCCGGGCCGGCTGTCGCAGGTGGCCATGCCCGCCCCTGTGACGAGGCGTCCGATCCGGGCCGGGAATAGCCCGGCGTTTCAACGCCGGGACACGCCGGCGCACAAGAGCCCGCGTCCCGGCGGGACGCCTGAACCCTGGACGGCCGGCCTTGACGTCCGGTTGCCGAACCGTGCGGGTGTCGGGCATTCCCCTGTCCCTGCCGAGTTTTGACCCCAAATGATCGGCGTGCTGGTCCCGAAAGCGACGCGCAGCCCCCATTCCTGTTCTTGCTCTTCCTTCCGGCGGCGGATCGGGAGCAAGAGCAGGAGCAAGAGCAAGAAGGAGGGGGAAAGGGGAGGGTGCGAGATCAGGTTTCGCGAGCCTGTTCTCTGACGGTCACTGCGCGGGCGCGGCACCGCCGCCAGGCCGCGACGCCCAGCAACCCGAGGCCCGCGACGAGCGCGGCGGGCTCGGGCTCGGGCACAGCGGTACCAAAGCCCAGGCTCGACGTGTAGGTGTAGCCTTCGGGGAGGATGAGCTCGAAGGTGGCCGTGTTTTCGAAGCTCGCCGAGCCCCCGTTCCAGACGTCCGTCAACAAGTCCGCGGCCAGCCAGAAGGTCATCGGCGCGCCGGACACCGTGGGGCCGAAGTCGCCGGTCAGCAGGAAGTCCTGGTCCACGGTCAACGGTCCTGTACCCTCACTGACCGAGCCCGCGAAGTGGACATCCACGTGGCCTTCATGGATTCCGAAACCCTGTGTTCCATCCTTCCCACGGAACGCCACGTTGAACTTCACTTCACCGTAGTTGTACCAGAAGATGTCGCGGCTTGGATAAACGCCGTTGCCCGGGGTCAAGGTGCCGTCGAGGTGCGCGCGCAGGGTGATGGGGATCGTCTGGTAGGCCGCCAACGGCGGACCGGAAATCGTCACCACGTCCTGGAAGCCAACGCTTGCCAGCCCGTGCCCGCTCCAATAACCGTCGATGCCGTTGTACGCCAGATGGAGCTCCGGCGGGGCGGTGACCGAAGAACGCAGGGCCGCCGCGGGAACATCAAGGCTGGCCGAGTATCCGCCCCCGGCGGGATTCGCGTAGTTCCAGTCCCCCCGGGACAGGCCGCGCACGTTGAACTGGCCCGAGGCATCGGCCTTCTCCGATTTGCCAACGCCCTCGAGGATGGGGTATCCACCGCCGTCGTAGCCGGTCAGCATCATACCGCCGTGCTCGGCCATGAAGCTGCCGTACGGGTAGTTGCCGTACCCCAACTGGGCGTGGACGGCGGTGGTGGACAGGGCAGCGAGGCTCAGACAAGCAAGGAGACGGACGGTGGCTTTCATGAGGACGGGTTCTTGGCTGGTCAGCATACAGGGGAGCAATCGAGCGACCTCCGAGGGATCTTTCAGGAATCTGCAGCATTCTTCCGATCCCCGCCTGAACTCCGTGCTCCGGCGACCCGAGTTCCGGGAGCCCTCCCTACTCTGAACCGACGGGGCTTGCGAGGATCGGCCGGGCCGCCCGCTCATGGCCCGGCCCGGCGTCGAAGATGAACGTCTCGCCGCCGGCAATCGCTATCGCGCGCCCGGCAGGGCTCCAGGAAACACCCGGGAGCCTGTTTGACAGGGCGGGCAACACCAGCAGTTCGCGACCCTGTACCGCGTCCCAAATGCGGATGGTGCGGTCCTCGGAGCCGGAGACCAGCCGCCGACCGTCGGGACTCCAGGCCACCGACCGCACATTGGCCGTGTGGCCGCGGAGAGCGTGGCGGACCCGCCAGCCCCCCGTCTCGTAGACCATCACGGTTCCATCCCCGCTCCCGGCGGCCAGGAACCGGCCGTCGGGACTCCAGTCGAGGCCCTGCGGATGGTCCACGGCCGGCGTGCCGGGGAGTTGCAGGCTGGCCACCACCCGCCCGGCCTCCGCCGTCCAGACAAAGACGCGGCCGTCGAAGTCCCGGGAGGCCAGCAGGCGTCCCGCAGGTTCCCAGCCCACCGTGCCCACGGTCGCGCGGTGTTCCCGGAACCGCAGCCGGTTGCTGCCGGTTCGCGCGTCCCAAACGGCGGCGGTCCAGTCGGCGCCGGCGGTGGCCAGTTCCTGACCGTTGGGACTCCAGTCCACGCTGCGCACCTGGCGTCCCTCGTGCGCGGGTCCCCAGTCCGGGAGTCTCCGCCGTTGCCGCCAGTCCCAGATCTCGAGGAACCCGCCGCCCACGCGATCCCCGAAACCCACCGCCAGCAACCGCGAGTCGGGCGTCCACGCCAGGCAGAACGGGGCCAGGCCGCCCGAACGCGGCAGCGTGTCGACGGGCTCCCAGGTGAAGCTATCGAGAATGCGGATCGCGCCGTGCTGTTCCGGCGGCAATTCGGGCGCGTCGCCGGTGGCCAGCCACCGGCCGTCGGGGTTCCAGGCACAGCCTCCGAATCCTGCCACCCGGGTGCTCGAGGCTTCACGGCGCGGATGCCAGAAGCGCACCAGCCCGTCCTCGCCGGCCGACACCACCTGGGCGGTGGGGGGCCACCAGGCCAGGGAACGCACCGCGCCGAGGTGGCCCCGCAGGACGTTGGTGACCGCGCCGGTGTCGGCGTTCCACACCTTCACCAGGCTGTCCACGCCGGCGGAAATCAGCCAGCGCGCGTCCGGGCTCCACGCCAGGCTCGTCGGCGGGCCGCTGTGGGGCCGCTCGATGATCTTAGACTCCTCCCACCGGTCCGTGTCCCATACCCTGATCGTCTGATCGTAGCTCGCGGAGGCCAGCCGGCGACCATCCGGGCTCCAGGCCAGCGCCGCGATGAAGTGGCGATGGGCGGCCAGGCTGCGCAACCGCTCGCCCGTGCCGCTGTGCCAGAGCTGGAGGCGGCCCAGGAAATTCTCGCCTGCCGCAAGAAACTCCCCGGAAGGGTGCCAGGCGAGGGCGCGGATCTGGCCCACCTGGCCGACCAGGCGGTGGATGCGTTGCCCGCTCGCCGGGTCCCATACGGTCACCAAACCGTCCAGGTCTCGTTCGAGATGTCCCAGGCCGCCCGCCGCCAGCCGCGTGCCGTCCGGACTCCACGCCACGGACAACACGGCGACCTCGCCGTCGAGGACGTGCACCGGTCGGAGGGTGCGGGTGTCCCAGACGATCAGGCGACCGTCGCGACCGCCCGAGGCGAGCCGCACGCCGTCGGGATGCCAGGCGACGGTGGCCGCGGGATCGGCGTGGCCGGGGAGGTCGGCAAGCACCGTTCCGCTGTCCGCGTCCAGCAGGCGGATGTGCCCGTCGCCGCCCGCCACCGCGAGACGGCGCGAACCGGGGTGGCCGCAAAGGCCCTGGACGTCCCGCGGGGCGGCGCGAACGACACGGTCTTCACGGTGACAGAGCGAGAGGAGATAGTACCACTCCCAGCCCCGCAAGTCCGGCTCGGCACCCCGTGGGACGTGGCGATCGAGCAATTCGAGGGTGCGGGCTACCTGCCCCGCCTCCCAGTCGTGGAGCGCCAGGCGGACGTCAGCGACATACAGGTTCTCCTGGGCCCGGCGATGTTCGCGCTCCTCCGCCGCGGCCAGAGCGCGCACCTGCCGGGTTTGCCGGACCTGCCACCACCAGCCCGACGCGATCAACGCCGCGAGCACGGTTACCACGGCGCCGGCACGTTGAAGGAGGTGCAGCTGCCCCGCCAACTGGCGCTGCCGCCGCACCGACCCCCCGCTCTGGAGCAGGGCGAGATCGGCGTTCATCTCCTCGGCCGACTGGTACCGTTCCGCGAAATTCGCAGCACACGCCTTGAGCAGGATGGCATTGAACTCGAGCAGCCGCGCCGCGTCCGGCGCCTCGGCGAGGCGCGTGAGGGGTTCCGGGAAGTCCTTCCGGTCCTTCCCCATCCCCGCCTCGTAGAGCACCTTCCCCAGCCCGAACAAGTCGGCCTGCGGCGAGGTCGGCCCCTCGGGCGGGATGTAGCCCTCCGTCCCCACGAACGACCGCGCTTCGGAGGTCTCGATCACCAGCCCGATGTCGGCCAACTTCGGCACGCCGCCCACGAAGATGATGTTCGAGGGTTTGATGTCCCGGTGGATCAGCCCCGCCCGGTGGAGGTGGGCGAGGCCCAGGTTGAGGGTGAGACCCAGTTCGAGGCACTCGCTCACCGGCAGCCGGCCCCGCTGGAACAGCACCCGCGCGAGGGTCTTGGGCGTGTAGGAATCGGGATGGAGGGCCGACGTCCGGGGTCCGAGGTCCGAAGCCCGAGGTCCCGGGGCGGGCGGTTCGGATTCGGCCCTCGATTTTCGGTCCTCGTTCGGGCTCCGGACTTCGGGCTTCGGAGCTTCACCGGCATCATCGGCCAGCTCCATCACGTAGTAGAAGTACCCCGCGGCGTCGTTGCGGCCGATCTGGAGGATGTCGATGAAAGCCTCGTTCCCGCGGGACAACGGCTCGAATTTCTGGATGCCCCGGAACTCGCGCTCGTACGGCCGCGCATCCAGGAACCGGTCGCGGAAGACCACCTTCACGGCACGCCAGGTCCCCACGGCGTTGCGGGCCAGCCACACATCGCCGTAGCTGCCGCTGCCGATGCACCGGACCAGCTCGTGATCGGGCACCACGGGCCTCGCCGGCGCCAGCCAGGAAGGCGGGCCGGGGGCGCTGGACGGTGCGTCAGCGGACATATCCGGACAGTCCGAAGTCCCGGCGCCGAAGTCAAAGGGCGCCTTCAGGCACCGGTGCCTGCGGTAGGGCGGGTCTCTCCGAGCCCGCCGGCAGACCCGTGCAACACGAAAGTGCGGCGCGTTCGGAGAACGGCGCCCTACCCCCGTGCTGCGGTAGGGCGGGTCTCTCCGAACCCGCCGGCAGAGCCCTGCAACACGAAAGGCCGACGCGTTCGGAGAGCGGCGCCCTGCCCGAGCGGTAACGGCCGGCGTTCACATCGGCTTCTCCTTCAGTCGCTCCACCTCGCGTCGGAGTTCGCGCCCGAGCCGGTGTCGCACCAGGTACACTTGCGCGACGCTGACCTCGAGCAGTCGCGCCACTGCGGACGGCTTCATGGCTTTGACCACGCTGAGGTGGAAGATTTGGTAGTGCTCGGGCTTCACCCGCAGCTTCACCCGTTCGAGGGCGGCGTCCACCAGATTCTGCTCCCACTCCTCCTCCCACGCCGCGTCGAACCCCCCGGCCCCGGGGTCCGGGAGGCGCTCGACGATCGGGGTCTCGCGGTCATCGAGTTCCGGGGCCGGAGGCGGCTGGAACGTCGGCTGCCGGCGGCGGAGCTGGTCGATGATCCGGAGGCGGGTGACGTGCATCAGCCAGCCTTTGAAGGAACACCGGGCCGGGTCGTACACGAACTCCGGCATCTTCCGGGCCACCGACACCACCGTTTCCTGAACCACATCCTCGGCCTCATGGGCGCTCAGCCCCGACCGGAGGGCGACGCCGTGGATGAACCTCCAGTACGTGTTGAAGAAGTCCCGCCAGCTCGACTGATCCTCCCAGTCGCGCAGGCGGTCCAGCAGGCTGCGACGGGTCGGCAGGAGTTCATCTTCGGACGCGCTCCGCGGCACGATCATACAAGTCACTATCGGGTCATGCGGCGCATTTCTTGCAGAAATCCTGTCCTCCCGCCTGCGGCCTCGCGGGACGAGTGGCAGCGGTTGGGTCCCCGCGAGCACTGGCGTTCGCGTCGCGTCGCGTCGCGGCCCGCTTCAAAGGCACTGCGTCTTTGGGTACTTGAGGCCGGCGATGGCGTTGTACGTCTCGGCGCACCGGGCGCACACGGCGTCGGTCTCCCGCCAAGCAGGAGACTCGACGTGATTTCGATCCTGTGCCGCGGGTTGCATGAGCGCGGGTGCGGTCCCGGTCCCCTGAGGCGGCAACCTGGGCGGTGGCGGGCCGAGCACTACCGCACCACGCCAGCACCCGGGTCTTCGTCGGACATCGGGTTGATGGGTCAAGGCAGTGGACTGTGACTGCCACGGCCACCTCAGCCCGGCGCGGGCTGGGTGCCGCCGATGGGAAAGCGACCCATGTGCGCCACCGCGCGGGCGCGCTCCGCCGAGCCAAGCGTCGCATCCAGGGCGGGGTAGAGGATGGTCTCCTCCGCCTGACGGTGCTGCATCAGCAGGTCCTGGAGGGCGAGCACATCCAGGATGGGCGCCGGCCACTGCTGCACGAGCGCGATCTGGATCTGTTCCAGGTAGTTCACTATCTGGTGGTGTTCGCCGCGCA
>CAZHUS010000188.1:0-8808 GCA_964535555.1 uncultured Verrucomicrobiota bacterium
ATCGCACTTATCTAATTGAGCGACAAATAGATACATGTTTCATTCCAGACACTAGCTACACGACGACCAGCGAACCGCCCGTCTTGCCCACCTGCTCCTCGAAGCACCGCCGGACGAATCCCACGATGTGATCGCTCATCGTGCGGCACCGGGGACACCAGCGTTGAGACGCGGTGAGCTGCTTGACACAGCTCCGCAGCCCCGTCAACCGAACCACCTTGGGGGTCAACGCCAGACGCTCGGCCATGACCTCCCGGAGTCGGGCAAAGAAGGCCAGCTCAAACCCGGCTCCTGACTCAACGGCAAACTGCCTCAGGTCCAGTTCCACCGTGTCCTGGGGTGGCAAGCTGTCCTCGGCTGGAATCACTTCCACTCCCAGACCCCGCAGGACCCGGGCCAGCGCCTCCGCGAACTCGTGCACGGTCACGCTCGTCCGGCCCAAATCCTCGCGGAAATAGCGGAGCACGCCGGCGGCGGCGTTCCGCAGAACTTCCGGATCCAGCCAGCCCACGGTCTCGCCAACCAACTCGACCGCGACCTGCTCCGCGGAACACGGGACCGCGCCCGCCGAGGTCTCAAAAACCAGGCAATCGGTACGTAGCTGTATCATGGGGCACCTCGAGCTTCTTGACGGCCTGGAGAAAGTCCGTCGCTTCCTCGAACCGCCGGTACACGCTCGCGAAGCGGACATACGCCACCTCGTCGAGCGCCCGCAATTCGTTCATCGCCCGCTCGCCGATCACCTGTCCGGGCACTTCGCCTTCATACTCGCTGTGGAGTTCCGCGCTGATCCTCTCTACGGCCTCCTCGATGGCCGTCGGGCTGACCGGACGCTTGTCGCAGGCTCGTGACATGCCCATCCGGAGCTTGTCCTTCGAAAACGGCTCCCGGCGCCCATCCCGTTTCACCACCACCAGCGGCCGGGTTTCGATCTGTTCGTAGGTGGTATACCGGTGGCTGCAAGCCAGACACTCCCGCCGACGACGGATCGTGGCCCCTTCCCGGGACGCTCTCGAGTCAATCACCTTGTCGTCGCGACAGCCGCACTTAGGACAGCGCATAATATGCTCAACCACCGCCAAATGTGTCGTGGTTCTAGGTAACACACTACCTGTTGGGCCGTCAAGAAACCCTCCTCCCATGCGCGGAAATGAGGGGCCGTCCGAGCCTTCAAACGGCCCTTCGAAGGGAGTCCATGCGCGACTCTTGCCGTGGTGGGAACCGGAGCCACAACTTGGAGGCCGGGTCCCCCCGACCCAGCGCCGGTTCAGCGCCACGAGGCTTCCGTGCCGGACCTTCACCTCGCCGGTCCAATCTACGGCCCCGGGCCGGACCCTGGAGACGGGCAAGAGAAATAACGGTCCGACTGAAAAATCGCGACGGCGGCGGGGTCTTAACTGCGGAACGTAACGATGGCTTCGTTGGGCGTGCAAGAATTGGGACGGTGGTTCGAGCAGGAGAGCCATGCGCTCGTGCTGTACGCCCGGCCGTGGCTCGATGCCGCCGCCGCAGAAGACGTCGTTCAGGATGTGTTTGTGAACCTGGCGCAACAATCGCCGCCACCGGCGCACGTGAAGGCCTGGCTGTACCAGGCCGTTCGAAACCAGGCGTTCAAGCGCCTCCGGTCGGAGAGCCGGCGCGGCCACCGCGAAAACCGGGTCGCCACCGAAACGGCGGGATGGTTTGAACCGCGCCCGGGCGATGGCCTGGATGCGCACGCCGCGGAAGCCGCCTTGCGCCGGTTGCCCGAGGACGAACGCGAGATCGTCACCCTGCGACTCTGGGGTGGCCTCACGCTGGAAGAGATCGCCATCGTGCTCTCGATGTCCGTGGCGACCGTCTTCCGCCGCTACCGGACCGGCATTGAATCCATCCGCAATCAACTGGAGGAATCATGGACGGCGACGACGCTCTAGCCCGTGGTCACGAGGAATTCGCGCGTCAACTCCGCCGGCTGGAACCGGCTGGACACGCGATTGACCGGGATACGTTGATGTTTCGCGCCGGACAACGCTCGGCCGGGCGACGCCTTCGTCTCTGGCAATCACTCGCGGGCACAACCATACTGTTGGCCGCCAGCCTGGGGTGGCTGAACCGCACGACTCCGCAGCCTCTTCCAGAGCGCGGACTTCAGTCCGTTTTCCATGAACCGCCCCAGGAGCGCGGACTTCAGTCCGCCGAAAGCCACACCGCCACCGGGACGTTGCTGCGGGCTAAAGCCCGCGCTCCTCAACGGTTCATGGCCGGGGAGCAGGTCCGAGAGGAACAGGCCGCTCCCCACGAACCGCCTCCAGGGAGGGCGGGCACTCCGTGGCCCGCCGAATCTCGCGTGCCCAGGATGACGCGCCCTCCCATGGAAGCGAGAGTCACGGGGCGAGCGCCGGTTGCCTCGGTCGTCCTCCAGGGCAAAGGCCTGGCCGCCGACTACCTCGAGCTGCGGCGGCGGGTGGCGTTCGAAGGCATGGACGCCCTCCCTTCGCCCGGCTGGGCGCCCCTACCGCCGGCGACCGTCCAGACGATCGCCGACTGGCTCCGTCGCCCAAGCCCAAGCCGCTCCATTTCACCTTCCGATCCCTTGGATCACTCCGGTGCTGTAACGAAAGGAAATCCCTCGTGAAAAGTCCAACTTGTCTGCTCGTGCTGGCCCTCCTCGGCGCCGTTCCCGGCGCTCCGGTGATAATTCCGACTCGCGCGGCCGCGACCCCGCGTACACCCGTCAAGCTGGCGCTTGACCCCATGCCGGAGCCGCGTCCCGCACTCCGCTACACGTTTGTCCATGATGTGATCGATCAGACGCCCGGGAACGCGGCGCTCGCATATCAACAGGTCCTGCGTCTCCTGGCCCAGAATGAGAAGTGGCGCACCCAGAGTGATCAACTTGATGAATGGCTCAAGCTGCCGTTGGACCAAATGCCGCTTGACGCCGTTGAGGCGGTGGTGGCGCAGTACAGCACGGCCTTGGGCCGGCTGGCGCAGGCGACTCGGCACGAACGTTGTGATTTCGAGGTCCCCATCCGCCAGGACGGCGTCAACGCCCTGCTGCCGCACCTGGCCGAGTTGCGCGGGGCCTCGCGCCTGCTCGCCGTCGAGATCCGACTGCGCATCCGTCAGGGTCACTTTGCCGACGCCCTCGAGCGTTTGAAGGCCGGTCTCACGCTCGCGCGGCACGTTGGCAAAGGAGCCACGTTGATCGAAGGACTGGTGGGGGTCGCCATCGCGAACTTGATGCTCGACCGGGTCGAGGAGCTGGTGGCTCAACCAGGCGCCCCCAACCTCTACTGGGCGTTGTCGGACCTCCCGCCCTGCTTTCTGAATCTCTGGCAGGCCACGCGGTGGGAGTGCTGTTTCCTCTATGTCCACATGCCCGCGCTGTGGCGGGGACGCACCCATTCGGCGACCGCGGCGGACCTGCAACACGCCGTGCGTGAGTTCCAGAAATTCGGAGAAAGCGGGCCGTCCATTTCGTGGCTCCCGGAGGAGGACAGCACCACCGTGGTCACCACGGCGGGCGCCTTGCTCGCTTACCCGAAGGCCGTCGCCTACCACCAACGCCAGGGGCGCTCGCCCGAGGAGATCGCCGGGATGACGGTCGCCGGAACCATCGCCACCTACCTCGGCGAAAACTACGCGGTCCAACGCGATGAGCTCTTCAAGTGGTTTGCCTTGCCGTATCACGAAGCCCGCGAAGGCATGTCCCGGATCGAGGCCGGACTCCAGGATCTACGCGCGCAGGACCCGATCGGATCCGTGCTCCCGGGCCTGCTCCTGCCTGCGCTTACCAAGGCCGCCACGCGCTTCGCCGCCTTGGAACGGCGGGTGGCCTACCTGCGTTGTGTCGAAGCGATCCGGATGTTCGCCGCCAATCACGACGGCGGCCTGCCGACCTCCCTCGGCGACGTTCACGAAGCGCCCATCCCGCAAGACCCGATGACCGGCGGATCCTTCGTATATCGGCTCGACGGCGCCACCGCCCATCTCGAAGGAGGCCCGCTGCCCGACCCGGACACGCGGATCCCGCCCGGCTACGAACTGACGATCCGCCGTTGAACGCCGCGATGTTTTCCCATTCCGCAACCCGGAGATTTCCCATGAAACGCACCTCCGTCTTCGTCCTCCGACTGCTGGTCACCTTCGCACTGCTCGCCGGTGTCAACGCCCGAGGCGCCGCGCCGTCAGACCTTCAACGGATCCTGCCTTTCACCGACCCGTTCACGGTCGTGGTCGCACGGTTGGATCTCGGCGGGATCGATCCGGACGCCTGGGCCGCCCGCGTCCTCGAACTGCTGCCCGAACCGCGAGAATCCTTGCGTGGAGCCGTGGAACAGGCCAAACCGCACGCCCGGACCTGGCTCGAGGAGTTTCGGAAGGCGGGCGGCGAAACGGCCTACCTGCTCGTCAGCCTCAGCGACCTGGGCTTCAACCCTCCCGTCGCGGTGGTGGTCCCCCTCGCCGACGGCAGTGACGCCGACCGCCTGTCAGCGATGCTGAATCAATCGGCCCCGTTCTCTGGCTGGAAATCCACGGTGGCGCGTGGATGCGTGGTGGCCGCCGCTGACCCGGTGCTTCAACGCCTCAAGGCGTTACCCGCCCGCCCCCCGCGCCAGCTCGAGGTCGCGTTGGCCGCGGCCCCCTCGGCGAGTTTCCAGGCCGTGCTGCTTCCCTACGCGGAAGCGGGCCGGGTCATCGAGGAATTCATGCCCGTGCTGCCTGCGAGTCTCGGGGGTGGCTCGAGCTCGAGGCTCACCCGGGGGCTGGATTGGGCGAGCCTCTCGCTGCTTGCGCCGCCGAAGTTGAGTGTCGAACTCCTTATCCGCTCGCAGAGCGCCGCCGATGCCGAGGCGTTCGCGCAATGGATCGCCCGCGGCTTGACCGCGTTGGGCAAGGTGGAGGAGGTCCAGGAACACCTGCCGCGCTGGGAGGATGTCCAAACCATCCTCACACCCCGGGTGGCCGGGGAGAGCCTGCAGGTGCGCCTCGAGGCGAACCAGATCGGCGAACTGCTCCGCGCGGTTGCGATGCCGGCCCTGCAGGAGTCCAAGGCCAAAGCGACCCGGGTGATGGTCCTGAACAACCTCAAACAAGTCGGCCTTGCTTTGCTGCTGTTTGCGGAGGACCACGACGGGAAATTCCCGGATCACCTGGCCGACACGCTCAGTCACCTGGGGGGGGCGGTCAGCGTCCTCCTGCCGCCGGGCAGCACCACGCAGCCACCCGAGGACTTCCAGCGCCAGGACCGGGCGGCGCAAGTGGCGTGGCTCGATCAACACAGCGGGCTGGTGTACCTCCGCTCCGGGGTGCGGTTGCGGGATATCAAGGACCCGGGCAAGACCCCGCTGGTGCATCAAAAGCCAGGGCTTAGCGCCGAACCGTTCGTCGGCGTCTGCTTCGCGGACGGCCATGCCGAGTCCCTGACGATTGAGGCGTTCAACCGCCTGCCCGACATCGGCAAGACCTCGAGTCCATAGGCCGACGGGGCGCGTGGCTCCGCAAGGCGTCCTACGTCTTCCCTCCCTTCATGGCTCCATCCCGGTGAGCGCGGCATTGTGACTGGTGGTTTTCTACGCGAGCCCGCCATGAAATCCTCCCAACGGCTCTCGATGCCGCGCGATCGAGAAATGGTGCAGTCCGGCCTGGTCGCTCTCGAAACGGGCGCAGGTTCGATTCCCATCCCGGCGGGCGGTAGCGCAGGGGATCGTCAGTCATCGGCAACGATGACCAGGTGTCGGAGACAGGGGATAACCACCCGGCGTGGCGGTCAGCGGTCGGACGGAGCGTTCTCGTCCGGGGCTGAACCGGAGGGCGGTGGGGGGTGGATTCCCCACGCGGTCGCGGGTTCGGAGCCGAGGGTGATGTCGAGAAGACCGCCCTCGAGCACGCTCTTCCAAGGGACCCAGCAACGGTCGAGGGGCTCACCGTTGAGGCGCGCGGACTGGATGTAAGGATGTTCGGCGGGCGTGCCCTTGACCCGGATGTCGAAGGACGCTTGCCCGTGGAACTTCGGGTGCAGGTGGATGCGGCTGCTGGAGAAGAGAGGGCTGCCGAGCTGGAGGGAGGGAGTGGGGCCGGTGCCCCCCTGGACGTCGAAGAGACCGAGGGCGGCGAGCACGAACCACGCGCCGAGCTGGCCCTGATCCTCGTCCTGACCGTAGCCGTAGCCGTGGATGGGGTCGGTGCCGTAGAAGACCTCGCAGATGCGACGGACCCAGTATTGCGTGCGCCAGGGTTGGGCGCCGTAGTTGAACAGCCAGGCGATGTGGAGGCTGGGTTGATTGCCATGGTTATATGAGTTCTCGACGCCCGCGAAGGCGTCGATGGTCGTGCCGCCGCCGAAGCCCGTGGCCTCGGCCTGTCGGAAGACGTCCTCGAGGCGCTGGTTGAAGGT
Organism: uncultured Verrucomicrobiota bacterium; assembly: GCA_964535555.1. Classification (GTDB taxonomy): domain Bacteria; phylum Verrucomicrobiota; class Verrucomicrobiia; order Limisphaerales; family J093; genus DSVZ01. The sequence goes on from CAZHUS010000188.1 coordinate 6,383, forward strand.
GGAGAGGCCCATGCGGGCGATCAGGCCCGCGGGGTCGTGCGGGACATAGAAGGTGTACTGCCAGGCGTTGCCCTCCTGGAAGCCGACCCAGGCCTGGCGGGGGTTGAAGTCCTGGATGAACTGGCCCTGGAGGTCCTTCGGACGGATGAAGTGCGATTGGGAGTCGTAGAGGTGGGTCCAACCCTGGGAGTTCTTGAGCAACTGGGCCGCTTCCGACTCCTTTCCCAGAGCCCGGGCGAATTGAGCGGCGGCGAAGGCCGAGAAGCTGTACTCGAGGGTGTGGGAAGCGGAGAACTGGGAGCCCACGCTGCTCGAACCGCTATAGGTGTCTGCGTGAGTGACGAGGGGCACATAGCCGCGGTCGAGAAAGGCCTTGATATCGGCCTTGCCGACGCCTTTGGGCCGGTTCTGCCATCCCATTTCATTGCGCCAGACGGCGGTGAAGGCCTGTTGGAGGTCGTAATCACGGACACCGCAGTTGTAGGCGGCACTGACGAGGAGACCCATGTAGTCGGTGCCGACGCCGGAGACATGCTTGGCGGCGGCAATCGAATCGGGGAGCCAGCCGCAATCGCGGAAGTGGTCGAGGTGGCAGCGGATGTAATCGTTGAGGAAGTCGGGGTAGGCCAGGGTCCAGAGCTGGTTGAGATTCCAGAAGGTGCCCCACACGGAGTCGGAGTTGTAGTGGTGGTAGAGCGGCGTGCCGTCGGGGCGGCATTCGATCTGGCCGACGCCGCCGTCGTTCCTCGGGTAGGCGCCGTTGGCGTCGCTGGCGAGGCCGCGTCCGAGGAGGGCGTGGTAGAGTCCGGTGTAGAACTTCACCTGGTCGGAGCGGCGTCCGCCTTCGACTTCGAGGCGGTTGAGCAGGCGGGTCCAGCGGGCCTGGTTTTCCTGCCGGGCCTGATCGAAGCTGAGCTGAGCAGCCTCAGTGTCGAGGTTGAAGCGGGCGTTGGCCAGGCTGGTATAGGACAGCCCGAGGTGGACGACGATCGGCTGGTTGTGAGTGGTCGAGAAGGAGGCGTACCAGCCGGCGCCGGGTCCGGCCATGGAGGTCTGGCCGGGGAACTGTTCCGCGCCGCGGAAGGTGCCGCACCGGTCTGGAGTGGCGCTCAGGCGGGCGACGAAATAGAGCCGCATGACCGCCCCCGGATGGTAGGCCTTCACGTATTCCGGGTGGGTGATGACCGAGCCTTCGATTTCGCGTTCCTGGACCCGGTGGACGAAGGCGTCGAGAATCCGGCCGCTCTCGCCCTGGCGCTGGCCGACATCGAAGAGGAGGTGCGCCTGGTTGGTGGCGGGGAAGGTGAACCGGTGGAAGGCGACGCGCGGGGTGGCGGTGAGCTCGGCGGCGACCTGGTAGTCTTTGAGCCGGACGGCGTAGTAACCCGGTTGGGCGACCTCGTCGGCCTTGTCGAAGCGCGAACGATAACCTTCGTCGGGGCTTTCGAGCTTGCCGGGAACCGTCTGGAGGGGGCCGGTGGTGGCCATCACGGCGACGCCGCCAATCTGGAATTCGCGGAAGCTGACAAAGCTCTCGATGGAATCATGCCGGGGGTCGTATCCGACAGCCTGCCAGCCATCCTTGTTGCCGTAATGGGCATCGGTGCAGGGGCCGGGACGGGCCATGCCGAAGGGGGTGGCTCCCGGGGTGAAGAAGAACCAGCGCGAGTGGGCGGTGCCGATGCGCGGATCGACAAGTTCCAGCGGATCGGACCGGGTGTTCAGGGCGGACAGAAGCAGGAGCAAGAGCGGAAGGCGGCCGGCATGGACGCCGAGGCGGGTGCACATGCGCGGCAGGCTGGACAGTCCGGCTCGCCCTGACAAGACGCTTATCCAAACGGGCGTCCGGCAGTGCCGACAAACAGGCCCGCCAGAGTTGGCCGAGGACAGGTGCCGTGTCGAAGAGGAGTCGAAGGGATTCCTCCCCCAGCACGGGACGAACACCCTCGTGTTAGTTCTGGTCACAACCTACGGGTGCAGCCGGCGGAAGACCCTCCGTACCACGACCTGTGGGACGACGCCGGCAGCGATGTACGACTTGCCGCGCCCCAGCACCCCGTGCCGCCCGCGGCCAGGAAGACCTTCCCCTTCGCGGTCACAGGCAGTACGCCGATCGTCTGCTCCGTCGGCGTGCTGTGGCCGGCGAAGGCGACGCGACGGATGCGGCGGGCCGCGGAGTGCCCGCCCTACCGGGAGGCGGTCCCTGGAAAGCCACCTGTTCCTTGCGGACCTGCTCCGTGACCATGAACCAAAAAGCGCCGCTAAAGCGGACGCACTCCAAACGCTTCGCGCCGCTCCAAGGCATGTCCGAAGTCGCGAAGCGCCTGGAGTGCGGGGATTCATCCCCGCTTTTCGTAGCCGGTTCATGGAGAGTCCCCTTGGCCCCGAGGCCATGCGCGATGGCCATGAACCCGGTAGGGCAGGCT
>CAZHUS010000189.1:0-8627 GCA_964535555.1 uncultured Verrucomicrobiota bacterium
CCAGGCGCTTCGCGGCCCCGGACGTGCCTTGGAGCGGCGCGAAGCGTTTGGAGTGTGTCCGCTTTAGCGGCGCTTTTTGGTTCATGGTCACGGAGCAGGTCCGCAAGGGACAGGTGGCTTTCCATGAACCTCCCCCGGAGCGCGGACTTCAGTCCGCAGGAACCCGCGCCGGGTTGGGGACGTCCCTGCGGGCTGAAGCCCGCGCTCCATGGCAATCGGGAGCGTCCCCGGATCCCGTGTTCGCCGAACCGTGCAGCTCTCGCCAGGTCGACGGGAGCGCCCTGCCTCAGTGCCGAGAGCTGCCGAAGATGGCGCGGTAGTTGAAGCGATCGTTCGGCGCGGCGTCGCCATTGAGGGTGAATTCCGTCCAGTCGCCGGCGCCGAGGCAATTGTCGGTCCACTTGAAATCCAGCGCGGGTGGTGGGGCCGCCATCCCGAGCGAGGACCAGGGAATCCCCAGCTCCAACGCAGCACCGGCCATAGCCATTTCGACGTCACGCACCCCCTGCCACGCACCGGAATTCCAGCGCTCGAGCGAGGCACGCCCCGGCTTCGCCCGCGTGGGAACCACCCGGAAGTCGTACCCCAGCCAGCCGGTGCCTGCACGGGCATCCGCGTCCAGCCAGAGCACCAGCCAGTCCCTGTCACCCGACGCGCTGATCGCCTCGCGGCATCGGGTGTGAAACCACACGACCTCCGCATCGAAGCTGACCTTCGCCGACACCAGGTCATTCCGGCCGGTCTTGTTGACGTAGACGACGTTCGTTGACCAACCACGGTGTTCGCGTTGAACCGGATCGCCCACCGTGTCCCGGAACTCCGGGGCGACGACCTCCCAGTCGGAGAACTCGCCATCGACGCGGATGGGTGCGGGCCGCACCGGCGGCACCGGACGGGCTCCCTTGTAGCGGCGGACATGGCTGACGGACTGGTAGTAATAATCGTCGCCATGGCCACCCCGCATCGGCTCGATGTCGCGGCTGTGCTCCTGGTCGAACTGGTCCACGAACATCACCGGAAGCTTCACGCCGTTGAACTCGGCGAACCGGCCCGCAATCCATTCGTTCCACCCGGTCACGAAGATGAAGCGAGGATCCTCGGCGAGCGCCCGGTCCCATTGCTCGGCGACATTCAATCCCAAGCGCACGGCGTCCGGCCGCGGATCCGTCATTCCCCCGTGGAAACTTCGCCCGCGCGCGTTGGGCTCACTCATCGAGCCGAGACGCCTTCCCACGGCGTTCTGCCCCACGCCCACGGACATTTGTTCCTTGATCCCGGCCCGGTTGGTGAAGACGTGCTGCGGGTGGACCTCGAGCCAGCTCCACTGGTCCGGGCCGGTCGGCCCCTGGAAGTAATCCGGTTGCGGTTTGCGGAACGTGAAAAAGTCGAGGATGCGGCGCGTTGCCGGTGACGCCGTGAGGAGTCGGAGCGTCCGGTCGCCCTCGACAGGTTGGCCGTCAACGCAGGCCTGGCCGTCCGGGAGCACGTCGCCGGTGTGGCTCCACCAGCCGATCCGGCCCACCGGTTCGGACATCTCGAAGTAGTACCGACCGGCAGGCAGGGGTGGATCGAATTCGAGCACACGCCAGTCGTTGTCGCGCACATTGCGGAAGCGGCGGCTGGAAATGCTTTCGCCGTCGGGGCCTTCGCGGCGCAAGGTGAGCGTCATCCCGGCGCCGGTGGTGTTCCAGTTCGGAAACCGGCCGCCGACTTTCTCCACGGGTGTCGGGCTGGTGAAGACCTGGCCCAGGGAATGTCCGGGCTCGAGGAGCACCGGGGTGTTCTGCTGGTCGTTGCCGGTACGATCCAGGAGGAGCGCGGGGTCGGCGAGGATGAGCGGCTTTCCTTCCCAGCGAAACCAGAGATCGGGGTAAAGTCCCGGTTCGTACAGATCGCGCCACAATTCGCGAACAACCTTGGGCGGATCCCAGAACGGCGTCAGGAAGGCCACCTGGGGCGTCCGGTTGCCGGCGGCCCGAACCTCGGACCACACCCGGAGCAGGGCCATGTAATCATCCTTGTACGTGATCTGGTTGGTGACGTCGAAAACCACGACGTCGACCCCGGCATCAGCGAGCATCTGGGCGTGTTTGCGCAGGACGCCGGTGTCCTGGGTGAGGTAGTAACCGAAGAGCGACTCGCCCCAGTGATGCGGGGCATGCAACGGGCCCCAGAGCGGGCTGTCGGGCCTGGCCATGGCGTTCGGGTCCTGCGCGAGGATCCGTGTCACGTCATAGGGTCCGCCCTGGATGTGCGCGCCGTGCCAGAGGAAGTAGAAGATGCCGACGGTTCGGTCGGCGCGGGGAGGACCGACGTCGGCGTGCGTGAGAACGGGCCGTCCCAATCCGTCCGTGGCGACCCAGGTGTCGGGATACAGGTCGCCGTGCGACCCACTTGCGGCACAAGCATGAGTGGCAAGAGCGCATCCCACAAGCAGTACCCTGGCAGGCAGGGAACGAGGCCGACGGCGGAACGGGGTGGAAGGTTTCATCCTTGGGCTAGCCGCTGACGGCCCCAAACCAGTCACGCAGCCGGGTCCGCAATTTGACGAAGGCCTGGTCCTGACAGCGTTCAAGGCTGACGCGTAGAGCAAGGTCTTTGTAGAGCGAAGAGGATCGTGGCTTGCGCAGGAGATCTCTTGCGGCTTGGAGAGCCTCCTTGGGATCGGTTGGTTTCACGCCCTCGCGCAGGGTGAAGCCCTTCTGCCTGAGCCACTCGCGCAACCGAGGCTCGCGGGTTCCCCAGCCGATGCACTGCTCGACCACAGGAGAGTCACTCCACACCCAGATGTCGAGTTCAGGATCAATGACGATTGCCGCCGCTCGCTGGCCCCACCCTGCGGAAGCCAGCGCATCCTCCGCTCGGGACTCAAGCTCCCGAGAGGTCTGGGTCTCCCCTCCCGAACCTTCGCGGTCAAAGATGAGCAGGGCATGGCTGTAAAAGCGTTGTTGAGTGCGCAGCAGTTCGTGGCCATGGAGCCTGCAACCCGGGTCCTTCTCGGGGTGGACCAGAATCCGCGTGGTGATCTGGCGAATGCGAAGCGATTCATGGCGAGCCAGGATTCCCTCCATACTGGCCTCGGTGTTGCGGTCAGGCACAAGTACGACCAGGTCGGCTTGCATACTCCTCCTCAACCGAGAACGCCTGCAGCAAACAGGACCGTGAAATGGGGTGAGCCGCGCCAATCGCGGAGAGCGGGATGCTTGTCTCCGGAGACGATGTCGGTGGTTCCTGCGGCCGGGTCCTTCGCAAAGCAAAGGACCTGGGCTGGCTCCACCAGGCTCAGGATCACGGGCGAGTGCGAAGCGAGCAGCACTTGGGCTCCATACACGGAGGCAAGAGACTGGAATACCGGCTCCACAGCCTTGGGATGGATGCCGTTCTCGGGTTCCTCGATGAGGTAAATCCCATGGAGGTCGGCCAGGTACGCCGGCAGCGTCAGGGCGAGCAAGCGCATGGTGCCGTCGGAGGCCATCCAACTAGGGACTTGAAGTCCGCCTCGGAAGCAGAGCACCACGTATGCATGCTTGTCGTCCTCGCGCTGGATCACGCGAACGTCTTCGAGGTCTGGCAGGGCGGTCTGGACATGCTTGACCCACTCGCCAAACTGGGTCGGTGCGCTGGATCGCAGGTGCTCGATCACCCAGGGTAGGTTGGAACCGTCGGGCTTGAACTTCCGGCCTTGACCGGGCCGGCTTGCGGCACGGAGCAGGTGACTGTCCAGAAACACGGGTTGCACCCCGTCGACGAGGGTCTGGCGTAACCAGTTGGCAACCGGAAACGCCTCCTCATCCGCAGGCAGGTTACCCAGGGCCGACTTCATCGCTCCCAGCCGAAACGACGGATTGTAGGACTTGCCTGACTCCGCTTTGAAGTTGTCGTTCCCCCCGGGGACCTTCTTGATGACGGTTCTCGCGCCTGAAGGAACCCGCGGTCCAATGAGAGTGGACGGCGGCGGCGGCGGCGACGGGAAAAGCTCCCGCTGTGAACAGGCAAGCTCCACGCCCGGCCATAGCGAAACCCGCTCCTCCAGCAAACCTGCCTGCAACGTGGAGGGGTCCGTTCCTACCGCCACTTCGTACCGTACCTTCGTCAACCCGGGATCGGATGACCGATGTCGAAGTGCGTCCGGAATGGCCGCCTCCAAAGCCAGCTCGAACCGCGTTCCCTGCCGGCCCCAGACCAGGTCCTGGAAGTTGTGACTCCGCTGTGTCAGCGTCTCCTCGACACCGAGCGAGACCAGTTGTCCAAGGAAGGCGATGACGTCCAGGAACGTGCTCTTGCCGCTCGCGTTCGGGCCGACGAGCACGTGGAACGAGCCCATCGGCTGGTCCACGTATCTCAGGCACCGAAAGCCGAGGGCCTGAACACGTGTGATCATTGCCTATTCCTTCTTCGCCACCTTCAACTCCAGGTAGAGATCCCGGAGTTGCTTCGGCTCCATGAGGCCGGGCGACTCGGTCATGAGGCAGGTGCCCTTCGCGGTCTTCGGAAACGCAATGACGTCCCGGATGCTCGGCGTGCCGCAGAGAATCGCGTTCAACCGGTCGAAACCCAGCGCGATGCCCCCGTGCGGCGGCGCCCCATAGCGGAACGCCTCGAGCATGTAGCCAAATCGCGCCTTCGCCGTCTCGGGCGGGATCTGCAGCACGTCCTCGAAGATCGTCTTCTGCACGTCGGGTTGGTGGATACGAATCGATCCGCCGCCGAGTTCGACTCCATTGACGACGACGTCGTAGTGTTGCCCGCGCACGCGCTTGGGGTCAGTCCCTAGTAAAGTAATGTCCTCCGCCACCGGCGCCGTGAACGGGTGATGGCTCGAGTACCAACGGTTCTGCTCCCGGTCGAAGCTCAGCAGAGGGAAGTCCACCACCCACAGGAAATCGAAGCGGCTCGGATCGATCGCCAGTTTCCCCGCCCCCTTCAGCATCTCGGCCGCATAGAGCCGGATCTTGCCGAGAATCTCGCAGGAGGTGAGCCACTCGCCCGCGGCGAACAACACCAGGTCACCCTCCTCGATCCCGAGCTTCTGCGTGAGCGCGGCCTTCTCGGCGGGGCCGAAGAACTTCACGATCGGCGATTTCCATTCGCCGTTCTCGATCTTGATAAAGGCGAGTCCCTTCGCGCCGAAACCGGTCGCGATGTCGGTCATGGCCTGGATCTGGCCCTGGGTGGCACACGCCAGCCCCTTCGCGTTCAGCGCCTTGACCACGCCCCCGTTCGCCACGGCGCCGCTGAACACCTTGAACGGGCTCGAGCGGAACTCCTCGGTGAAATCGGCCAGTTCCAGGCCGAAGCGTGTGTCCGGCTTGTCGATGCCGTACCGGTTGATGGCTTCTTCGAACCGGACCCGCTTGAAGGGCGTGGGAATGTCCATCCCCAGCGCCGTCTTCCAGATGCGCTTCAGGAGGCCCTCGATGATCGCGTAAATGTCCTCGCGGTCGATGAACGACATCTCGACGTCGATCTGCGTGAACTCGAGCTGCCGGTCCGCACGCTGATCCTCGTCCCGGAAACACCGGGCGATCTGGTAGTACCGCTCGACGCCCGCCACCATCAGGATCTGCTTGAACTGCTGCGGCGATTGGGGGAGCGCATACGACGTGCCCGGCTCCCGACGGTTGGGCACCAGGAACTCCCGTGCGCCTTCCGGGGTGGACTTGAACAGGATCGGCGTTTCCACCTCGAGGAAGCCCTGTTCGTCAAAGTAGTTGCGTGTCGCGGCCGCCACTTTGCTGCGCACCCGCAGGTTGCGGAGCATTTCGGGACGGCGCAGGTCAAGGTAGCGGTACTTGAGCCGCATCTCCTCATTGACCCGCGCGGCCGCTTCCGGTTCGTCGATCTGGAACGGGAGCGGCTCGGCGAGGTTCAAGACCTCCAGCTCGATCGCCATGACTTCCACCTCGCCCGTGGCGATCTTCGGGTTGTTGGTCCCTTCTGGCCGTTGGCGGACCTTGCCGGTAACCCGCACCACGCTCTCGCTCCGGAGCGCCTCGGCGCGGTGGAACAGGTCGGGAGCGAGGTCGGACGGGTCGAACACGACCTGGGTGCGCCCTTCACGGTCCCGGACATCGAGGAAGATGACGCCGCCGAGATCGCGCCGGGAATGAACCCAGCCGCAGAGCGTGACGGTCTGCCCGACGTGCGCGGGACGCAGTTCGCTGCAATGATGTGTACGTTTCATGCCTCAGCCGCTCCGGCACCTTCGTCGAACGGGGTTCGGCCGGAGTTCAAAGTGAGCGCGGATGTTGCTCGGGCGACAGGGGCATTTCAAAGGCAAAGTTTGCGGTTGCATTGACGCCATGAAGCTCCGCGCCCCGGTTCGCGTCTCGACCGCCAGGTAGACCGACTTCTCCGAAGGCGCCGCACGGCCGCCGCGAAAACGCCGGCGGTGAAGGGACTGGCTGCCCAGCTTTCATCGCTGCGACCGCGGAACGGTCGCGGTCCTGCTCCGACGCTCACCCTGGGAAACGCTCCCCTCGCCCGCCTTGAAATCAGGTTCGCCGGACTTGCTTTGCTACCGCGCGCCGGGTAGCAAACGGGCACGTCCAACCTGCCCAGAACCCTGGACCGGACGCCTATCAAAGTATGGAACGCCGAACTTTTCTCGCGCATCTCTCCGTCGGGGCGGCAACACTCGGTGCCGTGCCGCTGACTTCCTTTTCGGCCCGCGCCGCTGCGAAGGCGAGCACCGCCCGCTTGCGCGAAGCCGCCTTCCGTCCCCTGCCCCTGGGCGCCGTTACTCCCGATGGCTGGTTGCGGCGCCAGCTTCGCCTGCAGGCGGACGGCCTGAGCGGCCACCTGGATGAATTCTGGCCCGATGTCGGTCAGAGCCAGTGGTTCGGAGGCAAAGCTGAAGGGTGGGAGCGGGCTCCGTACTGGCTGGATGGCGTGGTCTCGCTCGCGTGGGTTTTGGGCGACGCCACGTTGCAGTCCAAGGTGAAACGGCACGTCGATCACATCGTCTCCAACCAGCGAGCCGACGGCTGGTACGCGCCGTACCCCGCCGACGCCAGCGCGAGACCCTACGATCTCTGGGCCATTCTGCTGGCGAACAAGGTCCTCGCCCAATACCACGAGGCCACCGAAGACGATGCGGTCTTCCAAGCTCTCCGCCGCAACCTCAAGGCCACCCTGGCGGCCTTGGATCGCACGCCGCTCTTCGGGTGGGGAAAGTTCCGCTGGTTCGAAGGTCTGATCCCGGTCTTCCACGCCTACGAACGATGCCGCGAGCCGTGGTTGCTCGAACTGGCGCAGAAGCTCCACGTCCAAGGGTTCGACTATCGCGCCTTCTACGAAGGCCAGGACATCACGTCCCCCACCCCGCGCCGGGGTCTCTGGACCTGGGAGAAGCACGTGGTGAACACGGCCATGGCCCTGAAGGCGTACGCCCTGGCCTGGCGCCTTACCGGTCAGCGTGACGACCTCGAACACGCCCAGCGCATGTTCGACATCCTTGACCGGCACCACGGCCAGGTCCACGGGTTGTTCAGCGGCGACGAGTGTCTGTCCGGCCGCAGCCCCACCCAGGGCACGGAACTCTGTGCCGTGGTCGAGGCGATGTACTCCCTCGAACTCCTGCTCTCCCTGACGGGCAACCCCGGGTATGGCGATCGCCTGGAACGCGTCGCCTTCAACGCCCTCCCGGCAACGTTCGCCCCCGACATGTGGTCGCATCAGTACGACCAGCAAGTGAACCAGGTCCAGTGCACCATCAACCCGGACCACATGTGGTCGACCAACGGGCCGGACTCGAACCTGTTCGGGCTCGAGCCAAACTACGGCTGTTGCACCGCGAACCTTCACCAGGGCTGGCCGAAGTTTGCCGCGCATCTCTGGATGCGCACACCCGACGACGGCATCGCCGCGATGGCCTACGCGCCGAGCACGGCGCGCTTCCCGGTGAACGGGCGCCAGGTCACCGTGACGCTCGAAACCGACTACCCGTTCCGTGAAGACCTGCGCCTCACGGTGCATGGCGATAAGGGCGCGCGGTTCCCGCTCGTCCTGCGCGTGCCTTCCTGGGCCGAAGGCGCCACGCTCGAGGTCGCGGGCACCGGGACCAAGACGCTTAAACCCGGGACGTTCCACCGTCTGGCCCGCGATTGGAAAGGCACCACCGAGGTCCGGTTGCGTTTCCCCATGAGCCCGTCGGTCTCCCGACGGTACAACCAGGCTTACGCCATCGAGCGCGGTCCCCTCGTCTATTCCCTGAAGATCGGCGAGACCTGGACGCGGGTAAACGCCGATAAACCGCACCGGGAGCTTCCTCACGGTGACTTCGAAGTGCGCCCGTCCACCCCTTGGAACTACGGCTTGACTCTCGACGAGGCGGCCCCCGCGACGAGCGTTCAGTTCGAAGAACGTCCTGTCGGCGAGAAGCCCTTCTCACCGGACGGGGCCGGCATGGTGGGCCGGGTGAAGGGTCGGCGCCTTCCCCCGTGGAAACTCGAACACGGCTGGGCCGCCGAAGTGCCGCCTCAGCCTCAGCGTTCGTCGGAGCCGATCGAGGACCTCACCCTGATTCCCTACGGCTGCACCAACCTCCGCGTCACGGAGTTTCCGCGGCTGGAGGGTTAGAGCGTTTTAAATAATTCTGTAGCCATTCCCAGCCCCTTTTGGCAACG
>CAZHUS010000190.1:0-8333 GCA_964535555.1 uncultured Verrucomicrobiota bacterium
CCCTCTCACATTCCGACAAAAAAGCAGTCGTAATACGCTTCTTTTAGGGCTAGATGTCCGGTCCCGAAAGCCCAGGCCCGCGTCGTCCAGCACCCATACCGTGTGCGGAAGGTCTGCTTCAGGGGACTTTTGCGGCGCGGCGCCCTTGCCGCTGAGGTAGTAACCAAGGGAGTTGGCCACCCGCCACACCGGCGCCGGTTTGGCATTCTTCGCCGCGTCCTCATGCTCTTCTTTCGTGCCGCCCTCGCTGGCTTGCCACAGGGTTTGCATGGTCGGCCGCCTGGTTCCCGGAGTAATCTGCAAACCGAAATCGGTGGTGCCGGACCATGCCTTCCTGATTAAGTTGTAGAGCAACCGAGCGCCTCCAGGACGGTCGGAAAAATGGGGTTCGATGGTGCCCTTTTGGGCGGGATGCTCACGATCCCCCTTGTATATATAGATATCGCGCACCGCATCGCCGGTGACCAGGATGGTGCTTTTGGTGGCGGGTTCTGACATAGCGTTGTCTTGTTGTTAGGAGAGGCTGCCTTGGCCGGGCGTCGACGCGCAGAGGTAGTCCCGCAGGAGGGTGTGCAGCGAACGGTAGCATTCCATCTCGCGTCGGTCGTGCGTGCGCAGCTTGCCGAACTGGCCCAGGGGCACTTGCGCCAGCAACGCGGCGGCCTCGCGCTCGACGCCAGCGTCCTCCGAGGGGTCGTCCTCCTTGGGCGGCTTGCGGGCGCTGGCCACCTGCACCACTGCACGGTGCAGGAGGGAGGTCTTGTCCTTGAAGATCTGGTCCAGCAGACGCCATCCGCCCCGGTCGGAGGTGGTCGCCTCGGGAATGATCGGGATGCCCTGTGTGGCGAACGTGGTCTCGTCCTTGTCCGAAACGAACAGCCCCGAGGTCGGGTACTCTGGGTGTTCCGACTTGGTCCCGTAGCCCAGGCGGAAGAGCCGCTGGCTCGCGCGCAAGCCCTCCTTGATGCCGGCCACCACGGTCGACTCGGACAACCCTTCCGCCTGGCACAACTCCTTGACCATGCCGGCCGTGAAGGCGGAGCCGGCCCCCACCATCCGACCCGGCACCTGCCGGGCGAACGCGCCCTCGATGCCCTTGGGGTCATAGACCAGCCAGGCTTCGGGGGGCTGCGGGTCGGTGGCCTGATCGGTGGGTTGCTTCTTGCTGACTGCGGTGTGTCGCCAGAGGATTGCTCCGTCCAACCCGAGGCGGATGACGAGCCAGGCGCACTCGCGCAACGGTTGCAGGGAGGTCCTGTTCGTCATCTGCCAGACCACATCCATGGCGGTGCGTTCCCAGGAAAGCCCCTGGCTGATCGGTACGCCGGCCGCCCGCAAGTCGTCCACGGATACGATGACCAACCGCCGCTCGGGGCGATTGTCCTCGACCGCGTCCCAGAGGGGGTTTTCCGCGAGCTTGCCGGGATGGGGACGGTGCAGCTTGTAGATGATGAGCGGCGCGTCCGATGTTCCGGGAGACAGCTTGATGCCACCGGGCCAAGGATTCGCGGCCGTGGGTACGCGGAAGTCATTGCCCGTGTCATCGAGCACCAGGAGGGTCGGCGGTGTTGGGGTGGGATACCGCACCTGGAGCGACGGAGCACCGGTCGCCGGTCCCGAGAACCCCGCCTCCTTGTGCACCCGAAGCGTCTGCTCCGTCTTCTTCGCTCCCGGCGTCGTGGGGAATGAGTCCAACTGCAGCAACGAGTGGACGATCTCCTCGCGGCACAGCCGCGGAGCGAGTTCCAGAAAAGCCGCCGTGTCCATTGGGCCAGCCTGGCCTCCCCCGAGGCCATCGGGACGAATCGGTTGTGGACCGGTGACGGTCCCGAGGCTCCCGACCGCCGCCCGCACCCATTCGGCGAGCAGCAGGGCGCCACCGGGCAGGTAATGCGTGCGCGTCTCCCCCGTCAGCCGCCAGTTCTGAGCCTTGGGGTCGCCCGGTTGCGGCGGCATGGGGACACCGACGACATCGAGGCAGATGTCGCCCGCGACGATGATCTGGGGAGTGGCGGGAGCGGGCATGGCGGATCAGGGTTCAGGTGGCAGGATGCGGTACCCGAGCGCGACGATGGCCTTGAGGGTCCCCAAGGCGGTGATGCGGTCGTACTCCTTCTCGGCGGCGGGAAGGTCCGCGTAGGGGACGAGGCAGGGGTGCTTCTTGGCGAGATCGTTGCGCTGCGGCCCCCAAGTCCAGCCCTCGCGGAGACGCTGGACGGCCCAGAGATCGTGGCTGTTCTCGGCGAGGCGCTCGGTCAGGGCCGCCAGTTCGGGGGGCAGGTTCGCCTTCTCAACACTGATCGGCCGCGGCACGTATTCCATGGGACCTGAAGCTACAGGGCGATACGGCGGAGTGTCGAGTCGCGGCGCAAGGGTCTCGCTCGGCGCCATCCGTCTGACGGAGGCACGAAGTCGCCCCACCCATTCGGCTCCTGCCGCCGTTGGGCGACCTGATGGAACACGTTGTCCTGCCGCCCCGAATGGCGGATACGCCAGCTTCGCAAAGCATCCAGGGAGATGATGACCGCGGCGCTGTGCCAGGACTGGCCGGGGAAGGCCGCCTGCTGCTCCTCGTCCTCTTCCGTGACGCGGGAAAAGTAGGTGCTCGGATAAACCAGGATGGATTTCAAGTCCGGGTAGTAATCGGTGTCCCGATGCAGCAGCAGCAGACAGGCTTGCGCCGCGATGACGACGCGGATTTCGTCCGTGATGACCAGGCCGTCGCAGCCCTCGAACTGCTTCTCCGCCAGGAACACCTGGATGTGCCCCTCCAGTTCCCGCTGATCTTCGGGAGACAGACCGGCCAGCAACGGGAAACGCCGGTGCAGGATCTCACGCCATGCCGGGGGAAAGGGAGTCGAGCGGAGTTTCATTTGAAAGAGAGTTATCAAGGACGCGCCGAGTGGCAACGGCTTCCAAGCACCGGGGATGGCGCGTTTGGCGCTGAGGAATCCGTTGTCACTCCTCGCGGGACGGACCCTCCATCGGTGCGCGGATTTCCGGTTTCTCCTTGGTCGCTGCGGCTGCGATTCGCTTCGCCAGTTTTGGGGAAGAGGCGATTGCCAAAAGAAGGAGACCAAAGATGACCAGGGGACCGGTCAAGATCAGGAACCACAGACTGATTCGCAGCAGGCCGAGTGCAAGCAGTAACAGCAGTAACCAGGCAAACCAGAAGAGCAGACGCATCAGCCACAGCGGCGTGCCAATCTTCAATCTCAACTTGAGACCGCTCAAGGCAATAAGCCGGTCTGGCATGTTGAGAGATGTGTACAGGGCGGTTGCTTCATCGAACTTTCCCATGGCCTCGTTTCGATGGCCTCCTTGGTCCAAAAGGATTTCAGCCTGTCTGACCAAACATGCCGCCAACATAGATTGATCCGATAACGAGCGATAAACCCGCTCAAGCTCCCTGAGCCGGGCCGTCGCCTCGTCGAAGTTCCGCTGTTGATAAAGGAGGTTGGCCTGTTTCAGGATTTCGCCGCAGTTGACTGTTTCCTCCTTGTACGTCATATGACCCCGAAAAGGCCGCGGCCTCCGCAGGCGCCGCGGTGCAACCAGTCTCAGCAAGGGAAATTCGGAAGGGGTGGGAAAAGACCGCTCCAGTTCAGGGAGCGTGAGCCGGCGATCACCTACGTAAAGATGGAGAACGCAGACTTGAAAATCCTCTTGTGCGACGAGGACGATGCCGCTAGAGGCAAGTTCCTCCACGAAGCAATCGCAGGCAGCTTGCCAGCAAGCCAATGGTCGTAATTGGATGTGGCTGCGTAGTACTACGGCTTTGTCTGATTCTATGGCGACATGCCACTGCTGAGAATGAGAACCTCGCGTGGCTTGACTGCGTAGTGCCGCCAAATCTGAGTGGGAAGGCTGCATCTCTTCCTCTGGGATCATCTCGAGGCACTTCCCGGTCTGTCCATTCCACGTCCGTAATGTCGTGTCGCGCGACCACGATAGCAGCCGACCGTCGGCCATCGCCATTGCGCCCTCGACCCCATCAGTGTGCCCTTCAAGCACGGCCAGGCACGCACCCTTCTCCCCATCCCACAGGCGTAATGTTTTGTCACCGGACCACGACAGAATCCGCCCGTCCGCCAGGAATCGCGCTCCGGCAACATCGTTCGTGTGTCCTTCAGGTGGGCCACCAGGCTCGTCACCCCGCGCATCCCAGAGCCGCAACGTGCCGTCCTCGGACCACGACAGAACCCGCTGCCTGTCCAGCTCGTGCACGCCTAGAACAACGCGAGCATGCCCTCTAAGGGTGCCCAGGAGACCGCCACTCTGCATATCCCACAACTGCAGTGTGCCAAACGGATCCCAGGTCACAATCCGTCCGTCGGCGAGGGCTTTCGCGCCGTCCATGTGAGGGCCGGACCCTCGCAGCGTGCGCAATAACGCACCGCTCTTCGCGTCCCACAGTCGAAGCATTCCATCGCTGGTCCAGGATAGAAGGTGCTCGTTGGCCAACACCTGTGCCCCCGCATCCACCTCGACATAATTTGCCCCTTCATCGGTGCGTTGCACAAGGATTTGAAGTGGCTTCCCGCTATGCCCATCCCAGAGCCTGAGTCTGCCATCACGCCACCATGACAGAAGGCGTCCATCGAATAACGGCAGAACGCCGAGAGCAGTGGTTTTGGATTCGTTGAAGGCCCAGAGCAGGGCACCACTCTGCGTGTCCCAAAGCCGGAGGGTATGGTCTTCCGACCAGGACACAACTCGCCCGTCCGTAAGGGCTAGCGCACCGAGGATTTTCCCTTCGTGGCCTGCCAATGTGTGTAGCACCGCTGCGCTTTCCCAATTCCAAAGCCGCAGTGTATGGTCTTCCGACCACGACAGAAGCCGTCCGTCTGGCAGCGCGACCGCGCCGTGCACTTTATCCGCGTGGCCCTCGAAGGTGCGAAGAAGGGCGCCGCGCTTTCCATCCCATAGGCGCAATGTTTTGTCCCCTGACCACGAAAGGATGCGGCCGCTCGGAAGTTCCAGGGCACCAACAACATTGCTCGAGTGCCCTTCGAGTATTGCCAGACAGGCGCCGCTGCGGCTGTCCCACGTGCGCAGTGTCTTGTCTCCAGATTCCGACCATGTGTCCGACGACCATGAAAGCACTCTGCCGTCAGCCAATTCTAACGCGCCGACGATTTCACCGCGATGCCCCTCAAAGCTCACGACCGACTTGCCGCTCGGGATGTCCCACATCCGCATGACATCTCCCCATGAGAGTAATTGCCCATTCTTGAACATCCTGGCGCCTCTTAGACGCCCTGGGTGTTCAAACGTGCGAAGACACGGACTCGGGGTTATGTGTTTTAGTCTTCCACCTGCGCGGCGTAGCCAGGGCCAGTCGCAATGGCCTTCCGCCAGCCATCGTTCGGCACTCAAAGTCAGCGGGCTATCGTCGGCATGTTCGACGGCGAGTTGGAGCAAAATCTTGTGCGTCTGCCATTCTTCGTTTCCGCGCCGGAGGATGTGCGCCTTCTCACGGAAGAAGTCGCTCCAAATCTCCAGCCGGTTATTCATCTCAGTCGGCGACGATTCCCGAATCAACTCGTAGTCGTTGGAAATCGAATCGAGCAAGCCGAGCTCGCATTTGCGCATCAACCACGAGAAGTCGGTCACCAGTTTTTCGGTCTGCGGCCAAGCGCCAGTTTCTGCGCGGTGGTGGACCAAATTCTCAAAGAAGTAACCGTCGTTTGGTCCAGTCGGCCAGCCGTCGATGCATTTCTTGCGATAGGCATCGAGCAGTTTCTGATGGACCGCCCGCGGCTCGCCAGCAATGCGCACGGCGTAGTCGTGGAGCAAATCATGGAGCCGGAAGCGGCGGCGGACCTTGCCGTCGGCCTCGGTCTTCTGGTCGAGTTGGACGAGGGAGCGTTCGACCAGGTTGATCAGCAGTTCCTCGGTATCCAGATCGTCCAAGTTGCCGGTGTGTGACCAGAGGGTGGCGGCGGCAGCTTCGGGCACGGTTTGGTCGGTGGCGAACACGGACAGTTCGGCGAAGCGTTGCTGCTGGTCGTCCGGCAACATCTCCACGCTGGCCTGCATTGCGCACCAGATGCTGCGGTGCTGTTCGTTGATGGACTCGCGGTCAGCAATCTTCTCCAGGTCCGCCCGGCGCAGGCGTTCGAGCACGGAATGGAAGTCGCCGCCGCGTTTCCGGGCCATGCCGCCGCAGAGCGCGAGGGCCAGCGGCAGGAGTCCGCATTCGCGCGCCACTTCGCGAGCTTCGGCGGGCAGGGCGGCCGGCGCCACGTTGACGGCATCGGCCAGCAGTTGCAACGCTTCCGGTTCGGTGAAGAGCGAGACGGGCACCAACTCGCCGTGGAGGGCGTCGAGAATGCCCTTGTCGCGGGTGGTGACGAGCATCCGGCAGCGCGGGCCGATCACGTCGAAGGCCTGGGCATCGGCCGCCCGCCAGACGTCGTCGAGCACGAGCAGGACGGCCTTGGCGGCGAGCAACTGGCGGAGCACACCCTGTCCCTGCGCCAGCGAGGCGAATGTGCCGTCGCCGCCGAGGTGCCGGGCCAGGTCGCGCTGGCGCTTGAGCAGGTCGTCGTCGGTCAGTTTCTGGCCAGCGGCGATCCAGACCACGCCGTCGGGATAGGCCTGGCGCACCTGGCGGTTGCGCGCGAGCGCGGCGGCGAGCACGGACTTGCCGATGCCGCCCATGCCCTGCATCCCCACGCGGGGGTCGGCCCCGGTGATGACCTGCGGCTTCTGGAGGTCCACCAGCAGCGCGTCGCGCACCCGGCGCATGAGCTCGGGGCGGCCGAGGAAGTTGGGCGGGAGATTGGGCACAGCGAACAGCGCGCCGAGCTTGGGGTTGGGCTGGCGCAGGCTGGCGATCAGCTTGGCGAGTGCGGCGGGGTAGTTTGCGTCGTCCCGGAAATCCTCGCAGTGGAGCAGACTCAGTTCGCCGGGCACGTGCTCGTAATCGCCCAGCCGGAGGATTGGAGTGACGACGACGTGGTCGCATTCCAGGGCGAACTGCCATTCGGCGCGCACGAAGGCGGAAAGCGCCGCGTTCGGCCCGCCCACATAAATCACCCGGTCCAGCTCCGTGCGGATGGCGTCCTTGATCTCCTGGTGGAAGTTCAAGCCGCGCGACATCAAGGACTCGCGGTCAAACCAGACGGTGAAACCAGCCTTGGCCAGATCGGCGTGGAGGCGCTTCACGAACGGTTCGTCATCGCCGCGGGCGTAGGAAAGAAACACCCGGGTGGCCGTGGCCGTATTGCCAGTTGAGTCACTCATAGCAGAAGATTCAAAGGCGTCTTCATGGTTGGAGATGCCGAAGGGCCTTGGAGCCAACGCCTCCGGCAATCCCACCGGCGCGAGGACCGCCGGCCAACCCGTTGGCGGCGGGCACTGGACCGCGGCGCTCTTCGCTGACGGGCGACGGGCTCATGCGGTTGGCCGAGCGCCGTCCCGCCGGCACACCTTCAGACCCAGCAGGTCCAGCAGCGCCGGAATGCGGCGGACGGCGTCGTAGTCGTACTGGCGTGTGTCCGGGTGGAGGTCGTTCCAGGGGACGAGGTTTTGGTTGATCCGGCGGGCTTTGTCGCTCGACTTCCCATAGACCCAGCCGGCCACCCGCCGCTCCGCCACCCAGCGGTCGTGTTCCAGACGCGCGAGCAGCTCCAGTTCGGCGTCCGGCCAGACGGCGACGCCGGGACGGGGATCCGTCTTGGGGACGGCTTCGCAGGCCACCGCACGCAGCTTGAAGTAGAGGTGGGCCGCCTGCTGGCGGTTCGATTCGCGGAAGTCCTCGGGCAGCACCGCCCAGTCCTGGAGCTCGGGGCGTTGGCGGGCTGCGTCGGCACCGCCGGGTTGACTCTCCGCCTGCTGAAGGGCCAGCCGGACGTAGGCGCCGTGGATGTCGCGGGCGAACTTCTCGACCGGCTCGTCCTCGGGAGCGGCGAGGTGCGCGAATTGCTCGTCGAGTCCGAAGGCCCGAATCCGCGTCAACCCCGGGCGGCGCGCCTGGGCTTCCTCCAGCAGGTGCGCCAGCCCTCCCTGACCCGGCAGCCGGACGGCCACCCGCACGCCGGTGCGCTGGAACACCGGCAGCAACTGCAGCGCGATGTCGAGGGCGAGGGGATCGTTGTCAAAGCACACCACCACACTGGTCAGGGTCGTGGCGTCCCCGCACCAGCCGGTCACCAGCGCCGCCGCCTCGGGGGACGCGACCTCCAGCGGGTGGAACTCGAGGTCCGCCACCTCCGCCAGATACGGGTGGTGGAAGAGCAACGCCGCCCGGTTCTGGTCCGCGTGGCGGTCAATCGTATCCGTGTTAGTAACCCCGTCTATGCGGTCAGCGTTGGAAGCGCGAGGAT
>CAZHUS010000191.1:0-8108 GCA_964535555.1 uncultured Verrucomicrobiota bacterium
GGAGCAACGCGAAGCGTTTGGAGTGCGTCCGGTTTACCGGCGCTTTTGGGTTCATTGGAACGGCACATGGCCTTCGAAACAAGGAGGCTCCCCGGGTCACGTCAGCTTCTCGGCAAGAATCTTCCTCGCCTGCTCGGCCCGGAAGGCGCGGATCCGCTCGCGGAGCTCGGGACGTCGGCCACTCAGAATAGCGACGGCCAGCAAGGCCGCATTTACGGCGCCAGGCTTGCCGATGGCCAGGGTTCCCACGGGAATACCCGCCGGCATCTGGACCGTCGAGAGCAGTGAGTCCATCCCTTTCAGCGACGCACTTTCCATGGGCACGCCGAGCACGGGCAGCACCGTATGCGCGGCGGTCACGCCCGCGAGGTGTGCCGCACCGCCGGCCGCCGCGATCAGCACTTCAATGCCCCGGGCTTCGGCCCCCGACACGTAGTCGGCCGCCTCCCGGGGGGTGCGGTGGGCGGAGAGCACGCGACACTCGTTTGCCACGTCGAACTGGTTCAGGGTCTCATGCGCGGCGCGCATCACTTCCCAGTCGGACTTGCTTCCCATCAGGATGGCCACCAGGGGCCGGTCAGTCTCGCTCATCCGGGGCAAGGTACTGGGAACACCGGTGGCCTTCAACTCGTCACCAGCCGGTGCCGTGCGGCCCAGGGTTAGCGATCGGGACCGGAACGCTTCCCGGACCGGCGCACCGTGGCACCGTCGCGGATTTCGCGCATGAGCGTTGCCATGGCCAGGGCCGTCTGCGCGGCTTCATGCCCACGGTTCAGTTTTCCCAGGCAGCGGGCCTCCGCTTGTTCCTCGTTGTTCAAGAGGAGCACCTCGTGGATGACCGGTGTGCCGTGCTCGAGTTGCAGCCGCATGAGGGCGTCGGTGATGGCGGTTCCGATCAAATCCGCGTGGGCGGTTTGGCCACGGATGATCACGCCCAGGCAGATCACGCCGTCGAGCTTTGCCCGGTTGCGCTCGAGCAATTGCGCGACGACCACCGGAATCTCGTAAGCCCCGGGCACGCGATACACGCGGGCGCTGGCGCCCCCGGCCTCGATTTCAGCCTCGGCAGCCGCCAGGAGCGCGTCGGTGAAGCGCGGATTGTACCGGGACGCAACCACGGCAAACCGGCCGCCCGACGAGCGGACGCGCCGGGAGGTCATCGCTTTGAGCATGGCAAATGCGGTGGCGGGGGAAGCATCGGTCACACCAGGTGACCCATCTTCTCCCGTTTGGTCTTCAGGTATTTTGCGTTGTGCGGATTGGCGGCGACGCGAATCGGGACTTGCTCGACGATCTCGAGCCCATAGCCCTCGAGGCCAACCAGCTTCTTCGGGTTGTTGGTCAGGAGCCGGATGGTGCGCAGGCCGAGGTCGGTGAGAATCTGGGCGCCCATGCCGTACTCACGCAGATCCATGGGGTAGCCCAGTTTCAGGTTGGCCTCGACCGTGTCGAGGCCGCGTTCCTGGAGCTTGTAGGCCTTGATCTTCGCCGGGAGACCGATGCCCCGTCCTTCCTGACGCATGTAAACGATCACGCCGCACCCTGCCTCGCTGATCTGGCGCATGGCCTGGTGCAACTGCGGCCCGCAATCGCACCGGCGCGAGCCAAAGACGTCGCCCGTAAGGCATTCGCTGTGGACCCGGACCAGGACGTTCCGTTTTCCGGCCACGTCGCCGCGGACCAGCGCGAGGTGATGCTGGCCGTCCAGCTTCGAGCGGTAAAGGTGCAGGTCGAACTCGCCGAAGTCGGTGGGCAGCTGGACGGTCTCGACGCGTTCGACCAGGTGTTCCCGGGTGCGCCGGTAACTGATCAGGGCTTCGATCGTGCCCAGTTTGAGTTTGTGCTTGCGGGCAAAGCGACGCAGCTCAGGCAGGCGCGCCATGTTGCCATCGTCGCTCATGATTTCGCAGATCACCGCGACCTGGCGGCAGCCGGCCAGGGTGGCCAGGTCCACCGCGGCCTCGGTGTGACCCGCGCGCTGCAGCACGCCTCCCGCCTTGCTGCGCAGCGGGAAGACGTGCCCGGGCTGGACCAGGTCACTGGGGGTCGCCGTCGGATCGGCCATCACGGCGATCGTGCGCGCCCGGTCGGCGGCGCTGATGCCCGTGGTGATCCCGGTGGCAGCGTCGACGGTGACCTGGAAGTCCGTTTTGAACGACTCCCGGTTCTGCAGGACCATCCGCTCGATCCCGAGTTGCTGAAGTCGCTCCGACGTGGTGGGGACACAGATCAAGCCCCGGCCGAAACGCGCCATGAAATTGATGGCCTCCGGGGTGACGTGGTCCGCGGCCATGATCAGGTCGCCCTCGTTCTCCCGATCGGCGTCATCGACGAGGATCACCATGCGTCCCCGGCGGATCTCCGCGACGAGGGTTTCGATCGAGTCGAACTCCGGTTTCATTCGAGCCGGGAAGCCTAAGCCCGTCGTGGACGAAATCCAGATTCAAAACCGGATGGCTGGCATTGCGGGTGATTGGGTCTACAATCCGCTCATGCGCGCGCTCGTTCGCAAGGTGACGACGAGCCACTCGCCACGCAGCCTGGCCGCTCGGGTCCGACACCGTGGTGGATTGGTGCTCCTCGAGAGCACGCTCGTCGACCCGGCGCGCGGGCGGTATTCTCTCGTCACGGTTGAACCCCAACTCACGCTGTGCTCTCGCGGGGCTCGCTGCGAAGTGACGGGGCTCCATCTGAGCCAGGTTCACTACGGCAATCCATGGCGAATTCTGGAGGCCTGGGTCAATCGGAGCGACTCGCCCATGGACGGCGCACTTCCCTGGCCCGCGGGTGGTTGGTTTGGCTATTGGGGATACGAGCTGCGCCAGTTCGTCGAACCCAGGTTGCGACCGCACCCCGGGGCCGATTCGACCCTTCCCGATTGCTGGCTGGGCTTCTACGACAGTGTCGTGGTCTTTGATCACCTCACCGCGTCCGCCTGGGTGGTCTCGACAGGACAGGAACCGGATGGCGGGCGGAACCGTTCGCGCCAGCGGCAACGCGCCGATTTCTGGGCTCAGGAACTCGGAACCTCACCCTTGTTTCCCGGCGGCGACGCCTGGGGCCTGCCGCCTGTTTTCCGGGGATTCGGTGCGGTCGCAACCGAGTTCGCGCCCGCGGAATCGCTCTTTGCCGATCCCCTGAGCGACCAGGCGCAGGAAGTCACGAGCGAACTCCGTTATCAGGCCGGCGTTCGCGCGGCGCTCGATTACATCCGACAGGGAGACATTTACCAGGTGAACCTCGCCCGGCGCTGGCGGCTGGCCGATCGCGACCTGTGGGCAGCCTACGAGCAACTCGCCATCCGGTCTCCGGCGCCTTTCGCGGCATTCATCGAGGGCGAGGACTTTGCGCTGGCTTCCGCCTCTCCCGAGCTGTTCCTGCGGATGGACGGCTCGCACGTCACCACGCGACCGATCAAAGGCACGCGGCCGCGCGGAGCAAACCAGACCGAAGACCAGGCACTCGCGCACGAATTGCTGGCCAGTGCCAAGGAAGCCGCGGAGTTGACGATGATCACCGACTTGCTGCGGAACGACCTGGGGCGGGTATGCGAGTTCGGCAGCGTGCGGGTTCCCGAACTGAAGCGCCTCGAGGGCTTCGCCCAAGTGCAGCACCTGGTATCGACGGTGACCGGGCAGCTCCGGCCCGAATGCGGACATCTGGGCGCCTTGGAAGCCTGTTTTCCCGGCGGCAGCGTGACCGGCGCGCCGAAGGTGCGGGCCATGCAGATCATCGATGAACTGGAGCCGGCAGGCCGGGGTCCCTACACGGGCTGCCTGGGCTATCTCGGATTCAACCGGCGCAGCCAGCTGAGCATCATCATCCGTGCGGCCTTTCGGGAGGCGCACGCGGTCTCGGTATACGGCGGCGCCGGCATCGTGGCCGACTCGCAACCGGAGTCCGAGCATGCCGAGGTCTTGGACAAGGTCCGGGTCTTGCTTGAAGTTCTTGACAGCAGGCGGGGTGGTCGCGCCCACTTGGCGGCCGCTGCCCAAGGGTGGGCGGTGGGCAAACAGGGCATGGGGGATTGCGGTCATGGTAGTCTATCTTAACGGCCAGTTCGTGCCGGAGGAACAGGCCCGGGTCTCGGTCTTTGACCGGGGGTTTCTCTATGGGGACAGTCTCTTCGAGACGGTCAGGGTCCTTAATCGTCGCCTCTTCCGCTGGCACCAGCACGTCGAACGCCTGCTCCGGGGCTGTGAGTACCTGGGTATTCGCTGTCCGGTAGCGACGAACGAATTGCGTGACGCCGCGCGTCGGTTGGTGGAGACCAACCAACTCGAGTCGGCGCTGCTGCGCCTCACGCTGTCGCGGGGTCAGGGTCCGCGTGGCTACTCCCCCGCCCAGGCCAAGGATCCAACGCTGGTGATGACCATGGAACCTGCGGGGGCGATCGATCCCGCGAACCCGACGCGCTGGCGGCTGGTGACGTCTTCGTTCCGGTTGCCCCCCGCCGATCGCCTGGCCTCGCACAAGACCGGCAACAAGCTGCTCCAGGTGATGGCCCGCCGCGAAGCCGAGGACGCGGAGGCCGATGAGGCCTTGCTCGTGAACACCCAGGGCGAGGTTGCCGAAGCCGCGAGCGCCAATCTGTTCTGGACGCGCGGTTCGGTGGCTTACACCTCGCCGACGGCCGTCGGTGTGCTCCCGGGCGTGACGCGCGCCGTGGTGCTCGAGATCTGCGCGGGCTTGCAGATTCCCGTGAAGAAGCGGTTGACCAAGATCGACCTCGTCAAGGGATCCGATGCCCTCTTCCTCACGAACAGCGCTCACGGCATCATTGACGTGCCGTCTCTGGACGGCCATGTGTTCCTCGGCAGCCCGCTCGTAGACCAGATCCGCAGCATCTTCAACGACGTGCTCCGCAGGGAATGCGGCCTGCAGGTCGAAGCATCGGGATCGGCGCCCAACTCCGGGCTGACCCGGGCAGATGGCGATGGCCACCCCACAACCGAACTCGCCTGAACCGACGCGGGCTCCTGCCTCCCTGCCCGGCGGGGAGCCGAGGCTCCGCGACTTGAAGGCCGCCGCCCAGCGGTTGCGCCCGCTCCTGTGGATTGGCAAGTCCGGCGTCACACCGGAGTTCCTGGCTGCCTTGGACGAGGCGCTCCAAGCGCACGAACTCGTCAAAGTGAAGTTCGAGTCGTTCAAGGAGGAGAAGAAGCGTCTCGCGCCCGAACTGGCGGAGAAGACCGGGAGCCGCCTGGTGCTCCGCGTCGGCAACGTCGGAGTCTACTATCGGTCCCGCCAGGGTGCCGCTGTAGGCCCGGTGCCCTCACCGGGCGATCCTGGTTCAAGGCAAGGGCGCGCAGCCCCTTCCGCGCCGGAGCGGCGGGCAGCGGAGTGCCCGCCCTACCAGGCGTAGGGCAGGCTTTCGAGCCTGCCGGTGCGCCGGACTTTCCAGTCCGGCGACGCGGTGGGCGACTGCGGAGGTGACTCACCGGGCTCGCCGCAAAGGCTCTTACAGGCCGCTCGTCCGCGCCTCCGTGTCCGCGAGCACAATGCGGGTTCCGGACCCGACCCCGACGAGCGCTGCGGATCGACCGGCCAACAGCGCCAGCAGGCCCTCGTCATCCAGCAGCAGGGCACGCTCCGTTTCCCCCGCGGTCGTGACCCAAGCCGTGGGGGACGGGGCAGATGGAAGTGTCGTCGTGACGCCGGCGGCGGTCTCCACGATCTTCACGTGACTCGTCATCCGGTCGGTGGAGACGATCTGCGAGGCGGGGAGCGGACGCGTGGCGAGCATGAGCACCGGGTCGGACCGGTGCGGCCGCGACGCGACCGCCTGGGTGGCGGCCTGTTCCGTTTGGACCTGCTCCGTGGCCATGAACCGGTGAGGAGCGCGGGCTTCAGCCCGCAGGGAGGTCCGTTGGCCGGCGTGGCTTCCTGCGGACTGAAGTCCGCGCTCCGGGGGCGGTTCATGGGAAGACGTCAGGGGAACGGCGGGCGGCAGGGAGCGAAGCGCCGTCCAGGCGGCGAGCATCAGGAGAGGCACGACGACACTCAAGCGCCGGCAGGTGCGCCGACGACGCTGCTGGCGGGACACTTCGCGCAACATCGCCTCGAGCGAGCGGACGGCGGCGTCGGGGGGAAGCAACTCAGCCAGCACGCCGTTCCACAGGTCTTCAGTTCTCCGGTTCATCGCGCAATCGCATCAGTAGTCGGTCCTTGATTCGTCGTCTCAACCTGGTGAGCCGCGATTCCACCGCCTTCTCGGAAGCGCCGAGCACGCCGGCGATCTCACGCACCGATTGCTCGTCGAAGTACTTGCTCTCGACCAGCCACCGGTCCTCGTCCGGGAGCTCACCGAGGACGTCGGTCAATACGTTGTCCAACCGGTCTTCGGGATCGGCAGGACGAACCGGCCGGGGCGTGGTGCTCAGCCATGCGAACCACCGGTCCAGGAAGGCGAGGTAGCGGCGGTGCTTGCGACGTTCATCGCGGACGGCGCTCACGGCCAGCACCGTGAGCCAGCTCCAGAGCGCGGCCTCCGATTCGAAGCGCCGGATATGCCGCACGGCGCGAACGAAAGCGGATTGCAGGGCGTTGCGAGCCAGATCCTCGTCGCCCCGGGTCACCACCAACAGGTAACGGAGCAAGCGGTGCTGATGCGTCGCGTGAAACTCCCGCCACGCCGCCTCCTCGCCGGCCTGCAGGCGCGCGGTGAGCTGAGCGACCTCATCCCGCGGGCCGGCCAGCGCCGGGGCGGTCGCAGCGGTCGTCAGCAGTTGTGCCGGACAGGCTTCCACGTGTGGCCGACGGTCGTACAGGATCCGTTCCGCATCAAGGCTTGGGTGGAACCGCCGCGGGTGCGGGCGGGGCAACGGCCTCGGGCGGCGCCACCAGTCGAGGCGCCGTCGGTTGTCGGACGGACGGGACGGATCCGACGGAGGGTGCCGACCCCCGCGGGCCCAGTTGACTGAGGACTTCTTCGATCATCTGGAGCTGCGACTGTGTGCCCAAGGCGATCAACAGCTTGGTGTCCTTGTGGAAGTTGAGGGTCGGCGGGTCCTCGTCGCCCAGCATCCGCCAGCCCGTCTGGATCGCTGTCGTGATGTCATCCACGCGGTAGCGCTCCTGGTCGAGATAAGGCGCGAGCTGGTAGAACCGCACCACCTTCGGGACGGGTGGCGGCGAGGTCGTCACCGGAGGCCGTTCGGCGTAGAAAGTCCAGATCGAGGTGGCGCTCGGCTGGCCTTGGGTCCGGAAACCAAAACTGGTTTCCTTCTGCTGGTACTGACGCGGGCCGGCGTATGGCGCGAAGCCGGAGTCGTAGGTCCACGTGACCGTCTTCCGGCTCGCTACGGTGAGCGCCTCGAAGAGTTGCGGCACCGTGACGTGCTTGACGCGCATGGCCGGGATCTCGGTGTCCGCGAGGTCACGCGGGATGATCACATTCAGGGTTCCTACGCCCGCCTGCTCGATCGCTTCGACCAGTTCCGCCGGTGTGCCGCCTTCGAACTGGAGATCGAAGCGGATCTCCGGGTCGGCGGCAATCGGTTGACCGGTCGTAGGATCAACGACCATGAACAGCGGTTGCCCGGGCGGGATCGTGCCCACGGAATCGGGCATCGCGGGAGGCGGCGGCAGGGTGGCGCCGACAGGCTGGCCCTCGGCCAAAAACGTGGCATTCGTGTGGAGCGTGGCCTCGGTGTAGAACTTCACGGGAGGCGGGGGAGACCCTGGTCGTGCCTGGGCCGCGGGGATCGCTTCGGGCAGGCGCGGTGTCGAAGGGGCCTGGGCCTGCAGAAGGGTCGAGGCCAGGGGCAGGACCATTCCGCAAGCGGCCATGCCACGGAGGCGGGCTGGTTTCATCGCAGGTGCAGCTGTCATCAGGACCATACACGCCGGCGACGCCGAAATCCTTCGAGGGACCGCAGCCGGCGCAATCGGTTCATGGCGGCCACCCATGAAGCGCCGCCAGGTAGGGCGGGCACTCCGTTGCCCGCCGAGTTCGGCGCGCAGAGGACGGCGCGCCCTACCTGGGATGGCAGGTTCATGGCCACAATGCGCGCAAGATCGTGTGGCGTCGATGCTCTTCCCATGAACCTGACCCGAAAAGCGGGGATGAATCCCCGCACTCCAAGCGCTTCGCGGCCCCGGACGTG
>CAZHUS010000192.1:0-8069 GCA_964535555.1 uncultured Verrucomicrobiota bacterium
CTTGCGATCATTGACGAACAAACACGAAAACTCAGTCAGTATGGGGGAATGTCAGCCTGAGTGGGCGTGAGGCTTGATCCGCATCAATGTGTCTGTTCCGAAATGGCGCACGATCTCTTCGCCGTTGTGCGGTGGTGGATTAAGCACACCCACAAACGGTTCGATCCTGATGATTCGGATCTGCCACCTCTTCATCTCGCCGGGGCACAATTACTACGGCCAGCACGGCCAACCGCCGGGCAGCCACCCGATCCTCGAGGTCGAGTCGATCGAGTGCCTGGCCGGGCGCGGCATCCGCGGGGACCGCTACCTCGATCACAAGCCGGATTACAAAGGCCAGATCACGTTCTTTGCCAGCGAGGTGCTGGAGCGCCTGCGCGACGAACTCGGCCTGCCGGAGGCCCATCCCTCCGCCACGCGGCGCAACGTCATCACGGCCGAGGTGGACCTGAACACGTTGGTCGGCGTGGAATTTGAAATCCAAGGCCTTCGGTTCGCCGGCACCGAGGAATGTCGCCCGTGCTACTGGATGAACAACGCCTTCCGCGACCAGCGGGCGGAGGGCTGGCTGAAAGGAAACGGGGGTCTGCGAGCCCGCATCCTCACGGACGGCGTGCTGCGGGCGGAGGTCTGAAGCATGCAGCCGCGCGAACGGCCCACACTCAGCGCCGTGATCCTGGCCGGCGGCCGGTCGCTGCGCATGGGCCGCGACAAGGCCTGGCTGCCGGTGGACGGACGGCCGTTGCTCGCCCGCCAGATTGCCCTCGTGCAGGAACTGGATCCCGCCCAGACCTTCATCTCCGGCCGTGCGGACGTGGATTATTCCGCCTTGGGCTGCCGTGTGCTGCACGACCTGGAGGCGGGCCTCGGCCCTCTCGGCGGCATCGAGCGGGCATTGCACGCGTGCAATGCCGACCTGTTGCTGGTGCTCGCGGTGGATCTGGCGGCGATGACGAGTGCGTTCTTGGTCGGGTTGGCAGCGCGTTGTGACCGCCAGACGGGCGCGGTGCCGAAGCGGGCAGGAAACCTCGAGCCGCTGGCCGCCATCTACCCCAAGCGCTGTCACGCGCTTGCCTGCGAAGCCCTCGCCAGATCCCGCTACGCCGCGCGCGACTTCGCCGCCGCCTGCCTCAAAGAGGGGGCCCTCAGAGCCTTTCCGGTTTCATTGGCGGATGACATTCAATTCGCCAACTGGAACCGGCCGGCCGACCTCACGCGGATCAAGGCGCGGGCTTGATCGCAGCAATGCGAGCGGCCCGTCTCCGTGATCGAGGGAACCGGGGTTGAGGATATGAGCCCGGCTCCGGTGCATCGGATCAAATCCGGAGTACGGCCCGCATTTTGGCTGGCTGCCGGATGAGGTCCGCCAGCGAATAGCCGTCCAGCACGCCGAAAAACGCGGCGGCGGCTTCATCCAGCACACCTTTGAGGCGGCAGCCGGGAGCGAGACGGCACGGTTGGTTCTGCTTGTCCTGGCATTCGATCACCGTCTCGCTCTCCTCTCCCAATCGCGCGATGTCCCCCAGCCGGATTTCCTCGGGCGACCGCGCCAGCGTGAAGCCGCCACCGATGCCACGCTGCGTCTGCAAGTACCCGTTGCGTCCCAGATCATGGACGACCTTGACCAAGTGATGCCGGGAGATGCCGAACGTCCCGGCCACTTCGTCCACGGTGGCTCGGTCCGGACGCCGCAACGCGGCCTGCATGAGCACGCGGAAGGAGTAGTCGGTGTAACCGCTCAGTTGCATGGCCCCGTAGAATGGCGGCGCGGCAAAGCCGGTTCAAGACTAAAGATGTATTTGCAATGCAGCTTGAAGGTTGGCATCCTGCGATCCGTCGAACATGAACCATCTGTCCACCATGAACCCGACCCACATCACCCCGGAGACCACCGTCGGGGAGCTCGTCCGCGCCGTGCCCGCCCGGGCACGCCTCTTCGAGAAGCTCGGAATCGACTATTGCTGCGGCGGCAAGAAGCCGCTGGCCGAGGTTTGCCGCGGCAGGCAGCTCGATGCCGGCACGGTCATCGCCATGCTGGCCGCGCTGGACGGCGCGCCGGACGCGGCGGAGGCCGACCCCGAAGCGATGAGTCTGGCCGCGCTTTGCGATCACATCGAGCGCGCTCACCACGACTACCTGCGCGAGGAGTTGCCACGGCTGGATTTCATGACCCGGAAGGTCGCGGCCGTGCATGGCGAACACGAGCCGCGTTTGCATGACGTGCGGCGCATGTTCGAGTCGTTCCAGGCGGAAATCACCACTCACACGGAGGAAGAGGAGCGGCAGGTCTTCCCGGCCATCCGCCGGCTGGAATCGGCCAACGGCAACCGGGCCGAGGCAGCGACGATGCTCAAGGAATCGTTGGCCAAGCTGGAGTCCGAGCACGAGAACGCCGGCACGGCCCTGACGCGCTTCGCGGAATCGACCGACCGTTACACGCCGCCCGACTGGGCGTGCAACACATTCCGCGCGATGTATGACACGCTGGCCCGGTTGGAGCGCAACATGCATCAGCACGTTCACAAGGAGAACAACGTCCTGTTTCCGCGGGTGCTCGCCCTCGGCAGCCCTGCGTGAGTGCGAGCGAGGGAGCGAACAGGCGATTGAGAAGCGAATGCACGAGGATTTCGATCCGGCGGCAGCGACCCGAGTGCTCCAGCGAATCCTCGACGACCGCGGGTTTGCGGGCCGCGCCAAGCCAGCACCCGCGCCTGCAACCGTCCGCGATTCTGGGCCGGTGTCACCTCCCAGCCCATCGGCCAGCGCTGCGGACGGAGAAATCCTGGAGGGTTCGAGCCCGCCCTGCTACTTGTCTGAGTTCGGTCACCACGTGTCATGAGTACAACGGACCGCCCCAACTGGGCCTGGAGGCCATCGTTGAACGCACCCGGGAAGCCGCGGTGAACCACCGCGGCATGGTCTCCTTTGGATTGTGCGACGTTAGGCACGTTGACGCTGTGCTCGCGGCTTTCTGGAGGACTTCAGCCACGCGCTCGAAGGGCCGGTTGCCGTTGAAGTGAAATCCACCGTCGGGTACATGCGCATCCGTGTGACCCGAGGCCGATTATGAGACTGCGCGAGAGCGGCATGCCGGAAGAGGCTTACTGGGAGACGCTGCTGGACGTGGAGCTGATCCTGGAACGGCTCGAAGTGGATGCCCGGCTCTCCGGCGTCGTCGAGTTGGGCTGCGGCTACGGCACGTTCACAATTCCTGTCGCGCGGCGCGTCTCCGGGATCGTCGAGGCCCTGGACATAGAACCTGCCTTGGTGGAGCGCACGCAGCAGCGGGTCGCCGCCGCCGGCCTGAAGAACGTGCGGTGTGAGCGACGCGACGTGTTGCGCGACGGCTTCGGGGGGACCCCCGAGTTGAGGGACGCGTGCCTGCTGTTCAACATCCTTCACTGCGAAGATCCGGTTCGGCTCCTCACTGCGGCGGCGCAGGCGGTACGTCCCGGCGGCTGGGTGCTTGTCATCCACTGGCGGTACGACCCGGCCACGCCGCGCGGGCCGGGCATGGGGATTCGCCCCCAGCCGGAGCAGATCGCCGCGTGGGCCACGCAGACGGGTTTGCTCGAACTTGCAGGGGCGACCATCGACCTACCCCCGTGGCACTATGGCCAGCGATTCCGCCGCCCGGGATGCCCTGACCCAGGTCAACGTCCCTGCTGCCAGCCTTGCTAAACTCGGACTGTGCCTGAGTTGTCGGCGTATCAAACCGTGGGATTGCTCGCTGCCGTGGCTGTGGTGGCGTGCCTCTACTCCTCGGTGGGGCACGGCGGGGCGACGGGCTACCTGGCGGCGGCGGCGTTGCTCGGCGTGGCGCCAGTCGTGGCACGACCGGGCGCGCTCTGGATGAACTGCGTGGTGGCAGGCATCGCCTTTGGGCGGTTTCAACGCGCCGGATTCTTCGACGCACACATCTTCTGGCCGCTCGCCACCGCATCCATTCCCTCTGCCTGGATGGGCAGCCGACTGCATCTGGACGGGCGGGGGTATGCGCTCGTGCTGGCTGCCGCCCTGGCTGCGGCGGGCTGGCTTCTGGGCTGGGGAAGGCGGGCGGCGGTGGATGCCCCTACGCGGCAGCCGGACTGGCCCATCGCGCTGCTGACCGGCGCCGGACTGGGCTTCCTCGCGGGGTTGACGGGCATCGGCGGCGGAGTGTTTCTCACGCCGCTGTTGCTCATGCTGAATTGGACGGCGGCCAAGGTCGCGGGCGGCGTATCCGCCCTGTTCATTGTGGTCAACTCGGTGGCCGGTCTGGTCGGTCTTGCCGGCCAGGCCCTGGTGTGGCAACCGGTGTTCGCCGGTGCGGTCGCGCTCGGTATTGCTGGCGCCCTCCTGGGCACGCAGTTCGGTGTCAAGCGCTGGCACACCACCGGTTTCCGTCGGGCACTCGCCCTGGTTTTGTGGATTGCTGCGGCCAAGCTCATCCTCACAAGCAAATAGCATGCGCATTCTATTCTTTGCCCATCTCAAAGGCGTGACCGGTTGCGCCGAAATGAACCTCGCCAGCGAGCGTGCGGACACCGACACGCTTTGGCGCCAGCTCATCGCGGCTTATCCAGACCTCGCCCGGTTTCGCAGTTCGGTCCGGCTCGCCCGAAACTCGGAATACGTCGGCCAGGACGCCAGCTTCACCGACGCCGATGAATTGGCGCTGATCCCGCCGGTGTCTGGGGGCTGACTTGTGCGCGTGGACATCACCATCACCGCGCAGCCCATCGAACTGCGCCGCGACCTGCCGGCGGAACTCGCAGCCCGGGCCGGCGCGGTCGTGGAGTTTGCCGGCCTCGTCCGTGGCGAGGAAGGGGGGCAGCCCATTGCGGCGCTCGAATACGAGGCGTACTCGCCCATGGCCGAGAACCTGCTGCACCGCATCGTCAGGGATCTAGCGGCAACGCAGCCCTGCCTTTACGTCAGGGTGACGCATCGCGTGGGGCTCGTGCCGGTTGGCGAGGCGGCTATCCAACTCGTGGTCGCGTCGTCGCACCGGGCCGAGGCTTTTGCCCTGGCGACCGGCTTGATGGACCGGCTAAAGGAGGACGTCCCGATCTGGAAATGCCGGGCCCTCACGGCCGCGGAGTTGCAGGCCACAAGAACCCCATGAGCGGCCCGGTTGCCAACAGCCACGCCGTCAGTGCCGCGGAAGTGCTCGCCCTGCTGGCCCAGCTCTGCCATCCGCTCGACCTTGCCCGCGTGCCCCTCGAGGAGGCGTCCGGACGAGTCTTGCGGGAGCCGGTTTGCGCTCCGGAGGACCAGCCGCCCTTCGACCGTTCGTCCGTGGACGGCTACGCGGTGCGCTGCGACGATCCCGCCTCCCGGTTCCGGGTCGTTGACGACATCCGGGCCGGCGACTGGAAGCCGTGCCGGCTGCAATGGGGCGAGGCGGTGCGTCTCGCTACCGGCGGTGCGCTGCCAGGCGAGGACCTGCAGGTGGTGATGCGCGAAGACACGCGGCGAGAGGACGAATGGGTGGTGGTGGTTCGTCGTGACGCCGAACCGAACATCCGGTTTCGCGGGGAGGACGCGCGCGCCGGGGAAGCGTTGGTGCCGGCGGGAACTGTCTTGCAGCCGGGCGCGCTCGCCCTGCTCGCCAGTGTGGGCTGCGCCCAACCGTTGGTGACGCGGCTGCCGCGCGTGCTGCATTTGGCGACGGGCAACGAGATCGTCCCACCCGCGCAAATGCCGGCACGCGGGCAGATCCGCGATTCAAACTCGACGCTGGTGAGGGCGTTCCTGGTGGGCTGGGGAATCGTGCCGCAGCAGCGGCGCGTCGCTGAGGATGCCGCGTCTGTGACGTCCGCCATCCGGCATCCGGCATCCGCCGTCGCCGGCGCTGACTTGCTGCTCATCTCCGGTGGCGCGAGCGTGGGCGAGCACGACTTCACGCGGGGGGTTTTGGAGACGCTGGGGTTCACGATCCATGTCAGCAAGACGGCAACGCGTCCGGGCAAGCCGCTCATCGTGGCTCAGCGTGGGACGACGCTGGCCTTCGGTCTGCCGGGCAACCCCCTGGCGCACTTCGTGTGTCTGAATCTGTATGTCCGCACCGCCCTCCGCATCCTGACCGGCCGCGCCGCCCTGCCGCTGTTTCACACCGGCCGTCTCGCGATCGATCTGCATGGCGGAGGGAACGGCCGGGAGACGTTCTGGCCGGCGCGCCGGAAACTGCACGAGGGCTTGGCCGTCTTGATGCCGCTGCGCTGGGGCAGTTCGGGTGACCTGACCTCTCTGGCCACCGTCAACGCGCTCATCCGGGTCCCAGCAGGAGCTGCGACAATGGCGGCCGGGACTCGCGTGGAGTTCACGCCGACGGAGGAAGCCGTATGAGTCCACCGAAACGATTCTCGCATCTCAACGGGTCCGGTTTGGCTCGCATGGTGAACGTGGGCGGCAAGCCGGTTCAGCGCCGGCGCGCCGTGGCGACAGCCACCCTGGTCTGCGCCTCCGCCACCATTCGCGCGCTGAAACAGCAGGCCTTGCCCAAGGGAGACGTCCTGACGGTGGCGCAAGTCGCCGGCATCCAGGCAGCGAAGCGGACGGCGGAACTGATTCCGCTTTGCCATCCGCTGGCCTTGTGCCAGGTGGTCGTGACTTTCCGGGTGAAACGGGCTGCCATCGAAGTGACCTGCGTCGCGGAAACCTCCGCCCAGACCGGAGTCGAGATGGAGGCCCTGACTGGAGCCAGCGTGGCCGCGCTCACGCTCTACGACATGTGCAAGGCCGTGGACAAGACCATGCGGATCGAAGGCGTGCGTGTCCTGGAGAAGACCAGGCAATGAAGATCGGCCGCATCACCGTCAGCGACCGCGCCAGCGCGGGGATCTACGAAGACCGCAGCGGGCCGGAGATTGAGCGACTGCTCCGTGAAGCCCTGGGAGTGGACGTCGAGTGCACCGCCACAATCGTGCCGGACGAGGCGGCCCTGATCTCCGCGAAGCTCCGAGAGTTCACCGACGTGGCTGCCTGCGACTTGGTGATCACGACCGGCGGAACGGGCATTACGGTCCGCGACGTCACACCGGAAGCCACGCGGACCGTACTCGAGCGCGAGTTGCCCGGTTTTGGCGAAGCAATGCGCATGCAGTCGCTCGCCCGGGTCCCCACGGCAATCCTCTCGCGCGCCACGGCGGGCACCCGCGGGCGATCCTTGATCGTCAACTTGCCCGGCAAGCCCGCCGCGGTGCGGGAGTGTCTCGAGATTCTGATCCCCGCCATCCGCGAAGGACTCGCCCACCTTCAAGGAGACGATCCCCACACAGTCCGGAATGGCAGCCAAGAGCAGGCTAACCGTTGACGCGTCGCTGGCGGTCGGCCTGGATTATCTGAAGCCCCGGCTGGCCTCCCGGGCCGTGGCAGGAAGACTGACTCGCGGGCGCTGGGGACTCGAATCGGATTCCGCGGCCGGGGACTTGCTATTGCCGGCGTCGATTCCGTGGGGGTCCGAGATCCGGGGCACGGAATCGCGATGGGGCCGCGCGGCCCCCTCCGAGCGCAAGAGCAACCGACCTGAAAAGCGCCCCGAGCGAACGGGTGGTTCGGTCCCCCGTGCCCCTGGCTCCCGGTCGCACGGGATGGTCACCGACGCGCCCGGCGCTTTTCCTCCTCGAAGCCGAGAATCGCCGGGCACCTGATTGGGTGTGCCGCTGGTGGTCGGCTGGAGGTTCGCCAAGACCCAATGCAGTGGGTTCATGTCACGAGCGTCACTCGTTGAGACCGACAACGAGGTTGCGTGCGGATTCCAGGGCGTTCAACGCCGCCGCGTTCTTGCCGTTGAGCAAGCTCGCCGCCTGATCGAGGCAGGCGAGGATTTCCTCGCGGAGGCTCGGGGCCGCTGCCTTGGGCGCGGACGGGTTGCCGGGGGAGGCAGGTTCTGGACGGTGCGACTGGATTTCGGCTTTGAGTTCCGCGTGCGTCATGGGCGGTTCTCCTGCCTCGACCCGCCGCACGAATTCATCCCGGAGAGTGTCCGGGGTGGAGTCGGCGGCGAGGAGGTAGAGGGTCGAGCGGGGGATTTTCAAATGTGGAAACTGTCCACATTTGCGGGCGACGTTCATCCAGCGGTTGGC
>CAZHUS010000193.1:0-8008 GCA_964535555.1 uncultured Verrucomicrobiota bacterium
AAGCCCGCGCTCCGCAACGGTTTGGCGTCAATGCTTCCCATGAACCGCCCCCGGAGCGCGGACTTCAGTCCGCAGGAAGCCACGCCAGCCAGGGGACGTCCCTGCGGGCTGAAGCCCGCGCTCCGCAACGGTTTGGCGTCAATGCGTCCCATGAACCGCCCCAGGAGCGCGGACTTCAGTCCGCAGGAAGCCGCGCCAGCCAAAGGACGTCCCTGCGGGCTGAAGCCCGCGCTCCGCAACGGTTTGGCGTCAATGCTTCCCATGAACCGCCCCCGGAGCGCGGACTTCAGTCCGCAGGAAGCCACGCCAGCCAAAGGACGTCCCTGCGGGCTGAAGCCCGCGCTCCTCCCCGGTTCATGGCCACTGGGCTTACGGCTTTCGCAACTCGAAAAAGCCCGCGTTCGCCGAAGGCAGGGCGCTGGCTGGGACGTAGACAACCTTGCGCGGTCCGGCGATCACGACGGGCAGGGCGCTGTCCGTCCAACTTCCGCCCGTGACCACGCTGCTCGCGCGCAATTCGTATCCTGCCGCCGGCGCCGTCCAGTTCAGACGGTAAG
This sequence comes from uncultured Verrucomicrobiota bacterium, assembly GCA_964535555.1. Classification (GTDB taxonomy): domain Bacteria; phylum Verrucomicrobiota; class Verrucomicrobiia; order Limisphaerales; family J093; genus DSVZ01. Next base: position 558 of record CAZHUS010000193.1, read on the forward strand.
CGGTGTTCGCCGGCACGAGTTGGATCCCGGAAACATCCTGTGCGCGATTAACCCACACGGTCGGGTCGAGTGCCTCGAGCGCAGTGAAGTCCTGATCGAGCATCGGCATCCGATCGCCCGGGCCCGTGATGTGGATCCGCTCGAAGACGTACGCGCGGTTGCGGCTGGCGGTGTCGTCCATCTGGGCACCGATGGCGAAGAACGCGTTTCCGAACGCCTCAGGCGCCTCGGCCGGCAAGGTGCCTTCCCCGGTCTGTCCGTCGGGGGTTTGCAGCCTGGCGTTCAGCCCGTTCATCACGATTGTCCACGTGCCGGCGACCGAGGTGAGGTTTGTGATCTGGGCCAGGAGCCCCGCGGGCTCGAAGCGGGTCCCGTGCGCTCCGGGGGCGTTGAGCTTGAAACTGAGCAATGCGTCGTAGGTGTTGGCAGCCGTGGGACGGATCTCGAGGAAGACGCCATGGGGTTCATCCCAATCGGGGGAGGTGCCGGGGTCAATCTTGTCGGTGCCGATCAACCAGGCATAGGCGAAGAAGTTCGCGGATCCGGCCGGCGGAGGCTTGGCGATCGTGAGCGCGTATTCCACCGGTCCGCCGGCATTCACCCAGGAAAACGTCGGTTCGGTCGTGCGGATCGATTGCCGTTGGTACTGGGCGCCCGTGGCAATGACCTCGAGGCCCGGCGTCGCCCGGTCGATGCCCATGGCGGGCGGAGGCTCGTTCTCCGCGCCCATGAAAACCACATTGTCCAGCCAGTACGTGATCGGGCCGGCGAAGTCACTTCCGCCGAAACCGATGTTCATGGCCACAATGGAGGAGAATCCCGCGGGCAGCAATTCCTCGACGTGAACCCAGTCCGTGCCCGGGATGGTCTGGGATGTCAGCCATCCGTTCCATCCCCAGCCCTCGCTCCGGAGCGCGAGTTGCGTGAGGTTGTAGTCGCCGCTCGTGGAGGGAATCGAGGCGGAATCGACCTTCACGTCGTAGGCGACCTTCGCGTACCCGGTGAAGTCGAAGCCGGCAGCGCGTTGAAGGACGTACTCCTGCCATGCCGTCGAGGACGCCCATTCGACCGTCACGCGGAGCGAGCCTGACGCCGGGTCGTTCTTCGCGTCGATGGTCGGGTCCCAGTCGATCACGGGCCCTTCCAGGCCCCAGCCGCGACCCCAGCCTTCGGTGTCGAAATCAAAGCCGTTGTACAGCGCGTCCTGGGCGCGGAGCGGTCCGCTCAGGGTGGCCAAGGCGGCCAGGACCACGGTTTTGGCAATCCAGGACCGGACCGGAAGTCGACGCAGGTGAGATGGTGTCATGGTCGAGATGTTGATCGTGGACGCATCTTAGGCTTCACGAGCCAATCCCGCAACCCGGCCATCTCCTCGGAAAGGTAGGGCGGGCACTCCGCTGCCCGCCGATGTCGGCGCGCACCCGGGCATCGTGAACCTGGGAGGTCCGGTGAACCGGACGCACTCCAGACGCGTTGCGCAGGGCGGATGGAGTCCCGGAAACGCGACGCACCTCGAGTGCGGGGATTCATCCCCGCTTTGCGTGGTTTAATATGGAGAGCCGAGGTGGGCCGCGGGGAACCATGTCGGCTGCCGCGATGCTGCCCTTAGCCGTTCAGCCAACCAACCAGTCCGCTGCTGGGCACAGCCTCGGCCCGGCACGTTGGCCGGCCACCTTCTATTCGGACAGACGGAAACCGGCTTCGAGCTCCTGCCAGCGGCGGGTCATTGCCCGCAACCGCTCCGGTTGCTCGCCCGCCAGGTCGAGGCTCTCGGCGCGGTCCGAAGCGAGATGGTAAAGGCTCCAAGTGTTCGTGGATTCCTTCGAGGACACGACTTTCCAGTCGCCCATTCTCAAGGCGCGATTTCCGGCATGGTGGAAGAAGACGTAGTCCCGCTCGCGTGGGGCGGGCTTCAAAAACGCCGGGACCAGGCTGCGTCCGGGGAAGGGTGGTGTCCCGGCATCGGGTTCGGCCGCGGCCGCGCCGGCCAGTTCCAACAGGGTGGGTACCAGATCCACGACATGGCCCACCTCATGGCGGAGCTCACCGCGCGCTGAGATGCCGGCGGGCCAGTGGACGATCAACGGCGTGCTCACGCCGCCTTCGTGCACCCAGATCTTGTGCCGGCGGAAGGGAGTGTTCGACGCCGTGGACCAGCCCGGTCCAAGACAGAGAAACGATCCGGCAGAGCCGGGTGGGGCGGCGGGGTCATTGCCGTCGCCGCGGATGAGGATCTCGGCGCTGGCACCGTTGTCGGAAAGGAACAGGATAAGCGTGTTCTCCAGTGCTTTCATCTCCCGCAACTGCTGCAGTACCCGGCCGATCTCCTGGTCAAGCCGGTCCACCATGGCGGCGTGCACGGCCATTTTCGTCGCCTGGAATTGCTTCTGCACGGCGGTCAACTGCTCCCACGGAACGGCATAGGCGATCTCCCCAGGTCCGATTTCCTTTTCGATGCCGGGCTTGCCACTTGGAGCCCGCAGGAGCGGTTCCGCTGGCGGCAGATCGCTTTGGGCGATCCCCAGCGCCTTCAATCGTTCGTAGCGTTCCGCGCGGATTCGGTCCCAGCCCGCCACGTACCGATCGCGGTACCGGGCCACATCCTCAGCGGGGGCCTGCAGCGGAAAGTGAGGCGTGGTGAACGCGAGATAGGCGAAGAACGGCTTGTCCGGGTGCTCGTTCACATGCTGCTTGAGGTAAGTGATCAGGCGATCGGCATACGCCGTGGCCGTGTAGTAACCCGTGCCGGCGGGCACCGGCGGGAGCTTCTGGTCGTCTTCGATTACATGGACCGGATTGAAGTTCCGGTCGTGATCCTCGACCCGGTAGGAGTGATCGAAACCGCCGTCCGCAACCGAGCGGGGTGCCGCGTGCACATGCCACTTGCCGGCGTGATAGCAGCGGTAGCCCAGGGGCCTCAACCGGTGCGGCACGGTGCGCGTCCAGTCCGGAAAGCGCCCTCGAGGCGGGTCCATCCGGATCTGTTGGGGGTAATAGCCGGTCAGGAGCGCGCCGCGGGTGGGCCAGCAACGGGCCGTGTTGTAGAACCGGGTGAAGCGGAGGCCATTGGCCGCCAGGCGGTCGAGGTTCGGCGTCGCGATCTCCCCGCCATAGGCGCCCACATCGGAGAAGCCCAGGTCGTCGGCGAGAATCAGAAGGATGTTGGGGCGGCTGGCGCCGCTTGGGCCGGGTGCCGCTTCTGAAACCGCAAAGCCGGACAGGGACAGGAGGAAGAGAAGCGCCCCTGTCCGCTTGAGCAGCTTCAGTCCGTGGATCCGTGGGTTGAAACGCGCCATACAATCGGTTCAGCCGGCCGTGGCCAGGCCGCGGGAGATTCGCGAGGAAACCAAGTCCGGCAAGTTGCCATCCAAAGGCGCTTCGCCCCCCTCGCAGAGTTTCCGATACGTCGCAAACGCGAGGAGTGGCCAGCTGTTCCGGTACATGTCGTACTTGAGGTAGTAGACTTTGGGAAACCCGGTTCCGGTGGTTTCGTCCTCGGTCCAGGAACCGTCGGAGTTCTGGGTGTTGAGGAGGTACTCGATCCCGCGGACGAGGCTGGGCCGATTCGGGTCGCCGAAGGTGCACAAGGCCATGACTGCCCAAGCCGTTTGCGAGGCGGTGCTCGGTCCGCGCCCCTTGAAAACGGGATCCTCGTACGTGTCGCAGCGCTCGCCCCAGCCGCCATCGGCGTGTTGCACGCTTTCGATCCACGCGCCTGCCTTGCGCAGCCAGGGTTCGCCCATGTCGAGTCCGAGGCGGTGCAACCCGCGTAACACCTGCCAGGTCCCGTAGATGTAATTGACGCCCCAGCGACCGTACCACGAGCCGTCGTCCTCCTGGTTGCGGCGGATGTATTCCAGGGCCCGAACCACCTGCGGGTGGTCCCGCGGGAACCTCTCCCGTTCGTAACCCAGCACCTCCAGAATGCGCGCCGTGATGTCAGCGCATTCGGGGTCCAGCATGGCGTTGTGGTCCGCAAAGGGGACCTTCTCGAGGATGTTCTTCGTGCAGTCTTTGTCGAAGGCCGCCCACCCTCCGTCCTTGCATTGGAAGGTCATCATCCAGTCCAAACCCCGGCGATAGCACGCGTCCCGGACTTCGGGATTGTCCGTGGCGGTCTGCCGCAGGGCCAGGAGCACCATCGCCGTGTCATCGACGTCCGGGCTCCATTTGTTCTCAAACTCGAACACCCAGCCGCTGGGCTCCACGTCGGCGGGGTTCTTGTGGTGCCAGTCGCCCCGGAACCGGATCTCCTTGCCGATGAGCCATTCGGTGGCGCGCTTCAGCGCGGGGTGATCCTCCGCGACGCCGGACTCACGCATGGCGATCGCCACGATCGCCGTGTCCCAGACGGGCGAGAGGCAGGGTTCAATCCAGGCGCGGTCGGCGGTTTCATGCTGGTGCTTGCGGAGCAGTTCTTCGCACCGAATCACGGCGGGATGATCCGGGGAATAACCAAGGGCCTTGAACGCGGTGAGCGAGTTGAGGATTCCCGGGAAGATTGCCGCGACTCCATCGGAACCCTCCATCCTTTCGTGGATCCAGGCTTCCGCCTTCTTCAGCGCCCGTCGGCGGAACGGGTGGAGCCCGGCTCTGGCCCAGATCTCCGCGAACTTGTGGAGTTTGTCGAGCGCGAGGAAGAAGTTGCGCCACGTGAAAGGGGTTGGGTCGCGCGGCAGCCGCAGGTCGCGGACGTGGTAGCCCTCGGGGAACAACTCTTTCAGGTCCACGCCGACCCGGCGGGTGGGACGGAAGTGATTGATGATCGCCAGCGGCACCAGCATCGCCCGGCTCCAACTGCTCATGTCCCAGAAATTGACGTGGAACCATTTGCCGATGAGAAGCACCTCGCAGGGAATCGTCGGCACATACTTCCACGGATAGAGCCCCACCAACGCCAGCTGGAGCTTGCTGAACGTGTTCAGCCGCGGCACGCCGCCAAGACTCAGGGCCACCGCTCGCGCCCGAAGCATCCGCGGGTCCGTGACGGGCACGCCGGCGAGCTTGAGGGCGAGGTAGGCCTTGATGGTCGCGTTCACCTCAGCCGGGCCGCCATGGTAGAGGTTCCAGCCGCCGTCGGGGGTCTGGAGCGAAAGAATGTGGTTGGCCGCTTTCCGCTGCCATTCCGGGTCCACCGAACCATCCCAGTGTCTGAACACCAGCAAATCGCAAACGATGGTGCAGTCCACCATCAGTTCACCGAGCCAGTAACCGTCCGGATGCTGTAACCGGAAGAGGTTCGCCTGGGCGCGCGCGATCCCCCTCTCGAGCTGCGGCAGGAGCCGGCGGCTGGAGGAGGTCGACGCCGCAGCTTCCGACTGGCGCCCCTCGAGCTTGGTTCTAAGCATGGGAAGGAGATTTGAGACGGATCGTCCCGGCGTGGCAAGTGTCGAACCTGTTCGCCGCCCCAGCCTCGTCAGGGCCGGGCCGGTGTCTTGGATACGGTCCCGCGTGCAGGATGCACGGCCTCCGGCGGCAACCTTGCATTGCGCCGGAGCCCCGGAACGAGCCGGACCTCAAGAGCCCTTTAAAACCTGGGTTTCCAACCGTAGGAGGTGCGTGCCGGAGACGGCACGCCGTTGGCTCCGAGAAGAACTCGGAAGACGGGTTTGACAGGACGGCAGGTGAGCAGGAAACAGAAAGGGAAACCCCGAAACGACGCTTGCGGCCAATCTCTCGAAGACTCGCCTTCCTTTTTTATGAAATCCCAAAGAGGAACCACATCCGCCCGCGAAGGCGAAGCGGCCAAGCGGCAAGTCCAAGGCCGTTCTTCCCCCAAACGACCGCTCGATGAGCGGGAGTTTCCCCTGGCTCGGGACGAGCGCGGCGTCGCCTCCCGGGAGGAAGTGCGTTCGCAGGCGCAAGTGGTCGCGCCGCGGGCGGGGCGTCGGCCTTTGGAGCGGAGCCGTCAACGCCGCGCGCACACGCGGTAGCCCGATCGCGGACAGACGTGGTGACCCTGTCTCGGGCGCGCCGAGGACAGCGCGGTGTCTCGGACGGAAGTTCGTCGGTTGAATGCAGTCACGTCAAGGTTGGCTATGGGCATTTGTAACACTTGCGGCAACGCCTACGACAAGGCTTTCGATGTCGTTTTCGGCGCTGCGGCTGCTGGGCGACGTATTCGGCATCGCCCCCCGCCAGCGACGCGCAGGCCTGGCCGGGGCACACTTCCACACCTGGCGCGGTGATTCCTTTGCGCGCAGGGCTTACGGCTATGTTCCCTTGGGAGGGGGCGCCGCCGCACGTCGCGGCGTGGTTCCCTGGATTCGATCTTGCCCGCCGAGGCGGGTGGCGTAGCGTCCATCCTAACCGCCATGAAAGCTCCACACGCACCTTCCGCACTGCAAGCCCCGGGTTCGCCGCGCCGCCCCGGCTTCACGCTGATCGAGTTGCTGGTTGTCATCGCCATCATCGCCATCCTCGCTGGCATGCTGCTCCCGGCGCTCTCGAAGGCGAAGGCCAAGGCCACGGGCATCTCGTGCATGAACAACACCAAGCAGCTGATGCTTGGCTACCTGATGTACGCGGGCGACAACAATGACAAGGTGCTGGACGCCGCCAACTGGGTCGGCTCCGGCTGGCTGGATTGGACCACGGCTGCCGTCAACACGAACTTCGACCTCATGGTGGGCAGCAACTCGCTCATTGCCCCTTACATCGGTGCATCCCGAAACGTCTTTCACTGTCCCGCCGACAAGTACCTCAGTACCGCGCAGCGCGCGAAGGGTTGGGGTGCGCGGTCCCGGAGTGTGGCGATGAACGCCTTCTCGGGCACCACCGATGACGCTTCCCAGCTCAACCTGTGGCGCGGTTGGAAGAAGCTGACGGACCCGGCGAAGCGCGGTCCCACGGAGCTCCTGGTTCTGCTGGACGAACACCCGGATTCGATCAACGACGGCTATTTCATCGCGACTTTGCAGGGCTATGGCGGGCTTTATGCCTGGTGCGACGTGCCGGCGACGTATCACAACGGCGCCTGCGGGTTTGCCTTTCTCGACGGTCATTCGGAGATCAAGCGCTGGATCGGCAAGCTGCGGAGCGACGAATGGCTGACGGTCCAATATCGCGACCGGCATGCCGGGGTCCTGGTCTGTGCCGCCCCGGCCGACAAGACCGACATCGACTGGGTCAAGGATCGCCAGGGCGATCTGCGTTAAGGCGGCGTCTTGCATGAACCGCCTTGGGAGCGCGGACTTCAATCCGCAGGAAGCCACGCCGGCGCAGGGACGTCTCTGCGGACTGAAGCCCGCGCTCCTCACCGGTTCAGGGGACCCGGCCTGTAGGTTGTGGGCCCGGTGCCTCACCGGGCGGTTCATGGGAGACACCACACCAGCTCCCCGGACAGTCGGCCTCTCAGCGCGGCAGCGCCGGGAGAAGGCCGCACTCCATGGGGGGCGGGCCATGGCGCTCGACACGCCGGTGAGGCAGCCCATGGCGCCAAGGCGGATAAA
>CAZHUS010000194.1:0-7981 GCA_964535555.1 uncultured Verrucomicrobiota bacterium
GCCGCTCCAAGGCACGTCCGGGGCCGCGAAGCGCCTGGAGTGCGGGGATTCATCGCCGCTTTTCGGAGCAAATTCATGGGTAGTGCGCCCGACAAGGTCTGGTTCAGAACTCGTAGGAACAGGAGAGGCCGAGCGTGACCCCGCGCCGGTAGGAGGAGTAGAGGTACGTCGTATCTGTCGGTCCGCTGACGCCGTAGGAACGGATGATCTCGGGATTGAGGACATTCTCCGCGCTGACCTTGAGTTTGAAACCGCGGCCGAGGCGCTGGGAGACCACGAAGTCGAGTTGGGGTGCGCCCTGCTCATACACGTCCCACCCGTTGTTCACGATCAAGGCAAGTCGCTCGGCCGCATAGTAGAAGACGAGGGAGGCGGTCGTGCCGGACTTCTTGTTTTCGTAGGTCAGGTCGGCGTTTAAGATGTAGGGCGACTGGTCGTACAGCGGCCGGGTTTCCACCCACTCGCCGGTCGTGACGTACTTGAGTTGCTGGATCTCGGGTTGGAGTGCCACCTCGGAGTTGATCCAGGCGAAGTTCACGCCGGTGCTGAAGGGATCCAGAAGCGGGCTGAAGACGCCGAGGTTCTGACGGCCTTCGAATTCGACGCCCCACACGGTCGCTTCGTCGGAATTGAGGAAGGTCACGAAATCGGAGGAAGAGGTCCAGGTCGGCGTGCCGTCCGCCTGCAAGCCGGCGTTGAACTTCTCGATGGGATCGGTGAGCAGTTTGTAAAAGGTCCCGACCGACACCAGTCCGCCCCGGTCGGTGTACCACTCCCAGCGCAGATCGAGGTTCTGAATCTGCGTCATGCGCAGGTACGGGTTTCCCTCGATGATCTGATCGCCGGCCGGGTCGAAGCTGCGGTAGCGCGCAAATTCCCGGTACGTGGGACGGGCGACGGTCTCGCTGAAGCTCGCGCGTACGGTCATGTTGCTGCGGAGGCTCCATTGCGCGCTGACCGCGGGCAGCAGGTCGCCCTGTTCAATGGTGCCGGTGAAGACGTCCGATGATTGATAGGCGGTGGAGTTCACCTCCAGGAGCGTCGTCTCGTAACGGACGCCGCCGAGGAGCTTCAGCGGTTCGAGGATCGGCACCTCCCCCATGGCGTACAGGGCGCTGATGTCCTGTTGGCCGTCGTAAACGCTGTTGCCGTAGAACGAGCTGAGCGCGCGCGAGAAGGTGTAGCGCTGGCGGTTGTTCTGGGTGATCAATTGGGGCGGCGGCGCGTTCGTCCCCAGCATGTAATGGTAGGGAAACACGTCCGGATCGGCGAGGGAGCCGTTGCCGCCGTCGAGGGTGAACGTGCGTTCCTCGAACTGGCGCTGGGACTGGCTCAGGAACGCGCCCGCCTTCAGTTTCCACTCGAGGGCCCTCCAGTCCTCTCCGGGCAGGGTAAAATCCAGGCGCCCATTGAAGTTCTCGTCCTCGAGGTGCCGGAAGTAACGGACCGGCCGGTCGGGGAAGGGCGTGTTCGAGTTGCCCACGTCGAGTCGACGTTCGGGGCCATCGGGGTACTCCGGAACCGGGGAGCTGATCACATTCAGGTAGCGCAGGTCGGGTTCGTCCTGGCTGGTGTTGGCCAGGGAGGCGAGCCAGTCCGCCTGCAACGAATGCAGCTCCGGGATCTGATGCTGGCCGCGGAGTTGGTAGGTGTTCAGGTTGCGCTCGGTCCAATACAAGGTGTTGAGATGCGTGCGGCGCTCGTCGTTGAACTGGTCCTCGCCGCTGCTCGAGATCTGCCCGTATTGCCGCCGCGCCTGGTCCTCCGCGTTTTGGACGTACAGGAAGTTGAAGGCCAGCTCGTGGAGGTCCGAGAGCCGGTAGGCCAGGTTCACCAGCGCTGACCATTGGGCGACCGTCACCGACCGGGAATCATCAAAATAGGCGTACGGTTGGGGCCGCGCCCCCGCTTGCACCGGGGCGTAGCGCGCCCGGATTCCGTCTTCGTAGAACCGGTAATCGCGTTCGTAGTTCAGCCCGGCGAAGAAACCAAAGGGCCGCGCCCAGACTTCGACGGTGTCGCCCACGAGGACGGCAAAATCATGGTCCGGCGGTGGCGCCTTCCGTTCCCAGCCCATGTAGGGCGTTCCGAACGAACGCACGTACCGGTCCATCTCCTGCGCCGCGGCGGTTTTCTGGTCCAGCGGAATCGACTGGCTGCCGCTGGTTGCCGTACGGCGGAGCTCGTCCAGGTCCTCACCCGAGACGCCTTCCAACTCGCCGGGCAGCGCGCGCGTGCCATCGTCCATCGCGAAGGCGTCCAGCCCGCCGCCGGGATAGGTCAAGAAGTCTTCGTTCCCGGTCGCCTGGGTGTTGTAGGCAAGCCCCGCGCTCACCTTCCCCACGAACTTCTCCGGGAACGTCTTGGTCACGATGTTCATGGCGCCGCCGGAGAAGCCGCCGGGCAAGTCCGGCGTGAAGGTCTTGCTCACGGTCACGTTCTCGATGACCTCGGAGGGAAACAGGTCGAGCTGTGCCGAACGTCGGTAAGGGTCGGCGCTGGGCACATCGGCTCCGTTCAACGTGGCCGTATTGTAGCGGTCGCTGAGCCCGCGAATCACCGCGAACTTCCCCTCAACGACGGAAACCCCGGTGATCTTGGTCATGATCTCGGCCGCATCGCCGGCTGCCAATTGCGAGAAACGCTCGGAACCGATCGATTCGATCACGGAGGCCGCGCTCTGCCGCTCGACCTGGAGGCGAGCTTCCTGTTCCTCGAGCTCGGGCGCGGTAACCACGTACTCCTCCATCTCGTAGAACTCGGGACGCAGGCTGAGGTTCACCTGGGACGCCTGGCCAATGGCCACGAGGACCTCGGTCACCACGGCGCGCGCATAGCCCGACTTCGAGAACTGGACCGTGTGCAGGCCGGGCATCACCGGACTCAGCTCGAAATGCCCCTGGGCATCCGTGATGACCGCGAGCGTGGTCCCGCGCAGGCTGACCGCCACCCCGGACAGGGGTTGACCATTCCAGCTTTCCATGGTGGTGCCGCGGATCGACCCGGCACCCTCGGTTTGGGCCTGCAGGGAGCGGCAGCCCAGCGCGAGGATCGCCAGCAGGCAGATCAAGCGGGCGTACTCGCGCCACGGGCGCATGGCAGGGCGGTGGTCGAGGTTTCGAACGTACATCAAAGGGTGCTCCCCACCCGGCAGGGTTGCCGACCAGCTCACCCTCGGGACCGGGCGGCGAATTGCTCCACCTGGTCGAGGTAGCGTTGCACATGATCGCGAGGCTGGATCTTCTGGGCCTTGCGGAGCAGTTCGACGGCCGGGGCATACTTCCGGTCCTTGACGAGGAGTTGGGCGTGTTTCACGAGGGCCCGGGCCTCGAAGCCTTCGATCTTGGCCGCGGCATCGTACCGGTTCTGGGCGCGTTCGAAGTCACCGGCTCGCGTGTAGTAATCGCCGGCCATGATGAGCGCCTCGCCGTCCAGCGGGTTGCGGAGGAGCAATTGCTCGAGAACCGCGATGGCCTGCTCCCCGGCATCCGAGGACATCGCCACCTTGGCCTCCAACCGCAAAAGCTTCAGTTCATCGTCGCTGCCGAGGTTCGTGCCTGCCTGGGTGCGGACCTGGTCGAGAAGCTGGCGGGCCTCGGTCCAGGCGCCCCGGCCGGCGAGCAGTTCGGCAGCACGTAGAGTGCGGGCGACGTCCGGGGACTCGCTGGCCTGACTCGCAGCCCGATACGAGGCCAGCGCCAGGTCGCTTGCCTCCTGGGCGAGATACAGATCGCCGAGGAGGAAGAGGCTCTGGGGCGTGGCCTTGCCCAGGCGTTTGAGCAACTCGAGCGTCACCGCGGCCCGGTCGGGCTGTTCCTTCTGGATGTAGACGTTCGCCAACAGCGTCCAAAGGGCTTCCCGTTCGGGATGGCTGCGAATCAGTTCCTCGAGCAAGGCGACCGCGTAGTCATAGTTGCCGGTGGCCACGGCGCCCTTCACCAGGCCCAGCCGGAAATCCAGATTGTCCGGCTCGAACACCAACGCCTGGCGGTACGCGCCTTCCGCCGAGGCATGCCGGCCTTCACTCAAGTAGGCGAACCCCAGGATGCCGAAGATCTTCCCATCGGCCTCGCCCAGGGACACAGCCTGGGTCAGCGGACGGATTGCCTGCCCGTACTGGCCCTCCCGCACCAGCGCAAACCCGAGGCTCTTCCAGGCGCGCCGGTAGTCGGGGAACTTGGCCACCGCCGCTTGCAGGTGTTTCACCGCGTTGGTCAGGTCCTCGTTCTGGAACAGGATGTTCCCGAGCGTGAAGTCGAACACGGCGCTCGCGCCGGGTTTCGCCAGCCCTTCCAGCACGGGCACGGCGCTGGCCGGGTCTTCGCGGAGCAAGGGCACCACCTTGTCGCGATAGGTGGCCTGCTCCTCGGGCGTCAGGCGCGGCTCCACCTCCGACGCGAAGCCGTAGCTCCCCAGCAGGCGACGCGTGAAGTCCGGGTCGTTCCAGATCGAAGCCAGTTCGTGCCCGGACGGAACCGGGGCGAACGTGGTCGGAGCCGCGGCAGGTCCGAGCTCCTTCGACTTGTCCTTCCTGGCACCGCGTGATTGCGCCACGGCGGTCGTCGCGGCGAGGCATAGGAACACGAGCAGAAGTCCCTTGGCGAATGATGAGTTCATGCGGGCTGGCTGGGTCTGAACGTCTCCCTCGGGTTCATCCTGGGGTCAGTTGGAACTTCAGGGGGATCCGGATGAAGCTGCGCACCGGCTGACCGTCCTTCAGGCCCGGCCGAAAGCGCCACTTACGGATGGCCTCGAGCGCTGGGGCTTCGAATTCCGGGCGGGTGGAATTTTCGACACGCGGTTCCTCGACACGGCCCTCTTCGCTCAGGATGAACACCACCGTGACCTGCCCTTCGATCCGGGCTTTCTGAAGGGCACGGGGATAGGTGGGGGGCACCTGGGAAACCGCCTCGGGGCGCTTCTCCAGATCCGCGACGTCGAAGGCGTCCTGGGTGATCGCCTCGACCGTCGTCGGGGCGGCGATGGCGCCGAAGCCAGCCAGCGCCCCGCCCGAGCCCATGGCCACTTCGAGATCGGCGGAGATGGGAACTTGCGGGGGCGCGGCCTCGGCGAGCTGGGGATCGGACGGAAGCTCCGGCGGCTTTTCCTCGGTCGGGGGCGGCGTGTCGGGTTCGTCCTCGACGGGAGGCGGGAGGTCCGCGGTCCCGGCTTTGCGCAGTTCGAGGGTGCGCGTCGGTTTGGCGACGATATGGCTGAACGGGAGGATCGAGAACAGCAGCGCGGTGAATCCCACCGAAAGCGCCACGGAAACCACCAGGCCCGTCGAGCTGCGGTCCGCCTGATAAACCTTGCGCATGCAGGTCAGGGCGGCCGGGGCCTCAGCCCTTCTCGGTGGCCAGGCTCACGTCCTTGGCGCCACCGAGCTTGGCCTCGTCAATCACGCGGATCACCATGCCCGAGCGCGCATTTTCGTCGGCCTGGATGACGACGGGCAACGGTTCCTTGGTGCAAAGGCGCTTCACGGTGGGTCGCACCCCGCCCAGACCGATCTCCTTCCCTCCATAGGCCACCTTGCCGTCGCTGGTAACGGCGAAGATGATGCTGTTCTTCTCCAACTGCCGGGCGCTGGCAGCTTGGGGCTTGTCCACCTGTACCCCGGGTTCTTCGATGAAGCTGGTCGTCGAGATGAAAAAAATGAGGAGGAACATGATCACGTCGATCAACGGGATCAGGTTCAGCTCGATGGGCTCCTCCGCTTCGCCCAGGCTCCGCCGAAATCTCATGAGGCAGCGGTGGCGCTGGCCGTGGCACTCTTCAGGGTCGCCAGGGGCAGCGCCGGGATTCCGGGACGCGAAATGGGCCGGGTCATGCCGTGGAACGCGCTGCGGAAGTAGCGCAGGGTGATGCCCTCGAGCCGGACCAGGAAGGCAACGTATTCGTCCCGCATGCGTTTGACGACATGCGCCATCAGTAGCCCCGGGATGGCCACCATCATGCCGGTCTGCGTGGCCACCAGCGCCTCGCTAATCCCCTTGGCGATGATCTCGGAGGTCGAACTGCCGCCGACGCCAATCGCCTTGAAGGTCAGCAGCATGCCCAACACCGTTCCGAGCAGACCGAAAAGCGGCGCCGCCACCACCAGCACGCGTAGAAAGGTCAGACGTCGGTCCAGCTCCGGCACCGCCGAGGTCTCCACCTCCCGAAAGCGACCCTCGATGTCCCGCAGCGAACGGACCTCGTCCTGGGTGTAGCGGACGAGTTCCCGCACATGCGCGGGGGCTTGCCGCGGATCCTCGACCCAGCGGAGGACCTCGGTGTCGCCGGCCCGTTTGAGGCCCCGGTGCGGCGTCGTGAGGAGCAGGTGGACAGCGGTGGCATACATGATGAGCGCCAGCAGCGCCATGGCCGCCATCACCCAACCGCCGTTCGTCCACGTGTGAACCATCTGGTCAAGAATCGCGTTCATGCCGGTGAGAAGGGAATGCTCTCAAGTTCAGCTTGCTACCGTACTTCCATGGTCTGGGTCTGCGGCAGGCCGTTGATGAAACCCACGGCCGTCTGCTCCATGCTGCCGATGATGCCCTTGGCGCGGCGGGTCAGAAACGCATGAAAGAGCAGCGCGGGGATGGCCACAGCCATGCCGGTGGCGGTGCAGATCAACGCCTCCGAAATGCCCGCGGCGAGCAGCTTCGGGTCGCCGCTGCCGAAACTGGAAATGAGCTTGAAGGTGGCGATCATGCCCATGACCGTTCCCAACAACCCGAGCAACGGGCCGGTGGTGGCGGCCAGGGCCAGGAACGGAAGCCCGCGTTCCAGGCGGGTGCGGGCGCCGAGCATCTTCTCGTAAACGATCTCCTCGATGTACTCCTTCTTGTCATCGACGTGTTCGATGGCGGCGGCCAAAAGTTCCCCGGCGAGCCCGCCGATGGTGCGTGCACGGGTCAGCGCTCCCGCGGTGCTGCCGTGCTCGAGGTCCTTCAAGATGCCGTCGAGATCCTGCGGGGTCGCCAGACGCACCCGGGCAAGCTGGAACCACTTGACCGCCGCGACGACAAGGGCGGCTGCACCCAGGGCCAGCAAGGGTGCCATGGCCCACCCGCCTTTCTTGATCCGTTCCCACAGGCTTTCGTCGAGCAGGGTGAGCTTGAAAGCGTTGCCGAGGGTTGCGTCCAACGCCATCTCCCCGGTGCCGGTGGTCACCAGCCGGCGACTCGCTTCCGCAGTGGCGGGGTCCACCGCGATCACCGTCGGCTCGGCCCGGTTCAGCTCCTGCTGGAGCAGTCCGGCAGTCTGGCCCGCATCGCTGGCGAATACCGCCACCGGTCCGATCACCGCCACCTTGCCGGCTTGAACCATGCCGCGTTCATCCAGGGCCTTCCCGGGAAAGATCTCACCGCCCAGCGCGTTGGAGGCGCGCTCAAGGGCGGTCTTGAGGATGACGGCCCGCTGCGAGAAGCGCTGGGGCGGAGTCAGCCCGGGGGCGACCGCGGCCTTGTCCACCGCCTCGATCACGGGCAGAAAACGAGGTTCCTCGATGAAGCCGAGGCGGGTGCGGAACGCCCGGGTGTACTCGCTCAGCAGCGAATCAATGAACTTGACCTCGTCCCCGCGGGCCTTGGCCTCGGCCTTCAGGGCGTTGAGGGCGACCAACTGGTTCTCGGCGAAGCGTTGGGCCTTGGCAAGTTCCGCCCGCCGGTCGGCAAGCTGCTGTTCCAGTTCACGCAAGCGGCGGGCCAAAGGCAGTCGTTCCGATTCGACCTGCTGTCGCGCCGCCGCCAGATCGGCGAGCGACTTCCCGAGGTCCGCGGTGGCCCCGGCCGCCAGACCGGACAGGTCCTCGGCGCCCCTCCCGGCCATGTTCCCGCCGCAAAGAGCCAGCGCCAGCGCAACCAGAGTCTTCGAGAGTTGGCTCATCGGATCTCCACAGGCAAATTCACAAAACGGGCGCCGCGCTCGTTCCGGTAAATAGTGTCTGGAATGAAACATGTATCTATTTGTCGCTCAATTAGATAAGTGCGAT
>CAZHUS010000195.1:0-7631 GCA_964535555.1 uncultured Verrucomicrobiota bacterium
TGGAGCGGCGCGAAGCGTTTGGAGTGCGTCCGCTTTAGCGGCGCTTTTTGGTTCCTGGTCACGGAGCAGGTCCGCAAGGAACAGGTGGCTCTCCATGAAGCGACCGGTGAGGGCACCGGGACTACAACCTGTCGGCCGGGTCCCGCGACCCGGCAGAGACCGGTTCAAGGTCAAGGCGCATGGCCATTAGGCCAAGGACGCTACCCACGTAGCGTTCAGAGAGAACGGTCACCCGTCTCCGACTGGAGCCGGCGCCTTCAGAAATCCAGCGCTTTCTCCGGAACAAATACGGCCGCGAGTCCGCGGGCGGCGGATTGGGCATCCGCCATCACCCGTTCCCATTCGAGTTGGAGGGGTTCGTCGAGCTTGCCGCCCACGGAGAGAATGGCCTCCTTGGGCGTCAGCCCGGAGGCGAAGTCGCCGACGATCTCAAGTGCCGCCGGGGGAAGCGCAGCCATGGGCCTTTCGGTTTGCTTGTGAGTCGACCGACCGGACCAGAACGCCCCACCCAGGCACAGGGCGACCACGAGCGCGGCAACGCCGCACACCCAGACCTGGCGGCGCGGCCAGGCCCCGAAGCCCTTGGATGACTGGCATTGCGGCAGATTGGCAATCACCCGGCGCGCCAGGAAAGCAGGCGGCGTCCGGCTCAAGCGTGGCGCTGCGGCCCCGAGCTGGTTCACGAGAGCCTTGACCTCGCGCTGGTGTTGCCGGCACCCGGCACAAACGGCCAGGTGTTGTGCGACCCAGCGCGAGGAGGGCGGTTGGCCATCTTCGCGGAGGGCCAGGACGAATCGAACAAGGGGACAGATCAGCATGATATCAAGCGATGATGGTCAAAAGGCATCCAAGAGTCCGGCGCGCCGTGTGGCCTGAAGCAGGGCCGTCCGGGCCCGGTGCAACAACACCCGAACGTAAAGGGAGCGCGTCCGCATCACTGCCGCGACTTGGGCCACGTCGAGGCCCTCGCCATATCGCAGCCAGAGCACTTCGTACTGTTTGGGCTTCAGGCGGCGGGCGAGGCCCCACAGCCGATCGGCTTCGTCACGAGAGGCCACGGATTCCGCGGCGCCGCCAGAAGGCTCCGGAGCCGGCAGGTTTTCGTTCAGGTCCTCGGTCGGGCGCCGGCCGCGGAGGTGGTTCAAGGCCGTGCGCCGCGCGATCGTGAACAACCACGGAAAGAAGTCGCGCCGGGCGTCAAACCGATCGAGGCTCCGGTGGACCTTGACGAATGTATCCTGCACGAGGTCCTCGGCATCGTGGGCATTGCCGGTGAAGCGCAGGAGGAAATTGAACAACCTGCCGGTGCAGGATTCAACGAGGTCAGCGAACGCACCGGCTTCGCCAGCCTGGCAGCGCGCGACGAGGTCCGCGACTTGGGCGGACTCCGGAGAACGCGCTGGTGCGGCCGCACAAGGGGTATCCGCGACTTCCCGCTCGCCCGATGCCTCCGCGGCGTCCGCCAGTCCGGTCCCGATCATGGGATCGGCATGCCTCGCGAGTGGCATGGGGGCTACTCGTGACTGCGTTGTTTCTTTTCCTCTTCCAGGATCCGACGAGAGATCTTCCCCGACGGGACGGAGAGGTTCAGGGTGACCACCCGTTCGTTGAGGCTGACCTTGGTTCCGTTCAGCACCATCTGCAAGTCCGGATCCTCGAGACCGCCAAGGGTGGCCAGCGCGAGCATCCCTTGCAC
Source organism: uncultured Verrucomicrobiota bacterium (assembly GCA_964535555.1). Taxonomy (GTDB): domain Bacteria; phylum Verrucomicrobiota; class Verrucomicrobiia; order Limisphaerales; family J093; genus DSVZ01. The sequence continues at coordinate 1,697 of CAZHUS010000195.1, forward strand.
CACTTGCTGGACTTGCCGGGCCCCGTCCGTGTTCTTCGTGCTGAGCGCCAGTCGTGCTCGGACTTCTCCAGAGAGTTCGCCCAGGGTGAGCCGCAAGCCATCGGCCATCTTCAATACCCGGGCCTGCGGCGGAACGGGGGCTGCATCGCTGAATCCCTGGGCCGCCGCCAGAAAGAAGAAACCATCGTCAGCCTGACAGAACTCGCCAAAGCCTTTCGAGCCAGCCAGGTTCGGCGCGGTCCCGGCAAGCACCTCACCGGCTTGAGCAACTCCCGGACGGGTTCTGCTGACCACGACGGGCTTCCCGGGAGGGGCGGAGATGTAAAGCTCCTCGTGGATGCTGTACAAAGCCGACGATTCGCCACCCAGGCGGGTCAGCGACTTGGCATCGCCACCCTCCGCGGCTGAAAGCCTGGCCAGGGCGGACTCGAGCTGTTTCGCGACATCGATCCCGGTGTCCACGAGCAGCACCCCCTTTTGTTGTTCCGGGTCGGAAAAATCGGATCCGTACAACGTGAGGGAGCGAACGCGACGCCAGTCGAAGTCCACGCCCAGGCGCGTCTTCAACTCGGAGGAGGCCTTGCTCAGATACGGGTCCAGGGCGGCGCTCGCCAGCGTCTTTCCAAGATCGCTTTTGAGCAGGGCCTCGACATCGAGATGGACGACCCACCGCGCCTCGGCGGCGACATGGGCCTTCTTCAGCGGGCCGGCCAGGGCGACTCCGCAGGTGGCAACCCCGAGGACCAGGGCGCGGGCTACAGTAACAATGACGGTGTTCATGCGTGCGAGCTGCAGTGAGGACCGTCATCCTTCTCAAGGCGCGATCCAAAGAACGATTCACGCCAGGGACAGGCCACGTTACAGCAATCTCACCATCCGCCGCAGCGCCGGTGAATGCGGGCGGGCAGGAACGGGTGAATCCACACACAGCGCGGGGCGAGCCGCCGGTCGCGCCTCGCCCTCCCGAAAGTGTGCCGGTACCGCCGGGGGCTCAGTTGGTTAGAGCCGAGACCATGGCCTCCAGTTCGTCGCCTTCGAGGAAGCCCTGCAACTGTCGCAGCCGGGTCGGATGGCGCATCTTGCGGAGCGCCTTGGCCTCGATCTGGCGGATGCGTTCGCGCGTCACCTTGAATTGCTTGCCCACCTCCTCCAAGGTGCGCGAGTAGCCGTCCGCGAGGCCGAAGCGGAGTTCGAGCACTTTGCGTTCGCGCTCGGTGAGGCTGTCCAGCACGTCGTTCAGCTTGTCCTTCAGCAAGCTGTAGCTGGTCATGTCCGACGGGTTTTCCGCCGACTTGTCCTCGATGAAATCCCCGAAGTTGGTGTCATCGCTGTCGCCCACCGGACTTTGCAGCGAGATCGGCTGCTGGGCCATCTTGAGGACGGCGCGGACCCGGTCGACGGGCATCTGCATTTCATCCGCGATTTCCTCCGGGGTTGGTTCGCGCCCGTAGTCCTGGAGCAACTGCTTTTGCACCCGCATCAGCTTGTTGATCGTCTCGATCATGTGCACCGGGATGCGGATGGTGCGCGCCTGGTCGGCGATGGAACGGGTGATGGCCTGACGAATCCACCAGGTGGCGTAGGTCGAGAACTTGTAGCCGCGCCGGTACTCGAACTTCTCGACCGCCTTCATGAGGCCCATGTTGCCCTCCTGGATCAGGTCGAGGAAGGAGAGGCCGCGGTTGGTGTATTTCTTGGCGATGGAAATGACGAGGCGGAGGTTGGCCTCAACCATTTCGGTTTTGGCCTGATGCGCCTTGCGGGTGAAGTGCTGCAACTGCTGGTACGAACGCACGTAGTCCTGGGACGGCATCCGCACGAACTGCTCGAGCGCCCGGATCTTCTGGCCTTCGGAATCGATGATTTGCTGGCCCTGGGCCGACTTGCGCTGGTGCTCGAGTTCGTTGATGGCGCGCAGGCCGATCTGCATCTTGTCGTGGATGTTGTCCGCGACGAGCGCCATCTCCTCGATCACCTTCTGTTTGTAGAAAAACTTCGCGAAGGAGTTCTGAAGCCGGGTGTCCGCCCGGTGGAAATCGGCGAACATCTTGTCCTTCCTGCCCTTGTTGGTCTCCCGCAGCCAAAGGCCGTAGCGCGAGTCCACCTCCTCGTCGAGGACGCGCACGTCCTTGACCAACTTGCGCAGGGCGCGGAGATGGTTGTCGCGGCTCTCGATCTTCTTGTCGAGAATCACGCGGTCAAACCGCTCCTTCGGCGGCTCGGAGATGAGTTTCTCCGCCAGGGCGATGTGCTCCTTACCGGCAAATCCGAAGCTGTAGATGATCCGCTTGACTTCGTTTTCGTTGTCCTCGATGCGCTTGGAAATCTCGACTTCCTGTTCCCGCGTGAGCAGGGGCACCTGGCCCATCTGCTTCAGGTACATCCGGACGGGGTCGTCGAGGATGTCGAGGCGGGCTTTTTCGTCCTCTTCCTCGGGTTCGGGTTGCTTGACCCGATCGACCTCAGCCTGGTCGACGATTTCGATCTCGAGGCTGCGGAGCTTGGAATAGAGCTCGTCCAAGTCATCCGGGGAGACCACGTTATCCGGGATGACGTCGTTGATGTCGCTGTACGTCAGGTAACCCTGTTCCTGCGCCAGACGGACCAACTCCTTGATCTTTTCCGTAAGGTCCAGGCCCGATTGGGTGTGCATTTCCGCACTGACCCCGGGGCCAGGAGCCCCAGGCCCGGTCCCGGGCGGGACGGCGGTTTTGCCGGCAGGAGAACCGGGCGCGGTTGCCACGTTGGAGGCGGCGGGCGACGCGGCCGAGGCTTGAGGGGCCGCGGAGAGGCTGGAGCCAGCGGCCCGGACTCGGGCGGGCCGGGCCGAGCGGGCCGCAGGGCCGCTCGAGGCGCCTTCCCTGGAGGCCGGCTTGGCCGCAATTTTCGCCCGAAGGGATTTAAGGTTCCTGGAGGATTTCGGAGCCGTATCTTTCGACATACTAAGAATTCACCATCAACCGGATGGATTAGCTCGCAACGAGCCGGTCAATATCTGAGAGGCCAGATAGCGAGTCAAGAAGGTAGTCCGGATTTTGTCTTTGAAAAGCGGCGTCTGGCCGCTATCGTGGCGTGGCATGATTCACGACCGGCCGTACATGCGTGAGTCCGACGGGCGACGGTTCCAAGTGCCGTCGGCCGCCACCTGTCTGCTGCTGGTCAACCTGGGGTTCTTCATCTTTCAGAACATCAACACGGCCTATCTCGGCTGGCCGTTGGAACGATACCTGGCGTTGAGTCGTGACGGCCTGGCCGAGCGCGGCGCGTTCTGGCAGCTTTTCACGTTCCAGTTTCTCCACGGCGGGACGTGGCATTTCATCTGCAACGCCGTGGCTCTCTACTTCCTCGGCAAACCGCTGGAAGCCTCTTTGGGTCCGGCCCGGCTGCTGGAGGTGTACTTCGGGAGCAGCTTTCTGGGAGGCTTGCTGCAAGCGCTGCTCGGCTTTCTGTTCCCCGCCCAATTCGGAGGGCCGACCCTGGGGGCGTCCGCGGGTGTCTGCGGTCTTCTGGCTTCGTTCGCCATGTTGTACCGCGACCGCATGTTTTTGTTCATGTTTTTCCTGCCCATCCGGGCGTGGAACCTGTTGCTGATCTCGATCGGCGTCGCCGTCTTCTTCGTCCTCGTACCCTCGGAGCCTGGCGTTGCGCACGCCGCTCACCTCGGTGGCCTGCTCGGAGGCATGGCTTACGTGCACTGGATTGTCCGCACCGACCGGCGCCTCTTCGACTGGCGTCCCTACCGCGAGCAGGAGCGTCGCCGTGCCGAACTGGTCCATGCAAACGCGGGGGATGTCCCCACCCGGCGGCGGCGCGAGTCTCCAAACGAGGAGGAGCCCGTCCCGGAAGCCGACTTCATCAGCCGGGAGGTGGATCCCATTCTCGAGAAGATCTCCGCCCACGGCCTTCAGAGCCTGACCGAGCGCGAGCGCCGTGTGCTTGAAAAAGCGCGTCGGAAGCTGCGCCAGTAGTCCTCATCCCGCCGCGGCGGGGCCCGTTCCCCGCCCTGGAATCCTCGAATCGGTCAATTCGTTGCGAGGATGTTCATCGGTCTGAGGCGCGCCTCCCTAGAACTGCCTCAGGAACCGCAGGTCGTTCTGGTAGAACAACCGGATATCGCTGATGCCGTGTCGGATCATCGCGATCCGCTCGATCCCAAAGCCGAAGGCCCAGCCCGACCACACCTCCGGGTCGTACCCGACATTCTCAAATACTTGAGGGTGCACCATGCCGCAACCGGCAATCTCCAGCCATTCCTTGCCCATCTTGCGGGTCAGCGGACTGCTGAAATCGATCTCGAAGCTCGGCTCGGTATAGCTGAAGTAGTGCGGCCGGAAGCGGATCCGCGTGTCCTGTCCCATCAACTCGCGGAACACAAACTCCACCGTTCCCTTCAGATCGGCCACCGTCACGGAGCGATCGACATACAAGCCTTCGACCTGGTGAAAAGTCGGGTTGTGCGTCGCGTCGGCGTTGTCCCGGCGGTACACCCTTCCCGGCACGATAATTCGAACCGGCGGTCGCTGACGCGCCATCACCCGGATCTGCACGGATGAGGTATGGGTCCGCAGCAGCAGGCGGTCGGCTGAGTCCAAGTAAAACGTATCCTGGGAATCGCGGGCCGGATGGTCGGCCGGCGTGTTGAGGGCGTCGAAGCAGTGGTACTCGTCTTCCAGCTCAGGCCCGTCCGCCACGGCGAAACCGAGTTTGCGAAAGCTGCGTACGATTTCTTCCGTGGTGAGGGTGAGCGGATGGAGCCGACCCAGCGGACGTCGCCGGCCGGGCATGGTGAAGTCGCAGGCCTCCCGCGGCGTCGCGGCGAGCAGTTCGAGGTCGCCACGCCGCGCCTCGACCGCCGCTTCCAATGCCGCCTTGGCGGTGTTCAGCGCCTTGCCCGCCGCCGGACGCTCTTCCTTCGGCAGGGAGCCAAGCTGTTTCAGGAGGCCGGTGAAACGCCCGTGCATGCCGAGGACTGCGCTGCGCTCGCGTTCAAGCGCGGCGAGGTCGGCGGCTGCTCCGAATCCGGCAATCGCCGCCTGCTGCAAGGCCTGAAGCTCCTCCAGCAACGGGGTGCTCATGGAGTGACAGCGCTCGTCCGGGGAAACGGTTGGGGCGATCGTAGGCGGGCCTGCGAGTTCCCGGCGGTGTGCCCGGACTTTCCGCCCTGGTCAGGCCGCCTTGGCGGTCTTGGCGCCGAGGGCGTCCTGGGCCTGCTTGATGACCGCGGCGAAGGCCGTGGCATCGGTCGCGGCGAGGTCCGCCAGGATTTTGCGATCGAGTTCGACGCGGGCGGCCTTGAGCCCCTCCATAAACCGGCTGTAGGTCAGGCCGGCGGCGCGGACGGCGGCATTGATACGGATCTGCCACAGACCGCGGAAGGTGCGCTTCTTGACTTTGCGATCACGTGTGGCATAGACCATACCATGATCCACCGCGTCGGAAGCGTATCGATACAGCTTCGAGCGGCGCAGGCGGAAGCCCTTGGCCCGACCGAGCATCCGTTTGCGGCGTTTGCGGGAGGCAACAGCGTTGGTGACACGCATGATTCAGCGAGATGGAAGTTCCGGTGGGGGAGGTGCGGTTCAGCCGCGGTGACTGAAAGGCAGGCTCTGGGTCACGCGGTAGGCATCGGTCGGGTCGATCACGGCCGACTCACGCAAGCGCCGGCGGCGCTTGGCGTTCTTCGTGGACAAAAGGTGGCGCCGGCCCGCATGGGCGCGCATCACCTTGCCGGTGCCGGTGATCTTGAACCGTTTAGCCACCGACTTGCGGGTCTTGTTCCCTTTGGGGCGTCGCATAAGCAAATCGTCGAACCGAAAAGAGCGCGGAATCTACGAGGCCACCATCGAGCTGGCAAGCTGGAAATTCTGCCTTGCAGCCTCCCCCGCATGGCCGTCGACAAAGTCGGCTTGGTCCCGAGACGGCCCGGGTCGTCTGG
>CAZHUS010000196.1:0-7218 GCA_964535555.1 uncultured Verrucomicrobiota bacterium
ACGTCGCCCCGACCGGCAGACAGGAATGTCTGCCCTACCTGACTGCGGTTCATGGTCGGCGCTCGCCCACGAGCAGTGCCGGGATGCGCAGGCGTCGGCGGTTGGCCAGCGCGCAGCAGGTTGGCCACAGGGTTGGCGGGTGGGGCCGGTGGGTCGGCGGCGAGCAGACTTTGAAAAGTCCGCACCACGGCTGTCAACCCGAACCGCTGGAAGGCCCGGCGGGGTTGAGGGGTTGCTGCCCGGTTCGACCCAGGGCGGCGCCTTCCCGGAAGGCGGGCATCCGCCGGACTGCCAGCGCGGGCGTCGCTTGACGCGGACCTGCCGGATCATGCACCCCTCGAGCGAAATAGGGCGAACCGACGCCGCAACCTCAGCCGCCGACACTCCCCGCAGGCAGCCAGTCCAGAATCACATCGAGGTTCCCATCCGGGACCTCCGGATTCTCGAAGCACGTCCGGCCGATGTGCCGTTGCTCGTGGACCTGATCCGCGAACTCGCCGCGTTCGAGCAACTGGAGCGCGACGTCGAAGTCACGGGGGAATCCCTCCACGCGGCGCTCTTTGGTGACCGCCCGGTGGCGGGCGCGCTGCTCGCCCGGGTCGCGGATCAACCCGCCGGCTATGCCCTTCACTTCCAGACCTTCTCCTCCTTCGTGGGGCGTCCTGGCCTGTGGCTTGAGGACGTCTATGTCCGACCGTCCTTCCGAAGCCGGGGGGTGGGCCGCGCCCTCATCCAGGCCGTGATACGCCACGCCGCCCAGCTCCGAGCCGGACGTCTCGAATGGGCCGCGCTACGTTGGAACACCCGCGCGGTGCGCTTCTACGAGCAACTGGGGGCCAGGCAGCTCGAAGAGTGGGTGATGTTCCGGATGAACTCCACGACGCTCAACTCCCTGGTCGGCGGGGACAGCCACCATGCTTGAGGTCCTTCCCGAACGGCAGGCCCAGATCGTGCGGAAGGACAGCACCGCACCCTGCACCCCGGTGGCGTGCGATCGCAAGAGCGTGGCGGGCTCGGTCACGCAGCGCGCCTGCGCGTTCTGCGGGTCGCGCGTGGTGCTCTACCCGATCGCCGATGCCCTCCACGTCGTTCACGGTCCCATCGGCTGCGCCGTCTACAATTGGGACATCCGCGGCGCGTTATCGTCAGGTCCCCAGCTTCACCGCAACAGCTTCTCCACGGACCTCCAGGAACTGGACGTCATCTACGGCGGGGAGAAGAAGCTCCGCCAGGCCCTCGGCGAATTGATCGACTCCTGCCATCCCAAAGCCGCCTTCGTGTACTCGACCTGCATCGTCGGCGTCATGGGCGACGACGTCGAAGCCGTCTGCCGCCAGGTCAGCGCCGAGAAAGGGATCGCGGTCATCCCGGTCGCCTCGGAAGGCTTCCGGGGGACAAAGAAGACCGGGTACCAGGCGGCTTGTGAGGCGGCCTACAAGCTGGTCGGCACCGGCGCAACCTCCGCCATCGGCCCGCACAGCGTGAACATCCTCGGCGATTTCAACATCGCGGGGGAGTCCTGGATCATCCGCCGTTACCTCGAGGAACTGGGCGTGGAGGTGGTCGCCACGCTCACGGGTGACGGACGCGTGGACGACATTCGTCGTTGCCACGGGGCGAAGTTGAATCTCGTTCAGTGCTCGGGATCCATGACGCACCTGGCCCGGTTGCTGGAACGCGATCACGGCATTCCGATGCGCCGGGTGTCCTTCTTCGGACTCGAGGACACGGCGGCCGCCCTCTACGAGACCGCGAAGTTCTTCGGCGACCCCGCGCTCCTGCAACGAACCCAGTCGCTCGTGAGTCGCGAAGTCGAACGGGTGTATCCGGAGTTGAGCCGGTACCGCGATCGCCTCCTCGGGAAGAAGGCCGCGCTATACGTCGGCGGCGCGTTCAAGGCCTTTTCGCTGGTCAAAGCTCTGAGACTCCTCGGCATCAAGACGGTCCTGGCGGGAACCCAGACCGGCAGCGCCGAGGACTACCAGTTGCTTCGTGAAATCTGCGAGGAAGGCACCGTCATCGTCGACGACTCGAACCCCGTCGAGCTCGCCAAGTTCATCCTCGAGCTGGACGTGGACCTGTTCATCGGCGGGGTGAAGGAACGCCCCCTCGCTTACAAACTCGGCGTGGCCTTCTGTGACCATAATCACGAGCGCAAGATCCCGCTGGCGGGCTTCGAGGGGATGCTCCACTTCGCCCGTGAGGTCCACGGCAGCGTGCTGAGCCCCGTGTGGCAGTTTGTGCCGCGTCGCGCGGTTTCGAAGTCCCCATGAACCCCGCACCCCTCCCCGCCCCGGCCGCCGCACGCAACGCCTGCAAGCTGTGCGCCCCGCTCGGCGCGTGCGTGGTGTTCGCCGGCATCGAGGGTTGCGTTCCTTTCCTCCACGGTGGCCAGGGCTGCGCCACGTACATCCGCCGGTATCTCATCAGCCACTTTCGCGAACCCGTGGACATCGGGTCATCCAGTTTCGGCGAAGAAGACACCGTGTTCGGCGGCGCCCGCAACCTGCAGGCCGGCCTCGGCAATATCGCCAGCCAATACCGGCCAAAAGCCATCGGGGTTGCCACGACCTGTCTCGCTGAGACCATCGGCGAGGACGTGCCCCGCATTCTCGCGGGATTCTCCCTCGCGCGCGGCGGCTCCGCTCCGCCGTTGGTTCACGTCTCGACGCCCAGTTACACCGGGACTCACCTGGACGGCTTCCACGCCGCCGTTCGCGCCGTCGTGCAACGATTCGCGGTTCGCGGACCGGCTCACGGGGGCGTGAACGTCTTCCCTGGCTTCGTTTCTTCGGAAGACCTGCGGCATCTCAAGGAGTGGCTCGCCATCGCGGGCCTTCCCGGCACCGTCCTCCCCGACTACGCGGACACGCTGGATGGCGGGAGCTGGAGCGAGTACGAGCGGCTTCAGCCCGGAGGTACCTCGCTGAACGCCATCGCCGCCATGGCGGGAGCCCAGGCCACGTTCGAGCTCGGGCGCACGCTGGCGACGTCGACCAGCACCGCGGGCGCCTGGCTCGCCCAGGAGTTCGGGGTCCGCCATGTCCGCCTGGGTCTTCCGGTCGGCTTGCGCGAAACCGACCGCTTCCTCGCCACCCTCGGGGAGTTGGCGGGGCGCCCGGACCTGGCGGCGGATGGCCGCGATGCCCGGGGCGGTACGGCCGCGACGGCGGGGGAACGGGCCCGCCTGATCGACGCGATGGTGGACGGTCACAAGGTCCTCTTTGGCCGGCGTGCGGTGGTGTTTGGTGACGCGGATCTGGTGGTGGGCCTGGCGTCTTTCCTCAACGAGCTGGGGATCCAGCCGGTGCTGTGCGCCACCGGCGCGCGCGGAAGCGGCTTCAGCGCCGCGTTACAGGAAGTGGTCACGGACGTGGATGTCGGCGCGATGCGCATCATCGAGGGCGCTGACCACGCGCAGATCGCCGAGGCTGCCCGGGAGTTGAAGCCGGATCTGCTCCTCGGCAGCAGCAAGGGCTATCCCCTGGCGCGCGAACTCGACGTGCCGCTCCTCCGCGCAGGTTTCCCGATTCACGACCGGATCGGTGGCCAGCGGCTGCTGCACCTCGGCTACCGGGGTGCCCAGCGGCTCTTCGACCAGATCGTGAACGCGCTCCTCGAACGACGCCAGGACGACTCCGAAGTCGGCTACAGCTACCTATGAAGCCCGACGGTTGCCCCACGGCCGCTCCACTCACGGTGGAGAACCACCCCTGCTTCAATCGCGATGCCCGGCACCGGACGGCGCGGGTCCACCTCCCCGTCGCGCCGCGCTGCAACGTCCAGTGCAACTTCTGCAATCGGCGCACCGACTGCGTCAACGAGAGCCGTCCCGGTGTCACCTCCGCCGTGCTCACGCCGCCCCAGGCCCTGGGGTACCTCGAGCAGTTGATGAAGCGTTCCGACCGCATCGCGGTGGTCGGCATCGCCGGGCCCGGCGACCCCATGGCGAACGCCGAGGAAACGCTCGAGACCTTGCAGCTCGTGCGGGAGCGCCACCCCGATCTCCTGCTCTGCCTCGCCACCAACGGCCTTGAGCTGGCCGAGCACATCCCCGCCCTGGCGGCGCTTCGCCTCAGCCACGTGACGCTCACGATCAACGCCGTCGACCCCGCGATCGCCGCGCGCGTCTACGCCTGGGCCCGCCACCATCGCCGGGTGCTTCGGGGCGACCCGCTGGGCGGGGTCATGGTCGAGCGCCAGCTCGCCGCCCTTCGCGCCCTCAAGCAGCACGGCATCCTGGTGAAGATCAATACCATCATTCTGCCCGGCGTGAACGACACCCACGTGGGCGAAGTCGCCCGGGTGGTCGCCGAGTTCGGTGCCGATCTCATGAACTGCCTCCCCCTCCTGCCCGTGCCGGGGACGCCCTTCCATCCGCTCGGCCAGCCGGACAACCGGACCATGGCCCGCGCTCGTTTCCTCGCGGAACGCTTCCTCCCGCAGATGACGCATTGCGCGCGTTGCCGGGCTGATGCGGCGGGCTTGGTCGGGGAAGAGCATGCGCCCGGAACCCACGAGTTGCTCCGGGAGGCCTCTCGAAGCGCCGGCGAGGACCGTCCCCATGTCGCGGTCGCGACCCTGGAAGGCGCGTTGGTCAATCAGCACTTGGGCGAGGCCGACCGGTTCATGGTCTTCTCGAGAACTCCTGACGGCTCCACGCCGTTCCGATTTGTGGGGCACCGCCCGGCTCCTCCGCGGGGCGAAGGCGAGGAACGGTGGCTGAAGCTCGCAACCACACTCGGTGACTGCCGGGCCTTGCTCGTGGCGGCCGCGGGTCCAAACCCGAAGCGCATCCTCGAAGCGACCGGCCTGCGCGTCGTCCAGATGGAGGGCCTCATCGCGGAAGGTCTTCGGGCGATCTACGCCGGGGAGCCGGTTCCGCCCGCGCTTTCCCGACAATTCCAGAAGTGCGGCAAAGGCATCACCTGCGGCGGTGACGGCCTGGGCTGCGGCTAGTATCCCAGCGCCGATTTCCAATGCTGCCCACCAAGCCCAGAGAACGGCGTCCCCCCTCAACGCTTAACGCTCAACCCCTCAACCCCTCAACCCGAAATCCATGACCAAACCCACCCACCACATCTTCGTTTGCGGCAGCTTCCGCGCCAGCGGTGCCCAAGGCGTCTGCCACAAGAAGGAATCCGCCCAGCTCCTCCGGTACTTCGAGCAGGAGGCGAGCGATCGCGGGCTCGACGGCGTCATGGTCTCGAGCACCGGTTGCCTCCAGGCCTGCGACCACGGCCCCGTCGTCATCGTCCAGCCCCAGAACGTCTGGTACAAGGCCGTGAATGAGGCGGTCGCCGACGCCATCCTCGACGCCATCGAGAACGACGCGATGGCGGAGGATCACGTGCTCGCCTGAACGCTCGAACTCGGTGGGGCGAGACGACATCGAGCCTCTCCCGCCGGCCATTCCGGGTCATGCTTCCGCACCTCATTGACACCACCCTCCGCGACGGCGAGCAAGCAGCGGGCGTGGTGTTTTCGCGTGCCGACAAGCTGGCCATCGCCCGCGCCCTCGCGGCGGCAGGCGTGCCGGAGCTGGAGGTGGGAATTCCGGCGATGGGCCAGTCGGAGAGGGACGACATCAACGCCGTCTCCGACCTCGGCCTGCCCGTGAAGCTGCTCACCTGGTGTCGGGCCACGCCGGGTGATCTCGATGCCGCCGCGCGTTGCCGGGTGCATGCGGCGCATTTCTCCCTGCCGGTCTCCGAGATCCACCTGCGGGCGTGGCGTCGAAGCCGGAGATGGGTGTTCTCGACCCTGGAGCTGATCGCCCGACGGTACCGCGGGGCGTTCGGTGATCTCACCGTGGGCGCCCAGGACGCCTCCCGAGCGGACTTGGGATTCCTGGGTGATTTCGCGGTGGCGGTGCGGGAGGCCGGGCTCGCACGACTTCGGCTGGCCGACACCGTCGGGGTGCTGACGCCGCTGCAGACCTTCGAGTTGGTTCGACGGGTACGTTCCGCGGCGCCGGGCTTGCCCATCGAGTTCCATGGTCACAACGACCTCGGGATGGCCACGGCGAACACCATCGCCGCGTTCGAGGCGGGTGCCGAAGCGGCAAGCGTCACCGTGAACGGCCTGGGCGAGCGGGCTGGCAACGCCTCGCTCGACGAGGTGGTCATGGCGTTGAAGGTCGCCTGCCGTCGGGACTCCGGGATCAAGACCCGCCGCTTGTCGCATCTGAGCCAGTTGGTCGCCCTGATCTCCGGCCGGCCGTTGTCCGACGCCAAGCCGGTGGTCGGGTCGGCCGCGTTCCGGCATGAGTCGGGCATCCACTGCGGCGGCCTGCTCCGGGACCAGCGCACGTACGAGCCCTTCGTTCCATCAGAAGTCGGCCATGCGCCCTCCAGCTTTCTCGTCGGCCGGCATTCCGGCACGCGCTTGCTCGCGCATGTACTGGAGCGGCTCGGCCTCGCTCTGCCGGCGGATGCGCTCCCGGCGCTGCTTGATCGGGTCCGCCAGCTCGCCATGCGCCGCAAACGGGCGCTTACAGAACCCGAACTTGAGAGCCTCGCGAAGGACCTCCTCCGCGGCATCGAGTCAGCCAAGACGAGCTCTCCAGTTGACCCCTCCGGGGGTCTGCGCGACGGGGCCGGGTTTGACCCGCAACACGACGAGGCATAGAAGAGTACCATGGCGATTGATCTGCCGGACGTGCCCGCGAGCGACCAGGAACCGTTGCGGAGCGCGGGCTTCAGCCCGCAGGGACGTGCCTGCGCCAGCGCGGCTTCCTGCGGACTGAAGTCCGCGCTCCGGGAGAGGTACTTGGAGAGCTCCCTTGGCCTGGCGTCCATGCGCCGTGAGGACGAACCCAAAAGCGCCGGTGAACCGGACGCACTCCAAACGCTTCGCGCCGCTCGCAGGCGCGTCCGAAGTCGCGAAGCGCGTGGAGTGCGGGGATTCATCCCCGCTTTTCGGAGCAGGTTGATGGGAAGTCCCCTTGGCCCCGAGGCCATGCGCCGTGACCCTGAACCGTTGCGGAGCGCGGGCTTTAGCCCGCAGGGACGTGCCTGCGCCAGCGCGGCTTCCTGCGGACTGAAGTCCGCGCTCCGGGAGAGGTACTTGGAGAGCTCCCTTGGCCTGGCGTCCATGCGCCGTGAGGACGAACCCAAAAGCGCCGGTGAACCGGACGCACTCCAAACGCTGCGCGCCGCTCCCAGGCGCGTCCGAAGTCGCGAAGCGCGTGGAGTGCGGGGATTCATCCCCGCTTTT
>CAZHUS010000197.1:0-7212 GCA_964535555.1 uncultured Verrucomicrobiota bacterium
CCCGGCGGGTGGCTGGATTGAACGCCGCGCTCATCTTCGGCGGGCCGGCCCTTCCCCGTCCTGACCGGCCCGCCTGGATGCCTCCGGGGCCATGCGTCCGGAAACCTGCACCGGAACCCAATCGTGCGAGCCGGATTCTGTTCACGGGCGATGGGTTCTCCCTCCGGTGACTTTGGCAACCAGCACGCTGCGCGCCCAGGGAAACTGCGTCTTCAGCTTGTCGGCTCCCCCGCATCAGGGCGACCCAGACAACCAGCGCTTTACCCGCGGTACTGGTGAAACAGGGCGGTGAGCAGGACGATCTCGGGATGTGCCGCCGAGAGCTTCGGGAGGACGACGCGAATGCGGGCATGGTACTCGGTCAGCTTTTTCCGCAGCGGCTCCAAGTCGGTGGTCGGGTTCCAGTGCAGCTTATTGAAGTCGAGCACCAGCCGGTTCTTGCTCCGGGTCAGCGATTCATGGATGCGGTGCGCCAGCCCTTCGGCCGCAGGAGCGGACAACGCGCCCTCCAGCCGCAACCACACTTGTTGCTTGGCATGTTGCAGTTCGACCTGGATGGAGAAACCCGGCGCAGAGACCTTGCGCTGCAGTCCCTCCCACATCTCAAAACCGCTCCAACCCCGGTCCGGCAGACGATAGGTGGTGCGGATCAACTTGGGATGCTGAAACCAATTCAGCTTGAGTGTCAGCGCCGTCCGGAGCGCCGCGCCCACGGCCAGCATGGACGTGAATCGTTCACTGGCAGCGGGACGGCCCAATTCAGCATGGATGCGTCGTTCCAAATCGCCGATCCAACGCCGCACGGCCGGGTTCGGTCCGAGCAGCCGGCCGGCGAGGAACACCGGATAGGCCACGCGCAGTTCCCCGGCGTAGTAGTCGGCCTTGGCCCGCAGCAGCGGGTTTGGCGAATGCTTCAACTTTTGATACCCCAGCAAGCGCGCTTCGAGCACGCGGTAGATGCTGGGGCCGAGCCGTTGAAAATCCTGCTCAAAACACGAACGCTGGAGTTCCTCGATCTGCTCCGGCGAAAGCGTGGGGTGCTTCATCATCGTGCGGAACCCATCCGCGCGCCGGTAGAATAGGTCCTGGTCGGTCGTGTAAATGTCGTGGAGCAGATTCTCCCTGAGGACCCGCTCGTGAAAGGGCGTGCCGGGCACCGGACCGTAAATCAGGAATTGCGCCAGCGCCGGTTTGAGCTTCAGCAGGCCGGCCAGTTCCGCAGCCACGACTTCCGGAGTCTGGTAGTCAAAACCCACGATCATGGACGTCAACACCGTGATCCCGTGTTCGCGGAACTCGGTGAGAATGTCGGCAATGGGCCGGCCCTGCTGCTTCGCGTACTTCGAGCGCGTGCCTTCATAGCCGATCCAGAAACCGTCAATACCCATTTCCAGGATTTCCTCCACCGAGTATTGGCTGATGGCCTTGATGCTGGAGAAGGCGAAGATCGAGGGCTGCTTTCCGCCCTGAATCACGCAGTCGCGAAACTCCATCGCCCGTTGCTTATTGAGCAGGAAGTCCTCATCCAGAATCAGAAATACCAAACGGGGATCTAGGTCGAGGTAACGCTCCACGACCGCGTAAATGTCCCGGCCGGTGGGTAACAGCTTGATGTGCTTGCGGGAGAAGAAATGCGACGTGCAGCAAAAATCGCAACCGTTGGGACAGCCGAGTCCGGCGAAGATTTTGCCTGTGCCAGACACCTTCCACCCGAAGATCCTCAGCCAGCTCACGATCAACGGATGCTTGTATGGCATGGGAATCTCCGGCTCGCCCAGCAAGCGCCGCATGAATCCCACCCCCTCTTCGCGGCAGATATAATCGCCGTACGGTTTGAGCACCTCGTCCTTGAGCACGGTGCCGTAGCCCCCCAACACGATCTTGCTGTTGGGCGCGTGCTGGCGGATCAAGGCAACGACCTCCTTTAGCTTGTGCATGACCGCCATCAAGAAGGAAACACCCACGTAGTCGTAACCCTGTTTGAGTTCCTTGATCAGTTCGCGCCGGGAAGGGTACTGCAACACCACGGCCGGCGTGTCGAGGTTCTCCGCGATATATTCCAGCCCGAAATGAATATTGACCGTGCGCGGGCTGAAGATGCCCTGGGCGCGCAGCACCTGGCGGTACAGCAACTCATAACCGACGGACGGCGCATCGCCGTATTCGGGCCCCAACGGGCGGCAGACGCTGGTGAGGAGTATCTTCTTGCTCATGAGCTGTAATTTCGGCTCGGCCGCCCCCGCTGGGCTGACGCCGACCGCCTTTCGGACGCGTTCAAAAGACTTCCGCCTTCAAACCGGTGGCGCACCGGACGCGCCGCGCGATGTCGGACAACGTCTTTAACGGCAGGTGCGAGCAGATCGGGCGATGCGGCGGACGGTGCGCCGAGTAGATCTGGACCAGCGAGATCTGGGCTCCGCTCTGCTTCAGTTCCTGCAGGCGCCGGACGTATTCATCAAGCTCTTCCGCCGTTGGCTCAACGCCGTCTAGCAAAGGGAATAGACTCTGTACCACGACCGGTCGCCGCACCGCGATCTGGTGGATGTTCTCCAGAACCCGCTCCAGAGGGATGTCCGAACGGTTGATCCGATCCATGTAGGACTGCGTGCCGGCGTCGAGCTTGACCCAAATCTCGTCCTGCTTGCTCAGCGCGCGCAAACCGCGCTTCACGTCCGGCAGAGGCAGCCCGCTGGTGTTGGTGATCACCACGATCTTGAACGGAGGCTGCTCCTGCCTCCGCCGGTGTACCACGGCTTCCAGCGCTTCACGAAACTTCGGACACAAGGTGGGTTCACCGTCGCCGCTGAAGGCCACTTCCCTCAGTTCCAGCAACTCCTCCGGCACCTGCCGCAGCCACGGGATCTCTCGCATCCGTCCTTCCTTCACCCTGGCGAGCAGCGCGTTCAACTCGCTCAACATGACGGGAATGTCCACCTCGCGATCACGCACGGGCCGGCCACGGTCTATCTCGCAATAGGCACAGTCAAAATTGCAGTGATGATCCGGCGTCAAGTTGATGCCCAGGGACAGGCCGTGCGCGCGCTGGGAAATCACCGCGTAAAGAAAGCGGTTGCCAAGATAGTCCCGGGAATGACCGAACGAGCTGTTCAGCGCCCTGGGAACGGGCGGCGCCGGCGTGTCATTCGGGGTGGCGGCGGGTGCATCCATGTGAGCCCCCAAGCGGCAACTGCTACAACCAGAAACAACTGACACCTGCCAGGGGTTCAGCCAGGCAGGCGAGGCGTGCGCGGGCGCACCACGGCGCGGCCGGTCCGTGGTGCCATCGGTTTGTTTCTGCCAGAATCATGTCGGCACAAGGCCGCGCTCAGCATTGCCGGACGGAGGCCTAGAGTACCTTGATGCAGGTCAACAGGGGAGAAGAGTGTGCGTGGATGCCTGCGTGCCGGCGCCGGTTCGTCACAGACACAAGCTCGCAACTTCGGCCCACAGGGCCCGGTTCGGCGAAACCTTCCGGTCCAGGCGCTCGGCGGTCCATGTCAGGCCCAACACCCCGCGCGCGTCGAGCTGATCCCAGGTGACGAGCCAGCGACCTCCGCCCTTGCGCGCACCCAGCCGGCGAATAGGTTCCCTCGCGTCGTCCAGCAACTCAATCGGCCGGACCATCGCGCTTGACCATGACCCGAAAGCCAACACGCCCCGTGACCAACTCGACCGCCCGCCGGCGAACCGCGGCGCGGTCCGGCGCGGTCCCGACGCCATTGCAGGGCCCCGTCTCGGTGAACCTACTCTCCGGTTCTGACGACGTAACGCCTGAGGATTGGCCCGAGCCCGCCAGTCCAGTGTGTTACTTGCGGGAGTTGGAAGAAGCGCCGCCACCGGACACTCATCCCCGGGAAGTCCTCCTGAAACGCGTTTACGAGGCGCCGTCACCCGAGGATGGCTGCCGGTTTCTGGTGGACCGGCTCTGGCCGCGGGGCGTGCGCAAGGACACGCTGGCGCTTACCGCCTGGTTGAAGGAGGTCGCGCCGAGCGACGCGTTGCGCCGCTGGTTCGGGCACGATCTCGCTCGATGGGAGACGTTTCGCCGTCGCTACACCGAGGAACTGAGCTCCCGTCCGGAAGCGCTGCGGCCGCTCCGCGAAGCGCTTGCCCGCGGCCCCGTGACGCTGGTGTATGCCGCCCGTGACCCGGACCACAACCAGGCGGTGGTGTTGCGCGAGTTCCTGAGGCAAGCCGGGCCGTGGCGTTGAGTTCGCCCAAGGCCAGTTCACCCAACGGAATCGCCAGCCCTGAGGATTCGCGCCAGACTCATGGATGACCTGCGCGCCCGAGGTCGGCGGGCCGATAAGCATGGTCGGACTGCCGTTCCGGTACTTGGCCAGGCGACTGGCGACTGCCTCGGCGAGGGTGATGAAGCTGTCAGGAATCAGTTCGCGGAACGTGCCCACAGCACGCGAGGCGTTCTGCGGCAACCGACCGACCAACGAGTCGCTTAAGCGAGGATGATCTGAGATTTCTACCTTGCGATTCGACTCTGCGTGATGCACTTTCCCACCAGCAATCACCTGAAGCAGCGACCCTCCCTTCAGCGTCACAAACGAATCGAACAATGGCGACTCACATCGGGCTCTATTATCCCTTCATGCACTTCAAGGACGAAGGGTGGCTCAAGCTGACGGCGCTCTACTGGGACGGCATGAAGCGCATCGTGCCGGAGGGATACTCGCTGCACGATTCCGACGAGGTGAACACGCTCCGCGATGCCGGCTTCATCCAGAACGAGTCGCCTGAGCCAGCCGTCGAGGCGGTGGCGGAGCCGTTTCAGGATCTGCTCAGACAGCACGGTGAAGCGCTGGGGCAGCGGTTCGGCGTTGCCCGTCGCGACGACTGGCCTGAGGATCCTCACACGCGACTGTATGCGCCCAAAGGAGCAGACCATCGCCTCGCCTACGTCTTCGGTAGCAAAATGGGGCTCGAATTGTTGAGCGATCTATACGCATGCGGATTGGTCACAAGTCGAAGCGACGATCCGCGCTGGATCGGCATGCATCCAAAACTGGCAGAGCTCTACATGATTGTGTTGGCGGAGAAGGTCGCCCAGGCTCACGGGGCGTATCCGCTGACCGACGAGGCGTTCGATCATGTGGCCGTGTCCGGCTACACGATGGAGCGTCTCGCGGCAGCACTACTCGGTGATGCCTCGCTCGCGGGACCGCGTCACACCGAGCGAGAGCTTGAAGAAACCATGGCGTCTCTGGCGTTCAGCTATGTCGTACCCGCCAATCCCGCGGCGGTTCCGGCCGCGAAGATCGTCGAACTCCGCAAGACCCACGCCGAGGACCGGGCGCTGTTTCAGGCTGAGGTGGCGAAGCTCGTCGGCGGGCTTAAGCACCTTGAGGGAGTGGAGGACGCGTCCGAGGTAGAGCGGCAACTGAGGAGCGCGTTGGATAAGACACTCGTTCCACGCCTCGAAGGGCTTCGTGGACGGTTGCGAGACGCCGGCATCGGTATTGCCGAGAGCGCGATAGCCACGACGTTCAGCGTGCCACCGGGCCTCGCGCTGCTGCTTAAGGCTGTGGGCATCTCCCTGAGCGCCGGAGCGGCCTTGGGCATCGGCTTGGTGCTCGGTGCGTGGACCATTTGGCGGAAGTGGGAGAAGGAGAAAACCGAGGCGCTCAAGTCTTCACCTGAGGCATACTTGTACCACGTAAGCGCAAACATGAAGCCAGGGACGTTGATCAGAGACGTGTCAGCAAGTAGCGGGGCCTTCATGGCCTACAGGTGAAGGTCCTGCGGAGTGTCATCACGGTTGCCCTTTGCAGACCCCTGTTCACGCCACGACCGTGCCCGCATCGCTTTGCGCCTTTGAGACTTAGCGCCTCGGCGTTGGCCTCGAGCAACTGAAGTCCTTGAACCGCAAACCACGTTGCAGTCCGGTCACGTTTCGTAACCGCGAATAGTGGATTCACGATGGGGACGAGGGCTATGGGCGTGGCCCAGGGCCGACAATGGCGAGCGGTTGCCTGTAATCCCCGGCGAGCAATCCCGAAGAACTCGTGGTAGGCTCCCCGTGGCCTGCCCGCGGCGCCAGTACCTCTGGCGAGGTTGTCTGGTGGCGCATTCGCTGCGGCCGCGGAGGGCTGACCTCAGCAAACGGAAAGTCACATATGGCAACGCACATCACAGATAACTACTTCAAGTTCGGGACCCTGAAGTACTTCCGTGGGAATGCGCATCTCGTCGAGATCGGCACCTACGGCGAGAAGAAGGACCCCATCGGGCCCAAAGCGTACGTGGACCCCGAGAACAAGGTAAAGCGGGAGCACCTCGTCAACCGCGTCAGTAAGGGGCAGCCCGTCGGGATCAATTGGAACCAAACGACACAGGCAGACTTGGAGGTGAACGGCTCGATCAAGGTCTTCGGCTTGAATGTGAGTGTGGCAGCGACCTACGACTACAAGAAGGTCAAGACTGCCAACCTCAAGGTGTACAACCTGTCCATCGCCGAAGGACCGCTCAAAACCATGCTCAACCAGGATGCCGATGGAGCGCGCCAGTACCTCGCGGACGAGGGGAATGATGGACGGATCGTCTCGGAGGTCTGGGTGGTGATGGAAGCCGAGCTGGCAGAGCACTTTGACACTTCGGGTTCGCTTACGGTAGCGGTGAAGGCCGCCGACTTGAACGTCACCGCCAAGGGAGGCAAGCACGGCACGCAGACGATCACGCTCTCCGCGGGAACGACCTTCGCCTACAAGCTCCACAAGGTGAAGGATTGGAACAAGGGCAAGACCAAGATCGAGGACATGGAGGCCGACTACAAAGGCATGGGTTGAGGGAGCAGGTGATTCCAGGCCAGTTTCGCTTTCCACACGCTGGGGCGAGTGCTGCAGCAGGATTCTCCACTCACGGAGTATTCCGCGAGATGGGCTGCTGTCGTGCCCTCACCCCAGCCCTCTCCCGTCCGACGGGAGAGGGTGGCCGGAGGCGAGGTGAGGGTTCCAGTGTAGCCATTCGTGCGGACCAGGCAGTATCCACCGGAGCGGCAGGTTTCCTTTGGCGGCATGCAGGCCTGACTCAGGTCAACGTTTTTGACAATAATGGTCTTGATTATTGTGCTTTCTCGACGAATCTTCGCTTAACCATTCAGCCAGCATGAACACCGCCTACGCCTGTTCCGGCCTCGTGCTGCGCGTTGCGTGTTGCTTCGGCAAGCGTGCGAAGCGGTGAAATCGGCGTCCGCTGGTCGGA
>CAZHUS010000198.1:0-7150 GCA_964535555.1 uncultured Verrucomicrobiota bacterium
ATCTTCGGACCGACCTGCCGAACCTCCACCAAGCGCCCGGCCGCCTACCACCCCCCCCCACCCCCCACACCGGATGCACCTGCGGTGCACAAAGACCCCAGCCATCGGTGCTGAGACGCTGAGGCGCAGCGAGTTGGCACGTTTACGGCTTGTTGACGGCAGCACGGTCTGCTCCCGTTACACCGCTGTTCCCCAAGGAGATGCGTTGTTTACTGGCAGAACAGTGAAGACGCCTGTTCGCCCGCCCACGAATCCGGCGACTGAACCTCCGACGGCAGCGCTGTCCGCGTTGCCCCGGAAACACCACGAACCGCCACGATCATGAACGACCTAACCTTCGACTACGACGCGCTCCCCAAGAAGGACATCCTCTTCATCAAGCAGACCACCCGCGAGGTCCGCCTGCTGCTGGAACGGTCCACCGGCAACATCATCGCCATCGGCCAGAAGCTCATCGACATGAAGGCCCGCCTCGGCCACGGCCACTGGCGCGCCTGGCTCCAGACCCACTGGCCCCTGGACGTCTCCCTCGCCAACCGCTGGATCAACGTCGCCCGCAAATGTGGACAGTTTCCACATTTGAAAATCCCCCGCTCGACCCTCTACCTCCTCGCCGCCGACTCCACCCCGGACACTCTCCGGGATGAATTCGTGCGGCGGGTCGAGGCAGGAGAACCGCCCATGACGCACGCGGAACTCAAAGCCGAAATCCAGTCGCACCGTCCAGAACCTGCCTCCCCCGGCAACCCGTCCGCGCCCAAGGCAGCGGCCCCGAGCCTCCGCGAGGAAATCCTCGCCTGCCTCGATCAGGCGGCGAGCTTGCTCAACGGCAAGAACGCTGCGGCGTTGAAAGCCCTGGAATCCGCACGGAACCTCGTGGTCGGTCTCGACGAGTGCCGCTTGTGACATGAACCCGTTGCATTGGGTCTGGGCGAACCTCCAGCCGGCCACCAGCGGCACGCCCCAGCCGGTGCCCGGCGAATCTCGGCTTCGAGGAGGAAAAGCGCCGCGCGCGTCGGCGACCATCCCGTGCGACCGGACGCCTGGGAACTGCGGACGGAACCCTGCCCTGGCTACCGGCGCTTTTCAGGCCGGTTTCTTCTGCGCTCGGAGGGGGCCGCGCGGCCCCAGCACGATTCCGTGCCCCGGATCTCGGACCCCCACGGAATCGCCAGGTCAATCGTGAGCTGTCGGCCAGGTTGCCGGCCTTGCGAAACACGCCGGCGATCCTACCCTCGGCTCGTGAAGCCGGACGCGAATCCGCGCCCTCGACTTGAACCGTTGCTACGGGAAATCGCCGCCTTGGAGCGGCGGTTCCGGGCGGCGCTGGGCGAGAATCGCCGCATTGACCGGGTCCGCGGTTTCGGCGGCGCGAACAACCCTTACGACGACTTCGCCCCCGTGCTGGCGCGCTTGTTCGAGCGCGCCCGGCTTGCCTTCGAACAGGGGAACATAATCCTGGCACGAGACGCCTATGCGGCGCTCTTTGCCCTGCTGTCGCTGAAGGATGACTACGGCTTCGCCGTCACCCGGCCTGAAGGCTTCGCGATCGGCGAGCACCAGATTCGCTACCTGCGGGCTCTGGGTGAGAATGCCCCAGGCGGACAGCGCGGTGTGCTCTTGGTGCAGACCCTGCGCCACTTGGATCGGAGCCTCTGGGAGGGATGCAGCGCGACCGTCCAATCGGTAATGGAAAGTGCGCCCCTGGCCCAGGGTGAGCGCGAGGACTGGCTGGACGACCTCACCCGCTGCCTGCGCACGGACCGTGAGCGCGAAGCGGATCCGTGGCTACGTGAAGCGGTGAAGCTGCGGCGCGGCGGTGAGGGTTTGGGCGAGCTTGCCCGGCAGGACAGTCCGTGGCGTCCGCGGGCGTGGCTCGACTGGCTTGAGACCGTCTCCGCTCAGGGGGACCCCCATCGGCTGATCGAGGCGACGAAGGAAGCGCTGGCCAACATTCCCGAGGGACTGGAACTGCGTGCCACCGCCGCGGACCATCTGGCTCAGGCCGCGCAGGCGCTCGGTGACCGCGAGGCCCTGCTCGTGGCACGTTGGGAGGCGTTCCGGGCCGAGCCGTTTCCCGCTCGTCTGCTCGATCTACGTGAGGCGACGCCCGGCGTCCTGCAACGACGACAGTGGATGCGGTGGGCGGTGAACCGCGCGTGTGATGAGACCGGCGGGACCATCCCCGGGCCGCTGGTGGGCGGCATTGGGAACGCACAGGAGGTTTTGTTCACGCAGGATGGCGACCGTTTCACCAGCGGTCCCACGCCAGGGACGGAGGCCCTCGCGCTGATGCTGGCCGGCGATTGGCGCAAGGCCTTCCGAATGGCCCGCGACGACGCATTCGGCGACTGGACGGGCACGAGTTCGGTCGGGATGTTCATTTTGTCCGTGATGATGGCCTGGCTGACCGGATGGCCGGAGCGCGGGCTTCCCGCCAATGTCGGCGAACTGCTGACGGACGCGCTGCGAGGATTCGACGCGCCCGGCGAGTCCGGATCAGGCACCGGCGAGCGTGTTCGCGTGGCGCTGGCTGAGGCGGTGCGAACCTGGAAACCTGCGTCCACGGTTGTCGGGGCGGCGGTCGTGGACGGCTGCGTTCGCCTGGCCCGCGGCGCTGTCGCCGACATCCTGAAGCGCCAGTACTCCAGCTCAGGCCAGCGTGCGGCCGTCCTGGTAGCGGCGGCGGCCCTGGTGTTGTCGGCGCGGCGTTCGGACTCGGCGGCGCTCAAGCTCCTGGACGACTTGGCAACGAAGCATCGAAAGGATTTGGGGTTCATCCGGGAGTTGACGATCCGCAGTCGCTGACTGCAAGACGGATCGTGCGCGTCGCATCCAGCGGCGTGAAAGTTCGTGACTTCCCGTTGCCGAGTGAAGCTGGTCTTGATCTCGTGTCCAAGAGCGACGGCGAGGACTGGCAGCCTCCGCTGCGACCCACCGCTGCCGACCGAGGGTTTGGCGAGCGCCGCCTCCGAGCTCGACCGGTTGGCGTGTTGCCTGGCTGACCGGTACCAAATCGGGCCGGAGTTCAACGTGCTCAAGTTCCGCTCGGACGAACTCAAGGTCTCCTTCCTTTTGTACCCGCGATCCTTCCAGGACCCACACCCGTCGCTGCGCCAGGCCGTGACGGTGGACCTGGTCCGGGGCAAGGCCCGCCACACGGACTACGCCGGCAATCCGAACCCGCCCATCCTCCATCGGAAAGAGGCGTTCTTGCCGGCCGACCACCCGAAACGACGTCTGTTCGCCGCGCTCACCCAGGCGGAGGAGGCGGCGGGGCTGTACGCCGATACCACGACGATCGGCTTCAAGCTGAACTGGGACCAGCTTCTCGCTTCGAAGGGTCTGCGGTACCGCGGTCACCGACTGCTGGAGGTCGGTATTGGTGCTGAGGCAGTTCCAGGATCCCGGCCATCACTGGGCGCACCTTCACCCGTCGAGCGGGTAGGGCAGGCTTTCCAGCCTGCCGGTTCGCCGGACTTCGCAGTCCGGCATCTCACGGGACGACTGGAAAGTCGCCCGGACCGGCAGACAGGAATGTCTGCCCTACTAACGGAGGCCGGACCCCGAACCGCCGACTCGGGTACGCGGGGTGACTGCGCTCCCCCGATTGAACGCCACAAGAGGGTGCTGGTGCGATACGAGCTTTCGAAGCCCGTGAGAACGTTGCTGGAGTACGGCCAGCTCCGACCCGGCGTCACTTTTTTCGACTACGGCTGCGGCCAGGGCGGAGACGTCACGGGTCTGCGCAATCTCGGTTACGCGGCCGACGGGTGGGACCTCGTCCATCGCCCGGACGGCGGCAAGACCGAGGCAGACGTCGTGAACCTTGGCTACGTCCTCAACGTAATCGAGGACCCGGCCGAACGCCTGGCCACGTTGGTGGACGCCTTCCGCCACACGCGCCGCCTGCTGGTCGTGTCGGCGTTGATCCGGGAGACGGTGGACACCGAGACCGCTGCGACTTTCGGTGACGGAGTGCTCACCAAGCGAAACACCTTCCAGAAGTACTTCGACCAGCCGGAGCTTCAGCAATACGTCGAGGATGCCCTAGAGACCACGGTGGTTCCGGTGTCGCTGGGCATCTTCTACGTGTTCCGCGATCCGGTCGCGCAGCAGGACTTCATCGAGACGCGGCGCAACGACCTGCTCGTGTACATGGCCCTGTCGAACCTGCGCAAGCGGGTGCCGTTCGGACACCTGTCGGCCAGCCTGCGGCTGGACATCCGGACCTTTTTCGGCAACCACAACGCCGCCCTGGCCAAGGGCCTCGATCTGCTGTACGCCGCTGGCGATCCCGGTGAGATCGAACTGGCCTGCGAGGGCTTGAACCTCGGCTGGCAGGACGAGCAGGCGCTCTACGTCCACCGCAACCTGCTGGACCGACTGCCTCCGGTGTTGCGCGCCCGCGTCGGTTGTGCCACCGCGCTCTTCGGCGATGTGCAGCAAGCCGACGTGATCAAACTCCACAAGGCCACAAGGCCAGCGGCAAGGTCACGTTCCTGCCCTACAACGATTTCGAGGGTAAGCCCCTCCCCGAACTGTGCACCCGCACCAAGGAGAACTTCTAAAATCGCTGGGTGCAGGTGTTCGATCACCGTGGATTAATCCCAACCTAAAGCACCAGCGGATTCGGGCCACGATCCGACCTTGCATCCGGCGATAACTTCCACAAGCTGAGCCTCCAGCATGAAAGCGGCTGACTCCAACAGGCGCGCCGCGCTCCCACCCGGCGCATGAGGCTGCCCGCCGACAGCCTGATCCCGTTGGAGAAACTGACGCGTTACTTGTTGGTGCCGCTGCCCCGCGCTGACAAGTCGGCCTTCCTGGCTTTGGCCGGCTACACAGCGGACAACGCTGACCGCCTGAGGCGGGACCTCTGGCTGCAGATCCTGCCGCTGGACGCCACGCCCGCCGGAACAACGGAGTTCGGTGATTTCTTCGCGATATGTGGCGCCCTGCGCGGGCCCAACGGCAGGTCGCTGCGCGTGAAGACCGTCTGGATGCGCGAGCACTTGTCGGGAGAGACGCGGCTCATTACCTTATTGCCGGACAGGTCAAAACGGTCATGAGATTCGAGTTGTACACCGATGCGGTGCTGCGTCGCGACGTGCCGGAACACCGGCTGCGGCGGGGGGATCTTGTCCGGGTAGTGGACCGCCACGTGGCCCCCAACGGCACCGAAGGCTACTCCATTGAGGTGTTCAACGCCCTCGGCGAAACCATCGCCGTGACCGCCGTGCCGGAAGCCGACCTCGAACCGCTGCGGGAGGATGAGGTTCTTTGCGCCCGCGTGCTGGCCGCAGCCTGACGTCCGCCAGGCTGGCTGCCTCGCAGACCCAAGCTGCGAGCCGACGAAGACCAAGGACGTGGTGAGCGTGCGTGAATCGCAACTCGCAGCGCTCACCGTGGCTCGGACCTCTGCGAACCTTGCCCGCCAGAGCGGTCAACTCCCCGCTCGGCGCATCTCTCCGCCGGCGCTCGTAACGATCAACCCGACGAACTCGCCGACCACGCGGAGCGTACCTTCCTCCACTGCCTCAATCACGATGGGATTGAACTCGGGGTTCCAGGGCTGGAGAGTAATGCGCGTATGACGGAATCCGCCCTCTTCATCGTACACCTTCTCGCTCGAGTACCGTTTCACGGTTAGGCGCCCGCCGGTTTCGGGATCAACGCCATCGCGAAGGCTGACGAGAACAATGCGGCTTTTGCGCGAGCCGGCCAGAGCTTCCCCACTCCGGAACAGACAGTACGAACCGTTGGGAATTGAGGCAACCCGGTTTCTCACCCCGCTTCTGTGGGATGAACAACGGCGACTCGAACAGCGGCCAGTAATACTCGAGCCACTTGTCAGCCACCAACCGCAGCGGAATGGCCACGCGTCCATCCGGCTGCCACCGGGCGACGTGGTAGCTGCTTGTCGCCAGCTCGGCCAGCGCGCGGAACAGGGCCGGCTTGTACGTGGCGTCCTTCTTGTCGCGATTCAGGATCGCCTCGATGGTCTCGAGGCTCCGCGAGGCCTGGCCCTCGAGCACGAACAACTGCGTCGCCCGAGTGCGGCCCGGTCGTCCCAGCGAGTCATCCGAATCCCACCGGTTCAACAAGCGAAACCCGACCTTGGCGAGGAGGAAGTGGAAGTTCTCCGGCGTCACCCCGTTGAAGAGCCGGCCGTCCGCGTCGCGACAGGTCGCCTCATCCACCACGGGGCCCGTGCGCGGCGTGGAGATCAGCAGCCGGCCGCCCGGCTTCAGGACCCGACGCAGATTGAACACCACATCGAACAACTGCTCCTCCGGCAGGTGCATCAATACGGCCCAGCACAACAGGCCGTCCAGACCCGTCTTCCCGTCCGCGCTGGCGTCCAGAACCGTCTCCAGCGCCGGCAGGGCGTCCTTGCGAAGCCGCCCCTTGAGTTCGGGGTATCGCCCGGCCGTCTCCCGGAGCATCTCCTCGGACGCATCCACGCCGTGCGCGTCGTAGCCGCCGGCCAGCAGCGCGTGCAAGTCGCGTCCGGAGCCGCAGCCGACGTCCAGCACGCGGCATCCCGGCGTGAAGGCCTGGGCGAAGTACTTGGCGGCGGTGCTGCACGTCCCCGCGTACTGGTTCGCGGCAGCCGCCGCCCGCGACGCGTAGTACTGGACCGTCCTCAAGTCCATTCCGTCACCACGGAGAAGCCCACCGGTGCATGAGCGCGAGGCTATTCGACCGATTCACCTCCCACAAGCACGAGCGCCTCACGCCGATACGCAAAGCCTAAGTCGCAGCGGGCGGGCCAGGCCGCTATGCCCCCGATCCGAGGCTTCCCTCAGCACATCGGCGCCCCCCTCGCCGAGCCGGTGGGCGAAACGGCCAGATCGGCGTCGCTCTGTGCTCCGCAGAACCCGGTGGGCGGCATGGCTGGTTTTGCCTCGCGGGCGAGCGCCCCGGCCAACGAAGCTGTCGGCTCCACGGCGATTGCTGCCGCCCGCGCCAGGCCACGACAACGCGCGACGCTCTCACGGGTTGCGTCCACATCCCGGGCGATCCGCCGCTGTGACCAGCCTTGCTCACGGGGAATCGCAATCGCTGCTCGCGCGTCCATCTTAGGTTGGCTCCTGCTGTTTCCAGAGCCGGTAGAGGACCTTGACGGCGATGGCCGGGTGGACCT
>CAZHUS010000199.1:0-7062 GCA_964535555.1 uncultured Verrucomicrobiota bacterium
ACGTTGCCAAAAGGGGCTGGGAATGGCTACAGAATTATTTAAAACGCTCTAGCGGCGCTTTTTGGTTCATGGCCACGGAGCAGGTCCGCAAGGAACATGTGGCTTTCCATGAACCGCCACCAGGTAGGGCAGACATTCCTGTCTGCCGGTCGGGGCGACGTCCCCGTCGCCCACCGCCCCGCCGGACTGGAAAGTCCGGCCCACCGGCAGGCTCGAAAGCCTGCCCTACCGGGTTCATGGTCATGGCGCATGGCCACCACCTTCGAGAACGGGAACGCCAGCCGGTGCTTGAACGCTGGCTGCCGGTTGTGACACCGTGGGGCGTCCCTTCACGAACCACCATGAACGCGACCTCCAAGCGACCGCGCCCTGCCGCAACTCACCTCCCGCGTCGTAGCCCATTCCCACCTGGATTTCCGCCCGCCGTCTCGTGGTTGCGGCCCCTGGTGCGTGGACTGGCGCCGGCGGTCGTGTTGGCTGCGTTCCTGCCTTCCGTGGCCGCTGACGACTTCATGGGCGAGTACCGGGGCGAGTTCCTCCCGGACAGCGTGGTGAAGCTGGAGGCCTCCGCCAAAGTCATCGCGGAAGGCGACGGTTATTACCGGGTGGTGATCACCGCGCCTGGCAGGGAAGGCCTCGACGGCGCGGCGGTCGAGCTCTACGGCCGCGAATTCGGCCCCGAAGTTGGGCTGTTCGGACGCGCCGGCGGTTATCACTGGAACGGCACCATCAAGAAGGGCCTGCTCGTGGCCAGCACGGACTACGGCCTTTCCTTCAGACTAAACCGGATGGAGAGCAAAGCCCCGGGTGCCGGGCTGAAACCGCCCGAGGGCGCCGTGGTGCTGTTGGCTTACGAACCGAACCAGAAGCCGGACCTGGGTCAGTGGACCAATCCCGCATGGCAGGCGACGGGGGACGGCGCCATGCAATGTGCCCCCGGCAAGGGTGAGACCAGGACGCGCCGGGAGTTCGGCCCCATCGCGCGCCTCCATTTGGAGTTCAAGTTGCCCTTGGAACCGCGGAACCGCGGCCAGGGGCGTGCCAATAGCGGCGTCTACATCGCTGACCGATACGAGGTCCAGGTGCTCGATTCGTTCGGCCTGACCCACACCTCCGGTGACTGTGGTGGCCTGTACGGACTGGCCCGCGCCCGGGTGAATGCCTCGTTACCGCCGGGGACCTGGCAGACCTACGACATTCGCTTCGAACCGGCCAGGCTCAATGCCGAGGGAAAGGTGGCGGAGAAGCCACGGATCACGGTGGTTCACAACGGCATCACCATCCACGATCGCCAGGAGATCGACGGCTCCGAGCACCGCCTGAAGGGCCCCCTCCAGCTTCAGGACCACGGGCACCCGATCGAGTATCGCAACATCTGGCTGCTCGAGGGTCAGTAACGGCACCCCGGCTCCCGCACCCCCAGCCTGACTCCGGCCGGGCAAAGACTGCATTCTGCCGGGGTGCGCTCCCGGACGCGTGCACTCTGCGGCTTCAGGGCGCCTCGCCCGCGGATCCCCGGCCTGAAACCTCCGTGACCTGGGGCGGCGCGTCTCTTGCTGAGCCTTCTGGCGAGGGAAGAGGGATGGGTCTGCGGAGAAATTCCCTCCTTAAACGCGTCACGGGGTAGAGGCGGCGCCAAACCGCCCGGGCGGACACGCCGGGCGGCGCCGCGTCGGAGACTCCCGTTGGCATCAACAACGAAGGTCCATTATGCACGAGGAATATCGCAATTGTATCGACGCCTGTGAGGATTGCGCGCGCGAATGTGAGTCGATGAGCCTGGCCGCCCAGCGGCTCTGAGCTGCCGCTCTGACGCCGGAGGAATGAACCCGGAGAATACGTGTATGAAATGCAATGTGGGCAAAGCGGACCGACTCCTGCGAACCGGCGCCCTGATGGGCACAGTCGTTTTCGCCGTACTGCCGGGCGTTCCCCTCCGCTGGCGACAGCTCGCCGCGGCGACCGCCGCGATGGAATTGTTCACGGTACTCAGCCGCTACTGCCCGGTGAACGAGGTGCTCGGCATCAACACTTGTTCTCACCGCGGACACCGCGCCTCGAGGCGCCGAAGTCCGGGGTGGTGAGGCTCCGCGGCTCCGGGTCGCCTCGTCACGCCAGGGGGGCTCGCCCCGTCTGACGCCCGGCGGAACCCACGAAGGGTCCCTGCTTCTGGCAGTTACATGTCGCCCGGCGACGCCCTCGGTCGCGGAGCCGTTTGCCGTTGCTTGCGTCCTGCTTCGCGTCCGCGGAGTATCGCCGCGGCGACATGACACCCAGACTCATTCAGTCACCTGCTTCGGGCGAGCGGAAGGTGGCTTTTGTTGGCGATCATCTCAGTTTCGAGCTGTGCTGCGAGCGACGCCAGCCGCTGCCAACCGGCTGGCGGGCCAGGTTGCGAACGAACCTGGGTCGAGCCGCGGCCCTCCGGGAGGAACTCATCACCGCCGTCGAGAGCGGACGTCCCGCCACCTTCTCCTCCTGGCGCGACATTTCCATGGAGCGGAGCGGGGAAGCCTGGACGCTGACCTTGCCGCTCGCGGAAGTGGGCTATTTCAAAGCCAAGGCCTACGCGCTGGACGAGAAAGGATGGCAGCACTGGCCCGAGGGTCCCGACTTTGGCGTCAGCGTGCAGCCGGCGTGGAGCCGCACCGCGAACACCATCTACTGCGCCTTTCCGCGGATGTTTGGCCCGAGCAAAGCGGCCCGGACGACCTCGCCCGCTCCACAGGATCCCGCATTGGACGCGCTTGACCGGCAGGGCTACACGGTTATCCCGCCCTCGGGGAAGCTGCGGGATTTGATCGCCGAGCTGCCGCACATCATCGACACGCTCGGATGCCGGATTCTGCACCTGTTGCCGGTCAATCCCACGCCCACCACCTACGCGAGGTTTGGTCGCTTCGGAAGCCCCTACGCCGGCCAGGATCTGCTCGCCATTGATCCCGCCCTGGTAACATTCGACAAACGCACCACCGGCGTGGACCAGTTCCGGGAGCTCGCGTACGCCGTGCACGCTCGGGGAGCCCGGCTGTTCCTCGACATGGCCGTCAACCACACGGGCTGGGGCTCCACCTTGCTCGAGACGCACCCCGAGTGGTTTGTGCGGCATCAGGGCCAGTTCGTCAGCCCCGGCGCCTGGGGAACGGTGTGGGAAGATCTGGTGGAACTCGATCACAGCCACCAGCAGCTGCGGCGCGTCTGGGGCGAAGCCTTTGTGGAATGGTGCCGGCGCGGCGTCGATGGGTTCCGCTGCGATGCCGGGTACAAGGTGCCGTTGTCGGTCTGGCAGTACATCATCGCCCGCGTGAGGCAGGAGTTCCCGGATACCGTCTTCCTGCTCGAGGGGCTCGGGGGCGCCTGGGAAACCACCGAACTGCTGCTGACCGAAGGCGGCATGCAATGGGCCTACTCCGAGCTGTTTCAGAACTACTCGGGGCCCGAGGTGCGCGCCTATCTCGATTACGCGCTGACCCAGAGTGTCCGCCATGGGCTGTACGCCCATTACAGCGAAACGCACGACAACCCCCGGCTGGCGCAGCGCGGAGCCGCGTGGTCCCTGCTGCGCAACCGGCTCTGCGCCCTGACCAGCACCTCCGGGGCTTTCGGGTTCACCAACGGCGTGGAGTGGCTGGCCGCCGAGCGCGTCAACGTACACTCCAGCCGCGGCCTTTCCTGGGGCAACCCGGTGAATCTCGTGACCGAGCTCGGCCAGCTCAACCGGTTGCTCGCGATGCACCCCTGTTTCTTCGACGGGGCGCGCCTGACCCGGTTGAGTCCGGACGACGCCGAGGTTTACGCGTTGTTGCGCGAGTCAGCCGATCGCCAGGACGCCGTCCTGGTGCTCGTGAACACGGATTCCGCCCATGCGCGCGAGCTGCCGCTGAACGAGAGCCCATTGCGCGCGGCTCAGCTGGACTTCAGCGCGCCGGGGGTTGCGCCGGTCGACCTGATGGGCCAGGCGGCGCCGGTTCCGTCGCGCGATTCCCGGGGGCGATTGACCTTCACCCTGCCCGCCGCCAGCACGTTCTGCCTCGCCACCTCGGCCCGACCGACGGGCCTCGAGGGCGACCGGTATCGCCATCGCCGGGCTCTCGAGACATTCGCGCTCGAGGTGCTGTGCCAGGAGTTGCCGGCCGAGTTGCTCGGTCAACTGGATTTGGCACACCTGGGGGCCTGGGTGGAACGGGACGCGGCCGGGTTCATCGGCGCCGTCTGCAGCGTCCCCCCCAACTGCTCACCCGCGGCAATCATGACCCGCCTCGAGTCAGGCGTCGGCAAATACCCCCGCGTGATCACGTGGCGCATGCCGGACAGGTCAAGAGTGCTGCCCGTGCCTTTCGGCCACTGGGTGCTCGTCCGGGATACGGTGCCATTCCGGGTCCGGCTGGAGCTCGCGGGAGAGCCGCTCCCGCGACATGCCACCTCGACCGCGGTTGCCCATGGCCACGTGGTGGCCCTCAGGCCCCATCACGCCGCCGCCGATGCCAGACTCGTCCTTGAGCGCTATGGGGATGGCGAAACCCACGTACGCTCCTCCCTCCGATTTCTGAGTCCGGGAGCATCCGCGGCCGGCCTTGAATGCGCCAACCGCTGGACCCGCCCGCGACCGGCGGTTTCGAATTCAACCGGGGGAACGCTCGAACCCGAAGCACTCGCGCCCGCAGGTGATCCAGGGGAATCGCTCGTGCTGCTGACGAACGGACGGGGCGGGATGGCTCGCCTGGGGATCGACTTCGGCGCCATCCGTTCGAAGTACGATTGTCTGCTCGGCGCCAATCTCCATCGGGACGTCCCCGTCGACCGGCATGTCTTTGTGAAGCGGGCCCGGGTCTGGATCAATGCCGACGGTTTCCTCTCGCCTCTGGACGCGAAGAACCTGGACGCCTTTGCGGCCGGACCACCGGCCCGGTGGTCGTTCCTCGCCAACGCGGGGGATGGCCGCGCGGCCGAGGTGCGCGTCGAGGTCGCCATGCTCCGTAACCAGAACATCACGATCCTGCGTTTCGTCCGCCCGGCACGTCCCCCGGCCGAAGGCCGCGACTTGCCCGACACCGCCGACGTGCGCCTGACGGTCCGCCTCGACATCGAGGACCGTAACTTCCACTGGGAAACCAAGCGCAATGGGGGCGCCGACCACCACTTCGCCAGCCATACCCGCGCCGACGCAGAACGATCGGGATTCGTGTTCGCGCCCGGAGCCGAGCGGCAGTTGCGGGTTTGGGCCACGGACGGCCGGTATCACCCGGATCCGGAGTGGAGCCACAACGTTCCTCACCCGGTCGAGGCCAGCCGCGGGATGGAAGGCGCCGGCGACGCTTTCAGCCCGGGCTGGTTCGAGTTGCCACTCCCGAAAGGAGCGAGTGTTCTCATGGTTCTCTCCGCGGAGAAGGAAGAGCCTTCCGCGGACGAAATTGCCCGTGCCTTCGCGGGACCAGCGACGGGCGGGCTCTCTCCCACGGAGGGTAGTCTGGCAGGCACCGATTCCCTCGACTCGCAACGCTCCGTCCCCACCGCCGCGCTCGCCGCCCCGGCTCTCAACACGCCCAGTAGCCCGCTGCAGATCGATGCGCTCACGCCGATCTTGACCCAGGCCGCCAGGGCCTTCGTCGTGCGCCGGGACGACGTCAAGACCGTGATCGCTGGCTATCCCTGGTTCCTTGATTGGGGACGCGACACCCTGATTTGTGCGCGGGGATTGCTCGCCGCCGGGTGGGTCGATGAGGTGCTGCAAATCCTGAAGGCGTTTGGGCGGTTCGAAAGCCAGGGGACGCTTCCCAATTCGATCCACGGGAACGACGCCACCAACCGTGACACCTCGGACGCGCCGTTATGGTTCGGGGTCGTCTGCGAGGACCTGGCGGGCTTGGGGCCCGTTGCGGCTTCGGCGCCCGTGTATGCCACGCCGGTGGATGGGAGCCGGAGCGTGGCCGACGTGCTCCAGTCAATTGCCGCCGGGTATCTGCGGGGGACCCCAAACGGCATCCGGGTCGATCCCGAGTCGGGCCTGGTATTCAGCCCGAGCCACTTCACCTGGATGGACACCAATCATCCGGCGGCCACCCCGCGGGCGGGATACCCGGTCGAGATCCAGGCGCTCTGGATACGGCTCCTGCGTCAACTGGCGCGATTGGGAGCACCGGCCCCGGGCGAGCCTTGGGCTCAACTGGCCGAACGGGCGGCCACCCATTTCGAGGAGCGGTTCTGGCTCGAGGAAAAGGGCTGGTATGCGGATGTCCTGCTCGCGGGTCCCGGTGAACCCGCGCGCCAGGCCCGGGCACAGGACGCGCTGCGAAGCAACGCCCTGCTCCCCATTTGTCTCGGGGTGGCCAGGCCCGACCGGGCCCGACGGACCGTGGCCGCCGCCCAGCAATGGCTGGTGATTCCCGGCGGGCTTCGCTCGCTCGCGCCGCTGCGAGTCACCCCTCCCCTGCCCGTCGTCGGCGAGCATGGCTGCCTGCTCAACGACCCGTCCCATCCCTACTGGGGACGCTACGAGGGCGACGAAAACACGCGGCGCAAACCGGCCTATCACAACGGAACCGCCTGGACCTGGACCTTCCCCCACTTTGGCGAGGCGCTGGCGCTCGCCTGGGACTTCGCCCCGGAGGCCGTCGCGGCCGCCCGTTCGTACCTTGGTAGTGTGGATCGTCTGCTCGCGGCGGGCTGCATGGGGCACATGCCTGAAATCCTGGACGGGGATGCACCGCACGCCCAGCGCGGTTGCGACGCGCAGGCCTGGAGTGTCACCGAATCCCTCCGGGTGTGGCTTCGGCTCAGAAATTCTCAACCGCGATCCGGCGACAGCCTCGACCTGCGGCCCACGTAGGGTGCCATCCTGGAGTGGAGGGGGGCTCTTCCCGTGAACCGCGGCCTGGTAGAGCGGGCGCTCCGCTGCCCGCCGCCTCCGGGAGCGCGGACTTCAGTCCGCAGGAAGCCGCATCGGCGCAGGGATGGTCCTGCGGGCTGAAGCCCGCGCTCCTCACGATGAACCTGCTCCGAAAAGCGGGGATGAATCCCCGCACTCCAGGCGCTTCGCGACTTCGGACGCGCCTTGGAGCGCCG
>CAZHUS010000200.1:0-6873 GCA_964535555.1 uncultured Verrucomicrobiota bacterium
ACGGTGGCGTGGACACGATGGTCCGATGCGGTCCCAAGGGGGGAACCTCAGTCGGGCCTTGACCCTGCGGGACGGCGAACGCCGGCCGTCGCTCCCATGCGGTCCCTTGGAAGCCATCACGGCCGAGGTGTCGGCTCGACCGAAGGCGTGACGATCATGCGGCGCGGCGCTTCCGACACGGATCGCCAGGTGAGTACGGACCCGCTCACCAACAGCGCACAACCGATCCAGAGCATGAGGCCCGGCGACACGCCGAGGTAGAGGCAGCTCACGAGCGTCGAGAGTAACGGCGTCAGATAGGAACAGGCCACCACCAGGACCAGGTTGCCGCGGCGCATCGAAAAGTCCCAGAGGACATAGGAAACCGTGGTGACCGCCGCGAGCGCTGCCGCTTCCAGCGCTGCCCGGGCAGTCCAATGGCCGGGTTCGGATTCCCCCAGACGCATCGCCAGCAACACGAGCCCTGTCGCCGGGACGAACAGTTCAACGGCACCGCGGCTTCCCGGCGCCGTCCACAACCTGGCCAGATTCGAATAGAGCCCCCAGGCGACCGCCGCGCTCAGGACCAATCCGAAGGCCGCGGGGTTGGTCCCCAAGTGCCGCCAGGGCATCGCCCACGAGACCTCCCCGTCGGGCACCAGGACGAGGAACACACCGGCGAGCGCAAGAACGGTGCCCGGTAAGAGCCACGGACTCGCGCGTTGCTTCAGCAGCAACACGGAACCGAGGACCGTCAAGGCCGGCCACAGGTAGTTGACCAGCGCGATCTCGAGCAACTCCTGCCGGCTTCGCGCCATGCCGATCGCCCCATAGAGCGCCGCGGTGTAATAGATGAACAGGGCGCCGCACCCCAGGAGGTATTTCGGAGGCAGTTCGCCCAACTCGCGCCACGAGCGACGCTTCATAGCCAAACGCAGGAGGCAGAAGCCCCCACCCAGAAGGTAAGCCGCCGCCCCGGCGGTGATCGGCCCGACCTGTTCCGAGAGACTGCGGGCGAAGGCGAACGTGGTGCTCCACAGAAGGATGGCACCCACGCCGGCACCGGTGGCCAGGTCAACACCGCCAGTTCGCACGCGGTGCTTGTAGGGCGTCCCTCCGCCTCGGGCGAGCTGAATCCCGCCTCAGTCCACGAGGAAGGCGGACCGTCGCGGCGGCAACGCCAGACGCACCTCGGTGAACTCTCTTCCGTCGCGGGTGAAGTGCCGACCAACCGCTCTGGCAATCGTACCCTCGTGCGGGTCCCAGATCTCGAAGTCATGTCGGCCGCGAAGGGTCACCGCGGTTTCCGGCGCCGTCGGGTTGAGGTTACCCAGGAAGTAGAGGTGATGCCCGTTCGCGACCTTGTGGAGGTAGCGCAAAGCCCGGCCGGGTTCAAAGCTGACGTCGTAGTCTTGCCGTGCCAGGTCGAGTGCGGTTCGCAGCGTTTCTCCGGTCAACCGGTTCACTCGAATCGCGCAGCCGCCCCGGTCATTGCGGCGGATCGTCAGCACCCCGGCCCCGTGCGATTCCCCGCCCCCAAACATCAAGGCGATCGTGTTCGTCACGTCGGTGTCATGTCCAAACTCGGCTGACTTGAACGGCAGTTGGCCCGTGGCGACCACGCTGCCGCCCTGGTCGTAGAACTCGCGAATCTTTCGGAGGCTGGCCCAGGCGATCGTGTTGTGCCCGGGCAAGACCAGCACCGGGAAGCGGCCGGGGTGCATCCGGTTGGGCAACACCAGGCGTCCCGCTTCGATGGTGCATCGTTGTTCGAGCACTTCGGGATGAAGATAGCTGAAGTCGCGACCGACCTCGGTGCTCAGCAGCTCGCCGACCTGCACATAGTCGGCTTCAGGCACGGCGACGCCCCCCTGGTAATGCCCGAGCGGGCCGTCGAGATGATGGCTGCCTTGCAGGGTCGCAATCGGATAAAGCACGGCGATGTCCGCCACGAACGCCGCGTCGTTCTGAAGCAGGAGATTGAGCCTGCCCACGTAAGTGTTGAATTCCGGCAACCGCGGGGCGTAGCCAGGATGCCGCCACGAAAGCTCGGGCTTGAACGTCACCTGGGTGTCGTCGTACCAGACCGCGTGCGGGATGAGCAGGTTGATGCCTTTCGAGTACTGCTCGATCGCCACCGTGTAGATCTCGTCCCACGACAGATCGCCCATCGCGCCGTAGGTCTCCGACATCACGAGGGCCTTGTCCCAATTGTAGGCGGCCGAGCTGATCACCTTGTAGAACCGTTCAGCCGGCCGGTCGCCGCCAATCTTGTCGACGCCTGGAATCTCGAGGTGCTGGAAGCACTTCATCAAGTCGCCCGACACGGACACGGGGTTCACCACCTCCTCCTGGTCCTGGTGGCCCGTACCCGCAATCCCGTGGGCGTCGCACCAATCCTGGATCCGCTTGGTGAAACCGGCGGCGTAAAGCTCCGTCCGGAAACCGAAGAGATAATTCCGCGCCGCCTGCGTCTCGGGTCCGATGTCGTACCACAAGGCCGGGTAGTACGGGCGCGGATCAAATCCGTGGCGGGCCTGGAACTTCCGGTTGAACTGGTCCGTCCAGGATCGGCCCTGCGCGCGATACAGCGTGGGTTCGTCAAAGAAGGTGGACTCGATCGTGGTTCCGAAGTGGCTGGCGAAGCGGTCGTAGTAGGCCTGGTGGGTGATCTCGATGAATCGGTCGGCCGCCTCGGGGTCCAGGTAATCACAGATCGGATCCCCGTCTTTCACACACCAGAAGGCCATCAATTTCCACGTGCCTTCGGGGACTTCCCAGCGAAGTTGGCCGTTCTGCACCTGGTCCGACAATTCCCGGCGCTCGAGCGAGGCCGGGTTCATCGCCACCAACGCGAGCAGGATGCCCGGCGGCAGATTCGTCTGGAAGCGGCCGGGGCCCGTCACCTCCTGCTCGTGCTTGTCCAGGCGCTTGATCGTCAATTCCGGCCAGCGCTGCGCGAACAGGCTGACGTCGCTCGAGTTCTGAGATCCCGCCGACCCGCTCGGAAAGCCGTACTCGTCGTACAAGGACAACGTCATGCCCAGCGCCTTGGCCTGGTCGAGTGCCGCGCCGTACACGCGGAAGTACTCCTCGCTCAAGTAGGCGGGGGCGAAGTTCCGGCCGAACGGGAGAATCCCGAACCCGCCGTACTTGCAGCGGTCGCGCGCCTCTTTCATCTGTTCACGCACGGTGGGGATGGTGACCGGCGTGTTGTTCCAAAACCAGAGCGGGCGCGGCCAGTAGCGCACCGGGGGATCCGCAAACTGTCGCCGCAGTTCCGGGAGCGGTGGAGCTGCGTTCCGAATCGCCCGGTCATTCGGGACGGAGTCGGAGCGCGCCGCGATCTCGCCGGAAAGCGCGGCTGTCGCTCCGCCGCATGCGAGCCAGAGCCCCCAAAGGACCGAGGCTCGGCGATGCCCGAAACGCGAAGTCATCATGGCTTTGTGCATGGTCATGGGGAGAGTTCAACGGGCGCGGTGTGGCCTGGGATCCTGGTCAGCCCCTTGGCGCGCGGGTCTGGTCGGGGAACCCGGTCTCCAGGTTGCAGGCCCGGCGCCCTCACCGGGCGCACTCCAAACGCTTCGCGCCGCTCCCAGGCACGTCCGAAGTCGCGAAGCGCCTGGAGTGCGGGGATTCATCCCCGCTTTTCGGAGCCGTTTCAGGGAGACCGACTGCACCCTGTCGGACCTGCTCACCGGCCGTGAACCGGTGAGGAGCGCGCGCTTCAGCCCGCAGGAACGTCCCTGCGACGGCGCGGGTTCCTGCGGACTGAAGTCCACGCTCCAGGGGCGGTTCATGGAAAGCCAGATGTTCAAGAAGTCGTCGGGAACCAGCGGGGATGATCCGCGCCCCGTCCGTCCAAGCCCTCCGTCAGCAGGCGCGCGGCTGAACCATCCGCTCTCATGACCCAGAGTCCGGGTATACCACCCGTCGGCGCGCGACAGAAGGCCATCCACTCGCCATCCGGCGCCTCGCAGCATCGAAAATCCCATTGCTGCGGACCGGGGCGAGTCAGGTCGACGAACGAACCAGTTGCCGGATCCAGTCTACAAACGCGCGTCCCACCCTCCGCCCGCTCCGGCTGGTACTCGCGGTTGAAGTGATCCGTGTCGGGCCGATGCGCCTGGTATTCCCACGGGACCTTTGATCCGGGAAGCCTTCGCGGAAAGAGCACCGCGCCTTTTCCAGTCCAGACCGCCACGTTCGAACCGCCACCGCGGCTTGAGGGACCGCCGTAGGTGGCGCCGAACCACATGGCCTGCCCCCGGGTGATGACCCGGTGCTCTGAACCGTCAGGCCGGCCCACACAGACATCCGCCCAGTCATGCCCGGGATCGTTTTTGAACTGGCAGTCCTCGTAAACCAGCCAGCGCCCGTCCGGCGACCAGCTCGGTCCGAAGTAGAGGTGATCCGGATGCGCCGCCACCTTGACTCGAGTCCCGCCCCAGCTGTCCGACGTCCAGACCTGGTAGCCTTCCGGACTCGCCAGGTGAAACGCCACGCGCCCGCCGTCCGGGCTCAGGCTCAAGCCGTAAGGCAAGCCCTCGTTCGCGGCGGTGAATTCGCGCGCGTCCGAGCCGTCGAGGTTCATGTTGAAGATCTGTCCGGGCTTCGTGCGCACGACTTGCACCAGGATCCGGCCATCCCGAAGCACCAGCTGCGGCGTGTAAAACGGCGCCAGGCGTTCCTTGGTCGCCAACTCCGTCAACCGCGCCCGCTCGAAGTCGTAGGCCCACAGGTGGGTTGGCGTGAGGTGATAGAACTCCTCGAAGGGCCGGCCCGGGCCATCGCGGCGTGGCTCCATGCTCAACAGAAGGAGGCGCCCGTCCGCCAGGAACCCGGCCGGTTGCCAGGTGGCTTGGTTCGGCGCCTGCACCTCGAGTGGGCGAAGTCCGCTCCCGTCCGCCCCGATCACGCACGTCTTGCCCGCGGAAGTGAGGAGCAGCCTCCCGCGGGCTTCCCTGACCCGAAGCGGTCGGTACACGCAACCGCTCGTCACCGCTCCGGCTGCGACTAGGCCCCTGCTGAGAAAAGTGCGGCGCTTCATGGGATGATCCCTTACCGCTCCAGGCCCGGCCCTGCGCGAGCCAAAGATCGCGCCGGTTGGAGATGACGGTCGGCAAACGCGAGAAAGCACTCCCAATCGTAGCGCGTGATCTCGTGATCCCCGGTTCGCACGTGGTAGCCGACAGTCTGCCCCACCGTCTTGTTCACGGGCGGCAGGTCGACCCCACCCAGCCCCGGCACCCCGAACAGCGCGTACACGGACTCGGCGTGCCGTGCCGCGAGAAACTCGCCCCGCGGATCTGCCCAGCCGTCTTGTTCCGCGCTCGCCACGTAAACCGGCCGCGGTGCGATCAGCGCAATCAACAGATGCGCGTCGACCGACAGTTCCGATTCGCGATTTCCGAAGGCCGCGTAATTGCGACAGTACCAGATGCCCGAGAGCGCGTAAGACGCCGCCACCGTCTCACCGAAGCGCCGCCGCGCCAACGCCGCCCCGCCCTGCCCTGAGTTGTTCGAAACGACAAGCGCGAAACGTTCGTCCTGTGCTCCCGCCCACAACGCCGTCTTGCCGGTGCGCGAGTGCCCGAACACCGCCACCCGGTTGCCGTCGAGACGCGAGTCCGTTCGCAGGTAATCCAGGACCCGGCTCAGCCCCCACGCCCAGGCGCCAATCGAGCCCCATTCGTCAGCCGCCAAACCGCTCCTCCCCTCCTGCCGCATCACGTGATACCGGATGCCCTGCTTCCAGCCCTCCTCCGTGAACCGGCACCCCGAACCATGGCGGTCCAGCTCAAGATCACCCCCGTGGAAGGTGGCGACCGCGTACCCTCGCCTCAGGATCAGCTCAATCGGCCAGCGCTTCGCGTGTTCGCCCCGCGACCCGACCGCATTCCGCGACGGCACGATGCCCGGATCCGGGTCCACGCCCTGGTTCCCGTAGTTCAATCCGAGAAAGACCGGAACCGTGGCGTTGACAGGCTGGTTCGGGACATACAACAACAGGTCGATCCACAGTGCCGATTCCGCTTCGAGCAAGCGGAGCCGGAGTTGCCGGCGCGTGGCCAACCCGCCCCACACCGGCGCGTCCGGCGCGAGCGGTTCCACGCGCAGGCGAGTCTGAATCTCCGGGGTGCGGCCGTAGAGCTCTCGGGCAAACGCGGCGAGGATCTCCGGACGCCGCACGTGCCGCCAGAAAGCCGCATCGCGGACAGGCTCTCCATCGAAGGTGACCAGGGGGTCCGGAAGGTTGTACGTGCCCACTTTCGCCTCGTCGTAGTTCGTATCGGCAGGTTCGCCCGTAGCGGTGATCGGCGGGAACAGCCCTTCAGTGGCTGCCTCCCGCAGCGGTTGAGTCGCGGCGACTTGAACGCAAGCCGCGACGCCAATCAGGAGCGAAAACAGACTGAGCCACGGTACAATCGGGACACGGCAGGCGTTTCGGTTACCATGCATGGGGGACAGATGTGATTTCCACGGACCTTAGCCAGTTAGGGCAGGCACTCCGCTGCCCGCCGCACCCGGCGCGCAATCCTCAGCGCACCCTGCCTTGGATGACAGGCAGCTTTATGACTGCTCAGCTCTTTCGCAGGGAACAAGGGACTCTCCATAGACCGTGTCCGCCCGAGATGCGAGTCCCAATTTCTCCATTTGCAAACGCCGCAGACGTTCCAGAATGGACCCGGAGGTCGCAGCCGAACGGAGACCTCGGGATGCTCGCCCCGATTCGGCTGCCGCCTGCAGGCTGGCTTCACCCGATGACGTCCACCCGCAGGTCCCGCATCGTGGCCAGATCTCCCAACGCCTCCGGCCCACGCATCGGTCGGGCGCCTGACTTGCGTCTCGGTCCGAACCGGTCCCGGTATTCCGCGAACACCCCGTTCACGT
>CAZHUS010000201.1:0-6676 GCA_964535555.1 uncultured Verrucomicrobiota bacterium
CCACTTGGCACCCTTCCAGGAACAGAATCGCGAGTTTCCTGCCAGGCACTAGTTAGTGCGGTCCGGCTTTTCATACGCTTCCTGAATCTCTTCGATCGTCGGGATGCGCCGCAGCTTGATGGTCTGGTCGCGCGAGCCCGAGATGAGCCATTGGCCATCCGGGGTGAACGCGACGGTGTACGCCTCGTCGGCATGATCCCACAGCACGGCGACTTCCGCCCGCGCCGGCACGCTCCACAGCCGCAGCGAGCCATCGAAGCCGACGCTGGCCAGTGTCTTCCCATCGGGCGCAAAGGCCATCGCGGTGATGAGATGGTCGTGCCCCTCGAGCGTGTCGAGCCGTTCCCAGGTGCCGACTTCGAAGAGGGCAATGTCCCAATAAGCTTTCGTGGCCAGCAGCCTGCCGTCCGCCGTAAACGCCGCGCCGCTGGTGAAGTGGTCCATGCGCAACACCGTGTTCGTGGTCCCGGCCGGCATGTCCCAGACGATCACGCGGTTTCCATCGCCCTGCGGGGTGGCCAGCAAAGAGCCATCGAGTGAAAAGGCAAAACCCTGGCCGCCGACGGGCGGCTTCCACAGGAGCGGCGTGGGGTCCCAGGTCGCGGTGTTCCAGAGGGTGTACTGACGGGGTCGGGCGGAGGAGCTCACGAGCAGACGATCGTCCTCTGAAAACACCAGATTGCGCGGCTGGTTGTCCACGGCGTTGGTCAGCGTCCGGACCCACTGCCCTTCCGGCAGCGTGAACAGGCGCACGTGGCCGTCCGCGCAACCCGTGGCCAGCAGCCTCCCGTCCCGCGTGAGAGACACCGAGTTGACCGCTCGCGGATGCGGCAGCGGCGGCAAGGCGCGGCGCTGGGCCGCGAGATCGAAGACCAGCACTTCACCGGGTCGTTCGGCCTCCTGGTAGGGATCGCCCGTGCCCACCACCAACCAGCGTTGGTCGGCGGAAAGCGTCATCGAGCAGACCCCCTCGCGCCCGCTCGGCAGCGTCACGAGTTTCTCCGGACGTTCGATCTCCCACAGCATCGGCCGGTCGAAATCGCTGGCACTGATCAACCGGTTGCCCTCCCGCAAGAACCGCAGACTGCTGATCCTCCCTTGCGACCCGCGCAGCACGGTTCTCTCCGATTTGGCCCGCAGGTCCCAGATGCGGATGTTGTTGCCGCTGCCGAAGGCAAGGAGTTGACCATCTGGGGAGAAGGCGGGCGCCGCAGGATGTTCCGCCAGGCTGTAACGCAGTTTCATTACGGTGCGAGAAGTTAGATCCCAAAGGCGCACATACTGATCCGCGCAGGTGCTGGCCAGCGTCCGGCTATCGGGCGAAACCGCCAGGTAGCCAACGTCTGACTCATGCTCGAAGGGCGGGGTCACTTGCCTCCGGCTTCCCACGTCCCACCAGCACACCCTGCCATCGTGACCGGCAGAGAAGAGCGAGCGGCTGTTGGTGGAGAACACGACGGCAGACACCGGTCCTTGGTGTCCTTGGAGGAAAGCGACGTTGGTGAGCGCTTGGGCATCCCACAGCCCCACGGTGCCGTCCTGGCAAGCGGACGCGAGCCAGTGGCCGTCGGCCGAGTACGCCACCGCGTGCAGCCAGTTGGAATGGCCGGCGAGATTTGTGAAGCTCCCGGTCGCCAGGTCCCACAGGAAGAACTCGCACGGCCCGTGCGGTTGGAGGAGGCCGCCCGACGCCGAGAG
Organism: uncultured Verrucomicrobiota bacterium; assembly: GCA_964535555.1. Classification (GTDB taxonomy): domain Bacteria; phylum Verrucomicrobiota; class Verrucomicrobiia; order Limisphaerales; family J093; genus DSVZ01. Next base: position 1,699 of record CAZHUS010000201.1, read on the forward strand.
CAGGCGCCGACCGTCCGGCGACCAGGCCAAAGGACTGGAATTCACGAGGGGGCGGGTGTGGCCGACCAGCCGCTGTGGCTGGGTTTTGGCGGCAAGGTCATAGATCGTGATATTGGTGCTCCAGCCTGCTACCGCTGCCACCCGCTGGCCATCCGGTGAGGGTTCGGCGGCAAAGATCAGGAAGCCGCCTGGGGTCGGCAGCACCGCCTTCGCTTCGCTCTGGCACAGCGACCAGAGCCAGCGCCACTCAACCCCACGCAAGTCCTCGCTCCCAGGCGGTGGGCGCTGGGCCTCGAGCAGCGTCTGCGCGAGCCGGAGATTGCCGACGTCCCAAGCTCGAAAGGCCTGGCTCATTTGCGCCGCGTACAAACTTCGGCGCAGGTCTTCCGCATTCTGCTCGGCCGCGTGACGATGCTTGTTGATGTGAAACAGCGCGATAGGCGAGCCGACGGCTACCGCCAGGAGAAGCAACACCGTCACCGCCGAGAGGGTGGCGATGAGCGGCTTGCGCCGGCACCAGCGCCAAAGCTTTTCCGGGCGACTGACCGGTCGGACGAGAATGGGCTTGTGCTGCAGGAACCGTCCCAGTTCATCCGCCAACTCCTGTGCGCTCTGATAGCGGCGCCCCGGTTCCTTCTCCAGGCACTTCAGGCAAATCGTTTTCAGGTCGCGCGGCACGTGCGGATTCAGCGCCGTGGGCGAGACCGGGTCCGCATTCTGTACTTGCTGCAACGTCTCCGCCACGGTCGCGGCCACGAAGGGCGGGCGACCCGTCAGCAAGTGATAGAGAATTGCTCCCAGCGAAAAGATGTCACTGCGTTTGCCGACCAATCCCCGATGGGCCGCGGCTTGCTCGGGTGCCATGTAGCCCGGCGAACCGAGCACTTGGCCGCTCAACGTCAACTCGGTGTCCTTCTCCAGCCGCTTGGCCAGCCCGAAGTCCGTCACCTTCGGTTGATCGTTCTCGTCGAGGAGGACATTCGAGGGCTTGAGATCCCGGTGTAGAACGCCGCGCTCATGGGCGTAGTGGACCGCCTCGGCAATTGTCTTCACGTAACCCGCCGCGCGCGCCGGCGGCAGCGGTCCGTCGCGCACGATCTCCGCCAAACTCCGCCCGGCCACGTAGTCCATCACCAAGTAGTGCTGGCCCTGGTGGATGCCGACTTCATGGATGCCGACGATGTGCGGATGCTGCAAACTCCCGGCGGCGGTCGCTTCGGTGCGAAACCGCTGCACCGACTCCGGGCTCGCCAGCGGCCCAAACAGCAGCATCTTCAGCGCGACGACCCGGTCCATGCTCGCCTGGCGCGCCTTGTACACCACCCCCATCCCACCGCGGGCGATTTCCTCGATCAACTCGTAATCGCCGAAGCGGCCGCAAAGCGGTTGGCCCGCCGGCGTGGAACTGCCGTCATCAGCGCGGGAAGCGGTCGGCATCGTGTCGCTCGAGGGGGCGGGTTGCAGGGCGTACTCGAGCGCACAACTTGGGCACACCTCGCTGGCGCGTTCGCCGTTCAAGGCCGCGCCGCAGGTGCGGCACCGGCGGTCGGCGGATGGGCTCGGCGGATTCATCTTTGTGCTCCAACTCGCGATCGGCGTCTCATCAGTGCGCCGCACTGATCAAGCCTGTGGCCTGTGCTGCCCAGGCCCCCCACACCTTCCACACTCGATACTCCGGGGAATGGCCCGGAAAAGTTGCGTTCCTGGCTCATCAACCGAAACGCCTCGATCCAGGCCGGCGTAGCGCAGAATGGCAATCTGCTGTGTCGCGGATTGGCAATCCGCCGACGTGTTCCAGCCATTGACCGGCCCGCCGACTGCCAGTCGGCGGAACAGCAGATTGCCAATCTGCGCTACGAGCCGCGGAGCACCGCCACCAGGTGCCGCAGTTCTTCGTCAATCTCGGCTACCGTCGGGACGGTGTGGGCGATCTCCTCCCGCACCAGTTCCCGATGGCGCCGCCGCAGCCGGTGAATCAGCGATTTGACCGCGCTTTCGCTCAGGCCCAGCCGGACCGCGGCGTCCGCATAGGAGATCGAGCTTTGCTCGCCCGGCCCGAACGCTTGCAGCACTGCGTAGGTTTCCCCCTTGCTCGCCGCCACGAACTCGTCCCGCAGCCGGGTCTGGGCGCGGTCCAACACGGTCTGCGCCCAGCGCCGCTCGAAGAGCTTCTCCGGCGTGAGCGTGTCGGGGACCTCAAGCCGATATCGCTCTTCGGGTGATTCCTGGTCCAACGCGAGGAACACCTGTCCCCCGCCCCGTTTGAGGGCGGCGGCGCGTTCGCGCTGGTCGGCGAGGAACTGACTGAGGGCGTGCAGCAGGAAGCTGCGAAACCGCCCCTTCGCCCGGTCGGCGCGCGCCGGGTAGTTCTTCCGCAGCAACTGGACGAAGAAATCCTGCGTCAGGTCCTGCGCGTCCTCCGGCCCGCACCCGCGCCGCCGGACGTAGGCGTAGAGGGGATACCAGTAACTGCGGCACAACGTCTCCAAGGCCGCGGTCGCTTGCCGCGACTCCGGCTTTGCCGCGGCCAGCACCACGCTCCAGTGGGTGGTGGTGAAACCCGCGCCGCCCTGCGGACCGGCACTCTCGTCGGACCCGTTCATCGTGCCAGGGCCGGTCATCCACAATGGGATTTAGCGCCCCACGACCTTCAGGCGGATATGGCCACCGCTCCCGCCGCTACTGCGGCGCGGGCGTGAGCCAAACACGCTCTCCTCCGGGTCTCCTGTAGCGCCGATCGGTTTGTGATTGGGTCTTTCATGTCATGCTACGTGTGGCGTGCCAGGCGCGGAGCGCCCGGCGTGGTGGTTTGAGTTTGCGGAAGCTGCGTCCACGCGGACGCCTTCCGTTCCTGTTTTCGGGGGAAGGCGCTCACACCGGTCAGTCTGTGTTCGGCCAACGCCATGCGGGCTGTGGAGAGCGGATTCTTCATCGTGGCGAGGGAGTCGGTGTGTCCTCGGGTGAGCGAATACACGGCGCGGGGAGAGCTTGGCCTCGCCGACCGCCATGCTCGTGCGGCAGAGCAGTAAGAGATGGTCGTTCGGCGACAGTCTGGTTCGCTCGCGCCAGGGCTTTCCTCATTTCTCGTTCAGCGCTGGTCGGGCCTGAATGAACTTGGATAGCCCAGGGCCGTGACGTTCGCGGAGCGCCACCATCAACTCGACCAGGTCGGCCACCTGGGTGAGATGCTGTTCCGTCAGGGCATCCTTGCGGGCGGGATCGAGAAAGAACGCCCGGCCCCTGGCGAGCAGTTCGGCATCGCCGCCGAAGAGGATGTGGGTGAGAAACGGCAGGTATTGCTCTGGAACCTTGCGCTTGACGGAATCGTAGTTCTGGACCAGCCAGTCAAAAAAGACGGCCGTCGTTTCCTCCCGGCCGGGGTTGAGCAAACCCCGAAACTCCGCCGGCTTCACTGCCTCCGTCAGCGCGTAGTCCAGCCCGGCGCGAACCAACGCCGGGTCCCGAAAGCCGGTCAGCGTCCCGGCAAGGCGGGCGCGCACGTCGGGTGCGGTGGCCTTTTCAAAAGCGGCCCGCGCCTGTGTCGCCCAAGCGGCGTCGCCGTGCCAGTTCGCCACTGCGAGGGTTGTGCTGGCGATCTCCGCCGAGACACCGCGAGGGTCGATGAACTGCCGGGCAGCGGCCTCCCGGCAGAAGGCGATCACGTGCGGATCTTCAACTTCGAAGCCCAGGTTGGCGAACAGCATACCGCGCAATTCCTGCCGCTCGATCCCCTCGTCGGGTCTTGCCTGAAACCCGATCTCATCCAGCATGGGGCGCAGCGTCCGGCGGATCAACGTGGCGTAGGCCGGGCGATCGTTAGTTGGCACGATGCCGGCGAGCGAGGAGACCGTTCCAGCCACTGCGTTCTTGATGTCCGGCTCGGGGTCATTGGCGAAGTTCAGCGCAAACTCCAATAGTTGGTCCGCCCCCAGATTTCCAGACATCGACTGCAAGTCCGCTCCTTGGAACAGGCCCCCTCGCTCGGCGAGGCTCAAGCGGGCAATCTCGGGCTTGGCCAGCACCGAGGTCAGTTCTCGGGGCAGACTCCAAAGATAGTGGCCGGACTCGCCCGCGTTGGGATGGATCCACACGGCTTGATCCAGCCCCGGAACGCTGAAGACGTCGTGTTCCTGCTTGAGGAGCAGCCGCGCGGTCCGGTGGTCCGACTTGGTGCCGTAACGGAGGACAATTGGAACCTGCCACAGTTGTTCGGTCACCCCCTTCGCCGTCAGGCTCCGGTAACGGCGCTGCCGCACCTCCAGGCGATCGCCGGGGAGGCGCTGGATACGCAACTCCGGGATGCCCGGTTGCTCCACGTAGCGGCGAACCGTTTCCGGCAGGGAGTCATCGCCGGCCTCCGCGAACGCCGCCCAGAGATCTTCGGCGCGGGTGTTGCCCCAGTGGTGTCGCACGAAGTAACGGCGGAGCGCGGCCCGAAAGTTGGCTTCCCCAATCCACGCTTCGATCATGCCCAAGATGGCCTGGCCCTTGTTGTAGCTGAGGATGTCAAACGCCTCGCGGAGATTGTCATCGCCACGGAACTGCCGACGGATGGGTTTGACGGAAGGCTGTGCGTCGTTCATCCGAGCTATGCTCGCCGATCGAAGGCTCATCCGGTCGAAACGCAGGTCAGGGTGGACTTGACCCGCGATTCTGTAGGATATCCAGGTGGCAAAGGCCTCGTTGAGCCACAGGTCGTCATACCACTGCATCGTCACGAGATCGCCAAACCAAAGGTGCGCCATCTCATGCGCCAGCAACTCGAGGAGTTGCTGGCGTTGTCCAATGCTGGCGTTCCTTGAGTTCAGGAGCAAGAGCGAGTCCTTGTACGTGATCGCGCCGACATTCTCCATCGCGCCCGCGTGGAATTCCGGCACGGCGATGTGTGAAGTGGACCCCAAGTGTTGGACCACGGAAGCGGGATTTTACGTTAGGTGTTCGTGGATCGCTGAACGCATCATGGTTGTCGTTCGTTCCG
>CAZHUS010000202.1:0-6634 GCA_964535555.1 uncultured Verrucomicrobiota bacterium
ATGGACTTGTTCCGAAAAGCGGGGATGAATCCCCGCACTCCAGGCGCTTCGCGACTTCGGACGCGCCATGGAGCGACGCGAAGCGTTTGGAGTGCGTCCGGTTTGCCTGGCAGCGGCACCATACGCCCCCCCCCGGCGGACGTAACCCACTTGTAACCTTTCCGTCACTGGGCGAGCATCGCCCGATGCTAACCAAGGCTCGCGTGAAGGCGAAGATCCTGGTGGTAGACGATGAACCCGATGCGCTCGAACTCATCGAGTTCAACCTGAAGGCGGCGGGGTTCGAGGTCGTGACCGCGGCCGACGGCGAGGTGGCATTGCGGCAGGCCCGCAGCCACGTCCCGGACCTCATCCTGCTCGATCTGATGCTGCCCGAAGTCGACGGACTTGAGGTTTGCAAGATCCTGCGTCGTGACTCCGCGACGTCGAGCATCCCCATCATCATGGTCACGGCGAAGGCCGGGGAAGTCGACCGGGTTCTGGGCCTGGAGCTCGGTGCGGACGACTACGTCACGAAACCGTTCAGTCCGCGCGAACTGGTCCTGCGCGTCAAAAACCTGTTGCGCCGCCGGACCGCTTCGGAGCAACGGGCGGAACGGGTGCAGGTTCACGAACTCACCATTGACCTGCCGCGCCACCTGGTCACGGTGCAGGGATCCCCGGTGGAACTCACCGCCACCGAGTTCAAGCTGCTCAGTGTCCTGGCCCAACGACGCGGACGCGTCCAGTCCCGGGAACAGCTGCTTCGCGACGTGTGGAACTATGACAACGTGATCGATACGCGCACCGTCGACACCCACATGCGGCGACTGCGGGAGAAACTGGGGCGATCGGCGCGGTTTCTGGATACCGTGCGCGGGGTGGGCTACCGGTTCGCGGAGGGCTGAGTCTCCCGCGGTCGGATCTGGAACCCCGCAACCACGATGGATGTCGCGCTGCTGATCTTCGGGCTGGCCGCGATCGGGTTTGCGGGGTTGTGGTGGAACCAGCGGCGGGAATGCTCCCGGCTGACGAAGCGACTCGACACCGCGCGAGAAAGCCAGGCCCGCGCTGAAGCCGAATACCGGCAGGCCCTGGCCGAGGCGAAGGCGCAGCGGGAAGTCCTGGTACGCAGCATGGGCGAAGCGGTGCTGGTGCTCGACGGCGAGGACCGCGTCGAGATGTTCAATCCCGCCTTCGAGCGGTTGTTCGCCGCCCGGCCGGAGCTTCACGGCCGGCGGGTCCTCGAGGCGTTTCGTTCCCACGAACTGGACGAACTGGTGCGGCAAACCCGTGCCTCGGGCCAGGTGTTTGGCGCGGAACTCGAATGGCGGGGATCCCAGCCCCGCTCCTTCCAGGTCAATGCGGCCGAGATCACCGGGGGCGGGATTCAGGGCATGATCCTGGTGTTCCACGATATGACCCGGATCCGGGAACTCGAGAGCACCCGCAAGGAGTTTGTCGCGAATGTCAGCCACGAGTTGCGGACACCCCTGTCGCTCATCAAGGGCTATGTCGAGACGTTGTTGGACGGGGCGAAGGACGATCCGGCGGTTGCCCTGCGTTTCTTGCACACGATCGCGCGGCACACCGATCGCCTCACCTACCTGATCGAGGATCTGCTGACCATCTCCCGGCTGGAATCAGGGGCCGCGGTTCACAACCCGCAGCCCGTCCCGCTGTTCGAACTGGCGTCCCGGACCGTGGAAGATCTGGCTTCCCGCGCCTCCGAACGCCGGATGGAGCTGCGGAACGAAATCCCGCCGCAGCTGACCGCCCGGGTGGATTCGGATCGCGTGCAGCAGGTCTTCTTCAATCTCATCGACAACGCGCTGAAGTACGGCCGCCCGGAGACACCGATCACCCTCGGGGCGCGCCAACTTTCCCCGGGGTTCCTCGAAGCCTGGGTTCGAGATGAGGGACCGGGGATTCCGTTGGACGCGCAGGCACGCGTTTTCGAACGGTTCTTTCGCGTCGACAAGAACCGTTCGCGCGAGCAGGGCGGCACGGGACTGGGCCTGGCCATCGTCAAGCACATCATCCAAAGCCACGGCGGCGAGGTCCGGGTTCAGAGCGAACCGGGCCGGGGCGCGACCTTCTACTTCACGGTGCCGCGCGAGCCGCGCGGGGCGATGCCCGAGGCGGCGACGCCTTGATGAACCCCAGAGCGCCGGTGAACCGGACGCACTCCAAACGCTTCGCGCCGCTCCCAGGCCCGTCCGGAGTCGCGCAACGCCTGGAGTGCGGGGGGTCACCCCCGCTTTTCGGAGCCGGTTCATGAATCGGCGGGCAGCGGAGTGCCCGCCCTACCTGGGCATGGCTAGGCGATCTGCCCGGAAGTTCCGGGTGCCAACGGCACTGTGCGAGCAGAAGCCCACGGCTTTCTCCTCGCCATTCCCCCCCGTGGGGATATACCCCTCCGGAATGAAGCCCAGCTGTCGTCGCCTGCCGCTGATCTCCCTGGCGTCGGTGCTCCTGGTGGGATGTGGTCCGGGCACCCCAAGCACGCCGCTGCACGTCGCTGCGGGCGATGGCAACTACCCGGCCGTCCGGCGACACATTGCCGCCCACACCGACCTGAATGCCAAGGACAAGTCGGGGTGGACCGCGCTTCACCTCGCCGCCAAAGCCGGTGACCTTCCCATGGTGCAGTTGCTGGCCGACGCGGGGGCGGATGCCGCGCGGACCGGGCCGCAGGGCAAGACGGCCATCGACGTCGCGCGGGAGCAGGGGCAGACCTCCATTGTCCAGTTCCTGGAACAGCGGCTAACAGCGGACGCCGCGAAAGCCTCAGCGGCAAGCCCCGGCCAGGAGACGGGCAGGCGCCGGCTGATTGACGGCGGACTGGGAGTCTCCGAGGTGCTGGGCACGCAGTAAACGGACGTCGCTTCGCCCTCCGGGGGAAAACCCGCGAGGAGACGTCACCCAGGGCATCAACGCGCGCCGTCGTGGCGGCGGTCTTTTCCCTTCACCCGGCCCCCCGGCGGACGCACAATCGCGCGCCGATGAGCATGCCAGCTTCGCTACTGATTGCGCCGAGAATTACTCCGGTCCTTGACCCTCATTTCCGTCCCCCGGCCCTGGCGAACCGCGCCTTTCGGGCTCGCGCCGGCAGTTCTGGCAAACCGGTGCGCGTGGCGGCCGCCCTGGAACAATCCGACGGTTCCGTATTCCGGTTTGAGACCGTGGCGTTGCCCGATACCGACGCGTTTGCGTCTGCGAACCTCCGCTTCACCGAGCGCTGGCTGAAGTTCCTGCTGTGGTCCCGAGGCGGCTGTCGCATCCACTTCGCGGGCCCCACCGGCCTGCTGGAGGGCTTGCGCGAGCATTATCAGCAGACCGAGCAGGGGCGGTTCGACGCCGAAATCATGGGTCGGCGCATCTACGAGCGCCCGTTCGAATTGGTCGCCTGCGAGCCGGACCGGCTGCCTCCGGAAAAGGCCACCACGCAGCCGCTGGGTCGCCACCTGGACGGTTGTCGGATCGGCTTCGATCTCGGCGGCAGCGATCGCAAGGTGGCGGCCGTCGTGGACGGCCAGGTGATGTTCAGCGAGGAGGCGGTCTGGGACCCGATCACGCAGGCGGACCCGCAGTACCATTTCGACGGCATCATGGATTCCCTGAAGCGCGCGGCGGCCCACCTGCCTCGCGTGGACGCGATTGGGGGCAGTGCGGCGGGAGTGTACGTGAACAACCGCGTCAAGGTTGCATCCTTGTTCCGGGGAGTGACTCCCGAGCTGTTCCACGCCCGGGTGAAGGACCTGTTCCTGGAAATCCGCCGCGCCTGGCACGGAGTTCCGTTCGAAGTCGTCAATGACGGGGAGGTCACGGCCCTGGCGGGCTCCATGGCGCTGGGCGACAACGCCGTCCTGGGGATCGCCCTGGGAACCAGCACCGCGGGCGGCTATGTGACTCCGGACGGCAACATCACGTCCTGGCTGAACGAACTGGCATTCGTCCCGGTCGACTTCAATCCCCAGGCGCCCATGGACGAGTGGTCGCGCGATCGTGGCATCGGGGCGAAGTACTTTTCGCAACAGGCGGTGGGGCGCCTGGTGGAAACCGCGGGCATCCAACTCCGGCCGGGGTTGGGTCTGCCCGAAGTGTTGAAGGAAGTGCAAGGTCTCATGGCGGAGCGCGACTACCGCGCCCGCAAGATCTACGAAACGATCGGCACCTACCTCGGCTATGCGATTGCGCACCTCGCGGACTTCTATGAGTTCCGGCATCTGCTGATCTTGGGCCGCGTCACCTCGGGCCCCGGCGGGGATGTCATCCTCGAAGGTGCCCGCGCCGTGCTGCTTGCTGAATTCCCGGAGCTGGCCCGTCGGGTCGCCCTGCATACACCGGACGAGAAGGAAAAGCGTCACGGACAGGCTATCGCGGCTGCAAGCCTGCCAACCCGGGCCGTCGAGACGTGAACCGGGTTCTCTTCCGAGGCTGGCGCAGCTCGGGTTGCTGGTGGCTGCCTGGGCTCGCCGGCGTCCTGTTGGAAGCAGCGTCGCCGGAAGTGCAGTCACTTTTTCCGGCGGGGGGAAGGCAGGGCGAAGTCGTCAGCGTCAGCCTCTCAGGAGATCCGGGTTCGGCTCCGCTGGCGTTGTGGGCTGACGATGCGGGGCTGGTTCTCGAGGGAAGCGTCCAATCGGGGCAAGCCCGCCTCGCGATTGGATCTGAGGTTCCAACCGGTCCCCACCTGCTGCGCTTTCATAACGCGGGGGGCTGCACGCCACCCTTGATCTTCGAGGTGGGCGAGGCGCCTGAGATCGTGGAACCGGATCTCACTGAACGCGAAACCGCTGGCGAGGAAATCCAAAGGCTCCCCGTGACGGTCAACGGCCGGCTCCGCCACGCGGGTGAGACCGACCGCTTCTTCCTGCAACTGGAAGCGGGCGACGTCTTGCACGCCACGGTTACCGCGGCCGGCCTTGATTCCCCGTTGCGATCGCGGTTGACCCTCATCGATTCGCAGGGTCATGAAGTCGGCGTCTCGACCAACGCCGGGTCGCTCGATCCGGTTCTTGAACAACGCATCTGGACGTCGGGCCGCCACCGGCTGTTCCTCAGTGGTGTGGGCGGGCGGACGAACACGTCGTCCACGTCCACGTCCACAGCGGGTGATGGGCTTACCGGGATTTATCGACTGAGCCTGAGCAGCACCGAAGGCCGGCGCCCCCATGCCGCCCCTGGCGCCGTCCTCTTCGAGAGCCCGCCGACTCCCGGTGTGGCCTCAAGCGTCGTGGTCCGTGCGGACGCGGAGTGGGTTTCGACGCAGCATCCCGAGACCCTCCCTCCCACCCTGGATCTGCCGGGCAGCTTCACGGGCTTCATCAATCCCCCCGGTGACGAAGACCGATTTTCGTTTCTGGGCCGGAAGGACGAACTTCATCGGTTCCGCTTGCATGCCGACAGCATCAACGCGCCGTTCAAGGCCGCCCTCCGGATCCTCGACATCACGCAGCACGTACTTGCCACGACCACGGCGGCTCCTGACTCCACGCTCGAGTGGGTGGTTCCGTGGGACGGCCCCTTCATCGTGACGGTGGCGGACGAGGCCGGTGGGGGCGGGCCGGACTTTCAATACCAACTTGAATTGCTTCCGCCGGAGCCACGGCTCACCGCCGTGGTGGACCAGCATACACTCTCGCTGGAGCCGGGGAGCAGCAGGGTGCTTCGCGTGCGCTTGCAGCGCCCACCCACGCATCGGGGGTTTCTTGCGGTGACGACCACCGAACTTCCCGCCGGCGTGACGGCCGACCATGGCGTGATCCATGGGGATGGGTCCGAAACCACGGTGCGATTGACGGCCTCACGCGACGCGGCTCCGGTCAACCGGCCGTTCCAGATCCGGTTGCTGGACACGGCGGCCAACCCGATGCGGTTCCACACCGCCAGGGCGCCGCTGCAAGGAAAGCACACCCCGACAAAGGAGCTCCTGCTGCACGAGACCGCAACACTCTGGCTGACGGTGGTGCCCGCCGGGCCGTGAACTCGTTCCATTTTGGGTAGGGCGGGCACTCCGCTGCCCGCCGAACCGGCCGCGTGGTGGAGCGTCGATAGAGTGACAGGTTCGTAATCTGGCTGACGGTGGTGCCCGCCGGGCCGTGAACTCGTTCCATCCTTGGTAGGGCGGGCACTCCGCTGCCCGCCGAACCGGCCGCGTGGTGGAGCGTCGATAGAGTGACAGGTTCGTAATGCAGCCGCGACACCCGCTGGATCGACCGTTCGCCGTTCCGCCGATAGGGTGACAGGCTCGAATGGCACTTCGTTAAGCGCCTGCAAATTGCGGCGTTTTCCTTTGCGGTATCTGTTGCGGTGGAGGATTTCACGATAGCTGCGGCGGGGTTTGGTGAGGAGGGGGTAGCATTGGAGTCGTCGTTTCAGAGCGCGAGGTTCTTGACGATGGGGTCGATCAGGGACCAGGTGATGGGCGATGAGAAAGGCCAGGAGTTCCTTCTCGAGCATGACGGGGGTTTTGCAGTGGAGCATCTCCATGCCCAGGGTGGTTTTGAGGTCGCGGAAGCACAGTTCCAAGCGCCAGCGCCGGGCCTAAAGGGCGATGAGTTCCTGGTCCGGATAAAGCCCCCGATCCAGCAGCGAGGTGACCAGGGTGATGCGGCGGCTGCGCTGGCCGCGAATGGTGGCCGTGAAACGAATC
>CAZHUS010000203.1:0-6524 GCA_964535555.1 uncultured Verrucomicrobiota bacterium
CCAGACGACCCGGGCCGTCTCGGGACCAAGCCGACTTTGTCGACGGCCATGCGGGTTAGATCGAATCAGACGAGATTCTACTTGAGTCCGCAAAGGAGTGGTCATAGCGTTCGTACTTGTGTGGGGAATTGCCGGATCGCGGCCGGTCCCACCAACAACCATGGCCGAAGTCCAAGCAACGAACCCGCTTGTCAATCATGCCCAAGGGAATCTCTCTCCACATCGGCTTGAACCGTGTGGATCCAGCCCATTATCAGGACGGCGACGGCCGGCCGTGGGATGGGGCCCTCAATGCCTGTGAGGCCGATGCCCGCGATATGGAGGCGCTGGCCCGGGAGCACGGCATCGAATCGCGGCGTCTTCTGCTGACCCAGGAGGCCAGGGCGGCTACGGTCACTGCCGCCATCCTCGACGCCGCTGGCAAGCTCTGCTCCGGTGATCTGTTCATGCTGACCTATTCCGGCCACGGCGGACAGGTGCCGGACACGAATCACGACGAGGGGCGCCTGCCCACCGGCCAAAAGGACCGCATGGATGAGACGTGGGTGCTCTTCGACCGCCAGTTGGTTGACGACGAACTCTACACGCTCTGGGCCCGGTTCAAGGCCGGCGTCCGGATCCTGGTGCTCTCCGACAGTTGTCACAGCGGAACCGTGGTCCGCAATGCGCCGCCCTTCCTCATGGGCTTGCCACCCGGCACCCGCATTCGCCGGATGCCTGTCCCGGTCGCGGCCCGCACTTTTGCCCTGCATCGCAAGCTGTATAAAGACGTGCAGGCTGCCAATCCCACGGCAGAAAAGTCGGTGGTCAAAGCCTCCGTCCTGCTCCTCTCCGGCTGTCAGGATAACCAGTATTCGCTGGACGGCGATCGCAACGGTTTGTTCACGGGGACGCTCAAGCGGATCTGGAACAACGGCAGATTCAAGGGCACATATCGTCTCTTCCGCGATCGCATTGTCTCGTACATGCCCGAGACGCAGACGCCGAACTACTACGTTGTGGGGAAGGCGAACGCTGCATTCGAGGCGCAGCGGCCCTTTACTCTTTGAAACCGGCCATGGTGGAGACGCGCAGCGGTCATGATGGAATATCGCTGTAACGACCCGGGGCAATGGACGCTCCACGCGGCCAGCAGCCTCCGCCCTTCTGGCGAGCGGCATGCCGCCCGGTCCGGTATTGTGGCGGCAGGTCCCACGGTTATTCGGCCCCAGTTCCTACGCGCTGGAGTGACGGTTGGGACCACCCTCGAAGCCGCCCGCGAAGCGCGCCTCGCCGTCAACTACTCCTTGAATGGCGAAGTCATCGATCGGGCGGTGCCAATGGTGGACGCTCGCGACCCCGATGCTCGGCTGACGGCGCCGGTGGCAGCGGTCCGCGCCGCGAAGGCACCCGCCGCGACGAAGTCCGCACCCGCCCCGGTGGCACGGCCGGCCATCCGCGTGGCGGTGGTCGATCTCGCTCACGCCTTTCCGGATCTTGAGGAAACGCTCGTGCGGCTGACGGGGGCGCAGGGGCGATTCGTTTTCAGCGCGGTCGACCTCGTGACGCCGTTGGGGACGTGGTACGTGCATCAAGCCCCGGGTGAGGAGCCGCCCGTTTCCTATCTGTATGCCGATCGTTTCGCCAAGCGCCTCTCCAGGAAGCCGAAGGAGCTCGGGGTGGATTTCCTGGTCTGCATCACGAGCTGGCCCATGGTAGGCGAAGACGACGCCGAGTTGCTTTTCACCGTCTACGGATGGTGGGACGAAACCCGAAAACTGCCGATCATTTCGCTCTCAACGGCTGGCCTGCCGCTGGCACCCCGCGGAGCGGAAACCCATCGCGCCCTGGCTGACCTTCTGGTCACCACCCTCGCGGGTGTCTTCGGTCAAATGGACTCTCATGATCGCGGTCCGGACGATTGCCCGCTCTTTCCGAATCCGCAGCGGGACATCGCACACATCCGGGGCCATCAGCGCTTCGACAGCGAGTGCCTGAAGCGGCTTGGCAAGTCGGCCCCCGACGAACTCCCGGCCTTGAAGGCGCGCCTCGACGTCCTCCATGAAATCGCCGGCTGAGCCATTCGCCGACCTGAGCCACCTGCTGTCGGCGCTCGTCGCGGCGCCGGTGCAGGCGCAGGCCATTCTGGACGCTCAATGGAGCCGGGACGCCGCCCGCTGGGAGACGTTCGCCGGGCATTTCCTGGCGCAAGCGCCTGAAGCCTGGCAGGGCGAGTTGGCCGCAGTGCTGTCCCCCACCACACCCATCCGCCAGGTGGTGGGATCCAGTGAGTTGGAGATTCATCTCCGGTTGCGGGTCGAGCGCGGGCGCCGCTGGTCGGTCCAGGTCCAGAACCTCGAGTTGGGCTGGGAACTGGCTTACGGCGAGGTTCGCGAACAGGCCCTGCACGTCTCGCTGACCGTCGAGTCCGTCCCTTTGCCCGCCTGGCCTTCGGCTACGGCGGACCTGCCCGTTGCAACGAACGAACCGCTCCAGATCACCGCCGGCACCGCCGGCTGAAACCGCACCCGAAACCTCCATCCAAACCACACCTGCCATGTCTGCCAGCAAACTCATCAAGGACCTCGAGCATGTCCCCGAAATCATCGCCGGTCTCGGCCTGAGCATCGCCGCCGCCCAACACGCCCTCAACGTGGGCTACCTCGATGCCGTGGAACGGATCATCGCCATGACCAAGTCGTTCATCGGGGACGGCAAACTTACCAACAGCGACGATCGCGAGTTCCTCAAGACCTTGCTCAAGGAGCTGTCGCCCACGCGTTATCAGTTCACTGAGACCACGCTCGCCGTTCGGCTAAACCTTGCCCAACGGTTGGATCTCTCCGCCCAGGTTGGTTTGGGCGTCGGCTTTGGCGGCGTCAGTGTCAACGCCGCCTTCGCCATGGCTTACGGCTTCGACTACCAGGCGGCGGCTGAGTGCCGCACCGTGCTGCACGCCCATCCGCTCGATGGCAACGCCATGGACAAGCTCCTCGCCCGCGCCAAGGAGATCAACGACAAGGCCGTGGATCTGCCTGCGCAGCACCCGCACGAGAAGGAGCTCATCGACAAGACCTCCACCATCTTCGAGAGCCTGGTCGGCACCCCGCCTGCCAAGCCCATCACCGTTGCCAGCCCGGCCCAGCCAGGTTGATCCGTTCCCCCACCTCAACCCGAATGCCCCGTGCCCAGGAAACCCAAATCCGCCAAGTCCGCCCAACCTGCGGCGGCAGCCAAGGCCGGGCCTGCGCCCGCCGACTTCGCCCGGCTACAAGAACTGCTCGCCGCCCGGGAGTCCTCCGAGAAACAGCGGGATCGCGCGGACCAGAGCCTCGCCCGTGCGCAATCGAAGTTTGAGGAGGCGGACCAACGCTTTCAGGCCGAGGCGGCGCGACTCGGCGTCCTGCCCGCCACTCCGAGTGGCGCCCTGGTGGATGCCGGCGAGCGGGATAGCGGCCCTGCGGAACGCGGAATCGCCGTCACCGTTCCGGTGTTTCGCGGCCCCGGGGCGCAGAAGTCGGCCGTGGTCGTCGCGCGGTCCGGGCCGGTGGCGGGGGGGACGCCCAAAGCCGGCCCGGCAGCCGCGAACGAAGAGCCCTCCACCACGCTCGAATTCTCCGAGTTCATCAACGGGATTTCCGAGGCCATGATCGCCGCTCAGCAACGACTGGACCTCCAGACCGAAGTCTACCTCAGCGGGACCTCCAGTCCGCGCCCGTTGCCGGCCATGTTTCGACTGCCGCGGCTCAAGGCCGGGATCAAGTTTGCGCTCGAGAAGAAGAAGAATGAGAAGATGAACCTGCTCTTCTATTCCTCGAGCAGCGCCGCCAGCAGCCTGCAACAACACTCGGTGGACTTTGAAGTCGTGGCCGTGCCCCCTCCACCCGAGAGCGGGCTTACGCCCGGTGCCTATGTCCCGCTGCTGCCGCGCGTCGAGCTGATCATGGACCGCGGGGAGCGGCAGCTGTGGCTGAAGGCCGCCCTCAACGCCCCTGCGGTGGCCAACGAACTGGGCGTCGCGGTGGGCGCCGATCCCGCGTCGCTGCCCACGTTGCTTTGGTGGCAGTTTGTCCGCCCGAAGCAACAGAAGCTGGGGCCGGCATCGGGACCCCGGCTTTTCCTCGCCGGCATCCGGGGTGGTGCTCCCAGCCGGACCCGGCTGGTTCTCACGCAGATGGAGTTGGCCGCCGGCGCCGCGGAACCCATGGTGCTCGCTGTAAAGGCGCTGGACGTGGGCGCATTGGCCGGGTGGCTGGGGGAATTCCTCGAGGAGGCCGGGGAGCGGCAGCAACAAGTGCTCACCGGCAGATCGCCATCGACCTGAAGTTCATCCCGCCCAGAACCTGAGATGAACCCGGTGTTCGCACAGGTGGAGGAGTCGCTGCGCGAATGGCTGCCGCAAGTTGCCGTCGAAAGCGACCGACTGCTGGAGGCGTCCTGGCCGTCACCGGGCCAGCGCCAGGGCTTCTGGCCTGCCGCGCTGGCCATCGGGCGACTCGGCTTCACCTGGCGGTGTCGGAGCCGCTTCGAAGGCGATCAGAGCCGGTTCCTCTTCTGGACCAGCGAGGCGTCCGCCCGCGAAATGCTCGACGCCGAGTTGACGTTGGAGCTGCAGCCCTTCCCGCGATCCGAGGAGGCGCCGCCGCCTCCCCGCCCCGGTGCGACTCGTCTCGTCTTCCCGCGCGTTCTGCGTCGGAAGTTCACCGCCGACGAGTTCATCCACTGGACCCCGCCCGCCGCCGGGCTCCGACGTTCGGCAATCCTCCGCCTCGGTCCGGACGAATCGCTGGGGGCGTGGGATTCCCGTGAACCTGGCGAGGAGGATGATCTGGCCGAGCACATCCTTGCGCGCTGGACCCGGGGCCGCACGCAGCGCGACCTCGGCCCCAAGGGCCCGTGGCCGCTGGACCTGTTCCTTGCGGTGGTGCACGCGCTCGCCTCGGAGGAAGCACTGCTGCCCGGGGATGCCCGGCCATACGCTGATTTGAATCCAGACCTTGAGGTTTGGAATCTCGCCGACGCGGCCCTGCAACTCGCCATCTCGCTGCCGCTGCTTTTCCAGCCAGATCCACCTCCGCTGGCCAGAGCCGAGCTGGAGCCGTGGCGCACCCGTTGGGGAATTGGGCGATGTGATCTCCGGGCGGGAGCCTTGATCAACGAAGCCGGCGGATTGGCTGCGGCGATCGAAGGGGACACCTTCCTCGCTCCATTTCGCGTGACCTGGGAGGACGCCCTCGAGGGACCGCGGCTTTCCGTGGTCCTCGAACCGCCGGACATTGTCGCGCGGGGCGAGTTGCGGGCGTGCCTGCTCCGGGAGTTCGCGAAGTCGGAGGCGGTGAGAGATCTGGCGAAGCGTTTCAACCTATTGGCGCCGGGAGCGCAGCTCACTCCCGGGGACATGGAGGCGTGGTGCGAACCTGACAACCCGGCGGCCCAGGTGGTTCGGGTTGATCGAGTACGCAACGGCCCTGACGAATACCTGCTTGTGCTCACGGGCGTTGCGAGCACCACCCCGGTGGCGGCCTTGATCATCTCCGAAACCGGGAAGCTGGCGTTCCAAGGAGGCAGGTTGGAGGTCGAACTGAAAGGGATCGGCGAGGTATTCGCCGGCGCGGCCGACGGCCGCGATCTGCCCTGGAAGCGAGCAGGGCAGTTGTTCTGCGATCTGCTCTCCATCGTGCTGAGGTGGCGATTCCTGTTGCCATGAACTTTGCCCTGCCTTTCCGCTGGCTCCGCTCCCTGGCACGGGCGTTGCGGCATTGGTTGGGATCCGTCCGGGCCGGTCGGGCGGGGTGGGAATGCCATTCCGGACGGCTGGCATTCGACGTGAGGTTCCGCCTCCTCGTGCCACCTCCCCGCGCGATGGCGATTCCGTCAGCTCCGGGTCTCACCGAGCCCGATCTGGCCAGGATGCACGCCGCGCTGGCCCACCCGAGGGACCGTATGCTGGCCGGGGAACCCTTCCGCGACCTAATCAGCGCCGTTCGCCAGGGAGCGCACATCGTGGCCCGGTTGGAGGAGGCCTCACCAGAAAAGCGCCCCGCCGTTCTCCGCATCGGGACCGGTCGGGATTGGGATTGTTGAGTGGGAAGCGCGTACCGAAACCGAGCAGGCACCGGCGGGCTTCCTCCGCCGAGCGTTCCCCGAGGATCCGGCATCGACCGGGCTTCGGTGCCAAGACCGACGAGTCAATGCGGAGAAAGCAGGCGGCGTGCGCCACGCAGACGCCCAGGAAGGGGATGCGCATGCCGACAATGAACGTCCCCAACATGCCACTCGAGGCACCCGCCAGTGCGCCTCCGGTCATCGCCGGCGCCCGGAACACAAGATCAATCATGCGGCTCCCCTCGTCCCAGGCGGGAAGCCGCTCGCTCACTCCGCATTGCTGAATCATCGCCGGCAGGTACCACCGCGTGACGGCCATGGTGGTGAATGACCGTCAGTTGGAGCCCGTAGAGCCGGTGATGCGACCGTGCGAGGGGGTCGCCAGGCCTAGAGCAGTTTAAATAAAACTGTAGCCGCACGCGGCGAACCAGTTCCGGGCG
>CAZHUS010000204.1:0-6487 GCA_964535555.1 uncultured Verrucomicrobiota bacterium
GCTTACCCGCCCGCCGTCCCCGCCGCCCAGACGGGGTTGCCAATACGGATACGGTCAATCACGGAGATTCGCAGGCGGCTCCCGTTGGCGAACTGGCCCAGTTGCGCCGCCCGCACGCCCAAGGTCCGGCCCATCCGGCCAAACCCGAGGATGACCAGGTGCGCCCGGCGCGGGTCGTTGGCCGCGATCCCGTCGTGATCCAGCGGCAGGCCGTGGACCAGGAGGTCGAGGGCCGGAGGATCGAAGGCGTCCACGAGCTGGAGCCGTTGCTGGCAGGCGTCCGGGTGCGCCGCGAGACCCGACTGCAGGGCGCTGCGCAGGTCGGTGTCGCTGAGATGCACAAAGCAGTCCCGGCCGCCGGTGCGACAGGGCCCCAGGTGGGCCGCCGTGGCGGCGATCTCGCAGTTGGTGGCGTCCTCGGGACACAGGGCGTACAAGGCCCTGGCATGCTCCAGTCGGGCTTCCCGCAGTTTCTCGGCGCGCGTGGCATCGCCGGTCACCAGGGGGACGCCCAGGCGATGGAGCCGCTCCGTAACCTCGGGGCCAGGGTCGCGCTCGATGGCGACGACGGGCCGGCCCTGCTCGCGGAGCCGTTTGATGACTGCCAGGCCCCGGCGACCGAGCCCGCAGACCACGGCATGACCCTCCATGCGCCGGAGGCGCCAACCGGCGCGCTCGACGTGCAGCAACCGCAACGCGCCGTCCACGAGGACCAGACCGGTGGACAGCGCCGCCAGCCAGCGCGCGGCTTCGAGGGTCCACGGGACCGGGCTTTGGAAATGCACCGTGTGCAGGAGGAACAACTGCACGGTGTGGTACAGGGCGTTGCTGAACGAGGAGTGTTCGGCTCCGTGCCCGTAATCCTGGTAGCCCAGGACGCCCAGCACCAGCGCCGCGGGGAACGTCACGGCCACCAGGCGGAGCCGCCAGTGGGCCGGGACACCGTGGCCAGCCTGGGGGTGGCTCTCAGCGGACGAGTCGGGGTGGGAGGTCATATTGGATCATGGCTGCGACAGGGGTGGCGGTGCCGGCTCGCGGCTGCCGGACAGGGATGCCGACGCCGGTGAGTCCGCCGGCCACGAGACGGGCCGGACGCGCATGTACGCAGGAATCGCAGATGCCACGAGCACACGCCAACACGTTGCCATGGACCGAACCCGGTCGGGAGCGGGCGTCCGGGTTGGAGATGCGCAACGCCGGCGATGGTCGCGCGGTTCCGGATGCATGGCAATGCCTGCGGCGAGCGCCATTCCGGCGTCCGGTGTCAGACCCCACGATGGCGCTCCCCATCGCGCGGATGGACGCCGGGCTTTCCGCGCAGGTGTGTACCAGCGCGAAGGCCCGCTCGGAATTCCACGGTGGCACGCTGCTCTCGGCAGCGGCAGCCTCACCACCCACCACGAGCGGTTGCTGGGCACAAGCGAAACCAAGCCGCAGCCTCGTCTTACCGCAGGGCATCGGCAGGGCGCGTGGTCAGCCGGGTTGCCCTTGTCCTGCCTGCCCCGTGATGCGGGCGCGCAGACCATCCAACGGCCGCTTCGCAATGGCCAACGTGTTCGGGTGTTCCGGCCCCAGTGCCTTCTCGAGAATCGCCAGAGACCGCGCCATCAACTGCTCCGCTTCCTGCAACCGGCCCTGGTCCACACGCAGATCGGCGAGTGCCTTCAACCCGATCCCCGTCGATGCGTGCTCCTTTCCCACCGAGGTCTCGTAAGCCGTGATCGCCCGCTGGAGCAGCGCTTCCGCCTCGTCGAGCCGCCCTTGTTTGCGGAGCGTGTTCCCGCTGGCATTCAGGCATTGCGCATAGAGGAAATGGGCCGTTTGGCCGGACTCCTCCAGCGCCTGGATCGCCGCACCACAGACCCCGGCGGACTCTTCGAGGGCTCCTCGCTGGGCCAGCAGATGTCCCAAGCTCATGCGCGCCTGGACAGTCCGGATGTGGCGCTCGCCCAACAGCCGGTCAAACACCGCCAGTGCTCGACGGTAATGCGGCTCCGCTTCCGCATGCTTGCCTTGCGTGTGATAGAGCTGCGCCAGCGCGGTCAGGCAGTCCGCCGTCAACCGGTGCTCCGTCCCGTAAGACCTTTCCAGCACGGGCAGGACCTCGAGATACAGTTTCTCCGCCTCCGCATATTCGCAACGGGCCGCCAGGAGCCGGGCGAGGGATTCCCGCGTGGACGCCACCTCCGGATGGCTGGGCCCGTGAATGCGCTCCCGCTGGGCGAGGATTTCGCGGGTCAGGGTCTCGGCTTCCCCGGCTCGCCCGAGTGCGCTCAGTGCATGGGCCAGGGTGGACTTCGCCGTGAGGGTGTATGGGTTGTCGGACCCGACCGACCCGGTAAGCACCTGGATTGCCCTGCGATGCAACGGTTCGGCTTCGGCCGGGCGACCGGCATGGACGAGGGTCGAGGCCAGGTTGTTGAGGATGTGCGCGGCGTGGGGGTGATTCGGACCCAGCACCCGCGTAGTGTCCTCGAAGGCCTCCCGATACAGGCGTTCCGCCGTGGCAAAATCGGCCATCTCCAGCAGCAACCCCGCGAAATTGCTGCGGACCGTCGCCGTGTGCGCATGGCCCCTGCCCAGCGCCTTCTCCACCCGCGCCAGACCGGCCTCGTAGTCGGCTCGCGCCTGACCGTATTTCCCCAGGCTACGCCGCGCCTCGGCCAGCAAGGTGAGATCGACCCCGCCCAGCGCGTGTTCGCTCCCGAATCCGGTGTCAAGAAGCTCGACCGCCCGGGCCAGCACCGGTTCCGCTTCGGCCGGTTGTCCGGAGTGCATCAGGAAAGAACCCAGGTGGCGGCAACATTCCGCGTGCGCGATCGCCTGCCCCGGCCCGGCCTTCTCCGCGAACCGCCCGGCGGCGCACCGCAGCCACGATTCCGCCGACTTGAACTGCCCGCGATGCGAGAAATACCGCCCAACCTCCTGCTCGTACCGCGCGACCTTCTCCCACTCGGCCTCCTCGTCCCCGATCCGCGCCCGCGCCTCCTGACAGGCCGGCTCCAGATCGAACCGCTTTTCGAGTTCCGTCCAGTAGCTGTCCAATTCGTAAATCCGCGCGTCGCTCCCCAGCGTCTCGAACACATCCGGTGTCGTCACGCAGCCCAACAGCGCGCCGAAATCCCCGCCACGAAACAACTGGTGCGGCCATTCTTCGAGCCGTCGTCCGGCATCCTCTTCGTTCTCGAAATACCGGGCCAGCCGCAGGTGCGCCGCGTTCCGGGCTTCCGCGTCGGCGAGATAGCGACTCTCCACAGCCTGGCGCAGATCCTTGTGAAAGAAATCCAGACGTCCCTGCCGCGCGATCACCGCCTCGCCCAGGGCCAGGAACAGCGGCGACCAATAGGCCATCGGCAAGGGTGACTCCCGGCTGCCGAGGCATTCCCGGATTTCCTCTTCGCCCAGTCCCCGCCGGGCGGCCCAGAGCAGGCTCAGCGCCTCGCGCGTCAACGCCGGCCGCGCCCCGTCGCAGTCGCCCTCGATCCGCTCCAGCATGAGGTCATACATCTCCACCGTGTTCCTGGCCCGCAGGTAATGCCGGAGCCGCTCGCCCAACCGGTCGTAGTAACCGAACACCATCAGCTCTTCCATCAACACCGTGAGATAGAGCGGGTTGGCGCTCCGCTCGTCCCCGACGATCTCGTCCATCATCGCCGCGCCCAGCGAGCGACCGTGCCGGGCCAGATACCCGGCGATCAAGCGCCACCGCTGGTCCGTGTCGAGCGGATCGAGCGTCATCACCGGCCACCCCCTTTCAGTCCAGGCCGCAAGCGCCCGACCCTCCAGCGCCGACACGACCAGACGCGCGTTTTCCGGGAGAAACCGCGGCAACCAGCCCAGATCGGGCGCGTTGTGGGTCTCAGCCAATTGATCGAGCCCGTCCAACACCAGCACAAACGGCCCCTTGGCCGCCGCCGCCGCGACGAGCTGACCCCCAAACGCGGACGCGAGCGCATGCCACTGCGCCGGCGGCTCCGCTGCCGCCCCGGCCAGCGCCGACAGTTCCTCCGTCAAACGCCGCAGCATGGCGACCGGTTCGCCGGCCTCCTGCGACGCCCCGGTGAAGTGCGCCACCACCGGAACCTCCGGGTGTTCCTTCCGGAAACGCTCCATCCAGTTCGCCAGCAGCGCCGATTTTCCGATCCCCGCCTCGCCGGTCACCATCAGGCAAGGATCCGCGCCGCGACCGGCCCGGTCCAGGCGCTCGAAATCACGATCCCGCGCCGCGTAACTGCGGGTGCGGCTGCCCGCGAACGCGACCTGCTCGCGCCGCTGCTGCTCCAGCGGCGACAGGGCCGGCGCCTCCGGGAAATCCTCGCGGATCGCCTGCCACAGATCCTCGAGAAGCCAGTTCTCAAGCGTCCCCACATCGGCGTAATCCTCCCTGACCGGGAATCCACCGCGCCGGATCTCCTCCTTCAATCCCTCCAACAGTCGCTCCGGGTTCTCGCCCGCATCGGCCGCTTTGATCTTCGTCTTCCCTCGATGCACAGCCTTCCCGGAGTGCCGTGGCTGGCGACAATTAAAAGTGACCGGTGACGATTACCAGTTTTCCGGTGGTTTGGGGATGATGGCGGCGGCAGTTCCGCGGGAGGCCGGATGGCCTCCGCGGCGGGCTGCTGCCGATGATCACCAAACACCAATACCGAAAGCTGATGAGCGAGTATCAAGCCACCGGAAACGTGACGAACAGTGCCATGAAGGCGGGCATGAGCCGCCGGATCGCGCGCAAGTATTTGGAGGCGGGCCAACCGCCGCAGGAACTGCAGGCCAAACACACCTGGCGAACGCGGGAGGACCCGCTGGTGGAGATCTGGCCGCGCGCGCAAGCGATGCTGGAAGAGGCACCGGATTTGGAGGCCAAGGCCTTGTTCGAGCATTTGGGGGAGCGTTCACCCCAAGCCTTGCCCGAGAAGCATCTGCGCACCTTTCAGCGCCGGGTCAAACTGTGGCGCCTGGCCCATGGGCCGGACAAGGAGGTGTTCTTTCCGCAGGACTGGGAAGCGGGGCGGGCGATGCAGTTGGACTGGACCAACGCCAACGAGTTGGCGGTCACGATTGGCAGCCGCCCCTACGATCACCTGCTGTGTCATTGCGTGCTGCCGCATTCGAACTGGGACTGGGCGACGCCCTGTTTATCGGAGTCACTGCTGTCGTGCCGGCAAGGCTTGCAGGAAGCCCTGCACCGGTTGGGGAAGGTGCCGCGAGAGCTGCGGATTGATAACAGCAGTGCGGCCACCCACCGGGTCGGGGGAGGAGGAACGGGCCGAGAGTTCAACGAGCAGTTCGCTTCCTTGTGCGCCTACTACGGGCTGGTTCCACGGACCATTGGCATCGCGTGTCCGAACGAGAACGGGGACGTCGAATCGAGCAACGGACACTTAAAGCGCCGCCTGCGGCAACACCTGCTCTTGCGGGGCAGCCGGGATTTCGCTTCGGAAGCGGACTACGAAGGATTTCTGCACCAGGTGTTGGAGCGTGGCAATCGGGGCCGCCAGGAGAACCTGATCGCGGAACTGGCGGTGATGAAATCGCTGCCGCCGACGCGACTCAGCGAGTATGACGAGGTGAGCTGCACGGTGGGTTTGGCCAGCACGATCCGGGTCAAGAAAGTGGGCTACTCGGTGCCGGCGCGGCTGATTGGCCAGGAACTGAAGGTGGAAGTCTACGAGCGCGAACTCAAACTGTATAGCGGCCGGGAACTGTTGCTGGTGTTGCCGCGCCAGGGTGGGGATCGAGGCGTGGTGCTGGATTACCGACACGTGATCGATCACCTGTTGCGCAAGCCCGGGGCCTTTGAGCGCTACCGGTATCGGGAGCAATTGTATCCGAGCCGGTCCTTTCGGGAAGCCTACGATCACCTGGTCGCCCAACACGGCCAGCGAGGCGGGGCGGTGGAGTATCTGCGGTTGCTCAAACTGGCCAGCGAGGTGGGCGAGAGCGACGTTGAAGTGATGCTGGCCGATTTCTTGAGCCCGCCTTATCCGGCGTGGAGTGTCGGGGAATTGCGACGGATTTTGCAGCCCGAACCCACGCCCCAGATCCAGGTCATCGAGTTGGAACCGGAGTGGCGTTCGTATGATGCGCTGCTGAGCCCGGAACTGGAGGTGGCCTATGCCGGCTGAAGGACTGGCGGTGCTGTTGCGCTCGTTCCGTCTGCCCACCATGGCGGCGATCTGGGAGGAGAGCGTGGTCCGGGCCGAGCGGGAGAACTGGGGCTATGAACGTCTGGTGCAGCACTTGTGCGAGAGCGAGGCTCAGGACCGGCGTGAACGCAAGGTGGCGCGGCTGCTGCATGAATCGGGCCTGCCTGACGGCAAGACGCTGGGGAACCTGGATGAGAAGATCCTGCCGGTCAAAATCAGGCGGTTGCTGCCGACGCTGCTGGAAGGCCACTTCGTGGAACGGGCGGAGAACCTGTTGGCGTTCGGCTTGCCGAGCCCACCGACACACTGCTACTCATCGGTAAACCGTTGATCATAAAGGC
>CAZHUS010000205.1:0-6451 GCA_964535555.1 uncultured Verrucomicrobiota bacterium
GGAGTGCGTCCGCTTTAGCGGCGCTTTTTGGTTCATGGCCACGGAGCAGGTCCAAGAGGAACAGGTCGCTTTCCATGAACCGCCCGGGAAGGCGCCGGGCCTACTACCGGTACGCCGGGTCCCCTGACCCGGCGAGACTGGTTCAAGGTCACTGCGCTTGGCCGCCAGGCCAAGGGGACCTCCCCGGAGTCGGCTCAGCGGGAGTCCCCTTTCACTTCGATGACCTCCCAAGCCACCGCGGAACGCCCCGAAAGGTCGGTGGTCGCGGCGCGCAACCGGTAGGTTCCGGGGCGATCCACGCTGAAGCGGACCTCGAGCGTCTCAGCCCACCCGAGTCGCTTCGACGGGGCCGGTCCGGTCACAGCCGCGGTCGGGTCCGAGGGAAGAATCTTCCCCGCGAGTGTCCGGTAGTCTTCCTCGCCCGGACCGTAGAGTTCCCAGAGCACCATCGCGTTGCGGTAAACGCCGGAAGCATCCGTCCCCGTCGTGTAGAAGATCGGTGAGTCACCCTCCGTCACCCGGGCTTGGGCCACAAACGATGCAGGCGGATTCCCACCGGCCGAATCGATCTTTAGTGTCAGCAGCGGCGGTGTTCCTGGAGGACGCGGAGGCACTCGTGGCCCTTGACGCAAGGTGCGAACGCCGAACTCTGTGAGTTCGACCTGACCGTCTTCCCGGACGCGCACCACCTCGGGATAGCCGTCGAGTTTCAGCCCCTCGAGATCCCAGAGCAGGTCAAAGGCGATGTCGAGGCGTCGGCACCGCGCGATCTCGGCGAAGAAGTTCGACATGACCTGGCGGTGCCGGATTCCGTGGCGGTTGGTACGTTCCAGGTTGAGTTCACCCAAACCCCAGAGGTTCCCACGACCCATGTGGGTGTGACCAAGGTTGTAGCCGGGCGGCAGGAGAATGGCCGTTTTCGCCCGCTGCCGCAGGCGTGCGAGATCGCGGTTCGGATGGCTTTGGACGTGGTTCTGAAGATGCCGCGCCAACGCAAGGCATTCGCCGTGGGGGACGCATGCCAGTTGGTAGTTGTCCCAAAAGAAGAAGTACCTGGCTCCACGGTCGTAGGCTTGGGTGAGCAACCACGGCGCGTCGGCTCGATCCACGGCTCCATAGATGCTGAGGCCCCAGTCCTTGCTCGCCGCCCGTGCCGCCCCGCGCAGGAATCCCACGATGATGTCGGCGAGATTCGCCGGGTCTTCCGGGGAAAGCTCGCATCCGTACGCCATGTTCATCTCCGGCAGGGTGCGCCGGGACCCGAACCGTCCCGGCGGTTCGAAGACCATCGCACACGGTCCTTTCTGCGGTTCGGCGGTCAGTTGCCACGCTGCGGTGGCGACCATGGTTTCCCAGGAATAGAGATTCGCCTGCGGGAACTCCATGCTGCCCAGGTCAAGGTCCGGCCGCGCCCGGAGTTGCTTGATCAGCGTGGTCGGCGCGCCGCCCTGCACGACTTCATGGAAATGCGCCTGGAACGCCTCGAGCATCGCCTGCGGGGTCAGCGCGCGCCGCAACTCGGGGTCTTTCGCGAGGCGCGGCCGGATCACATGATCACGGGTGCCCACGGCGGGTTCGTCCAGGAAGAGTACCGGGCCGAGATAGGTGCTGCGGTACAGGCATTCCGGAAACCGTACCTCGGGGCCGCCGACGCCCCAGAAGAACACGGGCTCGTGCTCGAGCCACGCCGCCTGTTCCGCGTCCACACGGAGGCAATTCATGCCGGCGCGAATCATGTTGGCGTAGTCGTCGCGGTTCAGCCGGACCATGGGATAATCCGAGCCGTCGAAGCGCCGGACGTCATCCCGGGTGCGACTGTTGCTGGGGACGCCTACCAGCACGTCCGGCAGGAGAGGCAGGCGCAGCACGCCGTCGGGAATCGCAAAGGGCGCATTGGTCACCAGGGCTTCACGGACGTAGCGGTGTCCCAGCCAGGTGACGTGCGAGGCGGTGAGGGCGCCCTGGTCTTCAGTCGCAAGCGAACGCGGCCACAGGTACTCCCAGGCACCCAGGCTCGGCAGCACCGGGGCGCCAGTGAACCGGTGACTGAACTCCAGCACGGGACCGTTCTCTTCCTGAAGCAGGTAACGCGTTGTGGTCGCCGCCGCTTCAGCGAGCGAAGCGGCAGGGTAGCCGCGGCTGAGAATCCAGACCCTGAATTCCTGACCGCCCGGCTTCGTGGCGTGCAGCGACAGCCATTGGGAAGCACCCTCGGCCCCAATGCCTTGCGCACTGGCCATACTCATCCCATTCCAGGTAGGGCGCGCCGTCCCTGGCGCGTCGGGTGCGACGGGCGACGGAGTGCCCGCCCTGCCTTGCTGCGGTTCATGGGTGGCGCTGTCGGCATCCGCGAAGGCAGGCCCAACGGTCAGTGTGACGCGTTCGACTTGGTTGCTGTGCAAGGGACCGGTGGCCTCGATCCTGAAGGTGACGTGCGTTCCCTCAGGTCCCAGGGGCTCATCGCGGAGCGCCTTGGGACCTTGGGCCAAACCGGAACCCGCGACGAGCGACATGACGGCGAGTCGGGCGACTGAACTCATGGAGGATTCCACGCCCGACTCTCTCCTCAGGAGGGCGGTTTTGCACGCCTCTTCGGGTTTGCCACCTGGCGATCTGGCATGTCGCGCACCGCGGCGTGCAGCCGAGTGCCCGCCCTGCCTGACGCGGTTGAAGCGCATCCCGTCACTGAAAACCTGGTTGAAGTCGAATCTGCCGTCCACCCCACGGGTCGCCAACTCCTACGCGCCCCGCGACCGCGGCGCGACGATGTGAATGACTCCGAGCGCCAGCAGGTAAGCCGAGCCCGCGATGATGAAGATGGGCACGTAGCTGCCGGTGCGTTGCAGGATGAATCCCACCACCAGCGCGATCAGCATGCCCCCCACGGCGCCGGCCATGCCGCCAAATCCCACCACCGACGCGACGGCATTTCGCGGGAACGCATCCGAGACCAGCGTGTACAGATTCGCCGACCAGCCCTGGTGGGCCGCCGCCGCCAGCCCCACCAGGCTCACCGCCAGCCAGAGATTGGAAACGCGCGCCGCCGCCATGATCGGCACCACCGCGAGCGCACACGCCAACATGGCCAGCTTGCGCGCCCGGCCGGTGGGCCACCCGCGCGCGATCAAGGCCGAGGACAACCAGCCCCCGCTGATGCTCCCCACGTCGGCGACAAGGTAGATCACGACAATCGGCAGCCCCATCGATTGCAGGTCCAGTTGGTGGTTGCGGTTCAGGAAGTCCGGAACCCAGAAGAGGTAGATCCACCAGATGGGGTCCGTCATGAACTTCCCCAGCGCAAAGGCCCATGTGACTCGATGCGGTAGCACGCTCCGCCAGCTCACGGGCTTCTCAGACTCCGCCGGGTCGCTGCGGATGTAGTCCCGCTCAGCCCGGCTGAGGTGCGGATGGCTCTCCACGGGGCGGTAGAACTTCAGCCATAGCCCCAGCCACAGGAACCCGGTGAGCCCCGTGGCGACGAAGGCCCATTGCCAGCCCCACCGAAGCGTGATCCACGGCACGATCAGCGGCGTCAGCAGCGCGCCGACATTCGTGCCTGAGTTGAAAATGCCGGTGGCGAGCGCCCGTTCCTTCCGTGGAAACCACTCGGCCACGGTCTTGATGGCGGCCGGGAAGTTGCCGGCCTCACCCAGGCCAAGGGCGAAGCGCGCCAGGGCGAACCCGGCAGCGGCGCCACTCAGCATCACCAACGTCACACCGGTCGTGGCGTCAAGGTAGGGCGTGGGCAGTCGCAGCCACGGGAACCAGTCCGCCGCGGCGTGAAAGATCGCGGCCAGGCTCCAGAGCGACACCGCGAGGGCGAAGCCCAGGCGTGTTCCCAACCGGTCCATGGCCCGTCCGGAGAGGAGCAACCCGAGGGCGTAGGCGAGCTGGAAGCTGAAAACAATGGAGCCGTAGATCCGTTCGTCCGACCAGCCGAACTCCTTGACGAGCGTCGGTTTCAGGATGCCGATGACCTGCCGGTCGATGTAGTTGATGGTGGCGGCCAGGAACAGCAAGGCGCAGACGCCCCAGCGTTGCCAGCCGCCCCGAGATTGACTGGCAGAGCCCGGCCGAAGTGGAAGTCGTCCAGTCTCGGTGACCGGCGTCGGGCATTGCCGCTGGGGGCTCAAGTCGGACATGGCGTTCTGATCGCTGCCCGGCGGCTGAAGACAGGCAGATCCGCTGCCGATCAGGAACGTGGTCGTGAGCGCGATGTCGGCCTGGGCTCGCCGGGGACGCGGACTGTATTCACGAAGTCGCCCGGGAAACCAAGTCCAAAGACCTCGCCATCGACAGCACCCGGACGCTTGGGCCCGGGCGCTGTCGCGGCTCCACCCGAGGAGGTTGGGCAGGGCTCCTCCTTAGCGCTCCTGCATCAATCCGGACTCGCCCACATGCGCGGTCCACGCCTTTATGATGGCGTCGGCCAGCCGCGCAGATGGCCCGCCGGCATCCATCCCCAGGTGGCGTTCATGGCCCGCGCGACATGCGCATTCCAGGTGCAGCCAGCCGGCTGCCCTTCGCAGCCGCTCGGGCGCATGAAATCATCAGCATCTGCACTGGCGGCGCTGTTCTCTGAGCCGCCTGCGCATGACGTCGACGTGACCATGCCACCTCCGTCTCCGACAAGGGCCTGACTTTTTTGAGGAGTGAAAACAGGTATACCTGAACCTAGAAATGTCAAGGGTCTTTCTGCTTATGGCCAGACGTGGACGAAACCCGGGCTCCTGAGGCACACAACGCGTCCGGTGGTCGCATGCCGTCTTGTCGAGGCAGCAAGTTTTCCATCGCCACGGTTGCCCGGCCTTCCGGGTCCAGGCGCTCCATGAACCGCCCAGGGGCGCGGACTTCAGTCCGCAGGAAGCCACGCCGGCACAGGGACGTCCCTGCGGGCTCAAGCCCGCGCTCCTCACTGGTTCTCGATTCCGGCGGGCAGGGCGATCATGGAACGTGGGCAGACCGCGGGGCTTTCCATCCGGGTTGCCGGGTGGCATAGTCCCGGCAGACGCGACCCGCGTCGGTTGCTTGTATGAAACCATTTGGAATTCACCTTGCCTTCCTGACCCTCGTTTCCGGAATCCAGTTGCTCGCCGCTGACCGGAAGCTCGTGCTCATCGCCGGCCCTGTCAGTCACCCGCCGCGCATGCACGAGTTCCGAGCCGGAGCCCTGCTGCTTCAGAAATGCCTGGAAGGCTATCCCGGTTTGCAGGTGACCGTGCATACGAACGGCTGGCCCCGGAACGACGCGGCGTTTGAAGGCGCGGACGCCGTGGTCATCTATTCCGACGGCGGCGGCGGACATCCAGCGCTTCAAGGTAACCGGTTGCCGCTGCTCGAAGGCCTCATCAGCAAGGGAGTCGGGTTCGGCGTCATGCATTACGCCTGCGAAGTGCCCAAGGACAAGGGCGGTCCGACCTTCCTCCAGTGGATCGGTGGCTACTACGAGGATCGATACTCCTGCAACCCGATCTGGTCTCCGGATTTCCAGAAGTTCCCCGAGCACCCGATCACACGCGGTCTCGAGCCGTTCTCGATCAAGGACGAGTGGTATTTCAACATGCGCTGGCGCGACGCGATGAAGGGTGTCACGCCGATTCTGGTTGCCAGGCCCTCTGACGCGGTTCGAGACGGCCCTTATGTCTGGCCCGCCGGGCCCTATCCGCACATCCAGGCCGCCAAGGGTCGCGACGAGGTGATGATGTGGGTTGCCGAAGGACCCGCCGGAGGGCGGGGCTTTGGGTTCACGGGCGGCCACTTCCACGACAACTGGGGTGACGCGAACTTCCGCAAGGTGATCCTCAACGCCTTCCTGTGGGTCTGCAAAATGGAGGTGCCGGCGGGAGGCGTGACCTCGGCGCTTGCGCCCGGGCAGTTGGACCTCAATCTTGACATCAAGAAGAAGTAGTCGGGCGCGAGGAGCCGGTACGGCTTGGGTGATGGGCTCCTGCGTCGGATGTTCGAAATCGGAAACGCCGCCAGGTCAGGTAATTGATGTCGAAGCCACCCGTCATTGATGTCGAAGTCGTCGACGCGGAACCGCGAGCCGGATCGGAAGCCGGAGTCGCGGATGGCGCGCCCGTCCATCCGCTTTCGGCCATTCTCCTCATGGCCGTGGACAATCTGTGGATGATCGCCGATTGGAACGCGATGACTTGGATTGTCACCATTCCACTCAGCTTCCTGACGGTCGCAGGTCCAGCGTTCCTGATCCAGCGGTTCGTCAAGAAGGACCGGTTGGGTCGCGCG
This sequence comes from uncultured Verrucomicrobiota bacterium, assembly GCA_964535555.1. Classification (GTDB taxonomy): domain Bacteria; phylum Verrucomicrobiota; class Verrucomicrobiia; order Limisphaerales; family J093; genus DSVZ01. The sequence continues at coordinate 6,250 of CAZHUS010000205.1, forward strand.
GCAGGTTTGGGGGTGCTGCTGGGAGCCCTCGCAGCGGTCCCGACGTCCCTCTTCGGCACGCCCGTCGGTCTGGCGCTGCTGGCGTGGACGGGGTTGAACCGCGTCCTCGGGCGTTCGGCGGCCAAGTGAGCTGATAGGCGCTGATCTCACGGAGGCACGGAGGAGTCTGAAGGTCGCTGGCCCGGTTCTCCAAGGCGGCTGC
>CAZHUS010000206.1:0-6375 GCA_964535555.1 uncultured Verrucomicrobiota bacterium
TGCGATCATTGACGAACAAACACGAAAACCCAATCAGTATGGGGGAATGTCAGCCGGAGGAGCTCGAACGACTCAAGGTCAAGACTGGCAAAGCGCACCCGGCCCCTTGCGTGCCATTCGCCAGCGCCGTGTTCAACCTCGACCAGGTCGAGGGTATCGAGCGCCCCGAGGACGACGTGCCGCTGAGCCAGGAACGCCGCCTCGAGATCGCCGAGTCGCTGTTCGACGTGATGCCCGACAAGCCGGACATCACCCACGCCGTGAACGCCGAACCGGCCTACTATCCGGACACCGACCGGATCACGCTGCCGCACTTGAGTCAGTTCAGCAGCGCGGATGCGTACTACAGCACCCTTTACCACGAGCTCACCCATGCCAGTGGCGCGCCGCACCGGCTGAACCGGTTCCAAGATGCGCAGCGGGACGAGCCGGAGAAGTACTCCTTCGAGGAACTCGTGGCCGAGTTCGGCGCGGCGTTCTTGTGTGGCTTCGCCGGGTTGCAGAACACCGCGCGCGAAGCACAACAGGCAAGCTACATCGAAGGTTGGTCGCAGGTGCTGAAGAAGGACCACCGGTTGATCGTGCGCGCCGCATCCGCCGCGCAACGCGCCGCCGATTACATCCGCGGCAAGACCGTTGCCCGCGAGGAGGTCGCCGAGGCGGCCTGACCGGCCGGGCCTCCCCGTGAACCGGGGAGGCCTCTTCAGGTGTCACGCGGTTTGAGCCCCGCCCCGGGGTCCAAACCGCGAGCCCGCTTACGCGGGCTGTTTGGGGGAATTCGGAGGGACGCGGGCTGCAGGGAGGGATACCAAATGTTCAGACGTCTGAACATGCTGCTGCCGGTTGTTTGCCCGTGTTGGCAGAACACACACAAGAGGTTGTTCAGCCCCGGTGAGATCCTTCCAGCTTCACCGCCTCAGAGCTTAACCGTTCACTCCTCCGTCCGCGCCACTGCCGACGGAGATTCCTTGTCCCCCTTCGGGATCTCGACGATCCGGTTGATGTGGACCACCGCGTCCGACGCTTCCGCGTAGCGCTCGCCCTGCTCGACCACGCTTCCGACGACTTGCCGCGCCAGGTCCACGTACAACCCGTGCAACCCTCGGCCTTCGATGACGACGTCCGCCGGCGCGAACTTCAACGTGAGGGTCTCGCGTTCGTAGCGCATGCCCTGGAGCAGGTGGTACGGCAACCAGAAACTCGACTGGCCCCGGTAGAACAGGATGCCCGCCGGGCGTTCGCCGATGGCATAGGGCTGCTCGACACCGGGCAATTCGGAACGCGCGGCTGGCGTGCTGACGACGGGCGCCGCAACCGGAGGTTCCTGGGGCTGGGTGGGACCGCGAAGCATGGTCAGGCGGCCAGGCGCGTGCGCGCGCGCGGGCGTTGTTCAAGGTTCTCCCGTTGCCCGGCGCGCACCGCCTCGAACAGCTCTGACGCGGAGAGCCGGGCACCCGGGCGCTGCACGGCGTCGCGGAGGAACTCGAGGTCGTCAGTGTACACCTTCACCTGCTCACGCCCGCGCGAGGCGCTGACGTAAAACTGGTTTCGGTGGGCGGCCTGCCAGGACAAGGAACTCACCGCCACGAACACATGGTCCACGGTGCGGCCCTGCGAAGCATGGCTCGTCACGCAATAGCCGTGGGTGAACGCTCGGAAATCGGGGGCAATGTGCCGGCCATCGGTCAACTCGATCTGCCCGTCGGCGGCCACGGCCTTCACGATCACCAGTTGCCCGTTGAACAGCCGGTCCTCCTTGCGATTGGCCTGAATGAGCAACTGCTCGCCCGGTGCCACCCGCAGCTTCGCCTGCTCCATCACCTCGAAGCTAGCTGCTTGCTTCCGGGTCACCTGAACCTCGCGGCCGTCGAACCGACGCACGTGGAGGGCGTTCGCGTCCACCCGCACGACCTCGCCCCATTCGCCGGCCCCGAAGTCGCGGGTGCGGCGATGAAAGGCGAGGATGAGGCCGCGCTGGTAATTGCGCAGGTCACGCTTCTGCGCCCGCGTCCACTTGAGCCCCACGTGGACCGTGAGTTCGCTATCCTCCCGGCCCAGCCTGCCCTCCGACTGGAGCTTTGTTCTGACAAACCCCGTGATGGCCCCGATCTCGCTCCAGGTCGGACTGACGATCAGCGCCGCCTTTCCGGCCTTCACCGAGGCGACATAATCCGCCGCGAGCTCCGCGTAGCGTTCGGCGTCGGGCACTTCGAGCACCGCGCCGAGCCGTTCCAGGCGCCGCAACCCCGCCGCGCCGTTACCCTTGGCCAGGTCGGTGATGGCCAGCCGGTATTCACTCCGGACCTGGCGGAGGATGGTGTGGACGCCGGCCATCCGCAGATGGCTGCGTTCCGCGAGCAACCGCAGCGCGTCGCCGGCCTCGACGCCCGTGTGCTGCCGGGTGTCACCCGAGAGCACCAACCGCCCGCCCGGCTGGACGTGCTCGACCAACGCGAGCAGGTCCTTCGCCGACAACAGACCGGCCTCGTCCACGACCAGGACCTGCCCCCGCGTACTCGCCTGAAACGATTCGTCGGCGAGGAACCGCTGCACGGTGGCGGTGCGGGACAATCCCTTGGTGCGGAGCGCCTCGACCCCGGCGGTGGTCGGGGTGAGCACGGTCACCGGTTGCCGCGCCTCGATCCCGCGAACCAGTTCCAGCAGCAACGTGGTCTTGCCGGTGCCGGCTCCGCCCTGCAGGCCGATCACGCGGTCGGGGGCGGACAGGATCAGGCTCAGCGCGGCACGCTGTTCAGAGGAGAACGGTGCCGGGGCCTTGAACGCGGCGTTCAGTGGGCGGCATTGACCAACACCCTGGTTCACCAACCGGATCAACCGTTGCTCGGCCCGCAACGTCTGGCGGGTGGTCAACTGGTCGTCCACGGAAAGGAACTCCGGTCGCCGGGCCAGTTCGGCGGAGAGTTGATCCAGCGTGAGGGTGCCGCGGGCGTACGCGAGGGCAGACTTCAGCAACTGGTACTCTTCGACCACACTGCGCCGCTCGAACAAGTGGTCTCGCGCGAACTCGATGGCCTCGGCTGCCGAGACGACCGGGTCCGGGCTGGCTTGTGGCGGCGGCTGTTTCGGGGACAACAACCGTCGGAGTGCGGCGAGTTCTTCCTCGCTGAGCTGGGAGCGCTGTGCGGCCAGTACCTCTTCGGCCTCGATGGTCTTGTCCTTCGCCTCGCGGGAGGTGTGGGCGAGGGTCGCGCGGGCGTTGTTCGAGAGCGGTTGCCCCAGCTTGCCGGCCACTTCCGCCTCGGCGTCGAGGATGGCCCGGCGCCGCTTGCTGAAGCGTTCGATGATGTCGGCCGGCACACCGGCAATCTCGAAGCCGTTGGCCGTGTTCCGAAGTTCATAGCCCAGCGCGCGGACGCGGATGGCCAGTTCGCTGCGATAGACCTCGGTGTAGAAGGTCATCCGGTCGAACATCCGGGAGGTTTGGAGCGCCTTCCACCGGTTCTCGACCGGGTCCCAGGTGGCGTTGAAGACCACGAAGTGCGTGTGCAATTGCGGGTCCAGGGCACGCGAGGTGTCGTGTCGGAACTGGGCGGCGACCAGCTCGCCCGTGGGGCGTTCGCTGTCCTGGCCGCCCTGGCGGACCCGGGTGCCGGCGACGCGTTCCATTTGCGCGACGGCGGCGTGCGCGGCTTCGTCATGGGCGCGGATCAACCGCGTGTCGCCGACGGTGAGTGCCATCACCGACACGCTCTTGGGTGCCGACACCACGAAGTCGTAGAGGACCCGGCGGTCCTTCTGGCGACGGCGCACCGTGAGTTGCTCCCCCGTGAGTGGATGCTGGTTCTCGCAGAGTCGGATGAACTCGGCTTCACCCACCGGCTTCGCCAGGTCCAACCCGAGCCGCAGTGCCCCCTTGCCGAACCAGTGGCCCGCCACCGTCTGCCCCTCCGAGTGATAGTCACCCTGGCCGAGATGCTCGCGAAAGTACGCCTTCGCCGTGGCCAGATTCTTCTGTGGACGCGCCGTGATCATGTTTCAAACCGTGGTTGGCTGCGGACCGTTTCGAGCGGAGACACCAACCCCTATCTTCGATAGGGGACTTCGTTGAACGCTCATTGGCTGAAGCTCCACCGACGGAACCAGGACGACACGGAGCCATCGGGTTCGCATGGCGGCAGCAGCACCTTGCGGTGCCCCTGTGTGCAGTGGACCAGGATGCACCGGTGCTTGCGCAGGGCGCGCAGTTCGTGCGGCTTGATCCGGTATTCCTCCCGCTCGTTATACGTTTCGGTCCGCCGGCCTTCCCCGCGGGTCACTGACCGCTCGCGCTTGGTGAACTTGCCCAGGAACTCGGCACTGGCCCGGGCGTCGGCTTCGTCGGCGGCGGTGAAGATGAGCCGGTTGCGCAGGTTCAAGGTGAACACCTTGGCCGGTTCGGCCCCAAGTACCGGCGTCAGGGAGGTCGTGCTCTGGGTGGCGGCGATCACGGCCACACCCGCCTCCCGGATCACGTCCACGACCGAGTGATCGCTCAAGCCGTCCTCGCTCGTCGTGACGAAGTGCTGGCATTCGTCGGCCAGCAGCAGCAGCAGGTTGTGCTTCGTGCGCTCCGCGCGCGGGGCATCGAACCGGGCCAGCGCGTGCGTGTAGAACAGGAGCTTCAGGAACGTCCCGACGAACCGGCGCTCGCTCAGGAAGCGCTGAGGCAGGTCCAGGCAGAGGATCCGGCCCTGGTCCACGTCGCGGATCTGGAACGTGCTGTCCCGGCAGAAGACCTCGGCGATCTCGGGCTGGGTGAAAGCGTGCAGGTAGTTGCCGACCGTGCCGGTGACACCTGCCAACTGCTCGGGTGGTTGGGCCAGGTAATTGCGGAAGTGTTCGGCCAACGCGTGGGTGCGGTCGTGCCCCGAGAGCTGGGCGAGAGCGGCCTGGGTGTCGAGCGGGTTGACGAGGAGGTTGTGGGCGTTTTCGAGGGTGACCTCGTAGTCCAGGGCCGCAAGCGCTTCGAGGGCCTTGCCGATGTGGATCTGGGCCGCACGCCGGAAAAAGCTCTGCTCGTGGCGATTGCCCATCGCCACGGCGGTATCCACCACGCAGCGAGCGTAGGTGCCGAAGGGGATCGAGCGGTCGCCGACCAGATTGAAGCGGTGGGGTGGTTGCCAGCCGGCCGCGGCCCCGACTGGCCGCACCGCCAGGACCAGGACATCCGCCTCCCGACCGAAGTGGGCGGCCATCGCCCGGATGCGTTCGTGGAGCACCCCCTTGTAGTCCACGCACAGGCCGCCAAACCGGGGTTGGCATTTGAAGACTTGGAAGAGCAACGGGAGGATGCCGCTCAGGGTCTTTCCTGAACCGGTGGCTCCGGTGATGAGGAAATGTTGGCAGAAGGTGTGCCGGTACCAGACGAAGCCCTTCAGCCGGGCGACGAGCTCACCACGACCGGGAGCGCGGGCTACCAGCCACAGCCATCCCAGCGATCCCATGGCGACACCGACCAACCATCCGATCCGTTCCGGCAGGAGGAACACGGCCGTGCCCGCCGCGGCGAAGAGCAGGATCGCACCGAGGAGATCAACGAGGTTCATGGCGTCAGGCGCAGTTGCAGCTTCACGATCACCAACCGTCCTTCGCCACTTCCGCCCGACAGCAGGCTTTCGCCTACGGCGTTGCCCACCAGTTCATGGATGGTCCTCAGCAACGGACGCGCGCCCAACTCCGGCGAGAACCCGCGCTGGAGCACGAAGCGAACGATGGCTTCGTCGAAGGTGATGCAGCGGCCTTGCTCGTGCTGCCACCGCATCAGTCCAGCCAGGTGTTCCGCCGCGATCTCGCGCTGGATCTCCCGCGTGAGCGGACGAAACACATAGGGCTTGCCAAATCGGGCCAGCAACTCGGGTCGCAGATGACGCCGGACGCAGCGGACCACGTGCTTCTCCAGGCTGGCGAAGGGAAGATGTTCGCGCCCCAGAATCTCCGCCGAGCCTAAGTTGCTGGTGACGACGATGTAGATCCGGCTCAGGTCGAGGGTCTCGCCATTCGCGAGCGTCAGGCGACCGGCATCGGTCATTTGGAGGAACAAGTGAACGAACTCGGGGTGGGCCTTTTCGATCTCATCGAACAACCACACCCCGGCCGGGACCGCGGCGTAGGCCTGGCCGAACCGACCGGTGTCACCGGCGCGGTCCCCGAGCAGCGCGGCGATGCTCTCGAGGGTCTTGAACTCCGAGCAATCGAACCGGACGAAGGCTTCCGGACCGAAGAGCGTGGCGGCCAGCAGACGGGCCGTCTCGGTCTTGCCGACGCCGGTGGGCCCCGCGAAGAAGAGCGCCTCGCGGCAGCCGGTCTGGGGGATGGTGTCGAGCTCGCGCCGGATCACGGCTTCGAGCAGGCGATCCAGAACCTCGGCCTGTCCGC
>CAZHUS010000207.1:0-5547 GCA_964535555.1 uncultured Verrucomicrobiota bacterium
TACCCGCCCGCCGTCCCCGCCGCCCAGACGGGGTTGCCAATACGGATACGCTTCAGTTGGGAACGGACCCTCAATGAACTGTGCACCGAATTGGACCACAACCCGGCATTCCAACCCCTGTTACGTTTCCCCCAACAACTCATCGTCAACCTCGGTTGTGTCGGCGCCGTGTGGTTCAGCGCCCCGCGCCGCGATGGTGAGGCCGCCTGCAAGGCGGCGGACCGCGCCACGCTGGTTTACGATCCCACTCTGCCGGAAGGCGGCTACAAAACCCTCCTTGTTGACGACCGCCGGGTCTATGGCCACCTCAACACCTTCACCGCAGCCATCGCCGTGACGCTCGCCGCCCATGGCGAAGCGACGCCAACCCCACCGCTCGAGACTCTGCTGCCCGCCGCGCTCGGACGCGCCCTGGCCGCCTGCCGCGATCTCCGCCGGCTGGGTCATGGCAAGGTGAAAGAAACACCGCCCGGCATGCCATTCACGGAATTGGCGAAGACCATGAGCCCGTTTGCCGGCGGCGGCTTGCAGCAATCCCTGCCCGAGGGCTTCCACCAGGTGACCAGCAACTCCGCCAATTACAAAGAGAATTCCAGGGACACCTGGTCGCTGGCCGCGCTCGCCGAGAACCCGCCCGACCAACCGATTCTCCCGCTCTACGGTCTGGCCCACCGCGTGGCGCTTTACGGCCACAGCGCGCTCGCAACCATCCCCCACGCGCACTTCGGGGACATGCTCAGCGTGGATCGTCGGGAAATGGAAACCCTGCGCAGCATCAGCCAACTCATCCGGAGTTACCAACAGAAAGCCAAACCCGTGGTTCCCAAACCCGAGCCACCGCTGTCCATCGCCGCCTTCGGCCCGCCCGGCGCGGGCAAATCATTCGGCATCAAGGAAATCGCCAAAGGCATCCTAGGCCCCAAGGTGCCCTTTCTCGAGTTCAACCTCTCGCAGTTCGACTCCGCCGCCGGCCTGCACGGTGCGTTTCACCAAGTCAGGGACCAAGCTCTCAAAGGCGTCACCCCAGTGGTCTTTTGGGACGAATTCGACTCCCAGAACTACAAGTGGCTGCAATACCTGCTGGGCCCCATGCAGGACGGCGTGTTCGAGGAAAACGGCCAAACCCACACCATCGGCAAGTGCGTCTTCGTCTTTGCCGGCGCCACCAGTTTCGACTTCGCCCACTTCGGCCCCGCACCGGAACCGACCGGCCAGCCCGAGGACAAGGACGCGCCCGCATTGCTCGCCAAGCTGTATGAGTCCGATCCGAAACTGAAGATAGCCGACGAGGACGCTCGCGCCGACTTCCGGCGCAAGAAAGGGCCGGATTTCCTCTCGCGCCTCGATGCTCACATTGATGTGCTCGGCCCCAACCGGCGGAGGCTTTACGACTGGACGAAGCGCACCTGGCTCCTGGCTGACGCGAACGACATCACCTTCCCAGTTCGCCGCGCGCTGTTGCTGCGCCAATTTCTCGGCACCAAGAAGGGCAAAGACCACCTGCTCATCTGCCGCGATCTCCTTCACGCGTTCCTGCACCAACCGGAATACCATTTCAGTGCCCGCAGTCTGGAAAAAGTGGCAAAGCCGGCGGCCGCGTTTCCTCCACCCTTCCGCCGCGCCCATCTTCCCCCGCCCCAGGTGCTGCACCAGCATCTTGAGACCGCCGCGGACTTCGACCGCATCTATCAGGCAACACAACGCCTGCTGGTTCCAACCACGGTCGATGCCCTCGCGAACGCCATCAACGAAGGCTACAACTGCGATAACCCTTCGCCATGGAACAAGGCGTTTAGGGACCTCGACCCTTTCCTCCAGGAAAGCAACCGGGCGGCCGCCATCCGAATCCCCCACATTCTCGCCCTCGCCGGGTTGCGACTCACCCCCCGCGAGCCGCATCAGACGGAGATCGACCTCGCCGACCCGGCTGCGGTCAAGAACACCCTTGACCTACCCATCTCCCGGGAGGAACAGCCCGTCCTCGATCATCTCGAAAGGCACCTTGAAGTCCTCGCCGAGGAAGAGCACCGCCTTTGGGTTCAATTCCATGAAGACAATGGCTGGAGCTTCGGTCACCGGGTGGCAACCCAACCCGACCCCGCCGACCCAGTCAAGACCGTCACGACCTTCGAAAAGGACAAAGCCAAGCTCTTGCACCCCTGCATGAAGGACTTTCACGACATGCCCGACGACCACGGGCAACGCATCATCTGGCAGAACTACGATCGCAACGCCATCCGCCGCTACCCGCGCATCCTCCGCCTCACCAACCTGGAAATCACCTTCGCGAGCGAATGACCCAGGATGCAACCAATGCCCCCATGTCCCAAGTGCGGTTCGGCCAAGACCATGGCCGTGCCGGACTCGCCGGCCTTTGTCTGCTACGAATGCAAGCACGAGTTCACTCCCGACAATCCGCCAATCCGCCCGCTCCGCATCTTCCTCAGCTACGGGCACGATGCCAGCGAGGAACTGGTCCGCCGCATCCAGGACGACTTGGAAGCGCGCGGCCATGATGTCTGGTGCGACAAGGATGAAATCAAGTTTGGCGAGCACTGGCGGCGCGCCATCACCGACGGCATTCTGCACAGCCAGCGCGTCCTTTCCTTCCTCTCCAAACACTCGACCCGTGACCCCGGCGTCTGCCGCGACGAGATAGCCATCGCCATCGGCGTGAAGGGCGGCAACATTCAGACCATTCTCGTCGAAAGCGAGGCCGAGGTGCAGCCGCCGGTCAACATCAGCCACCTCCAGTGGCTGGACATGCACGATTGGCGGGAAGTACGACGACCCGGCCCATCAACTCACGGACCTGTGCGGCGGGCGCATCGTGACCACCACGACGCACGAACTGGAGGCGGTCTGCCGCCAGATTCGCCGGCTGTTCGTGATCGACGAGGACGACGACACCCGGCGACGGCACCAGATCGGCGCATTTGGCTACCTGTCGGTGCATTTCGTGGTGCATTTGCCGCCGGGCGGTGGCGAGTTGCTGGGGGTGGCCATTCCGCCGGGGATCGGGGAGCGCCGGGCGGAGATCCAGGTCCGGACGCTGCTCCAGCATGCGCACTCGGAGGTGACGCACGACCGCTTGTACAAGAGCGGGATCACGGTGCCGTCTCGGTGCTGGAGCCGCTCCAGATGTGGGTGGACCTGCTGGTAAGCGGGGTCGGGCCGAAGGCCGTGACCCTCTTGTGCCTGGGAGGCGGAACGCTGTCGGCGATGGAACTGGCGCTGGCCTGGGCGGTGGAAGCGCGAAGTGCTGTTCTGGCGGATGGAAGCGTGGCGGCGCAGCGGTTCGGCAGCCTGCTGGAGTGGGCCGGGGAATTGGCCGGTCGCGGCATCCTGGTCCCCGAGGACCCGGCGACGCTCGCGGCGATGTTCGCTTTCGACCAGGGGATCGATGCGGCGACTTGGGAAAGCGCCGGCCAGGCAGTTCACGCGGCCTACCTGAACATGGCTCACAAGAACGCAACCCAGCCGAACCTCCTGGCCTGGCCTCATCTGAGCGAGGATTTCAAGCACTCCAATCGGCACCAGGCCGCCTGTGCGGTCGCGATCCTGCGGGGCGTGGGCTTCGAGGTGGAACCCGCAGGCACGAACGCGCCCGCCGCCGACCCGGTGACATTTACACCAGAGGAGGTGGAAACGATGGCCGCGTCCGAACACGGGCGATGGAATCTGGAACGGCTCAACGCGGGCTGGCGCTACGGGCTGAGGAAGGACGAGGCCCGTCGGATCAGCCCGTATCTGGTGCCGTGGAAGCAACTGCCGCTTGGCATCCAGGCGTACGATCGTCAGGCCGTGGAGGCGTGGCCGAGGATACTGGCCGGGGCTGGCTGGGTGGTTCGTCGTCCGCGGGCGGCTGGATAGTAAGGGCGATGCCCCACGCAGAGCGGGGGGGGGGACGCCCTCGCTTCACCCGCGGCATTGTATACTGCCATTGGATACTGTTTGCCCGAAAATGGGCCTCAGCCGGTCCAACTGGTGCCATCCTCTCAGATGAGCAACACCCTCCTGGAAAAGACTTTGTCCACAGGATTCCCGCCAGGTCCAAGTGGGCGGAAATGGCCTCAAAGAACTACGGAGAAAACGCCGTCAGAGGCCACTCGTCCACTCGAGTCCCAATGGGGCCAGCGCGGTGCGTCGCCCATCTGAATCTAAAGTGGAATCAGCGACGCCGGCCGTCAGCGTGGCTCGTCGCGCTCACGCACATGCCGCCGGCCTCGTCGCCCCCCCACGGGTACTCGATCCCCATCACGAATGATGCCCAGCCTCTGGGGCCGGCTTTGCGTCGAAGTTCACCCGTTTGCTCATTTCGAAACTGTGTTCCTGGCGCAAGTGCCCATAGACTCTCATCGCCAGCGCACCTCCATCCTTGTGGCCAAGCCATCGGCTAATGGTTGGGATGTCAACGCCCGATTCGATGCACACCGTGGCGAACAGGTGGCGGAAATCATGATGCGTGAAAGGGGGCAGCCCGAGTTTTCGACACGCCGAGCGCAGGCATTTCTTGGCATCCTTTATCGGGCAAATGGTTTCGTCGGGCTGTGGTTCAGGCTGACGCGCCGCTTTGATCCGCAGCAGAAGCTCACGGAGACCACTGGTCATGGGGATGGTTCGGGGCTCGCTATTCTTGGTACCCTTCTCTCCGCCGGTAATCGTGATGCAGCTCCGTTCGAGATTGATGTCAGACCACCGGAGCGCTGTCGCCTCGGCCAGGCGACAGCCGCTGTAGGCGAGCAACTCGACGAGGTCGGCACCGTCATGGCCTTTACCCTGAGTCCCAAATGATCCGTTCGGATCACGGATCGCGCTGATCAGGGTCTGGAACTGCTCCCGCGTGGGCACGTTGATCTGGGCCTGTGGGATGCGGCGGCGGGCGATGTGCCGGGCGGGGTTTGCCAAGAGGAGACCACGAGCGACTGCGAAGCCGAAAACCAGTTTCATCGTTCCCAGTTCGTGGGCGAAGGTTGACGCGGCGATGTGGGGCCCTCGATCCGTCAACCAAGCGTCGCAGTCTTTCGGGGCAAGATTCCGAATCGTGACGCCCTTGAAGTAGGGAGTGAGGTTCTTGATGCAGGTTTCTCTCCGGGCGATTGACGCTGGCTTCATGGTGTGCCGAACACTGTCCAGCCACTGCTTGGCCACCTGATCGAACGTTGCGCTGCTGCCCTCCGACAGGGCCAAGTTCGAGACCTGCTGGCGCAAGTCCCCGAGCCGTCGGGAGGCAAGGTGCCGGTCCTTCGTCTTGAGGGAGCGTCGAAACTGCTTGCCGCCTCTTTTGACCAACGCGTAGTATGTCCCCGACGTTGCGTGGCGGTACAGGTTCTCACCGACCCGATTGAAGACAGGCTGAGATTGGCTTGTCGTGGTTTCGGATGGGATGGCGATCATGGCGGGAATTTAGGGTTACATTTTGCGGTTGCAAGTGCAGATTAAGCTCCACGTTCGTTCAGTCTTAAGTTTTTTAGGCAGAGTTTGTTAGGCTGGGTAGCTCAGTTGGTAGAGCAGAGGACTGAAAATCCTTGTGTCGGCGGTTCAATT
>CAZHUS010000208.1:0-5463 GCA_964535555.1 uncultured Verrucomicrobiota bacterium
CAATCCGCCACCGTCCTCTGAACCTCCCCACGGTTTAGTCCGTAACGGAACAGCGGTCAGCGGGTCATCCTCTCGCTCGCGCGCGAGGCCTTGGTCGCGCTGCAACCCTCGGGCGGACAGGTGTTGTTCCGACATCGCTTCCGCCCCGCCCCCAACGCCTCGGTGAGCTCGGCCACGCCGTTGGTGGTGGAGGACCTGATCTTCATCTCTGCCAGCTATGGCGCCGGCGCCCGGCTGCTCCGCTTCACGGATAAGGACCCGGAAGTCGTGTGGTCGGGAGACGATTCGTTGTCCTGCCACTATGCCACGAGTGTGGAACATCGAGGCCACCTCTACGGGTGGCACGGTCGTCAGGAACAAGGATGCGAACTGCGCTGCGTGGAGCTGCGAACCGGCCAAGTCCGCTGGAGTGAGTCGGGCCTGAAGGCCGGGTCGGTGACCTTGGCGGGCGAGGAACTGCTGCTGTTGACCGAGCAGGGCCTGCTTCTCCGAGCGCCCGCGTCGCCGGACGGTTTCAAGCCCACCGCCCAAGTCCAGGCGCTGCCGCTCGAGGCCCGCGCGTTTCCCGCCCTGGCTGACGGCCGCTTCTATGCACGGAGCAAGGACCGGTTGTGGTGTCTGAACCTTGCCGAGCCATAGCGTTGGGGTCGCGCATGCGGCAGGACGCAGTCTTGAATCCAGGCATCGGCATATTCTGATTCAAGATGACCCTCCCCACGAAGATATAAGTAGACAGTAACCACTCTCATATGGTAAACATCTCGCACATTCGATGCGAACCTGCATGAACATTCTGGCCGCAGAGAGACCGACGACGGGCGTCGCGAAAGCGACACGTCGTGAGTGGTCGTGCGGTTATATGTTCCGCCTTAGTGCCGATCAGGGCCTGGGACATAACCCCCGGCCAGATCGCGGAAGGTAAGCAGGTGGCGAGCGTCCCGAGAGGACCAAGATTTACCAACCCTGCTTGCCGATGGTGAGCAGGGTTTTTTGTTTTCCCGATGCGCTACTGAAACCGAAACCGAGCAACGAAAGGACCGACATGGTGAGTGAGACCAGACGCGACATCTAGCTGATGTCCGAGACCACAACACGAAGATGGACGTGGGAGAGCCGAGGTTCTCCGCCGGTGGGGTGTGCCCGCCGGTCGCCACCAAGCACGTCCCGTGGGTTTGGCCCGGATTTGCAGTCGAAGGGCTTCGCAGGAGGTGTGCCCTTAAACACCGAAACAACCGCCGTGAAACCGCGGGTTGGGATCGCGAGATCACCAAGAGGTGTTTGATCTTTGTTGAAATGGCATGGGCCGGGAGCGCGGACAGCGTGCTCCCGGCCCTTCGATTTTTCGCGGCTGTGATTTAACAACAGAATGGCTCCCCGCCACGGAGGTCCTTGCGGACGGCCACTACCCGGGTGCGATTCCCGGCAGCCGCACCAGCGCCAGGCCGCGCGCCAGCTCGCGCTGCCGGGTCTCCAAAACCCAGCCTGCTCGGGGCAGCACCGAGGCGGCCTGCCAGCTTTGAAATTCGAAGTTCGAAGTTCGAAGTTCGAAGCAACGGCGAATTCCGAGGTCCGAAACCCGCAGCCGCGGCCGCTCTGGTGGGCTCCTGGGCGCGCTACACGGGCATGACCTTCGGGCGTTCGGGCTTCGGACTTACTTCGGACTTAGGATCGCCCGGCTGCCCTGCAAGCAGGCCCATGCGGGAGCGTTACCCGCCGACTCCACCAGCCTTCGCCCGCCGCTTCGCTCCGGGCTCCGGCTCGGCAGGCCAGCCAGGCACGAGTATTGCCTCGGCGAAGGCTGCCGCGCCGGAGTCCCTCGGGACGAAGGCGGGCGGGCTTTCGATCCCTCGCTCCGGGCTCCGGCTCGGCGAACCACTTTTACTGCGGGGAGAATGAGATTCAGGTGAGCCTCATAAGCTCGACCTTCGTGGGTGCGACCCCCACCTCCGCTACCACCTTTGGACCCATCGGGTCCGCCACTCCCCGGCGGGGGACAGCGATCAAGGAGGCTGAATCCCGCCCTGCTACAGAACAAGTCCCCGGTGCCCTCCTGGTTCCACCGGGGCATCCTTTTCCGGTTGAGGGTCGGTGGTTGATGGTTGATGGAACACGCGCCGCGGCCACACACGTCCCTTCGCGTTCATCCGCCATCAACCGGAAACCATCAACCTCCTTCGCTGCCGTCGCCGAAACAGACCAGGCATCCGTCTTCTAAACGGACCGATGCAGGTGCAACTCCTGCCGGCAGCGCCACTGCTCAGTGGGATAACAGTAGTCCACCCGGTTGTTACCCGGGACGGTGCTGGTGCGAATCCAGCCTGAGCAGCCAGTTCTGGTTGATCGAGGATGGTTGAGAGTTGATGGAAGGACCAGAGTTTCGCTGGTGAGTGGTCCGGCCATCAACCATCACCTCTCGACCCTCAACCACCTCCGGAAGGCAGGCAGATCCAAGCTGGCTGCACCTGTCTCGAAAACAGGACCGGCGCAAGCCGGGGCGGGGGCAGTACCCGCGCCTTCCGAAAGTTTTCGCTCCTCGAACTGCCGCTTGAGGGGCCAACTCAGAACCCCAAACGAAAGGCAACCCATGCTCAAGCCCTTGATCCGGTTCCCAAGCCGTTTGCTCATCCGCAGGGCGTTCAAGCCGAACGCCAAACTGAAACCCGGGCTGCGCCGACCGGGGGCGACCTACCGCCCCAGCCGCGCCAGCCCGATCCGAATCCCGTATGAACCTTGAACACATTGAATCGAAGTTCGCCGCCATGGGCGCGCGCCTGAAGGTGCGCTCCATCCCCTCGCGCTGGCAGCAGGGCGACCGGCATTGGCTGAACCCGGTGGATTACGCGATCGACATCCAACGCGATCGCCGGGGGGAGTTCTTCGAACTCCGCCTCCCCACCCATCTGGCCGAAGCCGTGGACTTCACGGTCCTCAACGCGAAGCCCGAACAGCGCCATTTGCTGCTCCTGGCCCGCAAGGGCACCGACCAGCCGCAGACCGACCGTTTCCTCTGTGGCCATGACGAACGCCATTGGTTCGTCGCCGCGGTGCCTGGTCGCGTGTCGAACGTGACCGACGCGATGGAATCGCTGAAGCCCGTCGAGGTGCAGACGGCCCAGGCCCGTGAGGGCTTGGACCACCGCCAGCGCAATCGTCGGCGCAACCCGGCGTTCCGCCGCCAGGGCGAGTGGTTCTTCCTGCCCGCTCCCGAGCTGGTCATCGAGCCGTCCCGGGTGCTGCGGGACGAACCCATCCGCCGTGGTCGGGGGAAACCGCACCAGGTGGAGGAGTTGGCCCGCATCGGGGGCACCCGCGTCCATGTCTGCGTCGAGTTCCCCAACGGTCTGACCGAGGGAGAATACCAGCAGTACGTGCGCGAGCGTCCCGAGCGTGCTCGCATGGGCTGGCGGGTGATGGTGCGCGACGCAGGCGTGTATGCCCGTGGCGCGGTGCGTCACCCCGACCATGCGACGATCACGCTGCCGTGTTGGCACCGGGTGCTCATGAACACCGAGACCCAGAGCCGCACGATGGCCAACGTGGCGTTCCTCGACTGAGCCCCATCACCGGGTGGCGTTCCTTGTGAGCGCTTCCCGGTTCCCTTTCACGTCCTGTAGCTCAAAAGCAGAGCGCCCGCCTGATAAGCGGAGGACGCCGGAGCGTTACCGGCCGGGACGACCATTGTCACTGGATGGTGTAGGCAGTCTGCACGCCGGTCTGAAAAGCCGGAGGTGTCGGTGCGATCCCGACTCCAGTGGCCGCGTTGGTTGAGGGTTGATCGTTGAGGGTTGATGGTCGAACAGGCGGGGTTCGACGACAGCAGCCTCAGTGTGCGTCAAGCAAGGAGCGGCGCAGTCCGCTCAGCATCCGGCCGAGCTTGTCGGCTGCCACGTAAACCTCCCGATAGTCATCTTCCGAAAGGAGACCCAGGCGTTGGCCGAGAGCGGTTTGGGATACCACCTCGGAGAGCGAGCCCGTGGCGATCTCCACAAAGCGTGCGAAGTCGGGTCGGGAAAGGCGGGCGCTGCCCTCGGCGAGGTTGGACGACACCGAGACGGCGGCGCGTCGCATCTGGCTGCAGAGCCCGAATCGTTCGTCCCCAGGCAACCGTTGTGTTGTCCGATATACCAACTCGCCGAAGGCGATGGCCTCCCGCCAAGTATCCAGTTTCTCGAAGTTGAACATGTTCCTTGTGAGGTTCTTCGACCTTCGCGGAACCACCCTCGGCTCCGCCAGCGCAGCTTTGCGGAGGCATGTGGTCCCCTCAACTCCAAATGGCAACCATCAACCATCAACTCTGCATGACCATCAACCAACCGAGGCTGCTCGCTTCGCCGGGCGCGTGGATCGAAGGCGAAGCGCTGCGCCAGTTCTACGCCTGCGCCAGGCTCGACGGCGTGCGGCAAGCAGTCGGCTTCCCGGACCTGCACGCCGGGAAGCGGGTCCCGGTCGGTGCCGCCTTCGTCACGGAGGACCTCATCTACCGACGGGATGGATCCCGAGTCCGCGGCGGGAGAAGCCTATCTCGCGCAGCACGATTTGGCGTTGCGCTGGGCGCAGGCCAGCCGGGAACTCATCGCTCGCCGGTTCCTCGAGGCGCTGGGCGCCGATGGCCAATCTCTCTGGGACGGCTGCCACAACAGCATCACGCCGGTCGAGGCCAACGGTGGGACCCTTTGGATTCACCGCCGGGGCGCCGTGGCTGCCGGTGGCACCCCCTTGGTGATCCCAGGCTCTCGGGGAGCGTTGAGCTACCTGGTGAAGCCCGTGGGGGACGGCGCGTCGCATGCCTGGTCCCTGGCGCACGGTGCCGGACGCAAATGGGCGCGGAGCGAGACCCGTCTCCGTGTCCGCGAGCGGTTCCGTGCGACGGAGCTGATGCAGACCTCGGTGGGCAGTCACGTGATCTGTGGCGACCGCGACCTGCTCTACGAGGAGGCGCCGATGGCTTACAAACCGGTCGAGTCGGTCATTGAGGCGTTGCTGAACGCCGGTTTGATCCAGATGATCGCCACGCTCCGGCCGGTGTTGACGTACAAGACTCGCGGCCTCCGCCGCTGAGCCGAGAAAGACGCCGCTCCCCAATAATCACAACCGCCCGTCGTTTACCGTTCGGGCGGCATTCATTTCTGTCCGTGAATGCAAAGCAGCCCGAGCACCCGGCCCTTCAAGCCGGTCCTAGTCGGTGCGGGTCCGACCACGGACACCAAGCTCCCAAGGTGTAATCAGACGGCACATCGGCTTGCGAAGCCGGAGGTTCGTGGTGCGAATCCACGTGGGAGCGCCAGTTGTTATGGTGGCCATGATGTAACAGCAGCATTACGCCCTGTGACGGCGTCTGTGCCGGTGCGAATCCGGTTGGTCACCCCATTTTTCCGCTTCGCGGAAAAATCCAGCCTCCGCAAGGAGTCATTCCACGGCAGTCCCTTGCCCATCGTGAACGCCGTGCGCAAGCACCTGCGGGCC
>CAZHUS010000209.1:0-5414 GCA_964535555.1 uncultured Verrucomicrobiota bacterium
GCAGACAGGAATGTCTGCCCTACCTGGCTGCGGTTCATGGAGAGCCGGGACGCCGGGAGGACCGGCGCGCATGGGGACCTTGAACCGGTGAGGAGCGCGGGCTTCAGCCCGCAGGGACGTCCCTGGGGCGGCGTGGCTTCCTGCGGACTAAAGTCCGCGCTCCGGGAGAGGTGGCGGAAGCTTGAGGCTCCGTCCTTCAGGGCCTCCGGGAGGGGGAGAGATGTGGAAGGACCGCCCGCGGTTACTTCAACACGGCGGCGTGGAATTCCTTCCAGTCGTCCAGATTGTTCAGGTTGACGGCGTCGCGCGGGCCGTCGGGCAGGGCGTTGGCGTCGAGGATGGACTTGCGGGTCTCGGCGTCGTGCTCGTAACCGGTGATGGCGGCGTTCAGTTTTCCGATCGCGGCGGCATCCAGCTTCACGCCGGGCTGCTGGCGAATCCACGCTTCGAACTGCGGGTAGGTTGGCCGTTGCGACCGGATGAACTCGAGCACTGGCTCCCGCTTCAAGCCCAGGCCGTCGATCACCATCTGGTCATAGCCGTAGCCGCAACCCGGGTAGCCGTCGGCCAGTTTCCCGGCGGCCTCGAGCGAGGCTTTAAGCCAGAGGCGAGGCAGGTGCAACACGCCCAGGGGGCCGGCGACACCGGAACTGATCAGGGGAACGTACTTCGTGTTCATGACAGCTTTGCAGTCGGTGGTTGATGACTCAGGGTTTCGAGGGCCTGAGCCTGTCCAGTTTCCCTTCTGGTGGCAAACAGATAGTGTCCGGCGAGCGGGACACGACCCCGCGGCGCGGAGTGGCTGGCTCGCACTGCCCGGCGGCGGAGCGCCCCGGCTGCGAACCGTCACTTCACACTGAGGCTTACGTTCATGAAGGCGCCCTGGTTGGTGACCGCCGTGAACCCTGCGGAGAACTCGCCGCGGGTGAAGCCGAAGAGTTTCGCCAGGCCCTTGCGACTCGTGATGCTCGCCCAGCGCTGGCCGTCGGGGCTCAGTTCGAACCGCCGCTTCGTGAGCAGGAAGTAGGTGTCGCGAGTGAACGTGAACGGGGACTCGGTCGGTTCGAGCTTGCCCACGGGCAAATCGACGGCCAGTTTGAAAGGCATCTGCTGGCCGGCATCCACTTTGAAGATCACGGGATCGCCCTGGTCGACCCGGTGTTGGATGGCTTCCATCTTGGAGGCGTCGGCCAGCGCTTGGGGCACCGGGAGAACTTCGTGCCGGGAACTGTCAAGCCGGCGTATCTGGCTGCAGCCGGAGGCGGCGACAGCGGCCATGGTGAGCAGAGGCAGCAGTCTTTTCATCGATGGTCTGCGTTCGGGCCGCCGACGCCGGGAGACCCAGGGCCGGAGCCTTGCGATTGCATGAGAAACGGGGGTAGTCTAGCGGGTGCTGCCGGGCTCGGGAAGACGCAAGAGGCTGGTGCGCGAGGGCTGCGCCGAGCGACGGGGTCCGCAAGCTCCACGGCTCGCGAGGACGCTGGTTCCGCGGTGAGGAGTCGGCCGCGCCGGTTCGTGGCGGCTCCGGGATTCGTCTGAAGCAACACACGGTATGAATCGCCGTTCGTTTCTACGACACACAATCAGCACGCTGCCCGTGCTGGCCGCCGCGGCTTCCTGGAGCCGAAGCGTTGCTGCCGACGCCGCGGAACGGGAGGCTGAACTCGTCATTGTCGGGGGGGGCCTGGGAGGCTGCGCGGCGGCCCTGGCAGCCTGTAACGCCGGCTTGCGCGTGATCCTCACGGAGGAAACCGACTGGATCGGCGGTCAAGTGACGGCCCAGGCGGTGCCGCCAGACGAACATCCGTGGATTGAGCGCGGCGGATGCACCCGGAGCTACCGGGACTATCGGAACCGCGTCCGGGCCTTTTACCGTGAACGTTACCCGCTCACACCCGAGGCACGGGCCCGGGAGCACTTTAACCCGGGCAACGGCTGGGTTTCGCGCTTGTGTCACGAGCCCCGGGTGAGCCTCGCCGTTCTGCAGGAGATGCTGGCGCCGCATGTGGCTTCCGGTCGGCTCCAACTTCTCACCGAGCACACCCCGGTTTCGGCTCAAACCAAGGGGGATCGCATCGAGTGTGTTGCGGTGCGGCATCGGCCGGCGAACCGGTCCTGCATCCTGCGAGCGCCCTATTTCATCGATGCCACCGAATTGGGCGATCTCCTGCCGCTCTCGGGTGCCGAATTTGTGATCGGGGCCGAGTCCCGGAAGGAAACCGGCGAAGAACACGCGCCGGAGGAGGCCGCGCCGCGCGATCAACAGGCGTTTACGTGCTGCTTCGCCGTGGATCATCTCGAGGGCGAGGATCACACCATCGAGCGACCGGCCGAGTACGCTTTCTGGCAGTCGTACGTGCCCGCACTCGTGCCTTCCTGGCCGGGACCGCTGCTCAGCTGGCGGACGACACATCCGATCACCCTCGAGCCCCGTGAACTTGCCTTCGACCCGACGCTCAAGGTGACCACGACGAACCTGTTCAGCTATCGGCGGCTGATCGATCCCGAGCAATACGCGCCCGGCACCTACCGTAGCGGGATCTCGCTGGTGAACTGGCCCCAGAATGACTACTGGCTCGCGCCGCTTGTGGAGCTCGGTGAGGCCGATCCAGACCGGCAGGTGGCGCGTGCCAAGCCGCTCAGCCTCTCGTTGCTCTACTGGATGCAAACCGAGGCGCCGCGCCCTGACGGGGGTCAGGGATGGAAGGGACTCCGGTTGCGGCCAGACGTCGTCGGGACGACGGACGGGCTTGCCAAATACCCGTACATCCGCGAGGCGCGGCGGATTCGTGCCGAGTTTACCGTGACCGAGCAGCACGTCAGCACCGAGGCCAGGATGCGGTTGACGGGGAAGTCGCGCGAAGAGGTCCGGGCGGCGGAATTCCCTGACACGGTGGGTGTGGGCGCGTATCGGATCGATCTGCACCCGAGCGCCGCCGGGCGCAACTACGTCGACCTCAGTTCGCTTCCCTTTCAGATCCCGCTCGGGGCGCTGATCCCTCGCCGAGTCGAGAACCTCCTGGCCGCCGCGAAGAACATCGGGACCACCCACATTACGAACGGTTGCTATCGGCTGCACCCGGTCGAGTGGAATATTGGCGAGGCGGCCGGCGTCCTCGTGGCGTTTGCCCTCGGCCGAGGCGCGGCACTCCGCCAGGTGCGGAACGATCCCAAGCTGTTGGCCGCGTTCCAGGCACGCCTTCGCGACCTGGGCGTGGAATTGCAATGGACGGATGTTCAGCCCTTGTGAGCCATGCAGGCGGGGCCGGGTGAGTCTTGAGGGTGGCGCCTCCCGTCGCCGTGGTCGGGGTTGGGGCGGGAAAATCCCTTTTCCTCCTGCCCGGTTTGGTCCTAACCTCAACTCGTTGGTCTCATGAATCTTCCCTGGCGCATCGCCTGTTACGTGCTGCTTGCCGTGGCTGCGGTCTTTTTCACGCAGCGGTTCTTTGCGTCCATCGGTCAGGACATGCAGCGTGTGGCCGCCCGGTACGACACGGCCGACAGCGAGGCGGGGGAAGCGGAGGCCACTGCCGCCGCGGCCGGAACCAACGTGGCGCCCGTCGAGGCCCCGGCTGCGGATTCGCCGACCAACGCGCTGCCTGCGGTAACAAACCAGGCGGCAGCCGCGACGACCACGGCTCCGCCTCCGACCGCCACGCCGCCAGCGCAACGCGGCTCCCGGAAGGGGCTGTTTGGCGCCCTCGCCTTGTTCTCGGTAATCGGGTTGGGATTGATGGTCGGTCGCGATGTCTCCCAGTACATCGGTCACCGGGTGCAGCGCGAAATCTACGGTGAGGCCAGCGAGCCCGTGGGCGATCCCGAGTACGACGAGGCGGAGCGGGTTTGGGCGAATGGCGACCATCTGGACGCCATTCGGCTGTTGCGCGAGTTTCTGACCCGGAAGCCGAACAAGCTCCACGCCGCCTTCCGTATCGCGGAGATTTACGAGAAGGATCTCGGGAACAACCTCGCGGCAGCGCTCGAGTACGAGGAGATCTTGAAGCATCACTTCGACCGTCAGCGCTGGGGCTGGGCGGCCATTCACCTGGTCAATCTCTACAATCGCCTCGGACGCAACGAACCTGCCGATCAACTGCTCCGGCGTATCGTGGACGAGTACGGGGAGACCGAAGCCGCCGCAAAGGCCCGTCAGCGACTGGGCGTTCCCGAACCGGGAGAAGCCGCGGAAGCTCAGCCGGAAGGGGACCCTGAGACTTCGGAGGAAGGCGGGTTCAAGCTGCCGCCAGGATTCCGGCCCAAATGAAATTCCCGGGCGCCGACGTGAGGAGGCTTCCGAGCGAACTCTCCATGAACCTGCCCCGAAAAGCGGGGATGAATCCCCGCACTCCAGGCGCTTCGCGACCCTGGACGTGCCTTGGAGCGGCGCGAAGCGTTTGGAGTGCGTCCGGTTTACCGGCGCTTTTGGTTCATGGTCACTGAGCAGGTCCAAAAGGAACCAGACACTTCCTACGAACGTTATGACCACAAACATCATTCGAAACTGCCTGATCGCGGCGCTTTGCGTGACAGGTCTCAGCTTGAGAGCGGGCGAAGCTGCCGCCGCGGGCCCATGGCAGTCCTTGTTCAACGGCAAGAATCTGGACGGCTGGACCGTGAAGATCAAAGGACAGGACGCCGGGGTCAATTACCTGGACACCTTCCGCGTCGAGGATGGTGTCATCAAGGTCCGGTACGATCGCTACACGCGGTTCAACGGCGAGTTCGGCCATCTTTTCTACAAGCAGCCGTTCACGAACTACATCGTGCGCGCCGAATACCGTTTTGTGGGTGAGCAGTGTCCCGGCGGGCCCGGTTGGGCGATTCGGAATAGTGGCATCATGGTTCACGGACAGCCGCTCGAGACCATGCGCAAGGACCAGGAGTTCCCGGTTTCCATCGAGGTCCAACTCCTCGGAGGCAACGGCAAGGACAAGCGATCCACGGCCAATCTTTGCACGCCGGGCACGCACGTCACGATGGGGGGCAAGCTGATCACGCAACACTGCAACGATTCCCGCTCGCAGACCTTCCATGGCGATCAGTGGGTGACCGCCGAAGTCGAGGTTCACGGCAGCCGCAAGATCATCCATCGCGTCAACGGCGAGGTCGTGCTCGAGTACGAGCAACCCCAGTACGACCCGGGCGATGCGGATGCTCGTAAGTTGATCCGAGGCGAGGACAAACTCATTGACCACGGCACCATCTCACTCCAGGCGGAAAGCCATCCCTGCGAGTTCCGCAAAGTGGAGATCATGGTGCTGCCGGATTGATCTCACGGCGCACGGAGGGGGAGCCTCTCACCAAGGCCCGGAGCGCACGGAGTGGGAGCGGGTCTGTCTTGTTCTGGTAGGGGCGAGACTCCATCGAGGCAGCAAGCTCCGGCAGTCAACCTCTCCGCGGGCTCTGCGCCTCCG
>CAZHUS010000210.1:0-5079 GCA_964535555.1 uncultured Verrucomicrobiota bacterium
CCAGCGCCCCTGCCAATGCATGAGCAGCAGTTGCTGGATCCCGAATGTCAGCGCCAGCAGCAGCGCCAGCACCCCGGCCGCCGCGCCTGTCCAGGCCAGTTTCCGCGAGGCATAGCGGTCCGAGAACTGTCGCCAGGCGCTCACCTTCGGGGGCAGGAACTCCGGGCCGGGCACCCCACGCGCCAGGCGCCTTGCTGCCAGGCTCAACGCCGCCGAAACCGGCATCGCCGCCGGCAAGCGCACCCCGGACTCATCCGGGGCGTGTTGCGCCACCTGTTGCACCTTGAGACCGGCCGCGCCCAACCGCGCACGGAGCTCCCGGGCCAGCCCTTCAGCAGCTTCGCCGCGCCCAAAGACGCGGACGCAGCGCAGGGCCTCGCGCACCTCCGAGGGCAATTGGCCCAAGGTGATCCGGATCTCGCGGGCGAGCAGGTCCAGATTCTGCCCCGGCTCGCTTCCGTCGAAATCGGTGCTGGCCGCGACCGCGCGAAGCATCGCGATGCCCCCGCCGCACGTCACCTGCAGGCTGATGGCATGGACGCCAGGCACCAGAGCGAGCACGCCGTCACTCGGGCTTCCGGCGGGCTGAAGCGCCGTGACACCCAGGGAGAAGCTCACCGGCGTCAACTGCGCCGCGGCCAGGACCTTCTCGAGCCTGCCGACGTGCGGGCGCGGCACCGCGATCAGGGTGACGTAACGCTCGCCGGAGGCCATGCTGCACTCGGAGCGCGCCACGACCAGCGTATCCACCGCGGAAGGGAAGCCGCGCTCGGCCTCGATCTGGAGCAGGCTCTCGAGGTCGTCCCCGGCGATCTCGGGAGGAAGATGCACACCCACCGTGAGCGCCCACGAAATCGGCAGGCAGGCCACACAACGGCGTTCCCGGACTCCGGCTGCCTCGAGGTGCTTGCGGATCTCGCGCCCCACCAGATCCGGCTCGCTGTTGAGCAAATCGAGTGACAGGGGCGTCGTGAAGACCTGTCGAACCTCGACACTCCCGTTGGTGCGTCGCAGTTCGAGGCCCTCGAGGCGCCCGTCGTCGAACGCCAGTCCCAGCAACGAGCCGCCCGTCTTGCTCCGCTGCGGGAGCAGATTGCGCGGCCATTGAAAGGGAGGCCACTTCAAGGGAATCACCTTCGCCATACGTCACCCGTTTCGCCGTACGCCACGACGCCCGTTTCCCGGGCTTGCCATAGCTCCTCGCGCACCTGGCGGCCCAAGGCCCATCCCAGCGAGGTCCGATCCTGACGCGCCACGATTCGCGGGTTGCCAGCACTGGTGTCGAACACGTAGCGCACGCGCTGGAAACCCCGCCCGTGGCGGCCCAACGCACACACGTCCGCCGAGAACTGGTAGCTGCGGGAAGTGAGATAGGGACCGGCCTGGACCGCGTTGGTTTGCCCCAGGACATCCGCCACCCAGGCGAGCGTCGGCGTCGTGGTATACTCGGTCGGCCGGGACGCCACGAGGCTGGAGGCATACTCGAGGCCGATGCCCGGGATGCAGGCGAGGACGGCCTCGCTTGCGGTGTTCACGTTGACCAGCCCTTCCTGCACGCTGTTGGTCGAGACGGTAAGGTTCGCCTCGATCTGCCCGAATTCCGAACTCGTCATCCCACTGCGCAGGTAGAACTCCAGCAGGCTCGACACCGGGGTGCTCGTCGCGGCCGCGGCGGCGGCGCCGCCCGTGCCACCGCTTCCGGGTGGGCCACCGGTGCCACCGGTGCCTCCGGTTCCCCCGCCACCGGGCGTTGTGCTGGCCCCCCCGGTGGCCACGCCGACACTTTGCAGGATGGCGTTGGCCCGGTCGGTGCCGAAGTTCTCCTGAAGGAGGGAAGCCAGCTCGGTCTGGTTGGTGCTCGCCACATTGATGCGCGTGGAACCGTCCGGCGCCGTGGCTGGCTGGCGCGTGTAGATGGTCAAGTACTCGAGAATGCCGGGGTCAAGCCGGCCGTCCTGGTTGTCGTCCGGCGGTGTGCTTTCGCCGTCATTCTCGTTCGGGTCCAGGATCCCGTTCAGATTCGTGTCCTCGCCATAGAGCAGCTCCAGGTCGACATCCACCAGCATCCGAAGCTCCTCGATCGATTCGAACGGCGCGTTCTTGCATTGGTAGGCTGGAACCAGGCGCTCGTACGTGCCGTCCTCGGTGCCCGTCCCGGAGGCGTCCGAGTCCGAGTCACGCCAGTCCACGATGGCCGCGGCGAACTCCGGGGTCATTCCCGGAAGCAGCTCCAGCATTTCGGCGGTCGCCGTGTTCAGGTTGAGCTTGGAAGCCTCGTCCACCAGCCCGAACCAAGGCTCGTCGGAGAGCATTTCCTCGACATCGCGCCCCAGGAACCAAAAAGCCGCCTCCCCGACGGGCACCGCCTCGGCCTCGTACTCGAGCGGGTCAGGAGGCAGGCCCGGCTCCTCGACATTCACGAGCACGTTGCTGGCATAACGGGCCGCACCCTGGATGGCCTGCGCGGCTCCCAGAGCGGCGTTCCGCTGCTCCGTGGCCCGAAGTTCAAAGTTCATGCTCTGGGCGAAATAGAGCGTGAGGGCGACGAGTCCAAAACAGATCCAGAGGACGATCACCAGCACGGAGCCCCGCTCCCCGTCCCTGGCGGAGGGTGCTGGCCGGATTGCACGCCAAGGCGCACCCACCGCGACGTCGGAGGAGTCCGGATCCAGCAGGCGCGGCCGAACCGTCATGTGCCGGCCCCCGTGGTTTGTGACACGCTGTTGGTGTCAGGTTGCACGGCCAGGGGCACCACCAGCACCACCGGCTCGGGGTTCAACCGGTTCGTCAACGCTCGCGTCAACAGGAGTTCGACCCGGATCGCGCCCGGCAGCACCGCCTCTTCCGTGCTCGAATCCCAGTCGTAGCGCCACTGCGTGCCGTCGTAGAACAGGAAGGTCAGGGTCTCGACCCCGCCTACCAGGAACTGGTCCTCGGATTCATCCTCAACCACGGCGAGCAGGTTCCGCGTGACGGAACGGTAGAGGTCCAGGCCTTCCGCATCATTGGTCGGCTCGGCCAACCGATAGGTGACCCGCTGCAAGTCCCCCCAGGGCTCTTCGGCGCGGAGCAGGCCCCCCGAGGTGTAGAAGAAAGGCGAGACCTGCCCCACGACCCGCGTTGTCACCCCGGTCGGCGTGGTCTGGAGCGGCCCGGCCAGATTGGTGCCAGGCAGCACCAAAGCAGCGAGATCGCGCTGAATGATGCTGAGGGCGTGCTCGAGTGGCACCGTCGCCTCGAGCCGGGCGGTGGTCTGGTTCCGCAGGCGCAACGCCCCGTGAAACACGAGGTGAATGGCGACCAGCACGATCGAGAACACCGCCACCGCCAGCAGGATTTCAATGAGCGTGAATGCGCCGCCAGCGGTCGCCGCCCGCCATCGGGCGGTTCGTTCGGAGAGGCCATGGACACGAATCGCCGTCATCGGGACGTTCCCCCCGTCGACGTGGCGCTGCCGGTCTGATTGGTGCTGGTCGTGAGGCCGGCCGATGGATCGGCGAGCGTGTTCAGTTGCAGGGCCAGTTCCCGGCCCTGGACCTCGAAGCGGACCTCGAGCGTCAGGAGCCGCAGCGTGCCCGGTTCCCAGTTGCGCTCCTCCAGCGACCAACGGTACTCCACGAAATCATCCCACACGGAACCGTGCTGGTTGTTCTGCTGCCAGGTGCCCGTGACCATCAACTCGTTGAGCATCCGGTCAGCGATCCGTGCCGCGGCGGCCTTGCGTTGCGCCACCACCCCGGCGGAGTTCGCAATCTGCAGGCCCTGCACGGCCACGGGAATCACGATGGCCATGAACAGCAGCGCCGCCAGCACTTCGGCCAGGGTGAACGCCGCGGCGCTCTTCCTAGCGCAGGAGCGGTGGTTCGTTGGTCCAAATTTCATAACGGAGGCGATTCCGGCTCTGAGTCACCCAGAGCCCGGAGTTCGCGTCCTCCGGCCGGGCGGAGCGAAAGACCACCCACTGCGGATTGCTGTCGCTGAGGAAGCCGTCGGGAGTGAAACGCAGCAGCGTCAGTTGCCGGGTCTGGGTGGGCCGCTGCGAACCCTCGATGGGCGTCGGAAGCGCCTTGGGAAGGTCCCAGGCCTGAAGCGCCGCGCGACTCAGGGGGGCCAGTTCGAAGGTCACCTCCGCGTCCAGTTCGAACTCGACCGCCCGCTCGTCGTCCTCGAGGTACCGAAACTCGGCTTCCAGGCCGTAGCGACGTTGTTCCTCGTCGATCCAGAGAATCATCGGAACGCCCTCTCCCACCGCCCGACTCTGGCCGTAGCGGGTCAACGCCAGGAACCGCCGGGCTTCCAAGTCCAGGTCCCGACCGCGGAAGAAGCGGCCCAGGGAAGGCGCCGCCAGGGAAAGCACCACCAGCAGCATCGCCATCACCAGGATCAGCTCGACCAGCGTGAACCCGGCCCGAAGGCGTCTGCCGCCCCGGCGTGGAGGACTCGCGTGCATTCAAAGGTGCGGTGGGGCGGAACGGGGCCATGAGGTATCGCTGAGGTGCGCCCCGGAGAACACGCCGGGTCGAATCGCCACCACGTCAGCGGCGCCGGCTCTGTTGCCAGTTGGTGATGTCGTCATCTCCGCCCTCCCGCTTGTCGGGTCCGAGGGACATGAGGTCGTAGCCGTTGGGATTCTGTTTCCCCGGGCACTCGTAAACGTACGCGCTGCCCCAGGGATCGAGCGGCACTTCATTTCCCTTGAGGTACGGGCCTTTCCAGTTCTCCGTGTCCCGGGGCTGGGTGATCAAGTCCTCGAGGCCGTCGCTGCCTTTCGGGTAGGAGCCGTTGTCCACCTCGTACGCGTCCAGGGCGGTCCCGAACGTGGCGATTTGGGTGGTGGCCGCGGTGACCTTGGCCTGCTCGGTGCGCCCGGAGAACTTGGGAACCACGATGGCGGCCAGGACGCCGAGAATCACCAGAACGAGCAACAGCTCGATGAGGGTGAAGCCCGGGGGTTTCGCCTTCCCGGGCCATGCGCGCCGGAGCGGCGGACAGCGGAGTGCCCGCCCTACCAGGTGGCGGTTCAGGGAAAGCGACCTGTTCCTTTTGGACCTGCTCCGTGGCCATGAACCAAAAAGCGCC
>CAZHUS010000211.1:0-5062 GCA_964535555.1 uncultured Verrucomicrobiota bacterium
GGTTCCTGGGGCTGGGTGGGACCGCGAAGCATGGTCAGGCGGCCAGGCGCGTGCGTGCGCGCGGGCGTTGTTCGAGGTTCTCCCGTTGCCCAGTGCGCACCGCCTCGAACAGCTCTGACGCGGAAAGTCGGGCACCCGGGCGCTGCACGGCGTCGCGGAGGAACTCGAGGTCGTCGGTGTACACCTTCACCTGCTCACACGCGCGCGAGGCGCTGACGTAAAACTGGTTGCGGTGGGCGGCCTGCCAGGACAAGGAACTCACCGCCACGAACACATGGTCCACCGTGCGGCCTTGCGAGGCATGGCTGGTCACGCAATAGCCGTGGGTGAATGCCCGGAAATCGGGGGCGATGCGCCGGCCATCGGTCAGCTCGATCTGCCCGCTGGCGGCCACGGCCTTCACGATCACCAGTTGCCCGTTGAACAGCCGGTCCTCCTTCCGATTGGCCTGAATGAGCAACTGCTCGCCCGGCGCCACCAGCAGCTTCGCCTGCTCCATCACCTCGAAGCTGGCGGCCTGCTTCCGCGTCACCTGAACCTCCCGTCCATCGAACCGACGCACGTGGAGGGCGTTCGCTTCCACCCGCACGACCTCGCCCCATTCGCCGGCCCCGAAGTCGCGAGTGCGACGATGAAAAGCGAGGATGAGGCCGCGCTGGTAATTGCGCAGGTCACGCTTCTGCGCTCGCGTCCATTTGAGCCCCGCGTGGACCGTGAGTTCAGTATCCTCCCGGCCCAGTCTGCCCTCGGACTTGAGCTTTTCCCTCACAAAACCCGTGATCGCCCCGATCTCGCTCCAGGTCGGGCTGACGATCAGCGCCGCCTTTGCGGCCTTCACCGAGGCGACGTAATCGGCCGCGAGTTCCGGGTAGCGTTCGGCGTCGGGCACTTCGAGCACCGCGCCGAGCCGTTCCAGGCGCCGCAACCCCGCCGCGCCGTTACCCTTGGCCAGGTCGGTGATGGCCAGCCGGTATTCACTCCGGACCTGGCGGAGGATGGTGTGGACGCCGGCCATCCGCAGATGGCTGCGTTCCTTGAGCAACCGCAGCGCGTCGCCGGCCTCGACGCCCGTGTGCTGTCGAGTGTCACCCGAGAGCACCAACCGCCCGCCCGGCTGGACGTGTTCGACCAACGCGAGCAGGTCCTTCGCCGACAACAGACCGGCCTCGTCCACCACCAGGACCTGCCCTCGCGTACTCGCCTGAAACGATTCATCGGCGAGGAACCGCTGCACGGTAGCGGTGCGGGACAATCCCTTGCTGCGGAGCGCCTCGACCCCGGCGGTGGTCGGGGTGAGCACGGTCACCGGTTGCCGCGCCTCGATCCCGCGAACCAGTTCCAGCAGCAACGTGGTCTTGCCGGTGCCGGCTCCGCCCTGGAGGCCGATCACCCGGTCGGGGGCGGAAAGGATCAGGCCCAGCGCGGCACGCTGTTCAGAGGAGAAGGGCGCCGGGGCCTTGAACGCGGCGTTCAGTGGGCGGCATTGACCAACGCCCTGGTTCACCAACCGGATCAACCGTTGCTCGGCCCGCAGCGTCTGGCGGGTGGTCAACTGGTCGTCCACGGAAAGGAACTCCGGCCGCCGGGCCAACTCGGCGGAGAGTTGGTCCAGCGTGAGGGTGCCGCGGGCGTACGCGAGCGCGGACTTCAGCAACTGGTGCTCCTCGACCACACTGCGCCGCTCGAACAAATGGTCCCGCGCGAACTCGATGGCCTCGGACGCAGAGACGACCTGGTCCGGGCTGGCTTGGAGCGGCGGCGGTTTCGGGGACGGGGAGAGTAACCGTCGGAGCTCAGCGAGTTCTTCCTCGCTGAGCTGGGAGCGCTGTGCGGCCAGCACCTCTTCGGCCTCGATGGTCTTGTCCTTCGCCTCGCGGGAGGTGTGGGCGAGGGTCGCCCGGGCGTTGTTCGAGAGCGGTTGCCCCAGCTTGCCGGCCACTTCCGCCTCAGCGTCGAGGATGGCCCGGCGCCGCTTGCTGAAGCGCTCGATGATGTCGGCCGACACGCCGGCGATCTCGAAGCCGTTGGCTGTGGTCCGCAGTTCGTAGCCCAGCGCGCGGACACGGAGGGCCAGTTCGTTGCGATAGACCTCGGTGTAGAAGGTCATCCGGTCGAACATCCGGGAGGTCTGGAGCGCCTTCCAACGCTGCTCGACCGGGTCCCAGGTGGCGTTGAAGACCACGAAGTGGGTGTGCAACTGCGGGTCCAGGGCGCGTGAGGTGTCGTGCCGGAACCGGGCGGCGACCAACTCACCCGTGGGGCGTTCGCTGTCCTTGCCGCCCTGGCGGACCCGGGTGCCGGCAACGCGTTCCATTTGCGCGACGGCGGCAAGCGCGGCTTCGTCGTGGGCACTGATCAACCGCGTGTCGCCGACGGTGAGTGCCATCACCGACACGCTCTTGGGTGCCGACACCACGAAGTCGTAGAGGACCCGGCGGTCCTTCTGGCGACGGCGCACCGTGAGTTGCTCCCCCGTGAGTGGATGCTGGTTCTCGCAGAGTCGGATGAACTCGGCTTCACCCACCGGCTTCGCCAGGTCCAACCCGAGCCGCAGTGCCCCCTTGCCGAACCAGTGGCCCGCCACCGTCTGCCCCTCCGAGTGATAGTCACCCTGGCCGAGATGCTCGCGAAAGTACGCCTTCGCCGTGGCCAGATTCTTCTGTGGACGCGCCGTGATCATGTTTCAAACCGTGGTTGGCTGCGGACCGTTTCGAGCGGAGACACCAACCCCTATCTTCGATAGGGGACTTCGTTGAACCCTCATTGGCTGAAGCTCCAGCGACGGAACCAGGGCGAGACCGAGCCGTCCGCCTCGCGCGGCGGCAGCAGCACCTTGCGGTGCCCCTGCGTGCAGTGGACCAGGACGCAACGGTGCTTGCGCAGGGCGCGCAGTTCGTGTGGCTTGACCTGAAACTCCTCGCGTTCGCTGAACGTCTCCGTGCGCCGGCCTTCGCCGCGGGTGACGGATCGCTCGCGCTTGGTGAACTTGCCCAGGAACTCCGCACTGGCCCGGGCATCGGCTTCGTCGGCGGCGGTGAAGATGAGCCGGTTGCGCAGGTTCAACGTGAACACCTTGGCCGGTTCGGCCCCGAGCACGGGCGTCAACGACGTCGTGCTTTGGGTGGCGGCGACCACGGCCACGCCCGCCTCCCGGATCACGTCCACAACCGAGTGATCGCTCAAGCCGTCCTCGCTCGTCGTGACGAAATGCTGGCATTCGTCGGCCAGCAGCAGCAGCAGGTTGTGCTTCGTGCGCTCCGCGCGCGGGGCATCGAACCGGGCCAGCGCGTGCGTGTAGAACAGGAGCTTCAGGAACGTCCCGACGAACCGGCGCTCGCTCAGGAAGCGCTGAGGCAGGTCCAGGCAGAGGATCCGGCCCTGGTCCACGTCGCGGATCTGGAACGTGCTGTCCCGGCAGAAGACCTCGGCGATCTCGGGCTGGGTGAAAGCGTGCAGGTAGTTGCCGACCGTGCCGGTGACACCTGCCAACTGCTCGGGTGGTTGGGCCAGGTAATTGCGGAAGTGTTCGGCCAACGCGTGGGTGCGGTCGTGCCCCGAGAGCTGGGCGAGAGCGGCCTGGGTGTCGAGCGGGTTGACGAGGAGGTTGTGGGCGTTTTCGAGGGTGACCTCGTAGTCCAGGGCCGCAAGCGCTTCGAGGGCCTTGCCGATGTGGATCTGGGCCGCACGCCGGAAAAAGCTCTGCTCGTGGCGATTGCCCATCGCCACGGCGGTATCCACCACGCAGCGAGCGTAGGTGCCGAAGGGGATCGAGCGGTCGCCGACCAGATTGAAGCGGTGGGGTGGTTGCCAGCCGGCCGCGGCCCCGACTGGCCGCACCGCCAGGACCAGGACATCCGCCTCCCGACCGAAGTGGGCGGCCATCGCCCGGATGCGTTCGTGGAGCACCCCCTTGTAGTCCACGCACAGGCCGCCAAACCGGGGTTGGCATTTGAAGACTTGGAAGAGCAACGGGAGGATGCCGCTCAGGGTCTTTCCTGAACCGGTGGCTCCGGTGATGAGGAAATGTTGGCAGAAGGTGTGCCGGTACCAGACGAAGCCCTTCAGCCGGGCGACGAGCTCACCACGACCGGGAGCGCGGGCTACCAGCCACAGCCATCCCAGCGATCCCATGGCGACACCGACCAACCATCCGATCCGTTCCGGCAGGAGGAACACGGCCGTGCCCGCCGCGGCGAAGAGCAGGATCGCACCGAGGAGATCAACGAGGTTCATGGCGTCAGGCGCAGTTGCAGCTTCACGATCACCAACCGTCCTTCGCCACTTCCGCCCGACAGCAGGCTCTCGCCTACGGCGTTGCCCACCAGTTCATGGATGGTCCTCAGCAACGGGCGCGCGCCCAACTCCGGCGAGAACCCGCGCTGGAGCACGAAACGAATGATGGCTTCGTCGAAGGTGATGCAGCGGCCTTGCTCGCGCTGCCACCGCATCAGTTCAGCCAGGTGTTCGGCCGCGATCTCGCGCTGGATCTCCCGCGCGAGCGGTCGGAAGACGTAGGGCTTGCCAAATCGGGCCAGCAGCTCGGGTCGCAGATGACGCCGGATGCAGCGGATGACGTGCTTCTCCAGGCTGGCGAAGGGGAGGTGTTCCCGGCCGAGAATCTCTGCCGATCCCAGGTTGCTGGTGACGACGATGTAGATCCGGCTTAGGTCGAGGGTATCGCCGTTGGCCAGCGTTACCCGCCCAGCGTCGGTCATCGCCAGGAAGAGATGGGTGAACTCGGGGTGGGCTTTCTCGATCTCATCGAAGAGCCACACCCCCGCCGGGACCTCGGCATGGGCCTGGCCAAACCGGCCGATGTCACCGGCGCGGTCACCGAGCAAGGCGGCGATGCTGTCGAGCGTCTTGAACTCCGCGCAATCGAACCGGACGAAGGCGTCCGAGCCGAACAGCAGGGTGGCGAGGAGGCGGGCGCTCTCGGTCTTCCCCACACCGGTGGGGCCGGCGAAGAACAGCGCCTCCCGGCAGCCGGTTTGGGGAACGGTGTTTAGCTCGCGCCGGATCACGGCTTCGAGCAGGCGATCCAGAACCTCGGCCTGTCCGC
>CAZHUS010000212.1:0-4971 GCA_964535555.1 uncultured Verrucomicrobiota bacterium
CAACCCCAGCCCCGCCCCTGCTCCTGCCAGGTCGCGAAGAGCTTCCGGCTCTCCAGCCCCCGAGGTGCCCAGCGATCGCGCGGGCGGGCGGCGCCCAGGGGCGGATGGGCCTCGAACCGGGCGGCGAGCTCCGGCGGGAGGGTGACCCGGTGTCCGAGCAGGCGCGACATCTCGTGGTCGAACCGCTTCGTATAGACCGTCTCCATCCGCGTACATCGCTCCATCACCTCTTCCGAACTGAACGTCCCCGTTCGGGCGCCCCGCTCGAAGCGGTGATTGAACAGGAAGAGATTGCTGTGCAGCCGCGGCGCCTGCTGACGCGTCGCCCCCGCCTCGAACTCCGCGAAGAGCACTGACTTGCGGGCGGGGGCGTCGGGGTTGTCGAACCAGGGCCGGCCGTTGAGATCGCGCCCGAAGTCGCCAATGGCGGCGCACACGGCACGGTGGTGCGCCTCCCGGATCTGCATCCGATAGGCGGGCGGTGACAGCGCCCAGAGCGCCACGCTCGCCGGGCCGTCCTCGGCCAGGGTGATGCGCCAGGCCGAGGTCTCCGTGGACTGCTGCAAATCGCGATGCCGCAACGGCTCCCCGTCCGGGCGCTGGCCGTGCAGGACGCTCGTGAACGCGTCCAACTGCACGCGGTCCTTGAGGCCCAGCTTGGGCGCGGCTTCACCCTGCCAATGCCCCGGGTGCCCCAGACGCTGGCTCACAAAGGTCGGCTCGAAGAACTCCCGGTACAGCCGGTTGTCGTCGTCTTCCTGGATCGGTATCACGCGCAACATAACTCATGGACTCGTGGGTCCGGCACCACCCCGTCCCGGGTCGGGCACCGGTTGGATTTGCGCCTCGCGTCCACACCGTTGCGGGGGACCGGAGGTGCA
Source organism: uncultured Verrucomicrobiota bacterium (assembly GCA_964535555.1). Taxonomy (GTDB): domain Bacteria; phylum Verrucomicrobiota; class Verrucomicrobiia; order Limisphaerales; family J093; genus DSVZ01. Next base: position 882 of record CAZHUS010000212.1, read on the forward strand.
TCCACGTGTTCCCAGTCGCCCGCGGGCCTCGATTCCGAACACGGGTTCTGCGCACCGGTGCCGCCGGCAGACGCATTCCCCCTGTTCGCTTTGGCGTCGGGCTGGCGACTGACTGACGAAACGCAACACCTGCGCCCATGAACACGATGACGACAGCGACCGCACCCCGGCCCGACCGCGAGGACGGCCGGCTGGCCTACAGCATCCAGGAAACCGCCCGCATGCTCGGGGTCTGCGACAAGAGCATCCGCCGGCTCATCCTCCGCGGCCTGATCCGGCCCTCCCGCGCCCTGCGCCACATCCTCATCCCCAAGGCCGAACTCGACCGCTTCCTGCGGGACACCCAGTGACGCATTCCCGTCGCCACTCACGACCGCCACTGGCTCCGCTGACCGGGCGTTGCGCATCCTATCGGAGACCGGATGGGTCGCACCGACCGGAGGCTGGCGCGGGTCGCAGCCGCCCGAGGCCGGCAGACGGGTGTGCCAGGGCGGCTGCCCCACCGCCCCGCGCCGGGGTTCGCCCCCACCCCCTTGAGCGCCGTTGGGTAGCGTTTCTTGGCAGGTTTCCCCTTGTCGGCTGGACTACACCGAACAACCCAGGACCTTTATGCCAAACTGGAACTCGTTGATTGACTCCTCGTGGTTTGGATTGATCGCGGCCTATCTGCGCAGCCCGCGATCCCCCATTGACTACCTCATCCACGTCAAGGACCCCGAGCGCCTGCCGGAGGTGGCCGAGCGCATCGACCAGGACCTCGCCCGCGGCGACTTCCCGGGCGGGAAGCTCTCGCCCGGACTGGAGGCGCTGTTGCAGGAAGGGGCGATCAAGGTCTCCTCCCGCCATCCCCTCCCGAACCTGGAACCCGGCGCCTCGATTGACCCGGGGCAGGTCCGCTCCGCGGCTTCCTGCGAGGTGTTGTACGTGCCGCCCTGCTACGTGGTCCATACCCCCGGCCTGTTCGAGGAACAGGCGGAGACCGCGGCCAGGGTTCCCGCCAAGCAAGGCCCGGCCCAGCCTGGTGCCGCACCCTCGCCGGAAGTCACACACCAACCGACCAAAGCCCGGGACCTCAGCCACAGTCACTGACCCGCGACCGCGACGGATGGCGGGCGGCCAACTCGCCCGGGGCAGGCGCGCGCCCCCGACCGGGAACGTCGTTTGGCACCCGTTGACTTCCAGACGCGCAATGCGGTAGATCGGCAGCGTGGCGAGCCAGACTCCCGGACTCTTGGTCGAGGCCGGCCGGCTCGCCCGGAGGAGGTACGATGCCCGCACTCCGGCGGGTCGCTCGCAACGACCTGCAATTGGAACTGTTCCGCTTCGAACCACCGAGGGTTCCCTGCCATGAAACCCCTGACCCCATACGGCCGGATGGCCGAGCAGCACTGGCGCCAGTTTTGCCCGAAACTGGTGGCCCACCTGGAGGCGAGCGGCCAACTGCACGCGATGCTCCTGGAGGCGGAGGAACGGACCGAGGCGGACCTGGACTCGCTCCGGCGGCACTTCATCCAGCAGGGACTGACGCCGCAGCAGGCCCACGACCGGGCGTGGGAGGTTGTGCGGGAACGCTACCTCCTCCTGCCGCCGGAGTCGGACTGAACGGCGACGAGGAATGGGTTGCCTTCGGGCCGGCCACCGCCGAACCGGAACCACCTCGCAACCCGCGGAACTACCGCATCACCGACGCCGACCGCGTCGGGATTGGCTCCCTCAAGCGCAAGTGCCAGGACAACCTCGCCGCCATCGCGCTGCTCCAGCAACTCGAAGCCGAGAACCGGGCGGCGACGGATGACGAGAAGCGCGTGCTGGTCCGCTACGTCGGCTGGGGCGGGCTGCCGCAGGTCTTCGATCCCTGGAACGACGAATGGAAGGCTGAGCGGCAACGGTTGGAGCAACTCCTCACCCACGACGAACTCGACTCCGCCCGGGCCACCACCCTCAACGCCCATTACACCGCGCCGGTCATCGTCCGGGCCGTGTACGCGGCGTTGCAGCGGCTCGGGTTCACGCACGGCCGGGTCTTGGAGCCGGCGCTGGGCCTGGGCCACTTCATCGGCCTGATGCCGGAGGAGATGCACGCCCGGTCCTTGATCACCGGCATCGAGATCGATTCGGTCACCGCCCGGCTGGCGAAGCTGCTGTACCCCGACGCCGACATCCGCCACCAAGCGTTCGAGGAGTCCCGCCTCGCCGACGGGTTCTACGATGTGGCGGTCTCGAACGTGCCCTTCGGCGATTACCCGGTCGCGGACCCGCGCTTCAAGGCCTGGAAGTTTCTCATCCACGATTACTTCTTCGCCGCCGCCCTGGACAAGCTCCGCCCCGGCGGCCTGCTCCTGTTCATCACCTCGAAGGGCACCCTCGACAAACAGGACGGCGGCTTGCGCGAATACCTCTCGGCCCAGGCCGACCTGGTCGGCGCCATCCGCCTCCCCAACGACGCGTTCAAGAAGAACGCCAACACCGAGGTCACCACCGATCTCGTCATCCTCCGCAAACGCCTCCCCGGTGAACCGCCAGCCGGCCCGGCCTGGAAGGAGGTCACCGCGATCACCAACTCCGTCGGTGAGAGCATCGCCCTCAATGAGTACTTCGCCGCCCGCCCCGAAATGATGCTGGGCGAGATGCGGCTCGAAGGCCGGATGTACGGGCGCGGTGAACCGACCCTGGTGGGCAACGGTCGCGACCTGGCCGAGCAGTTGGCCGAAGCGATGGCGTTGCTTTCGCGGGATGTCTTCCGCCCCGAGGCACCGCGGGTGACTGCGCCGACCCTGGCGCAGTCCTTCCCCGCCCCAGAGCACATCAAGCCCAACGCCTACGCCCTCGTAAACGACCAGGTCGCCATCCGCGACGGCGACTCGCTGCACGTCCTGACCGGGCTGTCCGACACGGTCGCCAGACGCATCCGCGGCCTGATCCGCGTCCGCGATGCTGTCCGCCGCTGCCTGCGCTCCCAGTTGAACGGCACGTCCGATGAAGACGTGGTCGCGGCCCGCGAGGACCTCAACCGCACCTACGACCGCTTCGTCGCCCGCCATGGCCCGGTCTCGGCCCGCGCCAACACCTCCGCCTTCCGTGGCGACCCCGATCTGCCGCTGCTGTTGTCGCTGGAGCAGTACGACGAGGAGACCGGTCGGGCCACCAAGGTGGCCGTCTTCCGGGAACGCACCATCCAACCGCACCGCCCGGCACCCCAGGTCAACACGCCCCAAGAGGCGTTGCTGGTCACATTGAACGAACGCGGGTGCGTGGACCTGGACTTCATGGCCGGGCTGTTGCACCGCCCGCCGTCTGAGTTCCTGCCTGACCTCAAGGGCACCATCTTCTTGAACCCGCAGACCCGTCGATGGGAAACCGAGGACGAATACCTGTCCGGCAATGTCCGCGCGAAACTGGCGACCGCCGAGGCCGCCGCGCTCGTGGACGGGCAGTTCCTCGGCAACGTCGAGGCGCTGCGACAGGTGCAGCCGACGGACCTCTCGGCCACGGAGATCGACGCGCGGTTGGGCAGCACGTGGATTCCGGCGGAAGACATCCAGCGCTTCGCCGAAGGGACCCTGGTCGAGTCCGGGATCACCGTGAGTCACGCGCCGCAGCTCGGCCTGTGGGTCGTGCGCGGCGACTACGGCGTGCGCTTCAGCGTGGCCAACACCACCGAGTGGGGCACCGACCGCCGCAGCGCCTTGGAGTTGATCGAGGATTCCCTCAACCTCCGTGTGCCCACCGTCTATGACCACGACCCGCACGATGATCGGGACGTGGTCAACGGCCCCGCCACCGAGGCCGCCCGGGACAAGCAGCAGAAGCTCAAGGAGCGATTCAAGGACTGGGTCTGGGAGGATGACGAGCGCCGCGACCGGCTGGTTCGCAAGTACAACGAGGAGTTCAACCACACGCGATTGCGCACGTTCAACGGTGAGCACCTCACCCTTCCCGGCGCCAATCCTGCCATCGTGCTCCGGCCCCACCAGAAGGCCAGTGTGTGGCGTATCCTCCAGACGCCGAACTGCCTGCTCGCACAGGTCGTAGGGTCAGGAATCATGCCGCGTGGCGGATTATGCCGCGTGGATGCTCCGAACCATTGTCT
>CAZHUS010000213.1:0-4969 GCA_964535555.1 uncultured Verrucomicrobiota bacterium
CGCTGTATCGCCAGTGGCCGCACGTACCGGGAACTACGCGAGGAGATGCTGGAGTGCCACCGGCTGTCGCAACTGGGCGATGCCGAGTTGATGGAGCACATCCTCGGGCTGGGGAACGGATTGTTTGCGACCCTCGAAGCGCAGGAGGCCGGTGATGCGGCGCTGGGGTTTGAGTCATGAGCACGAAGATCGAATGGGCGGCGACAGTTCATCCTGACGGCTCGACAACGCCAGGTGAGACCTGGAATCCCATCCGGGCAATAGCTACGTACGGAGACAGTGAACCGCGTCCGAGCCATCTAGCTAGTTCATTTGGAGTAATCGAAGTGCTAGGCTGGCACTGCGAGCGGGTGTCGGCCGGCTGTGTGAACTGCTACGCCGAGCGCATCAACCAGCAGAGGTTCGGGACCGGGCTGCCCTACAACCGGGCGAGCCGGGACAGGGTCGAGGTCGTCCTGGGCGAGCGCACTCTGCGAGCGCCGCTGTCGTGGCGGCGCTCGCGCCGGGTGTTCGTGTGTTCGATGACGGACCTGTTCGGCGAGTGGGTGCCGGACGGCTACATCGACCGGGTGTTCGCGGTGATGGCGCTAGCTCCGCACCAGTTCATTGTGCTGACGAAGCGGCCCACCCGGATGCGGGAGTATCTGACAAATGCCGATCGCATGTACGTGCTCCGGAGCGGCATAGAGGAGTGGAGCGACGAGGTTGGCACTTTGGGGTGGCCACTGCGGAACGTGTGGCTGGGCACCTCGGTGGAGGACCAGGCGGCGGCGGACACGCGCATCCCTGAGTTGCTGGCGACGCCCGCGGCGGTGCGGTGGGTGTCGTGTGAGCCGCTGCTGGGCCCGGTGGATCTCGATGGCGCTGGGGGCTGGATTGCCGGACTGCACCCAAACGGCAGCGATGCGGGGCTTGACTGGGTGGTAGTCGGCGGCGAGAGCGGGCCGGGGCGGCGCCCGTGCGAGGTGGAGTGGATCGCGGACATCGTGAGGCAGTGCGACCAGGCCGAGGTGCCGGTGTTCGTGAAGCAGGACAGCGGCCCACGACCGGGCGGGCAGGGGCGGATACCGGCTGAGCTGTGGGCGCGAAAGGAGGTTTGGAGATGAGTGAGCTTGACTTGGACCCTTGGAAACTTGCTGACCAGATCGGAGATCTACTACCTGACTGCCATGTCCAGTGGTGGAAGAGTGGGAAGATCCAGATCACTACGACAGCAGAGGCCGTCAAATCACTCCTCCTGGCGATGGGCCAGAAGGGCCATGTGGCAGAATTTGGAGCCACTGATTTCAGTCTTGAGCATCCGTTGGCCTGCCGGGCCGCGGGCCTGCTCAACTGCGAGCTGCACCGAGTTTGCAGCGCCCTCGATGCTTCGCCGGTCGCACTGCCGGGCCGCTATTTAGTGGACCTGTTGGACGGCGAACTCGTGGTTCTGGGTCCAGAAGAGGTGACAGGGGAGAGACGATGATGAGTGAGCTCGACCTGGAGGCACTGAAGGCGCTCTCGCCGCCGTCGATGCCCAGTTCGTGGGAGGCGGGGGAGTGAAGCGGCATTTCTTCACGCTGGGCGGCTCAGCCCGGCCGTGGCGGTTCCGTCCGTTTTCGCGCCGGTGGCTGCGGGACAAGGTGCTGGCGGAATGGGCGAGGCCGGAGGTATGGCAATCGCCGGGGAGGTGTAGCGTCTGCGGGCTCGATTTCGAGGCGGTGGTCCACCGGCCGGGGAGGGTGAGATGAGCGCTCTCTCCCAGGACTGGCGGCACTACGCCCGCGACCTGCGCCGGGCGGAACGGCACCTGAAGGCGGCGCTGCGTCAACTGGAGATCCTGCGGGAGCACGGGGAGCAGGACCGGGTGAGGGTCGTGCTCATCGATGCGGAGGTGCAGGCGGCGGCGAGGGCGACGGAGCACGCCATGTTGCGATTCGAGCAGGCGCCAGACTGCCTGAGCGTGCTGAGTGCTGCGCTGGAGGTAGGGGAGTGAGGGTGGGGTCGCTGTTCAGCGGCGTGGGGGGTTTCGATTTGGCATTCGAACGAGCCGGGTTCGAGATCGCCTGGCAGTGCGAGATCGACAGGCACGCCAGCGCGGTGCTGAAGCGGCACTGGCCGGACGTGCGGCTGATAGGAGATGTGCATGACATCGGACCAGGGGACGGGCCAATTGACGTTCTCGTGGGAGGCTTCCCCTGCCAGGACCTATCGGTGGCTGGACGCCGCGCTGGACTGGCTGGCGAACGGAGCGGCCTGTTCTTTGAGTTCGCACGCTGCATTGAAACCCTTGGTCCTGAATGGATCGTTATCGAAAACGTCCCTGGACTGCTCTCCTCCGGTGGAGGACGGGACATGGCTACCGTCGTCGGGACGCTGGGAAAACTCGGGTATGGGTGGGCCTACCGGGTGCTTGACGCTCAGTACGACCACCTGGCACAGCGGCGCGAGCGTGTGTTCATTGTCGGATGTTGTGGAGGACGAACGCGACGTGCCGCGGAAATACTATTTGAGCCCGAAAGCGTGTGCCGGGATTCTCCGCCGCGCCGAGAGGCGAGGGAAGGCAATGCCGGCACCCTTGGAGGCAGCTCTCAGAGCGGCGGCTTCCGCACTACCGACCTCGACAACAACGGGGCGTACGTAGTGGGAACCCTGACGGCTCCCCCAAAGGGGGCCGAGACGGGCAATCGAGCAGTAGATGCGAACCACATCGTCGTCTCAGTGGCCGAGAACCAGCAAGGAGAGCTGAGGACTGCGGACATTGCCGCTCAATTGACTGTCGGGGGAGGCAAGCCCGGCCAGGGCTACCCTGCCATCTTCGAAGCACGCTTCGCCCGCAACGGGCGGGGGGCACCTGACACGATCGCGCCGCCCCTGAAGGCAGAGAACGGCGGCACGGGGAAAGGGGACGGTGCACCGCTGGTGACCTACGTGCCGCCCGTTGTCCCGAACGCGATATCGGCCAAGTGGGCGAAGGGGGCCGGTGGTCCGGCGGGCGACGAGATTCAGAATCTCGTCGCCCGGTATGTGCCCCCGGTCTCATCTACGCTGGCTGGTGGCGCGCACCCCGGTGGCCTCAATGGGCAGGAGGCAGAAGGCCAAGCGGTGCCACCGCTTGGCCTTGTCCGGCGGCTCACGCCCCGTGAGTGCGAGCGCCTGATGGGCTTCGCCGACGATTGGACGGCTGGTCAGGCGGATTCCCACCGCTACCGCCAGCTCGGCAATGCCGTCGCTGTCCCGGTCGGTGAATGGATCGCACGGAGGGTCATGGAGGCGAGTAGCTCAACGGTAGAGCGCCCCGCTGTTAACGGGGTGGTTGCGGGTTCGAATCCTGCCTCGCCTGCCAATGGGATACGAGCATGACGCACACATGGGCGTGGGGCCGGACGCAGTTCGGGCCGTTGCATCCCGAGCTCGCGTCTCGCAAGGGCGAGCGGTGCCGGGTTGTGGTGCGCGGCTGGTTCTGGCGCGGCAGGCGCCGCCATCCCGGCAACATCCTCGTGGAGTTCGCCGACGGCTACCGCGTGGTGGCGAGCCGCCGGGCGGTCAGGAGGGGGAGATGAGCAGTCCTGAGCCTCCCGCAGTGAGAGAGATGCGCTGCCACTGTTACCGGGGTGTTCACATTCCCGGCTGCTGGGGCTGTGTGATCTATGGGCACAGCCGGTGCACGTGCGAACGCGGACCCCGCCTGGACGCTGCGACTGGCGCGTGCGAGGAGTGCGTGACGCCGAAGCGTCACTGGAACTACTGCCCTCGTTGCGGGCGTGTGTTGACGAGGGGGAGATGAGGACGCTGTACATCGACTGCGACGACACGCTGGTGCGCTGGCTGCCCGAATCGCATGTGACCGAATGGGAGGCGAACCACGGCGTGATCCGGTTCGCGGAACATTGGCCGGGCGACGTCGTGGTCTGGTCCGGTGGTGGGCAGGAGTACGCGGCCATGTGGGGGCAGCGGCTGCTGAACCATGTGCCGCACCGGGCGATGTGCAAGGAGCCGATCGCGCTGGCGGCTGGTGACGTGGTGATCGACGACGACCCGCTGCCGGAATGGGCAGCCCATGTGATAGATCTCGATGCGGTAACAAAGGGGTTCAGGGAATGAAGCTGCTTTACTGCCCAGCCTGCCACGATGTGCGGCGGTTGTGGACCGATAAGACTGTGTGCCGCTGCGGCAGGTGCTGGGGGCGCTACAAAGCGGACGGGTTGCAGGCAACGTACGGTGGTCTTGCGATCCCCCTGGGCATCGACAACGGGTCGTTCTCGTGGGCGCTCTACCGGGCACAGCCGCCGGAACTGCAAGAAGAGGAGGACCGGGTAACGCTCGTGCCCAACCCGCGTTTCGACGCGTGGATCATCACAAGTCCTGAGCGGATCGAGAGGGAGGAAGAATGAAGATCATCAACCCGCTGTCATCGGCTTGGTTCGACCATTGCCTGGACTACGCAGACACGCATGGTGTCGCCGTCGGGTGCTTTGTGTGGTTGGCGTCCATCCTGCTGCCGACGGTTATGGCTGGCCTCGCCCTCGTCTTGGTGGTGTATCTAGCGGTCCAATTCCCCTTGGTCGCGGCGGGCGTAGCCGGAGTGCCCGTGCTTATCGGAGGCGCATGGCTCGGCAGGCACATGGTCCGGGCAATACGTTCGTGGGGGGCACGATGATCACGAAAACAGCGATTGAGCGCAAACGCTGGGAGGTTATGGCACGGGGGCGTGACGGCAAGGGGGTCCGCTGGCGGCACTGGTGTCCGGCCCTCTCCAACCAGGAACTCATCCTTTCCCGGTCGCAGATGAACTTCGATACGGACGTGCCGCCCGGCTGCATCAACTGCGGCCAGCGGCCCCCGAACCAGCGCAGCATCGACACCGCCCGCGCCATGATCGCCGGGGGTGAGGCGATGGCCGCCATCCTCAAGACGCTCGACACGCCCGATGCGGCCGCCGCCGTGAGGCAGTGGAACGAGGCGGTTGCCTTCGCGCTCAAGCGGTAGA
>CAZHUS010000214.1:0-4790 GCA_964535555.1 uncultured Verrucomicrobiota bacterium
GCGCGAAGCGTTTGGAGTGCGTCCGCTTTAGCGGCGCTTTTTGGTTCATGGCCACTGAGGATGGCCCCCCAGGCCAAGGGAGCTCTTGCGGTTCCCGCCGGCTTCGGGGGCTCGGCCACCCGGGTTGAAGCCCTGCCGTCCGCGCCGGTCTGAGCCGTCACTTCTCAGGTAACATCCGCCTCGATTTGTCGTAGAACGCGGGTGGACCGGCGAACCCAACAACCGCGACAAGTTCGCGATTCGCTGAGATCCCTGAGAGAGAGGAAACCTATGACGAGTTCACCAAAGACCGTGCTGGCCCTTGCCCTGGTGGTGGGGGCTGGGGCCGTCAGCGCGGACACCAGCTTCACGGCAACCAACTGGATCACGAGCGTGCCCGTGCCGGGCATCTTGTGCACCAATGCCAGTGCCCAGGTGAGCCTTAAAGGCAACGTGCATGTTCTGCGCCTCGTGTCTGACGATGCGCGGATTGCGGGCCGGATGACGGCCTGGATGGATCTGGCCTACCAGGCCAACGGCGCGGCCATTTTCAGTGGCCCCGCCTATGGCGAGGTGGGGTCGTGGGACGGAACTGGGACCAAGTTCACGCCCGCCGGCGGGGTGTGGGACCTCAGATACACCGGCCTCGCCCAACCCGACGGGAGCGACGCGATTCGCATGACCGGTTACGGGATCGGCGGCGCGATCGAAGGGTTGCGGGTGGAAGTGACCTGCACCAAGGAACCGGGAGTGCCTTTCGATCCGGCGGTTCCTTACTACGCCTCGGGCGTTATCAAATCCGCGCCGCTCAACACTCGCACCCTGGTGGACGACTTTTCAGATGGCCAGCCGTGGGATCACGGATCCGCCGGGTTGGGCAAGCCTATCAACGATGAATCCGGTGGGCGGTATACGCTTGGTGGGGACTGGCGCGGCGTCAGCACGTGGAGACTCTCTGACACGACTGCCTGGATGACCATGTTCACCGCCTGGAACGTGCCCGAGGGACAGACGATCGAAACGCGGGTGGAACTGGCCGGCATGAACGACTCCGCCACCGGCGTCGCGCTGACGCTTTACCATGCCACTGGTCAATGCTACGGCCTTTCCAAAGCGAATGACTGGGTGGCTCTGTGGAAGCAAGACGCGGTTCTGGTGGCTTTCTGTTGTGAACGGGTCCTCACCAGCAATACCAATGTCGTGTTATCGCTGGCGCTCACCCCGACCGGGTCGAGTCTCGCGCTCACAGGCAGGGTGCTGGACAAGCAAACCGGCGCGGTGCTTTACCAACGGATCTGCGTGGATACGCCCGCCGCAGACGCAAGCCTCAGCCAGGCGGAACTGGCGACCGCGACGGGCTGCCGCGTCTGGCATGATTGGGGCTCGGATCCTCCCGGGACCCCGTGGCGGAGCGGCACCTCCGCCTGCCTGTTCGTGTTTCAGGACACGGATGGCTCGAAGCTCCCGGCCACCGCCACGTTCGATAACCTCGAGTTGCTCCACTACGAAATTCCGCGGGTTGTGATCACGCGCGCTGTGCAGCTCTCCTGTCCGGCCACCGGGATGCGTTTCGAGGTGGAAGGAGCCCACGACGTGGAAGGACCGTATCTGCCCATCCGGGACTCCCTGCAGCCCGGCCTGGAACAGATGGTTGTTCCCCAGGACGATTTGATCCGGTTCATTCAATTGCGCCAGGCGCCTTGAGGAAATTAGCTTGAGGGCGACGGGGCCAAGGCGCAGCTTTGGCCCATGGCTTGGCAGGGAGCAAAGGACACCCGAAGCCCGGTGGGACAACCACTCTTCGTCACCACGCATTGGAGCCTCCTGCTGGCGGCGGCCGACCAAGAGACTCCCGGAGCCGCCGCGGCCCTGGACCGGCTCTGCCTCACCTACTGGCGGCCAATCTACATTTATCTACGACGCCGGGGCTGCGGGCCGGAGGACGCCGAAGACTTCACCCAGCAATTTCTCAGCGAGTTCCTCCAGAAGGGCTCGTTCGAGCTGGCCGACCCCGCCCGGGGCCGGTTCCGCACGTTCCTGCTCACGTCGCTCCAGCATTTTCTGAGCGACCAATGGAAGCGGGCGCATCGCGTCAAGCGGGGCGGCGGGACCTTGACCATTTCACTGCACGAGCGGGAGGTGGAGGAATCTTACTGTGAGGGGCTGGCGGAGACCTTGACGCCGGAGCGGGCGTACGAACGGCGCTGGGCGATGACGCTGCTCAAGGAAGTGCTGGCGGCCATGCAGCGGGATTACGAGCAGGCGGGCAAGGCGCGACATTTCGAGGCCCTGCAGGGGTTTCTCTGGGGAGTCGCGGCGCCCGATTCATACGCGCATTTGGCCGCGGCGCTCGGCTTGAGCGAGGGGACCGCGCGGGTGGCGGTCCATCGTTTTCGGGAGCAGTATCGGCAGCGCTTGCGCGCCCACGTGGCACAACTCGTGAGCGAGCCGGCCCTGATCGATGAGGAAATCCGCTATCTCATCGAAGTGGTGAGCCATTGAATCTGTAACAACAGGCCGTCTACGTCGTAGCAGCAGGGTGGCGTCGGGCGTGGCTGTCTGAAGGAACCTGTCGATGACGGAAGAGCGAACATGCGCGCGTTGCGGAGTCGCGCTGAGGGAGTTTGCCGCCGACGGGCTTTGCCCGCGCTGCCTCCTGCGAGCGGGACTGGGAGATGAGGAGGGCACGAGCCCAGCCTGGCGGGCGCAGAGTCCGGCGAGCCTGGCCGGGCGTGCGTTTGGAGACTTCGACCTCATCGAGGAGATCGCCCATGGCGGCATGGGCGTGGTCTATCGCGCCCGGCAGCGCAGTTTGAACCGCATCGTTGCCGTCAAGCTGCTCCTGGCCGGGCAGTTTGCGGAACCAAAGTCTGTCCAGCGTTTCCGGTCCGAGGCGGAAGCAGCGGCGCACCTGCGGCATCCCAACATCGTGGCCATTCACGAAGTCGGCGAGCACGAGGGCTACGCGTATTTCTCCATGGACTATGTCGAAGGCAAGAACCTCGCCGAGATGCGCCAGGACTTCGGTGTCCAGGGCGTGGATTTCCGACGGTGCGCGCGCTGGGTCAAGACGGTCGCCGAGGCGGTGCATTACGCTCATCAGCAGGGCGTCATTCATCGCGATCTCAAGCCGGCCAACATTCTGATCGACGGGCAGGATGAACCACACATCACGGACTTCGGTCTGGCCAAGAGGCTCAGTGAGACCAGACCCCAGGGACCAGGGACCGCCGACCTGACGGTATCGGGTCAGGTGCTCGGTTCGCCCAACTACCTGCCGCCGGAGCAAGCCGCGGGCAAGCCCTCGGGCCCGGCCAGCGATGTCTATTCCCTCGGCGCGATTCTCTACCACCTCATGACGGGCCGGCCGCCCTTCGAGGCCGACTCACTCACGAGCGTGCTCAAGCAGGTGCTGGAAAACGAGCCCGTCACTCCCCGGTTGCTGAATCCGAGCATCCCGCAGGATCTGGCCACCATCGCGCAGAAGTGCCTCGAAAAGGAAACCTCCGGGCGTTACGCAACGGCTCAGGAACTGGCGCAGGAATTGGGACGGTATCTGTCTGGAGAGCCGATTCGCGCCAGGCGGGTCGGGGTGGCTGGACAGGCCTGGAAATGGTGCCGGCGCCAGCCGGTTCGAGCGGCACTGATTGGCGGCATGGTGACGGTGCTATTCCTGGGTATGGCGGGTGTGACCTGGCAGTGGCAAAGAGCCGATCGAGAACGAGACCTGGCGCTGCGCTATGCCTATGTGGGCGACATGAAAGCCGCCAGTTTCGCCCTCGAAGAAGGGAATCTGGCCAGTGCAAAGCGTCTGCTGGGCAGATATGGGCCGAACGGAGAGGGAGGAATCCGCAGGCACAGAGGAAACAACGACCTGCGCGGGTGGGAGTGGCGCTATCTTTGGGGGCTGTGCCGGAGTGACGAGAAGGTCACGCTCATCCAGGAATCTAGCGGTTTTGCCAACCTCGGCTTGACTCCGGACGGCAAGTGGCTGGCGGTACAACAGGCCAGCGGCAATATCGAGTTGTGGGACTGGAGCGCTCGGCAGCGGTTCGGCGTCCTCACGAATGAGGGTTATCCGCCGGCCATGGCGCTTTCGCCTGACGGGAGGCTCATCGCTTCGGCCAACCGCGATCCCCTTGGCAAGCCGGTGGTGAGTATCTGGGAGGTCGGTTCTCAGCAAATCCTCAAGAACCTGCCCCAAAGCTCGCCGGTGACCTCGCTGGCGTTCTCGCCTGACCGCACGATGCTGGCGGCGTTTCATCTGGGGCCGTGGTGCAGTCTCTGGCGCGTGCCTTCCGGAGACTGGATCACGAATTACCCGGCGGGTCGCGCCATCAACATGGACATGCGCATTCCCTTGTTCTCCGCCGATAGCCGCATGCTGGTGCTCGGCGATCATCGCAATCGCCAAAACCTCGTCCGGTGTATCGACCTGCAAACCGGCTCGGCGCGCGAAATGCCGGTGCTCTTCGAAGGCAACGCCATCACGGCGATGGCCCTCTCCCCGGATGGGCGAATCCTGGCTACCGGATACGGGTTTTCGGTTGCCGACATTGACCTTTGGGATCTCCAGACGGGCGAGCGGTTGGATCCGCCGCTGAAAGGCCATCGGGGCTGGGTGAAGCGACTCGTGTTCGCGGCCGATGGAAAGACGCTCTACTCCGCAAGCGCGGACCAGAGTGTCCGGGCCTGGGACATCCAGGAGAAGAAGCAGCGACACCGTTGGGGAGGACACACGGACCTGGTGACGGGTCTAGCAGCCCGTCAAAGAACCCCCATTTTCCGAGACTCCGTGGACAGGAGAGAGA
>CAZHUS010000215.1:0-4728 GCA_964535555.1 uncultured Verrucomicrobiota bacterium
CGCCCTTCGCCCAGCAGGACATCGTCGCCGAAGCCGTGCGCCAGTGGCTCCGACGCCACGGGTGCGGGGGGTGATTCGCGGCGTGATTACCGTGTTCAGCCCAGCCTCTGCCACCAACTGGGCGTTGCGAGGACACCAGCGTCAGTGCTACGTTGTGGCGAGCAATTTATGGCTGTGACGCTCGACCAGAACACCGTAACCGCCGCTGTCGTGGCGCTGGCGCGCTATATCGAGCGGGAGCCTGAGCGAGTGGGCGGCGCGCCGGTATTCCGGGGTTCGCGGGTGCCGGTGAAGAGCCTCTTCGATCACCTCCAGGCCGGCGACACGCTCGAGACCTTCCTCGACGACTTTCCTGGCGTGACCCGCGAACAGGCCGAAGGCGTCATTGATCTCGCCGGCCGTCACCTCATCGCCGAGGTGCCCGCGCGGTGAGGGTAATCCTGGATCATTGCGTCCCCCGGCGTTTCAAGCGGCTGGTTGCCGGCCATGCCCTTGCAGAGGCATCAGCAGTGACGCTAGACGCTCGCACCGCTGAGAATACGCCGGGCGTGACGTGCCGCGGTGAATCGCTCCGGCGGGTCAGGCCTCGACCCAGCATCAAGGATCATGACGACACCATGGAGGGGGAACTGTGGGGATGTTGAGGCCTAGCGGTTCAGCGGGAGCACAATCCCCAGATCGCGGTGACACCAATCGCGGCCGGATTCCTCAAGCCGCAGGCGACTGCCCGGGGCAGCACACCGGCACCAGCGCCTCCGCGAGTTCGCCCCAGAACTGCACCAACGCGCTGTGGTACCGACTAAAGTCATCCTCGGTGAGGTACAATCCCTGCCCCGCCAATGGCAGGGAACGGATCGCTCGAGGCACGCCCCGGTGACCTGACGGGTACTGCACCGCAAACAGGCAGGGGTTCAGCTTCCTCAGCTTCTCTTTGGATGGCCCCTCACCATGCTTGACCGTGTTCGCGACCAGCGCGAGTTCGTCAACTGCGGACCAGCTTGCGAACCTGGTGATATCCACCTTGAGTTCCTTGAGCTGCTCTTTCAAACGCTCGAAATGGTACTTGTGGGATGCCGGCGCCTTGGGCTGGGGCAGGCCGTTGTCGTCCATAAGCCTGTCAGCCTGTTGTTCCAGCAAGTGGTACAGACCCGCCACCATCAGGTTAATCACACCCTGCTGGACGTCCTTCACCGTGATCCAGAAGTCTGCTCCCTGGTCCTCTGCCCACTCGCAGATCGGGGCCTCATCATCCCACTCTGGGTTGGAGTTCGCACATGCCCTCGCGTAGGCCTCATCACGGACCTCCTCAGCTTCTGCGTTGATGTTCTCAAACGCACGAACGACCCGGTCCGTGAACACCTTCCTGTAGTTGTCCAAGTCCTCGATGCTGCGCCGAATCCACCGCTCTGCTCGGTATCTGCGTGTGTTCATGGCTGCGTGGAGAGACGCGTGACTGTGGCCGCAAGCCCGTCAAGGTCATTTCGTCCGCAGGGAAAGCCAATGTGCGGAAGCCGCGGCGGCCACATCAATCCTGGCTCGTTGGTGACAAGCCGACGTTTCAAGAACTTGCCTCCTCCTCGGAACCGTCACGAGGCTTGAAGTTGCGCGAGAGAGCCTGTGCCTCGCCGATCTGGGTTCGAGTCATCCGCTTCTCCAGGGCATCGCGGTCGGCTTTCGCGTCCTCGTTTCCGCCTGCCGACGCCAGATTGAGCCACTTGTAGGCTTCCACATAGTCCTTGAGAACACCGTCTCCGTTCAGGTAACGAAGGCCCAGGTTACGTTGCGCTGTCTCCTCACCTTGTTCTGCCGCCTTTCGGAACCACTTGGCGGCCATGGCCGCATCCTTGCCAACCCCGTCACCTCGAGCGTATATCACTCCAAGGTTGTTCTGCGCTGGGGCATGTCCGAGTTCTGCTGCTTTGGCATACCACTTGGCAGCCTCGGCAGGATCCTTCTGGACTCCTTCGCCATGGTCGTACCTCCAGCCGAGCTTGAACTGGGCGCCAACATCGCCTTGACCCGCAGCCCTTTGATACAAAGCAAGAGCTTCGGCGTCGTCCTTGGGTAGCCCGAGGCCATTCTCGTAGAGCTCGGCCAGCGCAAGCATCGCGCGGACGCTACCGTGCTGAATTGCTGCGCGATACCACTTCAGGGCTTCCTTCTCGTTCTTCGCCACCGCGAGACCACTCAGGCAGTGTCTAGCCAACGCCAGCATTGCGTCGGAGCAGCCGTGGTCAGCAGCCAGGCGGTACCACTTGAGCGCCTTAGCCACGTCTTTCGGGATAGCAGTCCCGGAATCATACAGAGCACCTACCTCGTGCGCGGAGGAAGCGATACCCTGTATCGCCCGCTGATAGAAGATGAGATACGTACCGGAGCCGTGGATGTCGGAGTCGCGAAGGTGCAGGGCCCCCATTCCAACGGCCGCTCTCCGGTGCCCCTGCTCCGCCGCTTTCGTGTACCACGTCTCCGCCAGCGCCGAGTCTGCCGGCATGCCGGCGCATCCGCATGCGTAGATGCAGCCGAGTTCGAATTGCGCCTCTGCGTGACCTGTCTCGGCGGCCATGCGAAACCAGCGGACGGCTTGAGCGGTATCCTCTGCGACACCTGTTCCAGCAGCCAGGCACTGGCCGAGGCTGCATTGGGCTGCCGGGTGGCCTTGCTCCGCTGCTTTCCGGTACCATTCTGCAGCCCGAACAGGATCCTGCGGCACACCTCGTCCGACCGCACACATGGATCCGAGTGCATTTTGGGCGTCGGCGTCTCCTCGCTCCGCGGCTTCATGGTACCATTTCGCTGCTTGGGCGTGGTCCGGCGGTACGCCCTCGCCCTTCGCGTAGCAGACGCCAAGGTTGTACTGGGCCGTGCGGTGTCCTAGCTGCGCTGCCCGCAACCACCACTCTGCCGCCGCCTTGACGTCCTTCGCCAAGTCGTCAGCAAAGTAGAGTTCGCAGCCGCGGGCAAACGCGGCTTCCGCAGCGGCGCCAGGTGGCAGTTTGGTGAGTTCGTCCTTGGCCTTGGCGCAACCCTGCGCAGCCGCTCTGGCCAGCCAGTCGAGTGCCTTCTGAATGTCCTGCGGCACCCCCTCCCCGCGTGCGTACTTTCGACCGAGGCTGAGTTGGGCATCCACGCAGCCTTGGTCCGCCGCCTTGAGACACCACGCCAGCGACACGGACGCGTCCAGGGGCACTCCTGTACCACTGGAGTGCACGAGGCTCAGCCTGAATTGCGCCCTGGGGTGGCCCTGCTCGGCTGCCTTCATCCACCAGGCGGCCGCCTCTTCAGGGTCCTTTGGCACGCCATCACCGGAGGCATACATCTCACCCAGCACACACTGTGCGTCGGGGTGGCCCTGACGTGCTGCCTTCTCATAGAGTCTGGCCGCCCTGTGGGAGTCCTCCGGCACGCCGTATCCGCTGTCATACAGCCGCGCGAGTCGAAACTCCGCATCGGCATCGCCGTTTCGCGCGAGGTCGCGGAGGGATTCAAGGTCGTCCTCCTCCGGCGCTGGGTCTTGGTCCTGAGGCGGTCCGGCTGACATGGTTGCGTTGTAGGCGTTTCGAGTTGGCTGGGCGAGCGAAATGGCACTCCAGAGGGTCCTCGATTGTTCGGGGGCAGGAGGGTCGGTTGGGGGGGAATGGCCAGGCGAGGGTACTGGTTCATCAAGTGTGCGATCCTCGAAGGCCGTGGGGGAGACCTCCAGCAGGACCCGCGGAAGTCGCCAACCGGACCCCTCGTGCCGCGCTTGTCCCTGCTGGTGCCCCCAAGTGTTGGACAGGTTGGTGGGCTCGGCGAGCATCGGCACGTAGCGCCCGGAGGAGTCGGCGGATTCCCACGGGCCGTCCTCCCAGTCCTCGTGGATGCGGCTGACGGTGACGTGGTAATCCACCCCGTTCGCCGTGGCTTTCTCGTGGCTCCGCCGTCACGGGGGTGGGGGGTGACCGGCGCCGTCGCCGACCGCGCTGCGTGCGCGTCGGCACCCCGGAGCGCGACACCGGCGGGATTCAGGCGGGCTGGAGTTTCCGGCCGGCCGGCACGAAACGCACCTCCAGCTCCTGGTCGAGCGCGCGGGCGATGCGCTGGAGCATGCTGAGCGAGTGCCCTTCGTAGTCCGCGTCCTCCAACCGCGAAATGACCGACTGCGTGGTTCCCACCTTCCTCGCCAGTTCTGACTGCGACAGGCCGGCGGTCGTGCGCAGGGCGTAGAGCCGTTGCGCCACCCGGGCGTTAAGCCGGGCCTCCTCGACCCGCTTCTGCAACGCGGGGTCACCCCCCGCCATACGGTCGAGGATCTGGAGGGCGTCGGTCGTTCTGACGTTCTCAGGTTTGGTGCGCATACGTGTGGTCCTCCGGGTCTTGTTCGAAGAGACGCTTTCGCTTGAGTGCCCGCTCCAGGTCCACCGCCGGCACCTGGTCTTCCTTCGTGAGGGCGTGCGCCAGGATGGCCACGTGACGCGCGTGGCCGGCATGGTTCACCCAGGTCCGCATGCTATCGCAATATTGCGATTGGCGTCGAGGGGCGCAAACGGCCTGGCCGTGAGTGGCTGGGACCGTCCATCTTCCGACCGGCCGGTCCCCGTCGGCGGCGGGCTGCGTTCCGCTGCGGTGGGGTTGAATGCGGGAAGGAAGGGTGAGGGTTGATTAAGGGCTCAATCCTCGAAAGCCGTGGGGGAAACCTTCAGTACGAACCGCGGAAGTCGCTAGCCGGCCCGCTCGTCCGCCTCGTGG
>CAZHUS010000216.1:0-4621 GCA_964535555.1 uncultured Verrucomicrobiota bacterium
GCACGTCCGGGGCCGCGAAGCGCCTGGAGTGCGGGGATTCATCCCCGCTTTTCGCGTCCGGTGCTTCAGGGTTGTCGTTCGAGCTCGTACCACAGCGTCCGCGCAGCAGGTCCGAGTCGGATGCGGGCGGCTTCCGAGCCCGCCGCTTCGACCTTGAGGGGCTCGCGACGCTGGCCGCGTTCGTCCAGCGCCCAGGCGCGAATCGCACGGCCAGCACTTCGCAGCGAGAGTGTTGCCTCCACGCCTTCCACGCGTGACGGAG
This sequence comes from uncultured Verrucomicrobiota bacterium, assembly GCA_964535555.1. Lineage (GTDB taxonomy): Bacteria > Verrucomicrobiota > Verrucomicrobiia > Limisphaerales > J093 > DSVZ01. Next base: position 263 of record CAZHUS010000216.1, read on the forward strand.
CCTCGCCCCAAGCGCGGCCGACACTTGATCTCTGGTCATCCTTCCACTTCATGCCGGTGTTCTCGGCATACCCGGTCGCCGTCACGAACCAGTGATTCGGTTCCTTTTCCGTAATCGTGATGGCGCTCCAGCCCGACTGCAGCCCCGGGCCAGGCTCGAGGACAAACGGGTCAAGATCGAACCGCCTGCCGCCACCATGGCCGATCACCGCCTTCGAGCGCGCTGAGTTCACCACCACCACGCCCCGTCCCGGTCGGCTCAAATCCCAAGTGAGTTCGCCGGTATCGGCGCGGAGCGTACCGGCCGTCGCGGGGATTGCCTCGGGTTGGAGTGTGCCCGCAGGCAGCACGCCGTTGCCCGTGACCACGCCAACCCGGTGCAGCAGCCCCGCCTCGACCGGAACACCGAGGTGCCGGGCGCTGACGAGGTCCCAGTTTCGCGCGGTGCGCAAGAGATCGACCTCGCGCTCGGCGGGGAGGGAGGCTGCCACCAGTTTCTCGGCGGCGCGAAGGTCACCGCGCAGGAACATCGCGGCCGCCGGCGGGAAAGTCGCCATCTTGGTGGGGTGCTGGTCGACGTCGAAGAAGCCGTTGATCTTGCGTCCGTCCCACCCATCCGGTCGATTGTGGGCGTAACTGTAGACGTAAATCGCATCCCAATCCTGGAGGGCGGCGTAGGCGGCAAGGAGGAGCATGCCCTCGCTCGAGTAGGTGTTCGGCGCGGGATGGTTGTACTCCGTGCAAGCGTGGGGCTTGCCGAGGACGCGTCGCATCGTCAGCCCGGCGATCGTGCCGCCGCGCTCATTGACGACGGAGCGATTCTCCACGATCCAGTTCTCGGGATCCCAATCGCGCCCGCCCGTCCAGCGCGGATGCTGCCAATAGCTGTGGGTATCCACCCAGTCCATCCGGCTCTGAATATTGAGCGGACTGCAGCCGGCGATGGTGCCGGTGATCGGCGCTTTCACGTGAAGGTCCTCCTTCAGGAAGCGCAGCATCTCCGTCCAATACCCTTCCTCGGTGTGGGTGAGGAAACGGATCCAGTCGCGTTGCGCCGCGGCGGTGCGTTCACCGAACTGCGGCTTGGTGAAGAGCGGCAGATTGGATGACTCGAGATTCTCGGTGGGCTGCAAGCCGAACACGCCACCGGGCTTGAAGCTCGGGCGCGCCAGCCAGACTGTGCTGCCGGCACCACCCAGGTCGATGAAACTCAGGCGGGCATTCGCGTCCGACTGGCTCGCGTTGAAAACGAATCGGAATTCCTGCCACTCGGTGGTGAGCCGGGGAGCCGCTGAAAGCCCCAGGTTCTGCCAGGGCTCGTGGGCCTGGCTCACGTTGACGCCCAGGATTCGGGGCGCGCTCGCCTTCGCCAGGAAGCGCACCGTGTACGGCTTTCCGGCGGCGAGCTTGAGCCCGTTTTGGAGGAACTGAAGGTGCCAGGGTTCGCGTCCGGCCTGGAGCACCTTCAGTTCAACGGCTTTCGGTGCGGCCATCACGTTGCGTTGGGCGGCCGAGGTGGAACCGTCGACAACCGCGGCTTCAACCCGGGCGCCCTCGTGTTGCTCGACGCTCCAGTTCTGGAGCTGCTGATTGAACATGCCGTTGCGAAGGAACTCGGCGCCGGGACGCTCTTCGCCTTCTTGCCAGGCCGCACGCAGGGCGGTCGTGTTGGGGTGCCGGGCTTTCAACCAGTCATTCCACTGCTGGCGAAGCGGGGCGCGGAACGTTTCCGGCAGGCGATCGACGTTGCCCCCCAGCCAGCCGTGAACCAGTCCCTGCTCGTTGTTGATCTCGACAAAGGCCACCGCCGGGTCCTCGGCGAAGGTGAGGCCGGTATGCGGGTTGCGCCAGAGCAGCAAGCGGCGCGCGTACTCTTTCTGGAGTTCCTGGTGACGCGCGTCGTAAAAGCCGACCAGGTGGCGGTCTTTCCAGTCAAGTTGCTCGATCTCGGCCGGGAGGCCATCCGCGGCCTTGAAGGGGCGTCCCACGAGCAGATTGATGTTGGCGTAGATGCCCCGCTGCTTGAGTTGAGCGATGAAGAAGCCCAGGCGGTCCAGGGCCTCGGGATGGAGTTCGCCCGAACCCGGCGCCTGCCCGTTGCGGATGCCGCCAGGCCAGGCGCCGGTGTCCATGTGATGGAACCGGACGACGTTCACACCGAATTTGGCGAGACGTCCGGCGAGGGGAGGGGCGTCTTCGCGCGTCGGCATGCCTCCGCCGAAACTGAGATTGATCCCGAAAAAGCGGATGCGGTCCCCGGCGACGGAGAAATGGCCCTCGGGGCTCACCTCGACGCGGCCGCGCTGGCCGGCGGGCTTCTCGAGCAGGTGGCTCATGTCCGTGATCCCGGGCGACGCGTCGTCCCAAGGCAGAACGAACGGGAACACGGCATCGGCGGGTGTTACGGGTTCGGCTGCCTGCCCGGACCTGGGGTTGGAAATGGCGACGGCAAAGACGCCAAGAACCACGGCGACTCGGGAGGATGTCATGACACAGTTACACCAGACCGGGGTTGCTTCGATCAAGCCGGTTCGTGCCGATTTCCCAGGAGCGCGGACTTCAGTCCGCCGGAAGCCACGCCGGCTTGGGGACGTCCCTGCGGGCTGAAGCCCGCGCTCCTCACCAGCTCATGGCCAATGCGCACGGCCTCGGGGCCAAGGGGACTTCCCATGGGCCGCAGCGAGGTAGGGCGGGCACTCCGCTGCCCGCCGCCTCCGTCGTGCCAGGGAACGGCTGCCTTGGACGACCGGTTTGCCCCATGACCAGATCCAGAAGGAACATTTGGTTCCGGATCAACCGGCGACGAAAAGCGGGGGTGAACCCCCGCACTCCATACGCTTCGCGACTCCGGGCGTGCGCTGGAGCAACGCGAAGCGCCTGGAGTGCGTCCGGTTTACCGGCGCTTTTGGTTCATGGCCGCTGAGCGTGAGCGGGTCCAGGAGGAGCAGGACGCTCCTTGATTCGGCGGGCAGCGGAGTGCCCGCCCTACCAGGAAGAATGGGCGTCTGTAGTCCGCGAGGGCGGGCTTTGGCTTTGACACTCGGGGCGCGAGCGGATACGCCATGCCGCCATGCTGACGATGCGCACCTTTTCGATCCTGGCGGCGACCCTCTGCCTGGCTGACACTGCACGCAGTGATGACTGGCCCCGCTGGCGGGGTTCCAATTTCGACGGCATCTCCAAGGAGAGCGGTTGGCTGGCGGAATGGCCGGCCGACGGGCCGAAACAGCTTTGGAAAAACAGCGTCGGCGTCGGCTACGCCTCGATGTCGGTCAGCGCGGGTCGGGTGTTCACGATGGGCAACACCGACGATGTGGACAGCGTCTATTGCCTCGATGCCAGCTCGGGCAAGGAGGTCTGGAAGCACTCGTATCCCTGCCCGGCCAAGGATCCCAACGGCTATCATGGCACGCGTTGTACCCCCACCGTCGATGGCGACCGGGTGTACACGCTGAGCCGCCACGGCCATCTCTTCTGCCTGAACGCCGCGACGGGCAAGGTGATCTGGTCCAAGGAGCTTACCAAGGACTACGGCGCCAAGACACCCCAGTGGGGTTTTTCCGGTTCGCCTTTGGTCGAGAAGGACTGGTTGATCACCGAAGTGGGCGGTGCGGGATCGTCGGTGGTCGCGTTCGACAAGAAGACCGGGGCGGAGGTCTGGAAGGCCGGGGACGACGCCATCGCTTACAGTTCGGTGATCCCGTTCGACCACGACGGTCAGCGGTGCCTCGCGGTCTTCAGCGCCGCCGGTATTGTCGGCCGTAGCGCGAAGGATGGAAAGGAACTCTGGCGCCATCCCTGGAAGACGAGTTACGACGTGAACGCCGCCACGCCGATCGTCAGCTCGGGCAAGGTGTTCATCTCCTCCGGGTACAACAAAGGCTGCGCGCTGGTCGACTTCGGCGGCGGCGCGCCGAAGGTGGTCTGGGAAAGCAAGAAGATGAAGAACCACGTGGGCACGTGTGTTCTTTGGAAGGGGCACCTCTACGGGTTCGACGAGGGTGTCTTTAAATGCCTCGACTGGGCGACCGGCGAAGAGAAGTGGGCCGAGCGCAGCTACGGCAAAGGCTCGCTGTTTGCGGCGGGCGACAAGTTCATCGTTTACAGCGACAAGGGACGGGTTGCGGTGGTGGAACCTTCGACGGAAGCCTGCAAGGAGATCGCGGGTTTCCAGGTGCTTGGCGGCAAAGACACGTGGGCGGTGCCCGTCCTGGCGAATGGCCGGCTGTACTGCCGGAGTCAGCAGGACCTCGTCTGCCTGGACGTGAGCGGCAAATGACCCCCCCAGGAAACCCCAAGCAGCTCTCCATGAACCTGTCCCGAAAAGCGGGGATGAATCCCCGCACTCCAGGCGCTTCGC
>CAZHUS010000217.1:0-4576 GCA_964535555.1 uncultured Verrucomicrobiota bacterium
TTTTCAAATGTGGAAACTGTCCACATTTGCGGGCGACGTTCATCCAGCGGTTGGCGAGGGAAACGTCCAGGGGCCAGTGGGTCTGGAGCCAGGCGCGCCAGTGGCCGTAGCGGAGGCGCGCCTTCATCTCGATGAGCTTCTGGCCAATGGCGATGATGTCGCCCATAGAGCGTTCCAGCAGCAGGTGGACCTCGCGGGTGGTCTGCTTCACAAATTGGATGTCCTTCCTGGGGAGCGAGTCGTAGTCGAAGCTGAGTTCGTTCATGATCTGGACGGTTTCTGGAGTTTCTGGGGCAACGCGACGGCGCTGCCGTCGGAGGTTCAGTCGCCGGACCCGTGGTCAGGCGAACAGACTTCTGGGGCCTTTTGCCCGTACACAACGCATCTCCTTGGGGAACAGCGGTGTAACGGGAGCGGAGCGGGCGGACGTCAACAAACCGTAAACTTGTCTACTAGCTGAGCCTCAGCGTATTAGCACCGATGGTTGGGGTTTTTGTGCACCGCAGGTGCATCCGGTGTGGGGGGTGCGGGGGGGTGGTGGTCGGAGGGCGGTTGGGACGGTTTCAAGGAGGCTGGGTTGCAGAGTTGTCCATAGGCGGCGCGAGCGGGGGCCGACCAAGGGGCCCCGCGAAGCGAGCGCCGACTGTGGGCAACTCGTCGGCCCGGTCGGGTGTCGCGGGACTCGACCGCGGGAGTCAGGAAGAGGGTCGGAGGCGGCGAGGAGCTTCGAGCGGGCGCAGGTTCGCGAAGCGCCGAAGGCGCGGCGCCCGGCCGAAACCGCGGCCTGGCTGGGCGTGTGCGGGTGCCTCGGGGGTGGTAGGCGGCCGGGCGCTTGGTGGAGGTTCCGCGGGTTGGTCCGAGGATTGTGGGATGCGGTGTCGCGGCGGGTTTGGGTGGCCCGGCAGGTGCCGGGGGTAACGGTGGGAGGAAACCGGTGACCGGGTCGGAGGCGGGGCGCGGTGAAGACGGGATTTCGTCGGTTCGTTCGGGTGAGCCGGATCGAATGGCGACCACCGGGGTGGGGACACTGCCGGCGTTTACTGGGGTCCGTTCCGATCCCGGTTTGGGGAAAGGTCGCCGCGGCGCCCCCCCCTCCCCCCCGCGGTCCCGCTCGGGTCTGCCAGGATGGGTTTCTCGCGGCACGGCCCCCCTCCCGGTGAAACGGCACGGCGCTCAATTCCGTTCAGAATCCGCCGGCGCGGCCCCTTGCCGTGTCGCCTCGTTGTGGCCACGCCTCGGCCCGGCTTCATCGGACGTTCGGTGACGTGCCCGGACCCGGGAGCGATGCCCGTCGAAGAGGCGGGGTCGGAAGCTGCCGGCTTCCGTGCGCCGGCGAGGTGGGCAGCTACGGCTCCAGCATTTTCAACTCGACGAGGATGGGGCCGAGTTCGTTCAGGAGGGCTTGCGCCTCCTTGACCTGCTCAATCTGTTCCGGGTAGTTCAGGTAGTAAAGGGCCTGCATCTTCCACCGGGGCCGGACCTTGTCGTCCTTGTCGGTCGCGATTTTGACCAACTCCCTGGCACCCCTCGGGGTCGGTTCGAGGGCTCCGCGGCTTTTGAGCTTGGTGAAGGAGTGGGGCTTGAGGTCCAACGTCCGGTTGTCGACCTGCCAGTACCCGGGCGTGGTGAACGGCTTGAGCTTCGCCTGGATGGCGGGATCTTGGGCCTTCTGCCGGAGCTCGATGTTCCGCGCCTCGTCGAGAACCTCGTCCCGCTCCACCTTTGCCACGGTGTCGGCCTTCACCTGCTCGGTCTTTTTCATGGCGAGCTCGCGCTCGAGTTCGGCCACTTTCGCCTCGGCCTCCGCCAGCTTCCGTCTGGCTTCGACGTCGGCATCGCTCAGCCGGCGGGCGATTTCGGCCTCGGCGACCCGTTCAGCGGCAGTGTCGCGGGCGGCTTCCGTCTGGGTGGCGAGGGCCTGTTGCTGGGTCGCCAACTCGCTCTCGGTGAGGCGTTGGATGGCGGCTTCCAAGGTGGGGGAAGCCGCCGTCAGGGTGGCCGTGGTCACCTTGACCTTCGACTCCTCGGTCAGGGTGCGCAGGAGGGTGCGGATCTCCTCGACCTTCCGGGACTGGTCGCCCGCCCAGGCGGCGGCCTGCTCGAGTTCGCCCGTCAGCTCGGCCCCGGGGACGAAGGTGGTGCGGGTGGCTTTGTCGATTTGCAGCTCGATCCGGCGGACCCCTTCCAGCCGGCTGTCAATGTCGGCCGCCGGGGGCAGGACCGGGAGGTTGACCTCGTAGAGCTGGCGGGCCAGGCGGACCAGGCCCGGATGCAGGGCCACGCGGCGACCGTCCTCACTGGTCTTGAGCGCGGTCGCAGCCGTCCGCACCGCGTCCGTCGCGGCGGTGAGCCCCTGCAGGGCATTGGTGGCGGAGCGGGCGAGGTTGAGGGCTTCCTCCTGGCGATTCCGGGCCCAGGTGAGCCGCGCCTCCTCCCCGGCCTTCTGTTCGGCGTACGTGGCCTTTTCCTTCTCGACCCGCAACGCCTCGTTCTCGCGCTCGAGTTTGAGCTTGTCGCTCCGGAAGTAGTACAGGATGCCGGCGAGGATGGCGCCCGCGGCGATCACCAGGAGCAGGAGCGCCACCAGGGCGGTCCAGAGGGGAATGCCACGGGATTTGGGAGCCTGGGTTTGCGGGAGTTGGCCGTCCATACGCGATGGGTTGATGGTTGGGGGATTGTGCTGGCGGGCGGGGCGAAGTCGACTCTCCGGCGCAGGTCACCCGTCAAAGATCTCCCCCCGGCCCGGGAGCCTGGGCTTGGTCCCACCCTCCGGGAGTTGCCGGGTTTCCTGGGGTGCCGGTTTCCCCTCGGGTGGACCGCTGTGGCAGAAGGCCAGTTCCTCCTCGGCCGTCCAGGGCCAGAGGGTCTGCTCCTCGATGTTCGGCCGCGGGAGGCTGTTCTCGACGTCCACCGGCGAGCGGCACCACGAGAGCATGTCGTCAAAGGGCCGGCGGCTGACCAGCGTGCTGCCCAGGCAGGGAACGTCGCTCACGGCGACATAGGGTCCACCCGACCGGGGAAAGGGGAGGTTCAAGAAGAAGGACGAGGTGAACAGCGAGCGTTCCTGGACCTGGTATCCCACGGACTCTGAGCGGTTGTTTGACCCCCAGGACTCGGACCAGGAAGGCTCCATCTGCCGGACCGTGCCGAAGAACCGCTGCGCCCACTCGGCGGTCAACGGCCCGCCGGCCCGCAGGAAGGTCTTGTAGGCGCACTGGGCCACGATGGCTTCGGCGCCGTGGTCCCCGTACACTTCCATGAGCTGATCCAGGCTCTGGACCCCCAGCAGCACCGACGCCCCTTTCGAGCGGCCCCGGGCCAGCAGATCCTTGATGCACTCGACCTTGTTCATGGCCGGGAACTCGTCGAGCACGAACCAGTGGCGGGGCTCGCGGGTCTCGCCCTGACGGAGGATCTCGTGCGTGAGGGCCTTGAGCAGGATGGAGTTGATGGGCCAGAAGCTGTCCCGCAGCACCGGGTCGTTGCTCAGGACCAGCACGCCCGGGCGGGAGAGGAACTTGGGGATCGAAAACCGGCGCCGGTTGCGGCTGCTGTGCCAGAGGGCGGCCACCTGGTCGAACGCACCCACCTTCGAGGCGACGGTGGTGAGGATGGCGTCAAAGTGCTTGTCGTCCTTGAGAAAGAGCTCGACCACCCGGCGGGAGGGGCCGTGCCGGTCGGTGACCTTCTGGATGTGCTCGCGGGAGTCGAGGGCGCAGAGCAGGTCCCGGAAGCTCCAGGACTTGCCGGCAATCCGGTTCAAGGCGAGGATCACCGCATAGACCAGCAGCCGGGCGCTGTTGGGGAAGAAGGGGGCGGTGGACTGGGGTTCCTCGGGGATGAGCAGGGTGGCGAAATGCCGGGCCAGGGCCGGGCTCTGCACGGCTTCCGCCACATCCCACACGGCCCCTCGCTGGTCATCGGGGTTGAGGATGTGGACGTGCTCGGCGGTGGGCGGGAAGCCCAGCTTGGCCAGCAGGGAGATCGCCTCGGACTTGGCGTCGAAGAGGATCAACTGCTCGGGTCGCTTCCAGCCGGGCCGGAACCGGGGGGCGATGGACTGGAGGAACAGCTCGATGGCCTTGGTCTTGCCGGAGCCGGGGGTGCCGCAGATCAGGAAGTGCTGGACCGCCTCGGCCGCGGGCAGGTTGCGCACGGCCCAGAAGATCAGGTCCTCGTGGAAGTATTGGGCGCACGGGGACCGCTGGGCGCCCTGCCGGAACCCCTCGGTGGGGGCGGTCCCGGTGAAGAGGCTCAGCACCGAGGGCCCCCGGTCGGGTTCGCGCTCAGGCTCCGGCTCGGTGAACAGGCTCCAGAATGAGGGTTCGTTGCTCAATCCCACCTCGCATTGCGACCCTGCGGTCCTTTCGAGTCGAAGTCGCGCTCCCCGGGCCGGATGAACACCTGTTCGGTCGCGGCGGCCATGGGCAACACGTAGATGTGGAAGATGTAGGCGGCCAGCCAGAGCACGCCGAAGAGGATCGCCAGGACGACGGCCTGTCCCCACCAGGCCCCGATCAAGAACTGGAGCAGGATCATCGCCGAGAGGAAGTTGCAGACCAGGGAGAGCTTCATC
>CAZHUS010000218.1:0-4434 GCA_964535555.1 uncultured Verrucomicrobiota bacterium
CCTCTACCTCGCGCGTCAACTCACTCGTCAGTGTCACCGCGCCGGGGTGGCCCTGATGCTCCACCACCATGACTGGTGGCTGGAAAACCGTTGGCACCTCGTCGGCGGCGCAAAGCCAGGCCCTCCCGGCGCCCTCCGCAGCCGGGCGCGCGACGTCCTGGCAACCTCGTCGTGCATCGCCCACGCCGCCATCAATGCCGCCGACGCCCGCATCCTGCGGACGTTCTTCGGTCCCCTCAGCGGCTGGCTCCCCAATCCCGTGGAGCGCCCGGCCCGGGTCCAAACCGGGGCGGTCAAGGCCGCGCGACGCTGGCTGGAAGCGCAACTGGGCGAAGCGGCCCCGGTGTGGCTGTTGCCCTGCCGCTTGCTGCGCCGAAAGAACATCGCCGAAGCCCTGCTGCTCGCGCGATGGCTGCGGCCCGAAGCCTGGCTGGTAACCACAGGCGGACCCAGTTCCGCGGAGGAACAGCCCTACGCCCAAAGCCTCCGCGACGCGGCCCGGGAAAATGAATGGCGCCTGCGCCTGGCTTTGCTCCAAGAGTGCGAGGATTCAGCACCCCCTCTCCCCGAGCTCATGGCCGCCAGCGAGTGCATCCTCCTCACCTCGCTCCAGGAGGGTTTCGGCCTGCCCTACCTGGAAGCGGCTGCCGCGCGAGTTCCCCTGATCGCTCGCGAATTGCCACAAGTCGCGCCGGACCTCAAGCGCTTCGGCTTCCGGTTTCCCCAAGCGTACCGGGAACTGTGGGTCGATCCATCCCTCTTCGACTGGCAGGACGAGTGGCGACGGCAAACCCGCCAATTCGCCTCATGGCGACAGCTCATCCCCCGGAATGTGCGTCGGCATCTCGGCATCGCCGCGCTGCTCGCGACCCGTGGCGAACCGGGTCCGGTCCCCTTCAGTCGTCTCACGCTAAATGCACAGCTCCAGGTCCTCGCCTGCCCGGTGGAGGTGTCCTGGGAGAAGTGCGTTCGTCTCAATCCCTTTCTCGCCGCCTGGAGAACGCGGGCTCGCCGCGGTGCCCTCCAAACGACCGCCTGGCCTGCTGAAGCCGCGCGTTGGCTCGGGGGCAAGGCCTACGCGAGACGATTCTGGCGGCTGGCACCACCGTGCGGTCCGTGCACGCCGCATCCCGACGCCGGCGCCCAGGCTCAGCAGGCCCTGCTGGAGACGAAGCTCGTTTCCGAAAACCTCTATCCGCTCCTCTGGTCTCAAGGCAATGAAGCTGCGCGCGGTCCTCTTTGATGTCTATGGAACGCTCCTCGAGGTGCTGCCGCCCGCGGAGGATGCCGATGCCCGTTGGCAGGCGCTCGTCGCCAGCCTTCCCGGCCCCGGCCCCGGCCCCGCCCTCACTCGCGCGGAGTTCCTGGCCGCGTGCCACACCGTGATTGCCCGGCATCACCACGCCGCACGCACCCGGGGCATCGCTTGCCCGGAAGTGCAGTGGCCCGGTGTCGTGGGCGAAGTGCTGCCCGGCTTCCGACAACTCCCCCGCGTCCGGCAGGACGACTTCGTAATCCGTCAGGTGCAAACCGTGCACCAGACCCATTTGAGCCCGGGTGTGGCGGACCTTTTGAAAACCCTGCAAGCCCGCGGCCTGCCTCTCGGCATTGTCTCCAACAGCCAGGCCTACACGCGAACCGAACTCGCCGACGCCATGGCCCCTCACGGCCTGCACCTGGGTCTTTTCGAGCCGGAGCTTTGCTTCTGGTCTTTCGAGCACGGTTTCAGCAAGCCGGACCCGCACGTCTTCCGGGTGCTGGAAGCACGCCTCAGTGCCCGGGGTGTTCATCCCAACGAAACGCTGATGGTCGGTGACCGAGCCGACAACGACATCGAACCCGCCCACGGTGTCGGCTGGCACGCATGGCTGCACGTTTCTGGCCGGACGACGTGGTCCCAGCTGGCGGAATGGGTGAACACCACTTTCCTTGGAGCCTCATGAGCACCTGTCTGCTGCGTCCCGGACCGCCGAAGCGCGTGGGTTTCATCTCCACCCGCTTTCATGGCGTCGACGGCGTCACCCTGGAAGCGCGCAAGTGGGCCCACCTCCTCACGGAACTGGGCCACCACTGCTACTGGATGGCCGGCAAGCTCGATGCGCCCCCCGAGGTGAGCTACCACGCGCCCCTCGCCTTCTTCGGTCACCCGGAAGTCGCGGCCCTGCAGGCGCGCCTTTTCGGCGTGGTCACGCGCTCGCGCACCGTGACGAGCCAGATCCAGTCGCTCAAGGAGCGACTCAAGGACGAGCTTTACCAGTTCATCGAGCGGTTTCAGTTGGAGGTCTTGATTCCGGAGAACATCCTTGCCATCCCCATGCATGTCCCCTTGGGGCTGGCGATGACCGAGGTGATCGCGGAGACGGGCCTGCCCGTGATTGCCCACCACCATGACTTCGCCTGGGAACGCGAACGCTTCACGGTCAACGCGGTCAACGACTATCTCCAGGCGGCGTTTCCACCCCTGCTCCATTCCATGGAACACGTGGTGATCAACTCCATGCAGCAGCGGGACCTGGCCCGCCGGCTCGGCATCCCCTCCCAGATCATTCCCAACGTGCTCGATTTCGACCATCCTCCCCCCGGCATCGACGACTACAACCGCGATCTGCGTCGGGAACTGGGTCTTCGCGAGGACGATTGGCTCATTCTCCAGCCCACCCGGATCGTCCCCAGGAAGGGGATCGAGCACGCCATCGAACTGGTCCGCCTGCTGAGGAACCCCCGGGCCCGGCTGGTCATCTCCCATCCTGCCGGCGACGAGGGCGACAGTTACATGGCCATGCTCCAAGAGCGGATCGCCGACGCGGGCATCGAGGTCTTGTACATCGCGGATCGCGTCGCGGAGACGCGCGGACTGGATGCGCAAGGTCGAAAACTCTTCACGCTCGCGGACGTCTACCTCCATGCCGATCTCGTGACCTATCCGAGCCACTACGAGGGCTTCGGGAATGCCTTCCTCGAAGCCGTGTATTTCGGAAAGCCGATCGTTGTGAACACCTACGCGGTCTACGCCCGCGACATCCATCCCCTCGGCTTCAAGGCCATCGAGATTCCGCAACTCGTCACCCAGGGCGTGGTCGAGGAAGCCCGGCAGATCCTGGGCGATCCGCGTCAGCGGGAAAGCTGGGCGAAGACGAACTACGAACTCGCCTGCAGATACTTCTCGTTCGCGGTGGCGCGCCGCAAGCTGGCGGCCCGCATGGCGAACCTCTTCGGCGAAGGCGCGTAGCGCGGCCTCTCCCCTGAACTCCACCCAGGTAGGGCGGGCACTCCGCTGTCCGCCGACTCGGCGCACCTCAGGTAGGGCGGGCACTCCGCTGCCCGCCGAGTCCGGCACACCCTTCCCGTGAAGCCCCCGCCGAGGGTACCGGGCCTATAACCTCGGGCCTGCAACCTGGAGGCCGGGTCCCCTGACCCGGCACCATCAGTCCTGGCGCCACCTCGCATGACCGCCAAACCAAGGCGGGTCGACCCGGACAGCGCTCAGCGGACGACGCCGCACTCAAACACGAACCACTCCGGGTTCAGCCCGCCCAGGGGGGCTTTCAATCGCTCGAGCTCCGTCGCCGAGCCGTGGACCTCCACCCGAATCACCTCGGCCAGCTTGAGGAACTCCCCCAGAATCGGCCCGACGTTCTCCAGGTGTTTGAGCAGCCCGTCGGCCCCCTCGTACGCCTCGCGACAGAACACCACGTCGTCACGAAGCGTAAAGTCGTAGTACAGGTTGCCGGTTTCCTCGCTCGTCTTGGAGACGAACTCGGCCAGCCTGGCTTTCGCCTCCGCGAGCTTGCCAGGCTTGACGCGAAAATACGGATGAATGCTTACCACGCGCGATGGCGCTACCATGAGAGCGAAGCTGCCGATTCCGGCCGCCGCTCGCAAGCCACAACTCCGCCACCAGGAACAGCGGCGTTCGGCGAGTAGCGATCTGCTCCCCATGAACCGCGGCCAGCCAGGTAGGCAGGTAGGGCGGGCACTCCGCTGCCCGCCGCTCCGGCGCGCAAGGGACTGCGCGCCCTGCCTCGGAAGGACCGGTTCATGGCCGATGAGCAGGTCCGCATGGAACAAGGAGCTTTCCATGGACCAGCCCCAAAAAGCGGCGATGAATCCCCGCACTCCAGGCGCTTCGCGACTCGGACGTGCTTGGGAGCGGCGCGAAGCGTTTGGAGTGCGTCCGGTTTACCGGCGCTCTTGGTACTTGGTCCCGACGCATGGTCGACAGCCCAAGCACGCTTCCCCTGACCCACCCCAGGAGCGCGGACTTCAGTCCGCAGGAAGCCGCGCCGGCCAAGGGACGTCCCTGCGGGCTGAAGCCCGCGCTCCTCAACGGTTCATGGTCCCCATGCACACCGGTCCTCTGGCGTCCCGGCTCTCTCTCTTGTGGCGTGAGGCGCTAATCCGTGGAGGTGCTGGCGAGATCGTCCGTGCTCGAAG
>CAZHUS010000219.1:0-4401 GCA_964535555.1 uncultured Verrucomicrobiota bacterium
CGAACGGACTGGCGGCGGATCTCAAGCGGCATTTGAGCAACGAGCCGGTGGTCGCGCGGCCACCCAGCACGCTATACCGTTGGCACCGTGCCTTTCAACGGAACCGGAAGGAGGCGGCCCCGGGGCACACATCTCCACGTTCATCCTGCAACGCCTGGACGAGGACCCCCTCTGGCCGGCGACTCTCCCCCGAGTTGCCGACCGCCCCCCACTTTGAATCCCCACGCGACCGGACTGCAGGGAAACCGTCCGACCCTGCCCGCCTGAACCGCTTCGCCCCTCCGGCATCAAAAACCCTGAATACAATTATCGGAACATCGATTTCCAAATCCAACCCGGCCCGCCCACCTTTCGACCATGCAAACTGACCTGAAACCGCGATCGGCGACCGCGCCGAAGGGCGGATTCGCACCCACCGCCGCTCCGGCTCGAGCGCCCGCCGGCGTGGCAGAGGACGCTTCCCCTTGCCCCGCCACCCGGCTTAACGGCGCGGGTCGGCTGCTCTGGCGGTTCGGTTGTCTCCTCGCGCGGCTGATCTACCGCATCCGGGTGGACGGCCGTCAGCATCTTCCCGCTTCCGGCGGCGCGCTCCTGGTCGCCAACCACCTGTCATTCGTGGACGCCTGCATCCTGGCGGCGGCGTCCGGGCGGTATGTCCGGTTCCTGATGCACGAGCGGTACGCCCGGAAGCCGCTGCTCGGCACGCTGTGCCGGCATCTCGGGATCATTCCGATCTCGACGGAACAACGTCCCCGCGAACTCATCCGTTCGCTCCGTCAAGCGGCCGACGCCATCCGGCGTGGGGAATTGGTCTGCATCTTCGCCGAGGGGCAGGTGAGCCGCACCGGGCAGATGCTGCCGTTCCGACGCGGCTTTGAGCGGATCATGGACGGGCTGGACGCCCCGATCATCCCGGTCTGCCTCGAAAGCGTGTGGGGCAGCATCTTCAGTTTCGACCGGCACCGGTTTCTTTGGAAGCTGCCGCAGCGCATCCCGTATCCCGTGAGCGTGAGTTACGGCCGGCCCTTGGCGCCCACCGCCACGCCCGCGGAGGTCCGCGGGGTGGTTCAGGAACTGGCGAGCGACGCCTGGCAGCATCGCAAGGCGTTCATGCATCCCATCCATCGGGCGTTCGTCACCACGGCGCGCCGGCATCCGTTCCGGTTCGCCATGGGCGATCAGCGCGCCCCCCGGGTGAACTTCATCCAGGCCCTCGCACGCACGGTCTACCTCGCCCGGCGTCTCCGCCCGCATTGGGAAGGGCAGGAGAAGGTGGGTATTCTCCTGCCGCCGTCAGTCGGCGGCGCCCTGGTGAACTTCGCGGCGCTGCTCATGGGGAAGGTGCCTGTGAACCTCAACTACACCGCCTCCGCGGAGATCATCGGTTCGAGCGTCCGGCAGTGCGGGATTCGGACGATCGTCAGTTCGGAGGCGTTCCTCGAGAAGGTGAAACTGGAATTGCCGTTCGCGCCGCTGCGGTTGGAGGAGATTGCCGGGAAGCCCCGAAGGCAGGAGCGCCTGGCCGCGCTCGCCATGGCCGTCCTGTTGCCGCTGCGGTGGCTCGAGCGGAGCGTGGGTTGTACGCGGCCGGTTTCCATGGACGATCTTGCCACGGTGATCTTCTCGAGCGGGAGCACCGGTGAACCAAAGGGCGTGATGCTGTCCCACTTCAACATCGCGGCCAACATCGCTGCGATGAAGCAGGTCTTTGGACTCACCGCGCGCGATGGGTTTCTGGGGACCCTGCCGTTCTTCCATTCGTTCGGTTTTACGGGGACCCTGGCCCTGACCGGTTCGCTGGGTGTCGGTGTCGCCTACCATCCCACGCCTTTGGACGCCGCGGCGGTCGGACGAATCGTCCGCGAACACTCGCTGACCTTCCTGCTCAGCACGCCGACCTTTCTCCAACTCTACCTCCGGGGCTGCGCTCCGGAAGACTTTGGCAGCCTGCGCCTGGTGATGGCCGGTGCCGAGAAGCTGCCCGAGCGGCTTGCCACCGCGTTCGAAGACAAGTTCGGCATCCGGCCCCTCGAAGGCTACGGTTGCACCGAGTGCGCGCCGGTGGTCGCCGTGAATTCGCCCGATTTTCGCGCGCCGGGTTTGCGCCAGGTTGGCTCCAAGCGTGGCACCATCGGCCAGCCGCTCCCGGGCGTCTGTGTGCGCATCGTGGATCCCGCCACGAACGCGCCGCTGCCGGTCGGCCAGCCTGGGCTCATGTTGGTGCGTGGGCCGAACGTCATGCAGGGTTACCTTCGTCAGCCGGCAAAGACCGCCGAGGTGTTACGCGATGGTTGGTACGTTACCGGCGATATCGCCGCCCAGGACGAGGACGGCTTCCTGCAGATCACGGACCGGTTGAGCCGTTTCAGCAAGATCGGCGGCGAGATGGTGCCCCACATCAAAATCGAGGAGAAGCTCCAGGAACTGAGCGGCTGCCTCGACCGCGTCCTCGTCGTCACGGGGGTGAAGGACGAACGCAAGGGCGAGCGGTTGGTCGTGCTGCATTGCCTGGATCAAGGCGCTCTGAAGCCGTTGCTCGAGAGACTGCCGCAACTCGATCTGCCCAAGCTCTGGGTGCCGAAAGCCAACCAGTTCTTCCGTCTCGACGCCTTGCCGCTTTTGGGCAGCGGCAAACTCGACCTCACCCGAGTCCGCGAACTGGCGTCGCGATGCCTGGCCGACCTATGACGGCCATGCGAGCCTTGCTCTACGCCGGCGGCTGCTTCGTTGTTCTGGCGATGTTGGTCCTGTCCTCCTGCGGCGTGCGCTCCAGGCCGGCAGGGGCTTCGATCCATATGTTCGATCTCTCGAGTGGGGAGAAGGTTGCGGAACTCAAGGGGCACAATCGCCCGACCACCGCGATCGCCGTCTCCGCCGACGGCACCCTGGCGCTGACCGCGAGCCTGACTCCCGAGTTGCGGTTGTGGTCACTGGAAGAGAAACGGCAACTCCGCACGGTCGAACTGGGACGGAGCCCGGATGGCACGCCGCCGCTGACCTACCGTGGCCCCGCCTACACCCTGGCCTTCCTGAACGGCACGAACACCGCGCTCGTGGGGCACGAGCAGGCTGGCCTGAACCTGTGGGACCTCAAGACGGGCCAGCGCGCAACGTCCTTTCGTTCGCCGTTCCGTGAAGCTCATGCGCTCGTGATCTCCCCGGATGATCAGACCGTAACTGCCACCAGCCCGTTCGGCGCGACCACCCTGTGGTGGAGCCTGGCTGACGGCGCGCGTCGGGGGCTGTTCACGGAGGAGTGGATTGAAGGAACCCCCTGGGTGACTCTGGCACGGGACGGCCAGGCCCGTACCTGGTGGAATGCCGACACCGGCGCACGGTTGCCGGAGAGCCAGCCCCAGCCGGAAGGCCGCCGGGTGCCGTCCCGCCACCAGTCCACGTTGTCACCCGACGGCAAGAAGCTCCTGACGTACTATGGCGGGGTCGAAAGTCAGCCCGGGGTCCATCGGTTCCAGGTCTGGGCCTTGGACCGCGGTGAGCTCCTCTGCCAACGCGCCGGGCTCACGTTGCCGATCATTCATGCCCGAAGCCGGTCGTGCTGCGAGGCCTTCGCCTTTTCTCCGGATTCGCGGTTGGTGGCGGTGGGCACCCGTCAGGGCCGCATCGAGCTTCGCGAAGTCCACGGCGGCGGGTTCCGACAGGAACTGTCCGTGCCCCTGGAATCGTGTGACTACGTCCGTTTCCTGCCAGACGGGAAGCGGTTGCTGACGTGGGGCGGGGGAATGGCGCGGGTTTGGGACCTGGAAAGCGCGACGTTGGTCCGGTCCTTTGCAGCGCCGATCCTCACGTGCCTCGCGTTCACACCGGACGGCCGCTACCTCCTGGTAGGCGGCGGGGGAGAGTTTGCCGGTTTATGAGTCGGACGGCGCTTCAATCGAACGGCTGGCGCCGACCACCCTGTCGCCACGATACGATCCTGATCCACTCTGATGAACCTTCCCAGCTTCCCCATCCACGAGTCATTGCTCCGAAGAGCGGGGATGAATCCCCGTACTCCCGGCGCCTCGCGACTTCAGGCGTGCCTGGGAGCGGCGCGAAGCGTTGGGAGTGCGTCCGGTTTACCGGCGCTCTTTGGTTCATGGTTACTGCGCATGGCCGCCAAGCGAAGGGAAGTATCCTCGACTCCACACCGGTTACAGCGGTTTCGACACCGGCAGGGCGGCGGTCAGCCTGCGCCGCCTCAGCCTCCCACCCGCTGATCGGATGATCCGTTTGAACCTGAAATGTCAACAATATGGACCTGACCCCATGGATTACCGCCAGCCGCAGTGCATACCTTTCCAGGACCGATTGCGCCGTACGGGACAGATGAGACTGCAATGTCTGCGATGAACACCGCCGCCCGCGAAGAAGCCCTCTTCCAGGCCGCCGTCCAACTCGGCG
>CAZHUS010000220.1:0-4243 GCA_964535555.1 uncultured Verrucomicrobiota bacterium
CGAAACCCGTCACCGGTCTCGCGCGGATGATTCCCTCGATATGCGCAATCTTGTCCTGGTCACTCGCCCATCGCCGATGACCCCTTGTCATGACACGGTGAAACGTGTTAGGCCAGGGATAGAAGGAGGAACCCGCCTATGAGCGGCCGACGCAAACGCCAGACCCGGTCCACCGGTGTCACCCTCGAAATCCCCGTCCTGAACTACCTGCGCGAGGTCGCTGAGCGGCAGGACCGCGACCGGAGTTTCTGCATCAATCAGATCGTGCGGGAGCACGCCGAGCGCAACGGTCGTCCGCTGCCGCCGGCGATCGAACCGCACACCGTGTCGGTCTTGCCCAAGGAGCTCTGACTGTGACTGGCGAGGTGATCCAGGCCACGAGCTTCCCTGGCTTCCCCGATTTCCGGGCGAACGTCACCTTCACGCCCCTCCAGTACTTCACGCTCGTCGTGCCCTACCGCTCGCGCGGTTGCGTGCGGGTGGTCGGTTACGCCCTGCGCAAGGTCCTTGGCTGGGTGGACGCGCACGGCAATCCGACCCGCGAACAACTCCGCTTCACCTACGGCGAACTCAGCGCCCAGACGGGGATCTCGCGGGAGACCGTCACCGAGGCGCTCCGTGAAGCCCTGGAGCATCACTGCCTGCGTCGGCTTCAGTCGCCGCGGAAGGACGCCAAGGATCGGCCCGGCCAAAGCGGGGTGTACGAGTTGTGCTGGGATCAGGAGGGTGGCTACACCGATTCGCCCGAGGAGTTCCGCGGGTTCTACTACCCGGAGGCGGCCCTGTTGCCGGTGCGCGAGAGCGGCGGCGTGGTCCGCCGGCCCAAAGCCGCCCGCAAGAACATCCCCAACGCCTTCTTCGACTACTTGTTGCCCCGCGAACGCCTCTCGGTGATCCGGGTGGTCGGGGCGTTGTTGTTCTACAGCATCGAGTGGGGACCGGGTGGCGAACGCAAGGTCCCGGTGAGTTTGTCCATCACCGAACTGAGCCGGCTGACCCGATTGTCGCGGCAGCACGTCCACGAGGCGGTGCAGGAGGCGCAGGCTCGGGGGTACATCGTCCAAATGGACAGCGGGTGCTTCGACCCGGCGGCGGGTCAGGCCAGCCGCGCGGCCACATACGCCATCCGGTGGGTCGGGGAAGCGAGGGCAGTGGAGTCCGTCACGGCGCCGACCGGAGCCGTGGTTCGGGCGGGAGCGGATGACCGGTCGGAAAAGGTGAACGGAGAACCGGTCGGAAAAGGTGTACGGGACCGGTACAAAAAGGTGAACGGGGAGCGGTCGGAAAAGGTGAACGGTATAAGTATTAAAACAGATCTTAAAACTCCTAAAGCAACAGCAACGGTGCCGGAGCCAACGAGCGAACCACCGGCGGCTGCTGCGGTCGAGGCGCTGGTGAAAGCGGGGTTCGATTTACCCACCGCCCAACGCCTGGCGGGACAATGGCCGCTCGAAGTCATCCAGCGCCAGATCAAGTGGCTGCCGATGCGGAACAGCAGCCGGAACCGCCTTGGCTTGTTGCGCCGGGCTATCGAACAGGATTGGCCTCGGCCTGAGTCGGCGGTCACCGCCGACCCGGCGTTGGCTCAGGGCCGGACCTTCGCCAGCCACTACTACGCGGGCTACCACGGCCTGAAAGCCGACGCCGGCACCGAACCGTTCCCCAAGGACATCCAGACGGCGGCCCAGTTCCTCGATCGGCTCCAGCGCCTAGACCAGGACCCCCAGCGGGTGCCGGAGTGGGGCGGACGCTTCGGCCAGTTCATGCGCGAGAAGCACCGGGGCGACAGCCGGGCGAAGCCGAACCTCTCCTTCGCTCTGGTGCTCCATGGCGGCGAGTTCCTGCGCCTGCTCCAACGGGAGGCCTCGGCTCGCGGCAAGGCGGCCCTTGGGAGGGCACGGGAGGCTCACCAGGCCGCGTTCCGCGACCGGTGGCGGGAGTACGTCCGGGCGACTGAACTGCGCGTGCAGGAGAGCCAACCACAGGCTTACGCGGCGTTTGTCGCCGAGCGCAACCGGTTGCGCCATTCCATGACCGGTGGGCTATTCCTGTTCTCGGCCGAGACGCTCGCGCGGTTCGACGGCGAGTCGAGCCGTCTGGCCGGGTTCGCCGAGTTCTTCCACAACCATCCGCAGTGTCCGGTCCTGGACTTCTGGCAGTGGGACGAGCGTGTTAACCCGCAGCGGTTTGGAGCCGCCACGCCGACCGGAGCCGATCCCTCGACGGCAGGGGTGCAGCCATGAGAACGATCGCGATCATCAACCAGAAGGGCGGTGTGGGCAAGACCACCACGGCCGTCAACCTCGCCGCGGGCCTCGCCCGGAAGGGCCAGGCCACACTGCTGATTGACCTGGATCCCCAGGCCCATGCCACGGTCGGCCTGGGGCTGGATCCGGAGCGGTTCGAGGGCCACACCATCGGCGACGTGCTTCTGTCGGAGTCAGGCTTGATCACCGAAGTTCTAACCGACACGCCAGTGCCGGGCCTGCGGTTGGCCCCCGCGGCTTTGAGCCTGTCACGGGCGGATGCGCTGCTGCACGCGCGGCACTTCCGGGAGCAGCGGTTGCAGCACTGCCTGGAAGGCCTGGCGGGTTTCCAGTACGTGCTCATTGACTGCCAGCCGACCCTGGGAGTGCTGCCCGTGAACGCGATGGTGGCCGCGAGTCACTTCCTGGTTCCCACTCAGCCCTCGGGTTACGCCTTGCGGGGTTTGGCCGATCTGCTCGAAATCCTGCACACGATCAAGCGCGGCGGCAGCGGCTGGGACTACCGCATCCTGCTGACGATGGTGATGGCGCGGGCGACGGTGACCAACGAGATGGTGGGGCGCGCGCTGGAGCCATTGCGGGAGCGGTTGCTCACGACCCGGATCGCCCGGTGCGAAGTGCTCAACCGCGCCCAGACCGAGGACCAACCGCGGGACGTCGCCGCATACGCTCGGCACAGCCGGGCGGCCAAGGAATATCAACAACTTACCCAGGAGGTAATGACATTATGGGCTCCGCACTGAAAGACCTCATGCTCCGCAAGGCTTCCGGCACGACCGCCGTGCCGTTGGCCATGACCGGCAATCAGGAACCTCGGCTGGTTACGATTCCACTGGCCTTGGTGGATCCCGACCCCGATCAGCCTCGCAAGATGTTGGGAAACCTCCAGGACCTGGAAGCTTCCATCGGGACGCACGGCCTCTTGCAGCCCATCATCGTGGAACCGACGGAGGGGGGTCGGTACCGCATCCTGGCCGGCGAGCGGCGGTTTACGGCCTGTCGCAATCTGCAACGGAAGACTCTGCCGTGCATCGTGCGGACGGTGGCTGAGCAATCGCGACTGGCGCTGCAACTCATTGAGAATCTTCAGCGCCGGGACCTGCGACCGGTCGAGGTGGCACAGGCCTACCGGCGGCTGATGAGCGAGTTCAACCTCACCCAGCGGGATCTGGCCCAACGCGTGAGCAAGTCCCTGGCGAACGTGAACCAGACCTTGCGCCTCCTCGATCTGGCCCCGGACGTCCTGGCCGATGTTCAGACGTCTGAACACGCCTCCAAGTCCGCGCTGTTGGAACTGGCCAAGGTGTCCGAGCCCGAGGCCCAGCGAGACCTATGGGAGCAGATGAAGGCGGGGAAGGTGACCGCCCGAGAGGCGAGGACTGCCAAGGACCACGCCAAGGGTGGACCATCGCGACAAACGACGGCCAGCATCGCGCTGTCTCACGCAACGGTGACCGTCCGCGTCAAAGAGGGAGAACTCACTCCGGAACGGATCAGGGCTGTCCTGACCGAGGCCCTGGCTCGCCACGCTTGAGCGAGCCCAAAGCCCAGGGCCTCTGTTCAGACGTCTGAACGATGGGGTATCCCGCGGGGGATACGGCGTTTTGGAGACTGCCAACCGATTGCCGGATGACCGAATTCGTCCTGACCCAACGCGACCTCGCCCAGCGGGTGGGCAAGGTCCTGACGAAGGCCAACCAGACCTTGCGCATCCTCGATCAGGCCCCGGACGTCCTGGCCGATGTTCGGACGTCCGAACATCGCCCAGTATCGCACAGTTTCACGCCACCGGTACTGTCCGCGTCAAAGAGGCAGAACTCACGCCGGAACGGACTAGAACCGTCCTGACCGCGACCCTGGTTCGCCACGCGCAAGCGAGCCCAGGCTCCCAGCTCCCCGTTCAGACGTCTGAGCAACGCCATGTCCCGCAGCGGGACACAGCGTTTTGAAGGACGCCTGAGGGCCAGTGGTCTCGC
>CAZHUS010000221.1:0-4228 GCA_964535555.1 uncultured Verrucomicrobiota bacterium
CCACCGCCATGATGACGCACCACTGGACGAGGACGAGCTTGAGGTGACCTTCGATGGCCGTCGGATTCATGCGTGGGGCAGGGAGACCGGTTCGACCTTGATGTCGCGCGCGAGCCGGTCCACCTCGGCGCGATCCAATTCCCCGGCGAGCGGGGTCAGGGCATTCGCGGCACCGGCTGCGGTTCCCCAGCGGCATGCCTCGCCCAGGTCATCGCCCCGGATCAGGTGCAGCGTGAGACCGGCGGTGAAGGCATCGCCGGAGCCGATCGGGTTGATCGCCTTCACTTCGGGGACCGTGATGCGCCAGGCCCGGCTGCCGTCCCAGGCTTGCACGGGCTTCTTGCCCGAGGTGACAACGACACGGGCCGCGCCGCGTTGGCCCAACTCACGCATGGCGGCCCAGACGGAGGGTTCGTCGGGGAGGGGCGTGCCCACGGTCGTGGCAAGTTCATTGCGGTTGGGCTTCACTACATCCGGTCGAGCCTCCAGAGCGAGCTCAAGGGCCTTTCCCGTGGCGTCGACAACGGCGAGCGCGCCGGCTTCACGGGCGACGTGCACGCAGCGGGCATAAAGATCGGCCGGCCCCCCGGAAGCGATGGTACCGGACATGACCGCGGCCCGGCAGCCGGGCAGGCGTCGCTGCACCCGCCGGAGGAATTGCTCGAACATCCCGGCTTCGACCGGGCGGCTTTCCTCGACGAGCTCGGTGACCTGGCCCGAGGCTTCATCGATGACCGTGACGCAAAGGCGCACCGGGGTGGGAAGTTCGATCAAGTCCGAGGAGATCTTCCTCGCGGCCAGTTCGCGACGGAC
Organism: uncultured Verrucomicrobiota bacterium; assembly: GCA_964535555.1. Classification (GTDB taxonomy): domain Bacteria; phylum Verrucomicrobiota; class Verrucomicrobiia; order Limisphaerales; family J093; genus DSVZ01. Next base: position 814 of record CAZHUS010000221.1, read on the forward strand.
CGCTTCCCCGCCAGGCCCTCCCACGAAGCTCAAAGCGTGCGGCCGGCCACCGAGGGCATGCAGCACTTTGGCGACATTGATGGATTTTCCCGCGATACCTTCACGGGTTTGGCGCGCACGGTTGACCTCTCCGATGCTCACCCGGGGGAACACCATCACGCGCTGGAGTGCCGGCGTGGTGCCGATGCACAGGATGCTCGAAGCCATGCACGCCGACGGTAGTGTCACCGCTGCGACAGCACAAGGTGCAGCGCTGGCTCAACGCAGGGAGGCGCCGTGCTGTCGCAACCAGGACCGCCCCGCCTCAAACCCGGGACAAACGCCGGCGACGGCTCTCCAGAACCGGGGCGAGTGGTTCATCTCGCGCAAGTGCATCAACTCGTGCCAGACGACGTAGTCCCGGACCTCGTCGGGCGTCTGAATGAGCCGCCAATTCAGCGAGATGGTTCCGTTCTGCGAGCAGGAACCCCAGCGCGTGCGCTGGTTGCGAACATGAACGCGTCGCACGCGGAGTTCGGCGCTTGCAGCCAGCTCGAACACCCGGGGTGGCAGCGACACCACCGCGAGTCGGTGCAGGTGGGACTCGACGGCCTGACGAACGTCGGGAGAGACGGCGGGTGCGTTCAGCACCTGGTCAGCAAACCGGATCCTTGCCAGGTCACCGGCCAGTTCGACGAGCAGTCCCACCTTTTCCCCGCGATACCAGATGACCGTGCCTCCGGACCATCGCGGGTCCAACGCCGGCAGGGCGGCGCGGCGGGCGAGTTGTCGCTCGATCCATTCCCGCTGACTTTCGGCGAACTGACGGGCGCCTTGAAGCGAGGCCCGGCGGGGCACGGTCACGCGCACCACGCCTTCCGGGCTCAACCGCAGGACGTACCTCCGGGCGCGGTCGTGGCGCACGAACTTCAACGGCACCACGCGGTCGCTCAAGCTCAGCGTGTCCGGTCCGGTGGCGGCCTCGCGTTTTTTCCCGAAGAACAGGTCCAACTGCACGCCCAAGTATCGGGTCGGGGAGTAGGGGTGCCAAGTGCGGCGTTTTGTCGGGGCGCGACGGTGCCGAGCCGCCTGGCAGTGGAGGTCGGATGCGCGGCCGAGTCGCCGGGGAGCCATTCGTGGCTGCCAGTTGGCGTGACTTTCGAGGCGCGCTTTGGCGTGTGGAATCGAGACACGCGCGGGCTCGAGAGCCCGACGGACCTGCAGGCTGGAAAGCCTGCCTCCAGGCGAGACGCCTCGGGGCGCCGGCACGACTCGAGTCCTGCTACGTCAACGGCAGTAGGCTTCCAGCCAATCCACAACGACCTCTCTCAACTCCTCGAAGTGGAAGGGGAGGGATTCGTGGTGGGCGGAGGCGACGGTAAGGTACTTGACCGGTCCCGCACACAGACGGGCGAGTTGACCGACTGCTGGAGCCGGGGCGATGCCGTCCTGACCCGCTGCCACCAACAAGGTCGGCGTCTGCAGACCCTCCGCGACGGAAGTGGTGTCGAGAGACTCCGGATCGACGCCAAGCGCCCCGGGCAGGCGACGCGCCGCTGCGTCCACCCAGCCCCGGGGAACCCAGGCCGCATAGTCCTCGCGCAGGCCGAGGATGGCGGGGAGCAGCTCGGCGTACGGCGCCAGGGCCACCACCGCCACGATCCGGGAGTCGGAAGCTGCCCAGCGGAGGGCGAGCGCGGCGCCGAACGAGTCACCCAGAACCGCGACCGGCTCACGCGCTCTTCCTTCCTGGAGCAAGCGATCCAGCACCTGCTGAACATCGCGAACCTCCACCGTTCCGAAGTGGAACCGCCGGCCGCTGGACTCCCCATGGCCGCGCAGGTCGACCAGGACGCTCTGGTACCCGGCCTCCGCCAGAATTACGCCCCACGGCAACATGCTCAGGGAATCGACTCCGTACCCGTGGAGAATCACGACCGTGCCTCGAGCCTGGGCTTCTGTCCCAGCTTCGCTTGCGGTTAGGGGAAAAACCGCCTTCATGCTGAATCGGTATTCCGGCCGGCCTCGGCGGAACAGGTTGGTCGAAGTGACCCGTACCTGGTAATCCCCGGCCGGCACGTGCATGACGGCAAGCTCCGCGGGGGGCGGCCCGACCTGGATTCGTTCTGTGGGCAGGTTCGTCAGGAGTGACGCGGGCAGCCGAAACGTGACCCGCGGGGCCGGCGCTAGCCAGGTCGGATACGTGTTGGGCGCCCGGAGCATGGCCCGCGACAACAGGCGGCTCGGGCTGCATGCGGTGCTCCCCAGCAACACCAATGTCAGGCAGACCCATACTCCCAGGCAACCACGAGGTGCGCCGGCGGCTTCGCCGTTCATGACCCCGCGATGGATACAGGCGAAGGAACGAAGTGCAAGCCGGCTTTGGCCCCGTTCCCCGGGCTTGCCTCGCGGGGCGGCCCTCGCTTTAGGATGGCGTCGCGGTCTTGCGGTCCTGAGGTTCCGGCCTTTCGGGGAACAACCAGGCCCTGCGTTCACGCCATCTATGTCACGACTCGACGGTAAAGTCCTGGTGGTTATCGGCGGCACCAGCGGGATCGGCCTGTCGGCCGCCCTTGCCTTTCAGACCGAAGGCGCCTGCGTTGTGGTCGTAGGCCGCGACGACGAGCACGCGGCGAAGGCGCGCGAGAGTCTCGATCCGGGGACGCCGGTTCTGACCTTGGACGTCACGCTGCCCGAAACTGCCACCACGGGGATCGAGGTTGCCGTCGGCACCTATGGGCGACTGGACGGACTTTATCACGTGGCGGGGGGGAGCGGGCGCAAGTGGGGTGACGGGCCGTTGCATGAAATCAGCGACGACGGCTGGGACGCCACGCTGCGTCTCAACCTCTCCTCGGTGTTCTATTCGAATCGCGCCGCCGTACGCCGGTTCTTGGAGCAGGGTGGGGGCGGTTCCGTGCTTAATCTGGCCTCGGTCCTGGCTTTTTCGCCCTCGCCTCAGTTCTTCTCCACGCATGCCTATGCAACCGCGAAGGCGGCAATTCTGGGACTGACCCGGTCCGCCGCGAGTGGCTACGCGGGCCAGAACATCCGGTTCAACGCGCTGGCGCCGGGTCTGGTGGCCACACCGATGTCGCAGCGGGCTCAAGGCGATGCACGGATCCGGGAGTTTATCCGAGCCAAGCAGCCTCTGGATGGTGGCCGGATGGGCCGTCCGGAGGATCTAAACGCCGCGGCGGTTTTCCTGCTTTCGGACGAGGGACGATACGTGACCGGCCAGGTCCTTGCGATCGACGGCGGATGGAATGTGACCGAGGCCGCAATCCCGGCGGGAGCGTCTGGCACGGCCTGACCCGCTTCCTCGCCCAGCGCTTCGCGATACCGTGGCCGCGTCCGGCGACGCACCGCGTTTGGAGTGCGCCGATTCATCGGCGCTTTGCGATGGGGGACGACGACCGAAAGCGGCGCTGAAGCG
>CAZHUS010000222.1:0-4078 GCA_964535555.1 uncultured Verrucomicrobiota bacterium
CGCCCGGAACTGGTTCGCCGCGTGCGGCTACAGTTTTATTTAAACTGCTCTAGCGACCGGTGATCGCACGCATGGCGTCGTGGAAGGAGAGGACGCGCATGAAGAAGTCAATGGCGTTGCCGGCGACGTCGCGCTCGGGCCAGCGCCAGTAACTGTCTTTGACGATCAAGCCCGGATAGGCCGGCAGGAGGAAGTTGCCCGCCTCCTGCGCGACCACCGACAACCCGCGTTGGGAGAGCAGCGGGAGCAGTGGCGCGACCCGGGCCGTACGGATCTGTTCACGCGTCCAACGTGGCGCCGCGCCTCGCGCGGTGTCAGACCCCGTGCGCGAACGTGAACACCACTGCCGTGACGCCTCCAGGTCTGCGGTGGTCAGTCGAGGGACTTTGAGGGGCCGGGGGTGGCCGGGAATGCACGGGAGGAGCAACTGTGCTACAAACGCTTGAGCGCCGCAGGAACATCATCAGCTTCGGAGAGCCAGGACTTGATCGCCGACGGGGAGACTTCCTCGTTCCATTCGGCAAATCGATCGGTCTCAGCTTGCAGGAGCTCCGAGCGATCACAGGGTAGGTCGGGGGCCTTCTGTTTCACGAGGTCCTTCAACACCTCCGCCTCAGCACGCCCTAATCCGGGCCACAGCCTTACTTCTGACATCCACGTTCGGGGATCGCAGCCCTGGAGTATGCGACCGCCGAGATGTTCCAGTTGTCGTCCGGTCATCACGAAGCGCACTTCCCTCTCGGACTCGTACTCGGAGCGCTTGATGAAGTAGGGCCTGAGTAGCAGCGCGAAATCCACCGGATCCTCCGGGCTGAAGTCGCGACCAACTCCGTCTGGCACATCAACGTAACGCATGCGCCTGTACATGAAGTCTGGACCCTGGGCTTCCAACAGGGCGCGCAGCCTTCGGGTGGTCGTGCGAATTGCGACACCCTGATTCGCGTAAACCGACCACATTGCCGCCGACTCTCTCGGGGATTCAAACCAGCACCAGGCATACCTGGTGTTGCGGATGAACTCGATCAGGCGCCGCTGGCGTAACCGGGACACCTCGTCACCCCAGCGTGAGGACGCAATCTGCTTGCGTTCGCTCTCGGAACACAGTTCCCGGTCAATCCAATCGGCCACCTCGCGCTTCTTCTCCCCGAACGCTTTGCTGAACGCCTCGTTGTACCACTTGATCTCCTCGGAGAAGAACCCTTCGAACGGTTCGTTCCGCTTCAGTGTTCCCACGGACGGCAGAAACACGAACCCCGCCAAATGGAAGAAGAGAGTCTTCAGCGGGACGTAGCGCCACAGGGATGTCTCCTCGTGGAGCGGCTGCTGATCAGGATGGTAAGGCAGGAGTTCCGTCACCTCGCCCATGCCGCCGCATGGTTGTCGGTCGTCCGCGCCTGTCGAGTCGAAACCGCCCAGCCGCAGGCGCCGCACGGCTGACCTGGCGCGTGATTCATCTGCGTCCTCCGTTCGCATCGGACGGCGCATCGCAGCGTGACCTTGGCCGCCAACGCCACGCGGCTCGGGCTGGACTCCGACGCGCCGGGTGCGGTCACGCAGTACGGAAGCGTTCGAGGCAGTCGTCCCTGAAGAACTCGCGCAGGTGCCCGGCACGTACGATGTAAACGGACTCCTTCTGAAGCTGGCTCCAGTGGCCGGGTTGAGGTGGCGGATTCTGCGAATCGCGGAAGTCCCGTTCCACACCGGCCGGGGTCGGGAACGGGTGCTTCAAGACAAGCTCGGGAACACGCTTCCCTGGCAGCGACTCCGGGGCACTACCGGTTTCGAGGCTGACCTCTTGAAAACGGTCCTCGACGATCACAAGCTCCGCGTTTGTGACGAGCACAGGGATGTACCGCTCGCATACCGTCAAGTGACTCTCTGGCCTCGGGAATTCGCGCTGGCGTCTGGCGATGAATCCGCAGTAGCCAGCGCAAAGCTGGGCGGCGGCCTGGAAGATGGGGTCCTGATCGCACCGAGGCTCCTTGTCCTTTCCTTTGCCAGCGAGCCGATACTCGAAGCCTTCGGACGCGACCGGGAAGGGCCATTGCCCCGCCGCACAAAAGCAGCTCGCGTGCCCTGTGAGGGTCGCGTTCAGCCGGGTGAGCCGAAACCGTCGGTCCCAGGCACCGAAGAAGAGCCAGGTCTTCTGGTACACGCGCTTGCATTCCAGGACGAAGAAGATGTGCGGTTGGCTGGCCTGGGCGGCAGCCACGATGTCAATAACACGCGTGCCACCGAAAGGGACGCCGACCTCCTCATCAACGATGCCGATGCCTGGGATCTTGCTGAGTTCCTGCAGGACGCGCTTCTTAAAGAAGACACCGTGCCGGTTGAGCGCGTCCACCTCTTCCGGGGACAGGCCTCGTTTGCCTTGGCTGGTCCCATCTTGGTTCATGGCTGGTCCGTTTCTGTCAATCCAGCGCCCGTGCCTGGCTTGAACACTCCTGCTCTCCGGCGACGCGTGGATAGGAGGAAGCTGCCAACCTCATCGCCGCTGGTCAACTGACGAGCCAGGGGCACGTGCCGGCGCACGTTGGCCAGAACCTCAGACTGCCCGCGGGGGGTTCGGGTTGCGGCGGCGAGTGCAACTTGGCGCACTGGGCGTGGCGCGCATGAAGCAACAACCATTGGGCGGAGCCGACCGAGGCCCGACGGCCTGCCCGGGGTGTTTCGCTCATCCCTGGCTGCGTGATTTCGTGTGGAGGAGGCGCAGGCCGCTTCCTCACGCGGAACTCCGCGCCCGCCTCCGAGGACACCACGATCAGGACTTGTGTGCGTTGCTGCCGCCCCGCCCGCTCAGTGCGAGGCTCACGTTGCACGCCCACCCAAAGTCAGTCCCTGCCGTTCTTGCATCAAGCCCAACGCCGCCATCTCCATTTCGCCGGAGGAGTTCTTGGCGTCACTCCTGCAGTACCTTTCCGACGACTGGGCGAGCCAGAGCGAGGCGCAACGGGTGACTTTCGATCAGGGGTTCGACCGATTTGCCAGGCTGGACTAGATGGTTCTGGTTTGTCCAGGGCGAGCAGACCGCCAGTTTGTGGAAGGCCAAGATTGCCAAAGATGGCCATACCAACTATTTTCGTCCGTATGCTGACGCAAGCACTGAACGTGAACCTGACCACTGAACTCCGGCGCTATGTGAAGGAACAGGTGCGGTCGGGGCGGTACCAGAACGAGAATGAAGTCGTCCGCGATGCCATCCGTCAGATGCAGCAGCGCGAGATGGAGCAGTTCGAGCGCATCTTCGGCGAGTACCCCGGCGCCCCCCAAGGCGAGCCGACGGATGAGGATCATGCCGCCATTCAGGCCGCCATCCAGCGTCACCGCAGCGCGAGGCAGGCCGCGCCGAAGGCATGACCACGGTTGTCCTCGACACGAACACCGTCATCAGCGCCGTCTTCTGGCCCCGGAGCATGGCCCGGCGCTGCTTGGCCGGATTGGCGCAGCGCTGTTACGCGGTGGCCGTGTCGGCCGAGGTCTTCGCCGAATACGAAGCCATCGCCGCCGAGTTTCAGCCTCGGTTTCCCGCCGGCAACAGCGCCGGGTCGCTGGCTTGGTTGCGCTTGAAAGCCAAGTGGGTGGAACCGGCGCCGCTGGGCAAGCGCCGGAGCCGCGATGCAAAAGACGATCCGTTCCTCGCTTGCGCCCTGGCTGCGAAGGCTGGGTTTGTCGTCACCCGTGACGGTGATCTGCTCGAGTTGGGCAAGCCGTTCGGCATCGAGATGATAACGCCGGCACGGTTTCTGGTCTGGCTGCGCGAGAAACGGCTGAGGTGAAGTCGCGCGTTGATCGGGTTGCCAAGGTCGCGAATTTGGTCACTACCCCGAATGAGCCGGCGGTCGTCCGTCACGAGCGAAGCTGAATTTGGATGGGGCGCGAGCCGAGGAACTGTTGCCGACACTTGCCTACATCACGGGCTCCGAAGCGGGGTCAAATCGTACCGCCAGTCGAAAGTTACCAACATGCGTTTGCCCCTTGTAAACATTGGTTCCTTTGGCGTCTTGCCCGATCAGCGAAATGGTAGAGGATTGTTTGTGCGGCACAATCCCCGAAAGCCGTGCAACCTTTCTCGAAACCT
>CAZHUS010000223.1:0-3950 GCA_964535555.1 uncultured Verrucomicrobiota bacterium
AGGCGGAGCGGCGGAGCCGGACCAAGGGCGTGAGCGTCGAGTTCGCCGATCACCGGGCCTATGCGCCGGGCGACGACTTCCGGTTCATCGACTGGTCCATCTACCTCCGGACAGAGCAGCTCTTCCTGAAGCTCTTCGAGGAGGAGGAGGACCTGCACATCTACCTGTTGCTGGATTGCTCGGGCTCCGTGGATTTCGGAATGCCGTACAAGTTCCACTGGCTGCGGCGCATGGCCGCGGCCATCGGGTACCTCGGACTCGCCGGGCTGGACCGGGTCTTCGTCATTCCGTTGGGCGAAAGCCTGCCCCGGAGCGCGGCGCTGCAACTGGCATTGCGCGGCAAGGGCAAGGTCTTCCGCCTGCTTCACTTCCTGGAGCGCGCCACCGCGGCCGGGCCCACGAACCTGGCGGCGTGCCTCAAGAGCTTCGCCGCCAGTACGAGGAAACGCGGGCTGGCCGTCGTGCTGAGTGATTTCTACGACCCGGGTGTGCTGGCGGGGCTCAACGCGCTCCGCTACCAGAAGTTCGAGGTGTTCGCCGTCCATTGCGTGTCGCCACAAGAAACGAACCCCGAACTGCTGGGGGACCTTCGCCTGCTGGATGCCGAGACGGGGCGCTATCGCGAAGTGACCCTCACGGAAGCGCTGCTGCGGCGCTATCGCGAAACCTTCAAGGACTGGTGTGACCAGCTGGCCACGTTCTGTCGTCGGAATGAACTGGGTTACGTGCGGGCGAGCACCGAGACCCCCTTTTCGGATGTCCTGATCCGCATGTTGCGAAGGGAGAAGTTCCTGCAATGAACCGGCCTTGCGCAGCCTCGCCCCACCGCCCCTCCGGTAGGCGCCGACGTCAGGAGGCGACCAGGACGGCGTGCATCCTCGCAAGCCGCCCTCGACGGGCCACGGCGTGCCCGACCTACTTCCGACCATGCCGCGGTTCGGCGGGCCAGCAGGCCATCAGGCGTCCGCTCAGTCCTCCGCGCGTTCCCCGTGCGGGGCCATCTTGACCAGCCTCGGGTTGAAGGTGCCGAGGACCTCGACCAAATCGCTCTGCGCGGCCATGACCTGGTGGATGTCCTTGTAAACCATGGGGACCTCGTCCAAGCCGGCGGAGATGAGCTTCACCCCGCGTTCCTTCAACACGCGGTTGACCTTCTCCCACTCGAAGGTCTCCTTGGCCTTGCTCCGACTCATGAGGCGCCCGGCACCGTGGGCTGCGGAAGCGAGCGACTCGACGCTGCCTCTTCCCCGCACCAGGAACCCGGGGGTGGCCATCGACCCGGGAATGAACCCCAAAACGCCCGTGCCGGCCGGCGTCGCGCCCTTGCGGTGAACGACGACATCGCGCTCGACCCCCTGGATAACGTGGCGCTCTTTCCAGGCGAAGTTGTGGTGATTCTCCACGTCGAGGAGCACTTGCAGCCCCAGGTGCCGGGCCAGGTGGTGGTGGATCAGGGCGTGGTTGGCCGCGGCGTAACGCCCCATGAGTTCCATGGCCGCCCAATACTCCTGGCCCTCCGCCGAATCCATCGCAAGCCACGCAAGATGCCGGTGTTCCTTGGGCAATTCCGGATGCTGTGACATCGCCAGCCGGCTGTAATGATCGCAGACACTCGCGCCGGTCCCGCGACTGCCGCTGTGGCTGAGGAGAGCCACGTACTCGCCCGCGGGCAGGGATCCGACCGGCTCCGGGTTGGCAAACACGCCGAACTCAACGAAGTGGTTTCCGCTGCCACTGGTTCCCAACTGGGCCCAGGCACGGTCGCGCTGTTGCCGGGTGACCGGGCTGACGGACCAGTCAGCTTCCAAGACGGGATGATCGCGGCGCTGCTTGAAACTGGCGCCAACTCCGAAGCGCGTCTCAGCCTCGATCGCCTTGGTCAGCCGTTCGCGCTGCCGGTCCAGATCGCGCAGGGACAGGTCGACCACGCTCAGCTTCATCCGGCAGGCGATGTCCACGCCGACGGCGTAGGGGATGACGGCGTTGTCGGTGGCGAGAACGCCGCCAATCGGCAGCCCATACCCGACGTGAGCATCCGGCATCAGCGCCCCCGCCACCGCCACGGGCAACTGGCAGGCGCGTCCCATTTGGTTGACCGCCTCCGGCTCGAGGTGCTCGCCCCACTGGCGCCACGGCGCGGTGGCCTCCCGCAGTTCCCGGCCGCTGCGTTGGAGCGCCCGGGCAAACTCTCCACAGAGCGGATCGTCCAAAAAGGCATCGGGCTGGCGCACCACGGCCGCGACCTGTTCTGCCAGCTTCGAGCGGTCGAGGCCCTTAAGCAGGTACCGCGCGATCAGGTCGACTCCCCGGCGGGTCGCCTCTCCCGGGGGCACGCCCAACTGAATCAGGTCCTTGGTGTTCATGATGGCCACGTCCGGCACGGCCGGTTGCGCAACTCAACAGCACATTGCCGGCCCGCGCCAGCCGCGAGGGTGAGATCTCCGGCGCGGCGGCTGTGCCTCACGGGCATCGGAGTTGTGCACCGGAGAGGTTTCCAAGTCCGGATCCGTCTTCTACACTCGCGGCGCGAATGGCCGCCTCCAACGCAATCCCACCGCACCCGGCGGCAGCGCCTCGGAAGGCGCGGCTGCCCCGGCAAATCCCCTTTATCATCGGCAACGAAGCCTGCGAGCGCTTCAGCTTCTATGGCATGCGGAACATCCTGACGGTGTTCCTCGTGGATCACCTCCTGCGCACCGAGGTTCCCGATCTCGAGCTGCGGGAGAGCCTGGCCAAGGACCATTTTCACACCTTTGTGGCGGGCGTGTACCTGTTCCCGCTTCTGGGCGGTTATCTTGCCGACCGGTTCTGGGGGAAGTACCGCACGGTGCTTTGGCTGAGCCTGGTCTATTGTGTCGGCTGCGCGTGCCTGGCCTTGTTCCATGGGCACAAACCTGGATTTTTCCTGGGCTTGTTCCTCATCGCGCTGGGATCAGGCGGCATCAAGCCGTGCGTCTCGGCCATGGTCGGGGACCAGTTTGACGAGCATAACAAGCATCTGGCCAGCTCGGTGTTCGGGGCGTTCTACTGGAGCATCAACTTCGGCTCCCTCTTTGCGTCGCTCTTCGTGCCGCTCCTGCTCAAACACCATGGTCCGGCGGTGGCCTTCGGCGTTCCGGGCGTGCTGATGTTCCTCTCGACCGTGATCTTCTGGGCCGGTCGTCATTACTACGTGAAACCCCCGCCCACGGGCGCGAATCCCCACTCGTTCACCCGCGTGCTTTGGACGGCATGGAAGGCGCGCCGGCGCGGCTACGCGGCCTGGGAGGCTGCGGCAACGCGCCACCCGGCGTCGGCCGTGGCGGGGGTGCGGGCGGTGCTGCGCGTCCTGCTGGTGTTCGCGCCGATCCCGTTCTTCTGGGCATTGTTCGATCAGAAGGCGAGCACCTGGGTCCTGCAGGCGCGCCAGATGGACCCGCAGGTCGGAGGTTTTGTATTCCAGCCGGCCCAGATGCAGTTCATCAACCCGGCGCTGGTAATGATCCTCATCCCCCTGATGCAAGGCGTGGTTTACCCGCTCTCGAGCCGGCTCGGATATGAGCTCACGCCACTTCGGCGCATGGTCAGCGGGATGTTCCTCGCGGTGTTGTCCTGGGTCGCGGCCGGCCTGGTCCAAGTCCCTTTGGACGACGGGAAGGTGCTTTCCATCCTGTGGCAGTTCGGGCCGTACGCCCTGCTGACGTTGGCGGAGGTGCTGGTGAGCACGACCGGTCTGGAGTTCGCTTACAGCCAGGCGCCACCGGAGATGAAGGGCACCTTGATGAGTTTCTGGACCAGCACGGTGGCCGTGGCGAACCTGGGCGTCGCCAAGCTCGGCCGCTACGTGCCCTTCACCGGGGCCGCGCTGTTCTTCTTCTATGCCGCCTGCTGCCTGGGCGCGGCCATCGCCCTGGCGTTGATCGTATCCGTATTGGCAACCCCGTCTGGGCGGCGGGGACGGCGGGCGGGTA
>CAZHUS010000224.1:0-3884 GCA_964535555.1 uncultured Verrucomicrobiota bacterium
CGAACGGACTGGCGGCGGATCTCAAGCGGCATTTGAGCAACGAGCCGGTGGTCGCACGTCCACCCAGTGCGGCGTATCGGTTTCGGAAGGCGGTAGGGCGGAACAAGCTCGTCTTCGCGTCCGGGACCGCGGTGATCCTGGCCCTTGTCGCCGGCCTGGGTGTCAGCACCTGGCAGTGGGCCCGTGCCAGGAAGGCGGAGTTGGAAAAGCACGAGCAGGCCGAGACCGCGTTCCGGGAGCGAGACCGTGCCAGTGAGGCCGAACAGCGGGCCCGGCATGCCTGGTATCTGGCCGATATGCGCCTCGTGGCCGACTCTCTGCAGACCGGGAACATCGGAAGGGCTCGTCGCCTCCTGTCGGAGCATCGTCCGAGCCCGGAGCAGGAGGAGTTCCGGGAGTGGGAGTGGTTCTACTACGAGGCGATGGCGCGCGCAGACGATTCGGTTGAGATCGGGAGACATCCGGGCGGTGCGCGTCAATTGCTCACCTCCCACGGGGACCGGTTCGTGACTTGTGGGCAAACCATGCCGCCCTTGAACTCCGCCGGGACGATCCAGGTCTGGGATGCGTCGCGGCGGCGTCTGCTGATGGGATTTGCCGCGCCGGAGGGCACCACCGCGATCGCGCTGTCGGACGATGGAACGCGCCTTGCCGTAGCCCGCGGCTTGGCGATCGAGATCCGTCCGCTGGATGCGCCGCAGTCCGTTCTCAGCCGGCTGACCAACTGGCATTCGAACACGAGCTACGGCGAGTTGCACCCGCATGGCCTGCTCGGTGGGAACCTTGGTTGCGAAGTCAACCTCATGTTCTTCGTCGGCAAGAACGCGCTCGCCGTCGCCCGCCGCAGCTTCACCAACGAACCGGACGCGCCGCATCCGCTGACCTTCATTGACATCCGGACGGATTCGGCGCTGGCGATGACGGGCGGTGAGTCAATCCGCAGCGTGGTGAGCCTGGCGCTCTCCGCGGACGGCCGGCTTCTGGCCGCCGATACCGGCGAAACCGAGGTCATCGTTCTGCGTCTGCCGGACCGTGAAATCGTTGCCCGGCTGGCGGTCCGGGCCGAGAGACTTGCCCCTGATGCCCGAAGTCCGCTGGCCTTTGGCGAGGGGAACCGCTGCCTCCTCACGACCGCCGACGGGGGGCGAATCACCTCTTGGGACCTCGCTACCGGACAGCGCCGCCGCACGGTGGGAGAGCATCCGCCGGGTGTGCTCGGGCTGACCGTGACGCCGGAGGGCAGGCGCCTCGCCTCGTTCGGAGTGGACCACGTGATCCGGGTCTGGGATCTCAGCAACGAAAGCGCGCCGCCCCAGGTCCTGCGCGGCCACAGCGATGAAACGTGGGGCGGTGGGTTCGTGGCGGGCGGCCAGTTCCTCCTCACCTGCAGCCGTGACCAGTCGGTGCGCTCCTGGGATCTGCGGGAACCGGAAGCTCGCGAAGAGCGATGGCGGCTGCCGACTGGCAAGAACTACGCCACGCTTCGGTTCGGAGTGCTCGCCGCGGTGGGCCGGGAGCGCCGCTGGACGTGCTGGGATGTGTCGCGGGTCGGAGAAACCATCGAGCCGCTCCGCGTGCTGCCGCCGCCAGCGTTCACCGGCGCCGCGGTCATCCCGCTCCCCGGCACGGACTACCGGCTCGTGGTGCCTTCCTCGGATGAATCCGAAACGGGGAAGGGACTGGAACTCCTCCTGTACCGAGGCTCGGAGCAACTCGAGCCGGTCGTCGGCTTCCCCAGGATCAGGCTCCTCAGTCACCACGCCATCGGGCACTCCGCCGACACCCTCCTGATCCACGGCCTTTTCGAAGGGGCACCGCATCTCCTGGTCTGGGAAATTCCCGGGGAGCGGGTCGTCCGGAATTTTCCCACTGCTATCCGGGAGGTCCTGGCCATGGCGACCTCGCCAGATCGAGCTGCGGTGTTCTTGGGTGACCGGAGCGGCACGATCGAGTCCGTGAACTCCGGCACCGGCCGGTCGGAGCGTTGGCCGGGAGCGCTTCCGGGCCCGGTCTCGGCGATCGTGGCGCTCCCGGACAATCGGACGGTGGTGGCCGCCAGCCGGGCGGGTGTGCTGCGTAAGTTCGATTGGCCGGACCGTCGGCTCGTGATCGAGGAAGTGACAGGCAGCCTCGCCCGGCTCGTGGCCTTGACGCTCTCGCCAGGTGGCACCCGGATGGTGTCCGGCGACCTGGAGGGGGCGGTGCGCCTCTGGGACGTTCCAACCCTGCGCGAGATCGCTGTCTTGGGCAGGCACGCCAACGCCGTGGCCGGAGTTCGTTTCCAACCCGACGGTCGGACCCTCCTCAGTGTGGACGCCAACGAGCTGCGCATCTGGCGCGGAGGCGCCGAGTGATGCCGGGGTTCCAGCTTGACCCTATGACCAACACCACCGCCTGCTCCGAGAGCCCGGAACCTTCGCGCCAGACTCCGCCCTCCGCCTGGCCGGAGGCCTACGCGGCCACCGGGCAACTGACGCGACGCGTTGCCCGCAGTCTCATGCGCCTCTACTACCCGGTCATCGAGGTCTCGCACCGCGAGCGCATCCCGAGATCGGGTCCGGTCCTGTTCGTCGCCAACCATCCCAATTCCCTGCTTGATCCGCCCGTGATCGGTTGGGTGACGCAGCGTCCGGTTCATTTCTACGCCAAAGCGCCTTTGTTCGAACTGCCGGTTCTGGGTGGGCTGCTCCACGCGGTGGGAATGGTCCCGGCGTATCGGGGGGCCGATGACCCGGCCAACGTGCGGCGCAACCTGGAGACCCTGCGCGCGGGGGCGGCCTATCTCGTTCGCGGCGAAGCGGTGGGCATCTTCCCGGAAGGCAAGAGCCATGACTTGACGCGGGTCGAGATGATTCGCAGCGGCGCGGCCCGGATTGCGCTCCAAGCGGTCGCGGACGGGGCGGCGGTCACGGTGGTGCCGCTGGGATTGAATTACGAACGCAAGGAGCAGTTTCGCAGCTCGGTGTGGGTGCGCGTCGGTCGCCCCATCGACGTGGCCAGACCGCTGAGTGAGCACGGAGGCGATAGTCGGCGCGCCTTGAGGCAGCTCACGAAAGCCATCGAGCAGCGGTTGCGCGAGGTCGTCGTCCACCTCGACGACCCGCAGTTCCAGCCGTTCCTGCACGAATTGGAAGTGCTGTTGCCACCCGCCCGGGGAGCGGTGACCGGGCCGATCCCAGCCCTGCGCCAGCGGAAGCTGATTGCCGATGCCATGAACCACGCGCTCGTCGCGGACCGACCCCGGGCCGAGGCAATGGCGGCGGCGATGCTAAAACACCGCGCCCGCCTGGCGGCCGACGGGCTGGGAATGGAATCGCTCCTCATCCGGACGCGGGGCGTGGCCCTCTTCTGGCGTTCGCTCGCCGGGTTCCTGGGATTGATGCCCACCATGGTGGCAACGGTCGCGGGCGTGGCGCATCACGTGGTTCCGTTCATGCTCACCCGCCTGGTGGTTCGGTGGCGGTACCGCGGGGGGCGCACCTGGCTGGCGGTGTACCGGCTGCTGTTCAGTCTGCCGATCTATGCCTGCTGGTATGGCGCCGTGTTCTGGGCCATGGCCACCTGGCTGAATCCGTGGGTCGCGGTGTTCTGGTCTGCGGCCATGCCTCCTGCGGGCGTCATCGCGCTGCGCTCCTGTGATCGACTGGCAGACTTGGTGAGCCTGTGGTGGCAAGAGGCGCGCCTGGCCTTGCGCCCGCGCCGTCTCGAGGAACTGCGAGCCGAGCACGCGCAGTTGCGCCGGGAAATCCAGGCCATGGCCGACCGGCACTCTCCCGGGGCCAACAGCGCCTTGTCGGGTAGATGAGTTGGTACGAGGGGACGTGACATTATGAACACCGCCGCCCGCGAAGAAGCCCTCTTCCAGGCCGCCGTCCAACTCGGCG
>CAZHUS010000225.1:0-3649 GCA_964535555.1 uncultured Verrucomicrobiota bacterium
TCGATTTATCCGCCTTGGCGCCATGGGCTGCCTCACCGGCGTGTCGAGCGCCATGTGCGGCGGGCTGGCCCTCGCGCTCCAGATGAATCAGCCCTGCTCAATCCGCTGCGATCCGCTGGGCGATCAAACCCCTCGTTGCCGAACCTGTTGATCGCTTCAGCCGGAGCCTACGTTCCCGGCGCCGCCTCGGGGAAGGGGAAGGCCCACTCCACCAGCCCGTTTTCCGCAGTTCCCTCGGATGGCAGGTCCGCGGAGCGTTGCAGGTCGGACCAGCGGAGCCGGCCCTTGACTCCCCACGGCCGCAGCCGGATCTGCCGCGTCGAAGGCTCAACCCGCACCTCGAAGAAGCTCTGGAAGTAAGGGGCGACGTTGTAGTCAAAGGCCGCCGACAACCACTCGGGCGAGGACGGCCAGGCGCCAAGATCGCGCGTCCACCACCACATCGGGCGCTTCCAAAACGGGTTGCGCGCCTCGATCTTCGCCACCAGAGGCGCCTTTGCCGGATAGAAAGCCCAGGTGGACGTCGGCATCTTGTCCGGGGCCGCGAACTGCACGCCCATGGTGAGGTAGGCACCCCCACCGCCATTGACGAAATGATGCTGCACTCTGCCGGTCGTGCCGGCATCCGGCAGGGACTCGCGATAATACTCGAGGTCGTGGGTATCCCCCGCCATCACCACCTGGACTCCGTGGTGGTGCAGCAGTTCATGGAGCGCTGCGAAATCCTCGTTTCCGGCGGCCCGGTACGTGCCGCACGCGTAGAGCGGATGGCCGAGCAGCGCCATCTTGAACTTGCCCCGGGCGCTTTCGAGGGCGGTCTTGAACCAGGCCAGTTGCACCTCGTCCAGGCGTTTCCGGACGCCCGTGTCGACAGCAAAGAACGCAAAATTCGGCGTCTGGAACTGGAAAAACGGTGCCTGCTGGAAGCCGGTCGGGACGCCGTACTCGA
Source organism: uncultured Verrucomicrobiota bacterium (assembly GCA_964535555.1). Lineage (GTDB taxonomy): Bacteria > Verrucomicrobiota > Verrucomicrobiia > Limisphaerales > J093 > DSVZ01. The sequence goes on from CAZHUS010000225.1 coordinate 950, forward strand.
GGCGGAGGCGGTCGGCTTCTTCGAGGAGCCGGTCAATCTTACGCTCATTCGTGGTCGTGAGTTTCAGGTCGGCCTCGGCGCGGGCGCGCATGGAAACGCGAGCGGACTCGCGATCGAGGAAGGTGGCCGCGAAGGCCTCCAGAGCGTCGTACCAGTCGTGATTCCCCGGGATGGCATACACCGGTTTTTGGACGCCCTTGAAAGGGAGCCAAAACCTGGCCTCGTAGTCCTTCATCTCCCCGTTCGGATAGACGACGTCCGACGAGATGACGACGAACCGGACGTCCGGTTGGCCGGCCGCGAGCAGGAGTTGATCGCGCAGGATGTGCTGCGACGCGTCACCCTCGCCGGTGTCGCCGATCACGATGAAGGCGAAGTCGCCTCCCGGATCAAGGCCCGGTGGCTGAATGGCGAAAGTGGGTGCGGGTCTCCCGGCTTCAGTCGCTCGCGTCGTGACCGCCTGGGCCATGGCTTCGCGCCACGAATCGGTGCGCGCCTCGGCCCAGGAGTTCCAGATCCCGGAAGCGTAGTTCTCCGTGTCGAAGTACCAGCTCATGCCCCAGATCGGGGTGGTGGCCGCCAGCATGGCGGCGGCGGGCAACCCGCTCTGCAAACCGCGTCCGATGGCGGTCCAGAAAGAGTACCGGGCTTGACGAAGCCGGACGGCGTAGCGCAGGCGGCGGGTCAGCCAGGCCCGGACGAGCTTCGATTGCCAGGACGGACGATTGGCCTGGCGCGCCGGGTCCAGGCACCAAGTCCACCCCAGGCGTTCGACCCGTCCCAAGGGTTGTCGGAGCAGGAGGTTCGTCGGCAACACGATTCCCAGTCCGATCAGGAGCGCCACCACCAGGTCACCGAACACGGCAAACCCCGGGGCGACGATTCCGAGGGCGGTGCGGTCAAAGCCCATCCTGCCAAGATGAATGGCGAAGAGCGTGAGGATGAAGGTCCAGATCCAGTACCGGTCGATGCGACGGCGGGCGAGTTCCTCCGCCTCGATTCGATCTCCCAAAGCTGCCAGCTCCGGACGTTCGGGAAGCCCAAGGTCGCGCAACACCGTGTCGCCCGCGTCTTGGTAGCTGTGGACGGAGGCGTGCAGGATGTTCGCGGCGGTGCCGAAAATACGAACGGCGGCCGCGATGGCGAGGACCCAGAGGACGCCCGACCCGCCAAGGAGCACCAGGATCAAGAGCACCGCGAGGTTTCCTGCCGCGGCGCCCAGAGCCCACAGCGCAGACTCGCGGCGCCGCCGCTTTCCCAGGGCCTCGAGCAGGTACCGGGCGGCGTCGAACGCAAACCAGCCGGCCGTCAACAACACCACGGCGCGTCCGACCAGCAGCGGGGCATTGAGCAGGAGCAGACCCATGACGAACGTCACGGCGCCTCCGGTCCAGGCTTCGCGGCGTTCCCGCGGCTGGGCGCGGCGCAATCCGTGATACCATTCGATGGCGGCCGCCGCGATCAGCAGCGTCCCCAACCTGCGTTCCGGTGCCAGCTCGGGCCAGAGCGGTACCAGCAAGGCAAGGACTCCGAACGCCGCAACCCAGATGCTGAACGCGCGTTGTTGGCGCCCGAGGGGGGCGGGTCGTGGTTGCATGGGGGCGTGGGTCACACCTTCGCTATTCGGGAGGGAGATTCGCCCGGGCGCGAACCTGCTGAACCATCGCCTCCCAGTGCGACCGCAGAAACGGCGGGTTCTGCAGGCTGTCGAGGATGTAGCTGCGGTCAGCGCGGGACAGGTCGAGGACCGCGGTGATCATCTCTTCCTGGTAATAGCCGGCTTCGGCGAGCGGAATGCCGTTGGGTTCCCTGATGAAGGACCAGCCGCTGGAGGTCTGCTTTCCGTCGGGCGATTCTCCGACGGTGTTGGCGACGCAGTGGAAGATCTTGGAATTCGGACCCACCGGCTGTTGCGCCCGTCCCGAGATGCGCTTCCAGGCCACGGCCTCGATCTCGTCCGAGCTGCACGACGGGTGAAACAGGATCTGCGCGCCCGCCATGGCCGGAAGGCGGTAAAGTTCGGGGTGCCGTCCGTCCCGGCAGATCACCAGCGTGCACAGGATGCCGTCGAGCTCGAAGAGCGACAGCTTGTCGCCGCCGCGGCAGTACTTCTTTTCGTCGCGCCCTGCCATGTTCACCTTGGCGTACTCGTGGACGACGGCCCCGGCAGGGTTGATGACATGCGCCAGGTTCAGGAGCCGGTCCTGCGTTCGGCGGAAGGTGCCGACGATCGTCCAGATCCGGTGCCGGGCTGCGGCAGCCTGGGCTTGTTCGAGGGCTTCCTGGACGGCGGCCGGCTGAAGTTCGACGACGTACGGCAGGTAATAGCCGGTCAGATTCGCCTCGGGGAACAGCACGACCCGGCTCCCTTGCTCGGCGGCGGCCCGGATGTAGTGGAGCGTTCGGGCGACATTGTGGGCAAGCGGCCTGCCCCAGTGCATCTGGACGCACGAGACCTGCAGTGTTGCCGGGGCGGGGCCTGGAGTGATGGACGTGCTCATCCAGGGTTTGATCGCAGCCGGGCGTGTGGTCCGTCAAGCCGCGAGAAGCCCGTGGTGGCCGGGGGAGCGCTGAAGAACCGGAATGGGAGGTGCCCCGTGAACGTGGATTGCCAAGACACGGACGCAAGGTCGAAGCCGCGGGCCCTTTCCATGAACCTGCCCCGAAAAGCGGGGATGAATCCCCGCACTCCAAGCGCTT
>CAZHUS010000226.1:0-3613 GCA_964535555.1 uncultured Verrucomicrobiota bacterium
TCCGGTCGAACAAATGTTCCTCTGCCCATTGCACCGCCTCGGCGACAGTGACTCGCCGAGTCTTCTCAGTGCTTTCGGCGACCTGGCGCGACAGATCTCTGAGCAGCTCGACCTCCTGCGGCGTCAATTGTGCGTTCCAAAGGGACTGAAGTTGTGTAGCGCTGCGGAGTCCGGGGGGAGCGTGAGTGCGGAACGGTGGTGATTTGGTGGGAGGATGACGCATCGTGGGGCCCGGAAGAAGTTGGCTTGATCAGCCGTGAGGACTTTGGGGAAGTTCTCCGATTCAATTTCGAGAAGATCAACTTCGAGGATTGCGGCCGGTCTGTCCCTGCGGTTGCGGGGGGCCCGTTGACCGCCACGGGTGTTATGAGCGCAATGCCGATCCGGAAGGGACGCTCAAGGAGAGGATCCAGCGCTACCTCAGCCGTGCTTGCGGCCGGACTTTTTCAGTCCTACCACCGCACCGATTGCCGTATCGGTCGGTCCGTGCCGAACGACTCCAAGCCGACTTTGATCAACGGGCGGGGATCCAGACTCATAGCCTGGATCCTCCGCCCCGCGCCGTCGAGGCGGGTTGCCTCCAACGAGCGTGGAGTGCCTTGACCGCGCGCGTGACGACCCTCCGAGAGGCGTTCGGACAACTGGTTGGTAGCACGGTTTCCGAAGGTGCCTCGTTCTGGGCCAGCTTGCGTCAGTCCTTCGACTCGGTGGCTAAGATGCTCTGTTTTCTTTCCCAACACCACCGCATTTCGCTTTTAGGCAACTACCGCTGCCTGCAACCGTCTGGTGGAACTTTCCTTGAACCGCAGAGGGTTATCCATCCCACAAAACGGTGTTTTTGAAGGGGTGGCGGCGGCGTGAAAAGCTCCGCGCCGACATGAAAAATCCATCTCCGTCGGTTCAAGAGGCCGTCGCCTTGCGGCGCATGAGCCTGGTTCAAGCCGTCCTCGAGCTTCTTCAGCACCACTGGCCCTTGTCGGCGGCGCTGCAACAGGTGAGCTCTGCTCAGCCCCTGCCAGGAGAGGGCGATGCGCCGCCTCAGTGGGTCGCCCAGCGCACGCTCGAAGACTGGTATTACGCCTTCAAGAAAGGAGGTTTCGAGGGGCTCAAACCCAAACCACGGTCCGATCGCGGCAAACCCCGCCGCCTCTCGGAAAAGCAACAGCAATGGATCCTCGAACAGGTCCGTTGCTTTCCGGGGGTTCCGGTCAAATTGCTGTACCGGCAGTGGAAGCAGTCCGACCCGACCCTGCCGGCGCTCTCGGCGGTCTATCGTTGGCTGGAACAGCATGATCTGGATGCGCATGGGCGCCGATATCTTCTGCGCCAGAACCTTCCCGGTCCCACCAAGGCGTTCGAGGCCCCCGGCGTCAACGACCTCTGGATCGTCGACTTCTCTCCCGGGCCCTTCCTGGCCCTGCACCCCAAGACGGTCGCCACCCATCTGTGCGTGATCATCGACGATCACTCGCGGCTGATCCCTTATGCCCAGTACGCGCTGAGCGCCGACACCCAGGCCTTGTTGTTTTGTCTCAAGGAGGCGATCCGGCGCCGCGGGTTGCCACGAAAGTTGTATGCCGACAACGGCGGGCCCTTCCTCAATCACCATCTGCGGATCGTCTGCGCCAACCTGAGCATCCGGCTCATCCACTCCAAAGCCGGCCGGCCGTGGAGCCGCGGCAAGGTGGAGCGGATGTTCCGGACCTTGCAGCAGGATTTTGAAGCGGGCTTGCGTTTGCCTGGCCAGGGCGCCGGCTCGCTGGAGGAACTCAACGGCAAGCTGGCCCGCTGGCTGCAGGAAGTCTACCACCCGCGGGATCACCAGGGCATCGGCGAGAGCCCGCAAGAGCGCTTCGCCCGGGCTTTGCCCCTGCTGCGCCTGGTGGATCCGCACCTGGATCTGAACCGGCTCTTTTACACCCGCATCGATCGCGTTGTGCGCAAAGACGGCACCGTCCGGCTCGACAACGATCTCTACGAAGTCAACCTGGCTCTGCGCGGCCTGAAGGTGCAGTTGGAACTCGATCCCTGGATCAAGGACCCGATCCTGGTCCGCTATAAGGGCCAGGACTTCGGTGTGGCCCGCAAGGTGGACCGTCATCTCAACAGCCAGCTCGACGGCGGGGAGGTCCAGCCATGAACGAACTGGATCGCTATGCCAGGACTTGGGGAGCCACGGCCGTGCCGTTCGGACCGTTGTCGGATACGCAGTGGGTCGCCATCCCTTCCCAGCAACGGGCCACGAGCCTCTTGGATCAGACGGCCGCCTTGCGCGGCGTCATGCTTCTGAGCGGGGGCAACGGCATGGGCAAATCAGCCCTGGTCGGACGGTGGGTCCGTCACCTGGAAACCCGGCTCTACACTCCGGTCAATTTGACCCAGGCCACCCTGAGCAGCAGTGGACTCTTAGCCACGCTGGCCCGCAGTCTGGGCAAACGCGGGAGCATCCGCCGGGAGCGCAATCTCGACGAGCTGTCCTGCTACCTCTCCGAACACGAGCGCGAGACTCTGGTCATCGTCATGGATGACGCGCAGAACTCGACCCATGGCACCCTCGAAGAGCTGCGGCTGCTCCTGGGGCTGAACCTGCCCAGCCAGCCCACCTTCGCCCTGATCCTCATCGGCGACGAGTACCTGTTGGGACAGCTCCAACTCCGCAATCATCGAGCGCTCTGTTCACGGCTCAGCGCTCATCACCTGCTCAGCCCCTGGACCTTCGAAGAGATCCAGACCTATCTCAAAACCGGACTGGAAGCCGTCGGCATAAACCGCTCGAAGGTCTTCGAACCCGCCGCAGTGGATCTGCTTGTCCGGGCCACCGCAGGCGTGCCGCGCAGCGTCTGCCTTTTGGCTCGCGCCGCCTGGCTGGAAGCGGCCCGCACTGACGCTCGAGAAATCAACGCGCCAACCATGCAGCAAGCTATGGAACAGGTGCCCGGACTGCCGGGCCTCTCTCGCCACAACTCATGATCGAGCGTATCCAACAGGCTCACGCGCTATACTGCCGTCTGACCGGCCAGCGCCTGAGCCTGCGCTTGGATCGGGAACGGCTCTATTACGAACTCTTCCACGCCGGCTTCGAGGAATCCGATCTCCAGAAAGTCATCCGCTACCTCCAGCGCGAGATCCGCGAAGGACGAAGAAACGTCGGCGCCCTCAAACTCTCCAACCTCCTGCAGATCGACCGCTTCGAAGAAGACCTCAATATCAGCCGCGTCCAGCTCTACGCCCCCAAACCTGCCCCCCACGCCCCCGCACCGGCCGCGCCGCGGCCCGCGCCCGAGGAAGACGAGGCCGCACGCCAACGCGCCCTCCAGTTCCTGGCCCGCTTCCGCACTGAACATCCCAGATAGCCTCCACGGCCCATCCCAACGTTCCGGCCACGCCGCACCCGCTCACCGTCGCCCGGCCCCAATCCGGGAAACCGTCCCCCGTCCAGCGTGACACCTTCCCCCCACTCCATCGCGCACTTGCGCCCACGGCCCAGTCCGCTCAATCACCCCGTTGCTCCACGGCCAATCCCGCCGCGAACTCCACGGATCAATCCGTCGCTGTACAGAAGTTGCTCCCGGCTCAAGTCCTTTTGCTTGCGCGTCCGCTTCTCGGTCGCCAG
>CAZHUS010000227.1:0-3416 GCA_964535555.1 uncultured Verrucomicrobiota bacterium
GCGCCAACCTGAACATCCGCCTGCTCCACGCCCAGCCCTACCACGCCTGGTCAAAGGAGTAGGTTTCATACTGCGCTTGATGGGGATGGTGCAGAAGACGGGATCTTCCAGCACTGTCGCCGCTGTCGGCTTTGGATCAGCTCGATCACGGTCGGAGTCGGTCGGCGGTAAAGCCGGTCATCTTTATCGCTGAACTTGATGCTTTCGAGCAAGCCCGCTTTGCGCCAATGGTTGATACCGCCCCATCCACAATGGAGCAACGCGGCGACTTCGTGGACGGTCAACCACCCCTGCTGGCGGAGCCGTTGCCGCCGGCTCTTGAGCCGGTAGCGCCCTTTGAGGTGGTTGACACTCTGGAAGCTGAAGGCATTGCCGGTACTGGAATGCCAACCCCGCTCGTTGAGGAGTTGGGCGATTTCCCGGACGGTATGGTGTTCGAGGAGCCGATCAATCTCGGCGACGACTTCAGGTTGGGTCTTGCGCAGCGCCCAGGCCGACAGGGGCAAGGGTAGCCGGAGCTCACGGGTGGCGCTGCCGCGGAACCGGATTTGTACCCGGATGTCTTGCTCGCGGCGGAGCGTCACGTCTTCCAAGAGCAGTCGCGCCATCCGCTTGCGATCTCGATCGGGCGTCTTGGGATCCTGCCAGAGTCTGGGAAAGTCCGAAGCCAAGGCGAGGATCTGGGCCCGTTGCTCCTCGGTAAGCCGGGCGGCGTCCTGGGCGTGCTGTTTCTCGTAGTCTTCCTTGACCTGGGCGAGGACCCGGAGCTTTTCGTTCCATTGGGCCTCCAACGTGTCGGCCACCAAGCGGTGGTTGGGATCCACCCGCATGTACCGGAGCCGGGCACGGTCGGCTTCGTACTGGGCTCGCTGCACTTGTTGTTGTCGCAGGCGATCGGCCTCCGCCACACGAGCCTGAAGCTCCTGCTGCACGCTCAGCGCCACCTCCAGGGCCAGCGGAGTGACACTCTCTACCAGGAGCGCGCCGACCGCCTCGTCGATGCCCCCGCCCGGAATGATCTGGCAGGGCGGCTCCCCCTTTTCGACGGCGTCCTTCTGGCAGACATAGTCGGGGCTCAGCCGCCCCCCGCGCTGATGGTAACGCACCGTCATCGAGCGGCCGCACTTGCCGCACAGCACCAACCCCTGCAGCAATGACGGCCCTTCGCGGGGTGGGCCGGCCGGACGCTCCCCCCCCGCCGTGCACCTGACGGTTTTGGATCAGGCGTTGCTGATGGGCCAGGAAGCGATCCCAGGTGATGTACCCTGGATGGGCGTCGCGCTTGAGAAAGCGCCATTGCTCCCGGGGCACCTGCTGAGAGTGGGTTTTGCCTTCCAGGTCCTTCCACGAACGGGTGCGACCGAAACAGAACACGCCCGCGTAGCGGGGATTATGCAGCGTGTCCAAGGCGATGGCGTGGGTCAGTTCCTGCCAGGCGATGTCCCCGCTGCCCGCCTGCCCCCGTTTGGGGAACTTCAGGCCTTGGCGGCGAAAGGTCTGCACGGTGGCCCACGCCGAACCCGTGCGCTCGAAGGTGTCGAAAAACACCCGCAGGCTTTGGCGGACTTGCTGGTCGGGTTCCAGCACGACGTGGTCCTCCTCATCGTACACCAACCCGACGGGCAGCGGCATCTTGAGTTCGGCGCGTTGGGCTTTGTTGAGCACGCCCCCCACCAGTCGCGCCTTGAGCACGTGCAGTTCGGCCTCGCTCATCGTCCCCTTGAGACCGAGCAGGAGCCGGTCGTTGAAGTGCCCCGGATCATAGAGCCCATCCTCGTCCAGGATGAGCGTGTGCGTGAGCGCGCAGATCTCCAGCAACCGATGCCAGTCGGCACAGTTGCGGGCCAGGCGCGAGACCTCTAAGCCCATCACGATCCCCGCCTTGCCCAACCCCACATCGGCCACCAGGCGCTGAAAACCCTCCCGTTCCACCGTCGAAGCCCCCGATTGTCCCTGATCCTCATCAATCACCACGATGCGCTCCTCCGGCCAGCCCAGCGTCACCGCCCGGCGCCGCAGCGCGTACTGGCGCTGGGTGCTCTCGGTGTTCTCGAAGACCTGCCGCAGCGAGGATTGGCGGATGTACAGATAGGCCGCGCGCTGGAGGTGTTCGCCACTGACTTTGGATTCGGCATTCATGGACGAGAAGGGGTGGAAAGATGGGCGGCCGTCATCTGCGCCAGCAGCACGGTCAACTCGGTTTGCCAGGCCGGCAGAGGAAGAGCGGGCCACGGGCCGTGGGCCGCCGCGGGTGTCGCGGGCGGCTGGCTCGCTTCGGTCCACCGCCGCATCCAAGCCGCCATCCCGTGCCGGGCCAACACCATCCACCCCACGGGACGGGAGCTCAGCATCGGGGAACCCTCCCGCGCGCACTGACGGAGGGCCTCGTAGCGCTCGGTCCAGACGGCGGGCGCCGTGGAGCCCGCGTTCACCCCGGTGACGAGCGCCCCCTTTTTGCCCTGGGCTGCAAGGCTTTCTCGATCGTGCGTCGGTGCAGCTTGAGACCAAAGCGCCGGCGCACGCGCCGGGCCAGTTCGGGGCCGGCGAGGTGGGGATCGGCCTGCCGCTCCTCCGCCAGGAACTGGCGGACCTCCGGGGAGAGCTTGTGCGCTCGCTTGGGGCCACGCTTGTGCGGCAGGAGGCCTTCGAGTCCGCCCGCCGCAAACTGGCTTCGCGCCTGGTAGATGGTCGGACGCGAGAGTCCGAACTCGCCCGCGGCCTGGGCGATGGAATAGCCGTCCTGCTCCAAGGCCCGCAGGGTCTCGTACTTGAGTTGGAGCAGGTCCTCGGGGTCGAAGAACTCGGGGCGTTGGAACAACGCGTGACGGACCTGGCCGGCCCGGGGATTGAAGGTGCCGGTGGCCTGCAACGCCTGGCGCTTGGGAGGGGTGTCGTCGGGCATATGTGTAAGTGTATTTATGCTCACATTGTTCCACTTGCAACCGCGTGTCAAGGCAAAGAAACCGCGTCATGTCTCTTGAATAGAGTACATTCATGAGGTATCCGCAGGGTGCATCAGCCACCAGACCCTGACGCTGCGGCGTGATTTGCTTGACACTCATGGCGTAATTCCCTTTACACCGGAGGTACTCAGGCGAGCCAGTTCCAGGAGGTCTTCCACCCGGGCGATCGCGCGACCGTGAGCTTGCTCGACGAACGGGTCTCGGGGACCGACATCCGTCCAGGTGGCCGGCAAATAGGCCGTCACGCCGTCGTCGGTGAGGTAGTAGACCCGCCACTGGCCCCAACGCCGCTGGCAGTCGATCAGCTCAAAACGCCGGCCGCGCCACGGATGAAAGGGGTGTGTGACGGTGCAGAACTGTTTTGCTGCGTGCGCATCGGGTGCAGTCCGCACCCGACGCCAAAGGTAAGATCGAGCGATTTTTCCACACCCTCCAGCAGGACTTCGAAGCCAC
>CAZHUS010000228.1:0-3331 GCA_964535555.1 uncultured Verrucomicrobiota bacterium
GGGCCTGGTCTTTGGCCCCGCGCGGTCGGCGGTTCTGCCCGGCGTTGCCGCGGTCCGAGCTCTGTCCGCGGTCCCGCGAGGACCGCGGGCCGGCAGCGTGACCCGCGGACTCGGCCTGGGCCGACGCCGACCCGGCGCCGTGTTCGTTCGGTCCCGGTCGTTGGGTTTGCGAGGGACGCGGCGCTTCGGTGCTGGGGGCCGGCTCCGGACGGACCGTGGGGGTCCACGCCGCCCCAGGCTCCGGTTGCTCCCGGGTCGGCTGGGTCGGCTGGGTCGCTCCGGGCGCGACGTGGGTGTGTCCGGCCTCCCGGGGTGCGGACTCGAGGGGTGTCGCCACCGGGCGTTCCCGGCCGACCGCCACTTCCTGGCTCGGCGGCTCGGGGTGTTCGAGGCGGTTCTCCTGAACGTGGCTGGGTGCCTGGCCCGGCCAAGGCGGTCGCCACAGCAACGGCTGCCCGTCGGGCAGGCGGAGCCCGGTCAGGCACGCGAAGAGCGTCGGCCCGTCCGCCCCCTGCTCGAAGGCGACACGGGCCGCCTCGCGAACCAGTCGCGACCGGGTCTGCTTCGCTGCCGGCAGGTGCTCGACCGCCTCGCGGACCTGCGGGTCCAACGGGCTGATGGCCAGGGCCTGTTGCCGCTGACCATAGAGCTGCACGGCTTGGTCCGGGCCCCAGCCCTGGGCCTGGCCGGCCGCCTGCCAGCGGGCGAGGAGGCGGTCAGGCGCCACTTCCTCCTTCTTGGGGCGGGTGTCCTTCGCGACCGCCTTGGCCGCGACGGCTCCGGACACGCCGCGTTCGTCCATGGTCTGTTCGATGACCTGGCGGCGTTTGGAGTGGTCCCGGCACAGCTCCTGGGGCACGCCTTGAACGCCAAACCCGGTCGGCTCCGACTGGATCTGCAAGCCCAGGTCCTGATGCAGGAGGGCCGCGAACTGTGCCTGGTAGACCGCGCCCAGGGCCATCTTCCAGCGGAACAGGTTGGTGGTGTAGAGGGAACCGGTCGTGCCGTCCGCCCGCTGGGCCAGGTTCAGCAGGACGGCGTGGGTGTGCAGGTGGGGATCGTGCGCCCGGGAACTCCCCTCCTGAAACGTGGCCCAGAGCAGAGCGGCGGGCTCCTTGATCTTGCCGCCGGGGCCCCGCCGGGTGATGCCGCCGACTTCCCCGGCCACCTGCAGCGCGGTCTGGACGGCCTGCTGGTGGGCCGCTTCGATCCCGGCCCGGAGCGCATGCGGCGACAGGGCCCAGAGGACGGAGACCGGCTTGGGGGCGTTGAAGGTCATGTCCCAGCAGGCCTGGCGGTCCGGGCGGCCGGCGTTTTGAACCCGCTCACTACGGCCGTCCGGGGAGAACCCGTTGAGCAGGCTGCGGAACTCCTCCCGGTGCACGGTGCGGCCCAGCCCCAGGCGGGCGGCCCCCTCGCCGAACCACTGCCCCTCCTTGTCGATGCCGTTGAGGTAGTAGTTCTCTTTGCGCTCGTCCAGGTAGTACGCCACGGCCTCGGCGACGCACTTCATCGGATTGGAGATCGAGAGCATGGTCAGGAGAAGTTGGCTTTGACCCACGCCCGCGCCTCGTCCTCGGAGACCTTGCCGGCGGAACTCAAGAGGACTCCGGCCGCCAGACCCACGTCCTCCCGCAGCGCCATGATCGCCGCGTACAAGGCGGCCCGCTCCTCGGTCTCGTGTAGGACGGCGAGGACGTACTCGCGGGCCAGTTCGTGCGGACTGACGCCGAACCGGGCGGCGCGCCCGGCCAGCGCCGCGGCGCTGGTTTCATCGAGGCGGAAGCTCAGGATGGATGGCGGGGTGTCGGCGGCGGAGCGCCGGGGTCCGGGCCGGGGGACGTTGGGTTGAACTGCGGCCGGGGCCGTGCCGGCGCGGGGACGTGCTTCGGGAGTGGGTTGATCGTGTTTCATGGTGTGCGGCGAAGGCGACCGGGCCAGCGGCCCGAGATGCCCGCCGGTAAGGTCAGTCGCGCCGGTTGCCGCCAAGCGAACGGACTTTCGGGCATCTCCAGCGGCCGGTTGAAATGCGGTTGCCCGGTCCCTGGCCGCCCTCTACGCTGCGCCCGTCGCGCATGAGTTCCTTGGTCGAACTGGTTGGTGCCTATCGCGAGTCCCCCCGGCTCGCGGAGCGGATGCGGCTGGCCGAGGAGGTGGTTCACTGCGTCGGTCCGGCCCTGCGCGACTACGTGGTCCGGCGCGTGCGATCGGAGTTCGTGCAGGACACATTCCAGGAGACCCTGGTCACCATCGCCGCGCAGTTGCACCACTCGACTGCCACCACCGACAGCCAGTTCTGGGCCTGGTGCTACCGCATCGCCCGGAACAAGTGCGCCGATGCCGGGCGCCGACAGCCCGCGGAGGAGTTCTGGGACCCGCAAGCCCTGTGGCAGGTCATCGAGGCCTCGGCGGTCGTGGAGCCTTTGGCTGCCGGCGAGCGGTTGGACTTGGAACACGCGTTGAACCTGCTCAGCCAGGCCAAGCCCCCCTGCCGCCATCTGCTGTGGTGGCGCTACGTGCTGGGCTGGGATTACGCCGAGATTGCCGAGGCGACGGGTTCGGCGTATGACGCGGTTCGGATGCAGATCCGCCGGTGCCTGGAACTGGCGCAGGAGCTGGTGGCCCAACATCTTTGACGGCGATGCCTGACGACGAATCCAACGCCGAAGCGAGCCTGCGCAAGCTGGGCCGGCGGTTGCACCAGGGCTGGGAGCGCCTGCAACCGGTGACGCAGAACGAACTCGAGAAGGTCCGTGAAGCGGTGCGCAAACAGTGGGAGCAGGAACAGCAGCCCGCTCAGGGTTCGGGTCAGGAGGAAGCGCCGCCCGACCAGGGACCCGCGCAGTCCCAGGACCAAACCGCCACGGAGCAGGAGTCGGATCAGACTAGAAGCCGGCGCCCGCCGGACAAGTCGCGGGGTCACGACCACGAGCAGGGCCATTAGGTTCCCCCGTTCCGCTCCCTCCCCTCCCGCGGCCGGCGGAGGGTTTTCATTGGCGCCCGCGTCTGCGAACCCGTTGCCGTCAATCGGCGACAGCCGGCGCCGGGATCACCACCATGAGCCGGCCCGCGCCGGGAGGAAGCGAACCGCTTCGTTGCCCTCGGCTCCGCCGTTGTCCTCCGCCGCCGCGAGCCTGTATTGGCCAGCGTGCAGACGTGCAGGCAAGCCCGCTTGCAAGCTTGCTGACAAACCCCCTGGCAAACCTGTTGCCGTGCGTGGAAGCCCTCTTGCACGGAAGCGTGCGGGCATGGTAGTCAGCAAGCATGCCCGCAAGCGTGCGGGCTTGGGTGCTCAAGGAGGCGAGGATGGGGACGGTGGTCGCGTTGACGA
>CAZHUS010000229.1:0-3258 GCA_964535555.1 uncultured Verrucomicrobiota bacterium
CGGGGCCGCGAAGCGCCTGGAGTGCGGGGATTCATCCCCGCTTTTCGGGGCAGGCTCATGAGTAGCGTGCCCCGATTGAACCGGACCCATGCCGAAGCTCAAGCAGGATCGGGAGGGCAGCTCCAGCATGGAGATTCGGAGGGCGATTCGTCACTTGCCCGTCCCCATCGAGGCTGCGCACACTGGGCCGCCCCATGAACCCGACCAAACTCGATTCCACCTACCGCACGGCATCGACGGCCTGCCTGGCGCTCGGGATGGCACTGGTCCTCGCGACCGCGTCCAGCCACGCCGCGGTCGGCGAGGTGATCGTGGTGTTCAAGACGCATTTCGACATCGGGTACACCGACATGGCGAGCAATGTGGTCCAGCGTTACCGCACCACCATGATCGACCAGGCGCTCGATGTGGTCGACGCCAACCGCAACCTCCCGCCGGAGCAGCAGTTCGTCTGGACCCTGCCCGGCTGGCCGCTCACCAAGATCCTCGAAGCGTGGCCCGGACAGACTGCCGAGCGCCAGGCCCGCGTGGGGGCGGCTTTCAAGAGCGGGCGGTTCGTGACCCATGCCCTCCCGTTCACCACCCATACGGAGTTGCTCGAGCTCGAGGACCTCGTGCGAGGCCTGGGCTACGCTTCGCGGCTTTCGCGCGAGGCGGGGCTCCCGCTGCCGCGCGACGCCAAGATGACCGACGTGCCGAGTCATTCCTGGATTCTGCCGACGCTGCTGCGCCACGCCGGCGTGGATTTCCTGCACCTGGGCTGCAACGCCGCCAGTCGTTCTCCGGTCGTCCCGAGCCTGTTCTGGTGGGAAGGCCCCGACGGCTCGCGCGTGCTCACCATGTACACGGCCGAAAGTTACGGAACGGGTCTCGTGCCCCCGGCGAACTGGCCGTACCAAACCTGGCTGGCGTTGATCCATACCGGCGACAATCACGGCCCGCCACGGCCCGACGAAGTCAGGCACCTGCTCGACGAGGCGAAAGTGAAGCTGCCCGGGGTGCCGCTCCGGATCGGCCGGCTGAGCGACTTCGCCGACGCCTTGATCGCCGAAAAGGCGAACATCCCCGTGGTCCGGGGGGACATGCCGGACACCTGGATCCACGGCCTGCTCTCGGATCCCCGCGGGGCCAGCCTGGCCCGTCGCCGCCGGCCCCAACTGGCCATGGGGGAAGCACTCAACACCTTGCTCGGCCGTTGGGGGGCGGCATCGGCGCCAGCCCGGGAAGCCGTGGCGCGCGGATACGAGCAGAGCCTGTTGTACGGCGAACATACCTGGGGCGGCGCGTACTGGTGGATTTACGGCAAGTACCTCGCGTACTACGGCGACCGGTGGCGCGAAGAGCGCAAGGCCGGGCGTTTCGATCGCCTCGAGTCTTCCTGGGCCGAACACACGGCCTATATCGAGCAGGCCTCGAAGCTCAGTGGGGACCTGCTGGATCATGAACTTCAGACCCTCGTCCGCTCGGTGAAGGTCGAGGGCCAGCGCGTCGTCGTGTTCAATCCGCTCCCCTGGACGCGCGATGGGCTCGTGAGCACTTCGGCTTCGCGTCAGGCCGGACCGCCGTTCGTTGCCCTTCAGCCGACGGATGGCGGTCCTGCGGAGCCCGTCGGGAAGGATGGCTCTTTCCACGCCCGCAAGCTGCCGCCCCTGGGCTACCGGACGTTCGTCCCTGTCGACGTGGCGCCGCCGCCTTCGCCGAAGGGGCTCACGTTTGATCCCATTGAAGCGAGACTCGAGAGCCCGTTCTTTCGTCTGGTCCTCGACACGAACCGCTTTGTGATCCGGTCGCTTTGGGACAAGCGCGGCGGCCGGGAACTCGTGGACCTCAAAGCCAGGCATGGCTTCGGCCAGTTCGTCCACGAGCGATTCTCTTCAAACGAAGTGGCCGCTTTCGTGAAGGCCTACGTCAAGATTGACTCCGACTGGGCGACGAACGAACTGGGCAAGCCGATGCTGCCGCCGGCGTCGGAAGCATCTTACCGGAGTGCATCGCCCGCGGGCTTCAAGGTGAACTACACCGCCTCCGGCGCGTGCGTCACCGTCACCGGAATTCCGGAACGCCAGGGTGAGAACGGGCTTCCCGCCCTCAGCGTCGCGGTGACGCTCCCTGCGGACCAACCCTTCGTCGACATCTCATTCACGATTCACAAGCCCGAGCCTGAGCCCTGGCCTGAGGCGGGCTGGATCGCGCTGCCGTTCAAGATCGAGGCGCCCCGCTTCCGGTTGGGCCGGCTGGGGTCCATCATCGACCCGGACACCGACGTGGTTCCCGGCTCGAACCGCTACCTGTTCGGCCTCAACACCGGCCTTACGCTCACCGACGGCTCCGGGACGGGAATCGGATTGTGCGCCGGTGACAGCCCCCTCGTCAGTCTCGGCGAGCCCGGCTGCTGGAAGTACTCGATGGACCCTCCCGCACGGACACCGGCGGTGTACGTCAACCTGTTCAACAACCAGTGGACCACGAACTTCCGACTCTGGACCGCCGGGGAATGGACTTCCCAGGTGCGGCTGTGGGCGGTTTCGACTGGTCAGGACGCGGCCGAGTCCCTGGTGACTCCCTCGCTCGAGGCGCGATTCCCCTTGCAGGTCGCAGCCGCCAACGGCCCCGGCGGGAAGCTCATCCCCGCGGCTCCCGGGCTCGAGCTCTCACGTAGGGGTGTGCAAATCACCGCGTTCGGTCCCAACCCGGACGGTCCGGGCACGATCTTGCGGCTGTGGGAACTGGCCGGGCAGTCGGGTCCGTGCCGGGTCAGGTGGCCGGGCGTCTCGGACACAGCTTCGGCGCAGCTGGTTGACCTTCGTGGCCGCGATTTGGGCCCAGCGATTGGGGCGGCGGACGGCGTGTGGACCGTGCCGTTGAGGGCCTTTGCTCCCACGACCCTGGTGCTGCCGGCCATCGGGGTGGACGCAGCTCGCTAAGTGTCAGGGGCACGCCCCCCTTTGGGCACGCGACGCAGAGGGGCGGGTAAGGACCTGCGCTAGGGAACCTCTCCGTCGCGGCGGTCGGGCCATTTCGGGGTTGTCGGGTCGCCATGGGGCGGCGACGCTTCGGCGGTCTGAGCTATGGGCAATTCGTTGGGCCAAGCGCGGGATCCGGCCAGGGCTTCCACCCTCGACGGCGTCGGCAGGGAGGAATCCACGGAGTTGGATGCACGGCTGCATCTGGCGAGCCAGGCCGCCGGGATCGTGGCCTGGGAACTGGATGTCGCCACGGGGACCTTGCGTTATTCGGACAACCTCGAAGCCCATGTGG
>CAZHUS010000230.1:0-3134 GCA_964535555.1 uncultured Verrucomicrobiota bacterium
GGCTTGGCTGGTGCGGGCTTGGCTGGTGCGGGCTTGGCTGGTGCGGGCTTGGCTGCTGCGGGCTTGGCTGCTGCGGGCTTGGCTGCTGCGGGCTTGGCTGCTGCGGGCGGAAGGGCGCGTCGCCGCGCGGCCGGCTCGGGAACCGGGCGGGGTTGTTGTCGCGACACCGCCCCGGTCGGGGAGCTTCCCCGGGTTCGGGCGCGCGTGCTCGCGAGGCCGGCGCGTGCTGTGGTCTTGGTGGTTCGTGGCTTCATGCGCCCTTGGGCTGGAGCAAACGGGACCGTGCCGGTCGGAACAATAGGAACCGGCTCTGAGGCGGTGCAACGCAAATTGGGGGCGAAGTTGTCCCGCAGGCGAACCTGTGGTTAGCTCCGGCGCATGCAACGCGCGTTTCTCATCGTGACGGCCCTCAGCCTGCTTGCCGTCGCCCGGGCCCAGGACGCGAACTGGCCGCAATTCCGGGGACCACGCGGGGACGGCACGACGACCGGCGGGGCGCTCCCGTTGACCTGGAGCGAGACGAAGAACGTGGCGTGGAAGACGCCGGTGCCGGGAAAGGCCTGGGCCTCGCCGGTGATCTGGGGGACACAGGTCTGGCTGGCCAACGCGACCGAGGACGGCACCCGCCTGTCCGTCGTCTGCCTGGACCGGGACACCGGGCGTGTCGAGCAGGATCGCTGGCTGTTCACGGTCGAAAAGCCGCAGTTCTGCCACAAGTTCAACAGCTACGCCTCACCTACGCCGGTGGTCGAGGAGGGGCGGCTGTACGTCACTTTCGGTTCGCCGGGCACCGCCTGCGTCGACACGCGGACGGGCGAGAAGCTCTGGGAGCGACGCGACTTTGTCTGCAACCACTACCGCGGCGCCGGGTCCTCCCCCATTCTTCATGGCGACTTGCTGATCCTCCATTTTGACGGCAGTGATCACCAGTTCATCGTGGCGCTCGACAAGCAGACCGGGAAGACGGTGTGGGAGAAGCCGCGTTCGATCGATTTTCAGGATCTGGACGAGAAGGGGCAGCCGATGATCGAAGGGGATCTGCGCAAGGCGTTCGCGACGCCGCACGTGGCCGAGATCGACGGCCAGCCCACACTGCTAAGCCAGGGGGCGAAGGCCCTCTACGCCTACGACCCGCGCACGGGCGAGGAATGGTGGCGCGTGGAGGAACGCAACAACCACTCGGCGAGCACGCGGGTAGTGCTGGGTCACGGGCTCATCTTCGCGCCGAGTGGATTCTCGAGCGGTCAGCTCATGGCGGTGCGGCCCGGCCGGCCGGGCGAGGTGCTGGACGCCAATGCCGCCGCGGGCGCGGAGGGCTCGAAGACCCAGCTCCGGATCGCCTGGATGACGAAGCGGGGCGTGCCGAAAAAGCCCTCCCTGGCCCTGGTCGCGGATCGGCTCTACGGGGTCGAGGACGGCGGCGTGGCTACGTGTTGGAACGCGCAGACGGGCGAGGTGATCTGGAACGAACGCCTGGGCGGCAACTACTCGGCTTCCCTGTTGGGTGCGCCGGGTCGCATCTATGCCTGCAGCGAGGAAGGCAAGACCGTGGTTCTCGCCGCCGACTCGCCCGAGTTCAAGCTGCTCGCCGAGAACAAGCTCGGCGACGGTTTCATGGCGTCGCCCGCGGTCTCCGGGAACGCCTTGTTT
This sequence comes from uncultured Verrucomicrobiota bacterium, assembly GCA_964535555.1. Taxonomy (GTDB): domain Bacteria; phylum Verrucomicrobiota; class Verrucomicrobiia; order Limisphaerales; family J093; genus DSVZ01. Next base: position 1,651 of record CAZHUS010000230.1, read on the forward strand.
CTGCGCAGCCGGACGGCTCTTTACCGCATCCAGGAATAGGCACCCCCTCTCACATCACCCCTGCACCAGAAAGCCCCGGCCCATGAAGATCGTCGTCCTTGCCCTGACGGCCACTGCCCTGTTTGTTCAGGCGGAGAACTGGCCGTGTTTTCGCGGTCCGACGCGGCAGGGTGTCTCCTCCGAGCAGGCGCTGCCGCTGACATGGAGCCCCACGAACCACATCGCCTGGAAGACGGCAATTCCCGGGGAGGGTTGGTCATCGCCCATCGTTTGGGAAGACCGGGTGTTCGTCACCACCGCCACGGACGAGGGGCGGGGTTGTCACGTGCTCGCCCTGCGGCGATCCGACGGCGAGGTGCTTTGGGACACCGAGGTGTTCCAGCAGGAACCGGGGCATCGGAACCTCCGCAACAGCGACGCCACTCCCACGCCTTGCACCGACGGGGAACGCGTCTATGCCGTGTTTGGGGACGGCAGTTTCGTGGCCCTGGACTTCGCCGGTCGCGTGGTCTGGACCAACCGGGAGTACCCGTTCTATGGCGAGCACGGCTTGGGGACTTCGCCGATTCTCTGGCAGGATTTGTTGATCATGGCCCGCGACGGGAGCAATGACGCCGAGCCGAAATCCCTGGGCTGGCAACAGCCTTGGGACAAGGCGTACCTGGTGGCGCTCGATCTCCGGACGGGCAAGGAACGCTGGAAGACGGGGCGCGGCTTGTCCCGCATCGGCCACGTGGTGCCCAACCTCTGGATTGCGCCCGACGGCCGGACGCACGTCATCAGCGGCGCCGGGGATGTGGTGCAGGGATTCGATGCGGCGTCGGGCGAGAGGTTGTGGACCTCGAAGAACATCGGGGAGGGAGTGGTCCCGTCCATCGTCCTCGGGGATGGGGTGGCGTTTACGGCCTCGGGTTGGGGCGGACGCGAGTCCATCAAGGCCTTTCGATTGGGTGGACGGGGTGATCTGGGCGAGTCGAATCTCGTCTGGGAACAGCGCAAGAGTCTGCCGCGGATCCCTTCGTACCTCTTTGGGAAACCCTACCTGTACACGCTCACGGAGGGGGGTGTGGCGATGTGCCTGAAAGCTGATACCGGGGAGATCGTGTGGCAGGAGCGGGTGGGCGGCAATCACTCCGCCTCGCCGGTGGCGGCGGGGGGGCGGATTTACCTGCTGGCAGACGACGGCGTCACCACGGTGATCGAGGCGGGGCCCGAATTCAAAGTCCTGGCAAGGAATGCCCTGGGCGAGAAGGCGCAAGCTTCCCCTGCCATCTCTCAGGGGCGGCTGTTCATCCGGACTGAGAAGCGTCTCTTCGCAATCGGCGGCTAGGGCGGTGTCTCTCCATGGGCTGGCGCGGTGGCCATGAACCCGGTAGGGCAGGCTTTCGAGCCTGCCGGTGGGCCGGACTTTCCAGTCCGGCGGGGCGGCGGGCGACGGGGACGTCGCCCCGACCGGCAGACAGGAATGTCTGCCCTACCTGACT
>CAZHUS010000231.1:0-3080 GCA_964535555.1 uncultured Verrucomicrobiota bacterium
TCAATCCGCCACCGTCCTCTGAACCTCCCCACGGTTTAGTCCGTAACGGAACAGGCCTTGGCCTGCGGGCTGTCCACAAACCGGACCAGGTGCCGGGTGCCCGCAGGGTCGAATTCCCACCGGCCCAGCGGCACCTTGACCGCAATGTCCCGGTGCATGGCCTGATCGTGGGCCCGGTACACCAGCCCCATGCCCCCGCGCCCAAGCACATCCCCGATCTTGTAGGTGTCCCCGATCACCTTGCCTCGCCGCCACACCTCAGCCGCGCCACGCTTCGCCGACTCATCGTTCGCTTTCATGCAACAGCCACTTGTTCGGGTTTCGCGGTTACCTCTTTTGCATACATACGGCTAAGCCGGCTTGTGCGTCACACCGTCCCTTCCCCCAGCGGCGTGAGCCGGATCGCGCCGTCCTCCACGTCCACCTTCACCCCCGGCCAGGTCGCGAACGCGGGATCCAGAACCAGCCGGCTGAGCGGCGCCTCGACCATCGCCTCCAACGTGCGGCGCAACTGGCGCACGCCGAACTCCCGGCTGTAGCCCCGAGCCGCCACCAGCGCCCTCGCGGCATCGGTCAGCGCCAGGGCTTTCTGATGCCGTTCCGCAAAGGCAGCGCACAGCTCCACGACCATGCGGTCCAACACCCGCCTCACATCCGGCTCGCTCAACGGGCGAAACACGATCTGGTCATCCAGCCGGTTCACAAACTCGGGCCGGAACCGACGGCGGACCTCCTCGAGCACCGCCGTCTTCGACGCGGCCGTGTCGTTGAATTGAAAGCCCACCTGCCGGTCGGTCGGGATGTTCGAGGTCAGCACGAAGATGGCGTGCCGCGCATCGGCCGTGCGACCCCTGCCATCGGTCAGCCGCCCGTCGTCGAACACCTGCAGGAACAGGTCGAACACTCGCGGATGCGCCTTCTCGACTTCGTCCAACAGCACCACCGCGTAGGGACGCGAGCGCAGCCGGCCGGTCAACTGGCCTTCCTGCTCGTGCCCGACATATCCTGGTGGCGCCCCGATCAACCGGGCCACGTTGTGCTCTTCCGCGTACTCGGACATGTCCAGCCGGATCAACTCGCGCTCCGAGCCAAACAGGTACTCGGCCAGGCAGCGGACCAGCTCGGTCTTGCCCACGCCCGTCGGCCCCAGGAACAGGAACACCGCCAGCGGGCCACGCCGTTGCCCCAAGCCGGCGTGAGCCAGCAGCAACCTCTGGCAAACCCGATCCACTGCCTCGTCCTGGCCAATCACCCGCGATTTCAGGAAACCCTCGAGTTCGAGCAACCGCGTGCGGAAGGCCCCCGGCAGATGGCCGGCGATCACTTCCGCCGGCACCCCCAGCTTGGCCGCCAGCACCTTGGCGATGTCCCGCTCGGTTACCTCGCCGCTCCCGGCTGCGGCGGGCGCGCCGGCTGCCGCCGCTGCTTCCACCTGGCCCGGACCCAGGCTCAACACGGGCACCTTGACCTGGGCCGCCGCCCGGTCCACCAGGTCAATCGCCTTGTCGGGCAGTTGATGATCGCCGTCAAAACGCACGGCCAGGTCCACCGCGCAGTCAAGAGCAGTGTCCGGGATCCGGACGCCGTGATGGGCTTCCCAGCGCGACCGCAGCCCCTTGAGGATCTCGAGGCTTTCCTCCCGGCTCGGCTCGGCCACCAGCACCTTCTCGAATCGCCGCTCGAGCGCCGCGTCCGACTCGATGTGCCGCCGATACTCGGTCACGGTCGTCGCCCCCATGCAGCGGATCTCGCCGCGTGCCAGGGCCGGCTTCAGCAAGTTGGCTGCGTCCGGACCGCCCTCCCCCTTGCCGGCGCCGACGACGGTGTGCAATTCGTCAAGAAAGAGGATCACCTCCGGATGCGTGCGGCATTCCTCGATGATCTCGGTGATCCGCTCCTCGAACTGGCCGCGGTAGGTGGTGCCGGCGACCAGGGCGCCCAAGCTCAACTCGACGAGGCGTTTGCAGACCAGCACGGCGTCCTTCCGCTGTACGGCGCGCTGGGCGATGGCTTCGGCAATGGCCGTCTTGCCAACACCAGCCTCGCCCACGAGCACCGGGTTGTTCTTCGAGGCGCGGCTCAGGGTCTGGACCACCTGCAGGATTTCTTTCCGACGTCCGATCACTGGCCCCAGTTTGCCCTCCTTGGCCAGCGCCGTGAGGTCGCGACCGTAGCGATCCAGGAACGGCGTGCCGCCAGCCTGCGTGACGACTTCTCCCCCACCGGACGGTCGCGGCAGGGCCTCGGTCCGTGCCCGAGCGAGCTGCGTCAAGCGGTCAAGGTTGGCACCTTTCTCGATGAGAAGGCGGCATCCTGGGGACTCCTCCATTTCCAGAAGTGCCAGGAACAGATGACCCGTGGTCACGGTCTCGATGTTCATTTCCCTGGCCAGCGCGGCCGCGCGCTCGAAGCGCTGCCTCGAGGTGGCCGAGCGGTGACCCTGCTGCCCCGGCGGGTGTTCGTGGGGACCACTGCCCAGACGCCCGCGCAGCTCTCGTCGGAACATATCCGGGTCAACGCCCGCCTCCCGCAACACGCCGGCCACCAGCGTAAACTCGGGTTCGAGCAGCTTGGGCGTCACCCCGACTGCCTGGGCCAACTTCGGCGCCAGATCGCCGACGACCTGGCCCAATTTCGTGAGGCCGGCCAGGAAATGGTCGGGTTCGATCTCGGAGGCCCGAGCGGCGGCGGTCTCCATTGCCGCGAGCTGCCACGCTACCTGGGCTATCGGGGAGAGGTTCATTAGTGGATTTGGGTGACGGTCGGTCTGAGGACCAGGGAGCGCGCTGACCGGCGATAGCCAGCCTCGGCGTCAGCCTCAGGGTGCACGCAGACGTTCCAGGATCGCGCTGACTTGAGAGGCCACTGTGGCCAACCCGGCCTGCTCACAGAGCCGGAGCGCTTCGGCAGCGAGCGGCACGGCTTCGGACCGACGCCCCAGGCGCAGTCCAAGGATCCAGGCCTGGTTGCCCAGACTGGCCGCCAACCCCGCCCGGTCCCCCAACTCCCGACAGATCGCCTCCTGTTGCTTGAGCAACCCCATCGCCTCCTCCAGCCGGCCCCAGGCCTGCAGAATCAAC
>CAZHUS010000232.1:0-2901 GCA_964535555.1 uncultured Verrucomicrobiota bacterium
TGCCGACAATGCCCCCGGACCTCTGGTTGGCGCTGCGCGAAACTCCGGGCTATTGGATGCGGCTATGATGGGTCTGGCCACCGAGGACATCCTGCCACATGACTCTCGAACGAAACACCCGGGAGCGCTACGCCGGGTGACCCCTTCGCCGGTTCCACCCACCCGCACAAGGCCGGCAACGGCTCCATCATGCGGCTGGCACCGGTGCCATTGCTCTTCGCTCGCGATCCGGCCACCGCCATCCCCCGGGCCGCCGACAGCTCCCGCACCATCCACGGTGCCCGCACCACCGTTGATGCCTGTCGCTACCTGGCCGGCTTGCTGGTCGGCGCCGTCTACGGGGCTCGCAAGGACGAGTTGCTGGCTCCGGCGTACGGACCTGTTCCGGGCTTGTGGGATGACGCACCTCTGGCTCCGGAGGTCGCTGCCGTCGCGGCCGGTTCATTCAAGCGGAGACAACCGCCGGCAATCCGCGGTACCGGGTACGTCGTGGAGTCCTTGGAGGCCGCCCTGTGGGCCTTCCATCACTCCGGCGATTTCCGCAGCGGGGCACTCCTGGCCGTGAACCTCGGCGACGATGCGGACACCACCGGGGCCGTCTACGGCCAACTTGCTGGCGCCTGCTACGGGGCGGGCGGTATTCCCACCGAATGGCGTGCCAGACTCGCGATGAGCGAGACCATCGCAACTCTCGCTGACGGATTGTACCAACTCGCCGGATGGGTGCGGTCAACCGGCGCTCGTTGAGGTTCGGTCCTCGCCCCCCCCGCCGCTCCCGGTCCAACCCGCGACGTACCTTTTCCGAGCTGGTCAGAGCCGCGGGCGGAAGATGACGATAGCGACGGGGAAAGGGGCGCCGGCGTCGGCGCCCTCAAACTTGACCCGGCCGATGGGGAAGCGGATTTCAGACGCCTTGGCGGCGTAGCGATGCCACCACTCGGTGTCCACGCGCGCCGGGACAAAACAGACCACAAGGGCGCCCTGATCACGTGCCGCCTCGTAGGCCTTGCGCAACCACTTGGGCAGTTCGCGTCCGTAGGGCGGGTTCATGAAGACCCGCTCCTCGGCCCACGACTGGGCGAGACCGTCCTCGGCAGGGGTGTAGTGGCGGGCGCACTTGGCGTTCTGGTGGGTGCAGCACGGATCCAAGGTGAACCGAAATTCGAGGTTCAGGTAATCGAACCATTGCTGGGGCGTCGCCCAGCCCAGATCGGCGCTGCTCCCCATTAGACGCATCAGGTGCCCCGAGGGGCGGGGACTCGCAGCGTCGGGAGCCGATTCGCCAACGGGCAATTCGGGCTGTTGTGGACGTTGGCTCATGGAATCGCGCGAGGCGTTCGCAGTTGTCCTCGATCGGTTGTGTTGCTCATAGCCTGATCCGTTGGGCCGGGCGGTGGCGGATGCTCATTTCCGGCTTCTCGAAGGCTCCTTCAAACAGACCCGGCGTATGCGCCAGGTAGAAGGGCGGGAGGTAGATGACCTGGCAGGCGGCCAGGCTGGGAATCTGCGTCACCGGCACCACCTGCCAGCGATTGTTCATCGGCAACTCGTGCCGGGCCGAGATGCGAAGGGAGCCATCCGCGAGCATCGGATCAAGAATCGAACCCAGGGCAACCGGTCGGCCCTGGGCACCGGCCATGGCCGCGTCGAGTTTGGCGGCGACCGCTGGCAGCATGGACTCGTCCTTCACATGCAGCACGAAATGGATCTGCTTGTCCGGGTGATGGAGGTACCTGACGACGGTCCCAAAGCTGGTCGGATCAACGAGCGATTCGTAGGGGGACATCGGTACCTCGCTTTTAGGTGGCTACGGCCATCGGCGATGCGGCCGCGGCGGTGACACATCCGTTGACGCGGGAACGCAACGGCAATCCGTGTGGGACCGGCTCCGTGTGGTTTTTGCGCCGCCAGCGGCTCTGGACCGCGTCAGTTGCCTTCCCCAACCACTTGCTGTCCGAACGCAGCGCCTCCAACTCGACAGCGGCGAAGTACTTCACCGCGTTGTGCTGGGGGCGTCCCAGCGGACGGAGCAGATCGGCGGCGATCAGCACCGGGATGTCGTGCGGCTGGAAGCCGAGGTACCAGGCCGCCTGCTCGGCCTCGAGCCGGGCGGGCATCAATGTAAGGGTCAGGAACGCTTTGTGTTCAGGACTCATGGCATGCCAGCGGCACAACGCCGCTTCGTGGGATAGGTCCGTCGCCGGACTGCCTCGGGTTGCGCAGAAGCGACGAGAAAATGGGGGTGAGGATTGATTAAGGGCTCAATCCTCGGAAGCCGTGAACCTTCGTGAGAACCTGCGACCGGAGCGAAACGACGCCGTCCGGTTCCGTGGTCTCGTGCCGCCTCGGGGCTTGCGCCGCGGGCGGGCGTGCCGCGTTTCAGACTTCCGCCGGCGAGGGCACTTCGGTTTCCCGTTCCTGGCCCTGACCGCAGATCCAGGTATGGGTGGCATCGGCCACCTTGGCCAGGACCAGCAGGTCATCGCGACCGAACGAGTCGGTGGACTTCCATTGGTCGTCCTCGCGGTCCTTGTACAGGCGCGAAAACGTGGTGTTGTAGCGGACACCGTTGACGGTGTCGTTTCTCCAGATGGCGGCCTTGATGGCGCCAAACCGGACCTCATGGACGGGTTTGTCTTTGGGCTTTGGCATAGGTGTTTCGAGACCCACAATTCCTCCTTGGAAAACAACCTTCGCTTTCCCGCATACCACATCCCTGGGACCTAACCAAGGGGGCCACTCCAGAATGCGGGAAACGCGGACAAGGCGGTTTGGTGGTGGTTAGTGGTCCGTGGTCAGTGGTCGGTGCGTCGGTGCGTCGGTGCGTCAGTGCGTCACGCCGGGCTTCGCACGGTCAGCGGCGGAACCACTTCTTCGTGTCGAGCGGCGCGTTCGTCGCGG
>CAZHUS010000233.1:0-2765 GCA_964535555.1 uncultured Verrucomicrobiota bacterium
TAGGGCGCGCTGTCCTCAGCGCGCCGAACTCGGCGGGCAACGGAGTGCCCGCCCTCCCTGGCTACGGTTCAACCAATCGGTGACCCACGGGTGGACCCGTTCAGGGTCGTTCCATCTCGACCCGCAACCAGGCCCGCGCATAAGCCCACCATTGCTTGGCGGTGGGCACGGCGATGCCAAGGACCTCCGCCGCTTCGTCGAAGGTCATCCGCGTGAAATAGCGGAGCTTCACCAGTTCCGCTTTGCGCGCGTCGACGAGGGCGAACCGTTCCAACGCCTCGTGCAGCGCGAGCAACTCCTCATCGGGGGCCGGCGCGGGCAGGTCGATCTCCTCCAGGTCCACGCGCTCCCCGCCACCGCCGCGCTTGGCGGCCTGGCGGCGTCGGGCCCGGTCCACGAGGATCCGGCGCATCGCCTCCGCCGCGGCGGCGAAGAAGTGCTGGCGCCCTTTCCACGTGCGGCTCTCGTTCCCGGAGAGCTTCATCCAGGCCTCGTGCACGAGCGCCGTCGGCTGCAGGGTCTGTTCGCGTCGTTCGCCCGCAAGGCGGTGGGCGGCGAGCCGGCGCAGTTCCTGGTAAACGAGGGGCAACAGCTCCGCCGCCGCTTGCGCGTCCCCGGCCGAGGCGGCTTCCCCCAGCCGCGTGACCTCCCCGGGAACCTCCGGTTGTTGGGTGGTAGCTGGCATGGTGCGGGAACGTCGCCCAAAGCCAGGGTCAGTCAAGCAGCGCCCCGCAGCCGCGGAAGCAGCACCGCGATTCAGTCCTCGCCGGGTTGGCTTGCCGCAGTCGTGGCACGGTCGTTCTTGAGCAGGTTGGCGGGCCGCTCTCCCTCCGCCGCAGCGATCTCCTCGAAGGAAGGCGCGTGGAGGATGCGGACGCCGCGCCCCTTGGCCGTCAGATCGCCCACCACCAGCACTCGCCCGTCCGGAGAGAAGTCGAGGGTGGGGATGGCCGCGGGAATGGCAAAGCTCGCCGCCTGCAGACCCGAACCGAGGTCCCAAAACACCAGCCGCCGGTCATGTTTGATCAGGCGAGAAGGCCAGGTCGAAGACGTAACCAGCACCGGCAGCAGAGGCCTGTCTGCTTTCGGAACCTCCGTCTGCTCCCGCCGTAAACCGGGCCAATTCCCGCTGCTCCGCGAAATCCCAGACTTTGACCTCGCCTGCGTCACTCCCCGTCGCGAGCAAGGCTCCGTCCAGCACGGCCAGCGGCGCGTCCGGCTTCACCGCGACCGGCCGGCCCCAGCTGCCTTGCGCCAGCGGCACTCGCCGCGACGGGATGGCAAAGCTGGCACGTTCCTCTGTGAGCGGATCCCAGACCGTCAGTTTCTCCTGCTCGAAGCCGACCAGCCTCCGGCCGTCGGCCATAAACCCAGCCACCAGACATGTCCCGCTGATACCCGTCCGCGCAGACTCGGCCTCGGCTCTCCAAAGCTTGACCATCCCGTCCATGCTCCCCGACACCAGCTCCCGACCGTCTCCCGAATAGGCGACGGTATGGATTTCGGCGGAATGCCCACGGAGTCGAGCCAACGGGGCGAAACTGCTGGCATCCCAAATCCCGATGGTTCGGTCCAGGCCACCCGTGGCGATCGTCTGGCCGTCCGGCGCGAGCGCCATCGCCCAAATCGCCGTGCGGTGCAACTGCCGCTCGGCAACCACACGGCCGGACGGAAATTCCCAGACCAGGACTTGTCCATCCCAGAGGCCGGCCATCAGTTGCGTCCCATCGCGGTTGAAGGCCACCGCCGCCGGTTCAGCGATCTCTGGTCGCAGGTCCGGAAGCCGCGTCAAATCCGGAAGCCGCCAGACCCGGAAATGGTCACCGCCGGGCCAGTCCCCCCCCGCTGCCGTCACCAGGAAGCGATTGTCGGGCGAGAACGCTGTCGCGTTCCGTGCCAGCATCCGCACGAACGGCGCCCCCCCGCAGTCCCCCAGCGGTTGCCATGTCTCGGTTGCCCACACGCGATAACCGCCCTCCCACCCGGTCAGCAGCATGCGTCCGTCCGGAGAGAAGAGGACGGGTTCCAAGGCCCCGGGCAATGACCCCACCGGCTCCCAGCTCTCGGTCCCCCACAAGCCGACCCCGGTGCCGTCGTGGATGGCCAGGATCCGTGAGTCGGGCGAGAAGGCCATCGCGGTCGCCTGAATGGGGAGGCTGTGGATCACTTCTCGGAAGCATGCCTCCCGCAAGGTGACACTCGTCGAGCCATGGGCGATGAAGCGACCGTCAGGCGAGCAGGCCACGGGCCCCCTCGCTTCCTCGTCCAGCGTCGCGATCTCGTCGCCCTGACACGCCTGCCAGAGGTGCCGCCACTCGAACCCGCGAAGATCCTCCTCCCCGGGACGAGGTCGCTGGCGATTCAGCATGGCACGCGCGCGATCAAGGCCGTAATCGTCGAGGGCCTGGAAAGCGACATTCATCTCGGCGGCGTATGCCGCCCGGCGGGCCTTGGCCGCTTGATCCCTGGCCTCGGCCCCTGCCTTCGTGGCCAGATCACGGGAATGAATGGCCTGCACCCGCTGCTCCCGCTCCCGCTGCTCCGCCGCCACGGCGCGGTCCCTTTCCTCCCGCGTCACGTCGGCCTGCCTCAGCGCCAGGCCGATGCCGGCCAGCAGCGCCATCGCAACGGCGCACCCGGCGGCAAAGACCGCCTTGTGACGTCGAAACCCCTTCTGGAACCGGTACACGGCGCTCGGCGGGCGGGCGATCACCGGCTCGTTGCTCAAATGCCGCTTGAGATCCGCCGCCAGTCCGTTCGCCGTC
>CAZHUS010000234.1:0-2714 GCA_964535555.1 uncultured Verrucomicrobiota bacterium
GGCCCGTCCGAAGTCGCGAAGCGCCTGGAGTGCGGGGATTCATCCCCGCTTTTCGAACCAGGTTCAGGGGAACTCCCCTTCGCCTGGCGGCCATGCTGGCATGAACATTCCCCCGGCCATCCTGGGCGGACACGAACTTACCGCGCGCTTCGGGGGCGTGTGCGCCCTGAACGGAGTATCCCTCGATGTCAGGGCGGGAGAGGTGCATGCGGTTGTGGGCGAGAACGGCACCGGCAAGTCGACGCTCATGCGGATTCTGGCGGGTCACCTTCGGCCTGACTCCGGCGAGGTGCACGTGCGCGGCCATCCCGTGCACTTCCGCAGCCCGCACGACGCCCTCGAGTTGGGCGTCACGATGATCCCGCAGGAACCGGCCGGGTTTCCCGATCTCAGCGTTGCGGAGAACGTCGCGCTCGGATCCGAACCTGGCGGCCCGTGGGGGTGGGTGAGCCGGCGTCGCCAGCGGGAGACCGCGGACCGTTTGTTTGCCCGGCTCGGAGTCGCTCTGGATGCCACGCGTGCGCTCCGCAGCCTGACGCTGGCCGAGCAACAGACCGTGGGCATTGCGAGGGCGCTCGCGCACGAGGCTCGGGTGGTCATCATGGATGAACCGACCTCGGCGATTTCGGACGTCGAGGCGCGGAGTCTCCACGCCCTCATTCGGGAGATACGCCACGCCGGGGTCGGGGTCCTCTACATTTCGCACCGCCTGGATGAGGTGTTGCTGCTCGCGGATCGCGTCACGGTGCTTCGCGACGGCCGCTGGGTGACCACCGAAGCAAGTTCGGGACTGGACGCCCGGGGGCTCGTCGCACTCATGGCAGGCCGTGAGGTTCGATCCCGTTCCGCGCCGCCCGAGTCGTGTGGAGCCGAAACCGTTCTGGAGGTCCTTCGGTTGGCGCGCCCCCCGGCGTTCGAGGACATCTCGTTCCACGTCCGACGCGGCGAGGTGGTGGGGATGGCGGGGCTCTTGGGTTCGGGGCGCTCGGCCGTCGCGAATGCCCTTTACGGGCTTGAGCCGGCGGGGCGAGGCGAGATTCGACTCTTGGGGAAGAGCGTGCGCCTCGGCAGCCCGGGGGTCGCGCTGGCCCGGGGCGTGGCGATGGTCACCGAGGACCGGCGCACTTCGGGGATCATCCCACGGCTCTCCTTGCAGCACAACGTCACGCTGGCCAGCCTGCGGCGCTGGTGCGCGGGCCTGTGGATCCGGGAAGCCGCGGAGCAGAGGATTGTGGGGGAGCAGATGACCAGGCTGGGGATCAAAGCGGATGGCCCCGGGCAGCCAATCGCCCAGCTCAGCGGCGGCAACCAGCAGAAGGCCCTGCTCGCGCGGGCCCTGCTCACGCGGCCGCGACTCCTGATTCTCGACGAGCCCACCCGCGGGATCGACGTGGCCGCCAAGGGGGAGATCCACGACCTGATCCGGGACCTGGCGGGACAGGGCCTCGGCGTGCTGGTGATCTCCTCGGAATTGCCGGAACTCATGGCCCTGAGCCACCGGATTCTGGTCATGAGACAGGGGCGGATGGTCGCCGAGTTTGACGGGAAGACCGCTTCGGCGGATGCGATCCTCGAACAAGCGATGCCCCGGTGACGCCGGGGCTGGAAGATGGGACCTCCCAACCAACTCACGCGCTCAGGCCGGGCCATGTCACCCTGGTCGCTCGGAGGCTGGCTGCGACAATACGGGTTGGTGGCAGCCCTGGTGGTGCTTGCCTTGATCCTGCTGGTGCTCCGGCCGTCCTTCTTCACGACGGCGAACCTGCTGAACATCTGCCGGCAGGTTTCGATCAACGGCATCCTGGCGGTCGGCGTCACCTACGTGCTCCTCACGGGCGGCGTGGATCTTTCGCTGGGATCGATGGTCGCTTTGACGGGCGTGGTGGCGGCCTCGCTTGCGCACCCGGGGCAGGGCCCTTGGATCCTGGCGGTCATGGCCGGCATGGGAGCCGGTCTGGCTTGCGGGCTCGTGAACGGAAGCGTGGTGGCCTGGGGCCGGGTGGCGCCTTTCATCGCCACGTTGGGGATGATGACCGCAGCGCGCGGGCTCGCCTTGACCCTGAGCGGAGGGCGCCCGGTTTCCAACTTGAGCCGTGGATTCACGGACCTGGCCGGAGAAGCGGCGGGCATCCCCATTCCCGCGCTGATCCTGCTCGGAACCAGCGCGGTTTCCTGGCTGTTCCTCACGCGTATTCGTCAGGGCAGGTACCTGTATGCGGTGGGTGGCAACGAACTGGCGGCGCGGGCTGCGGGTGTGAACGTCGAGCGCGTCAAACTCCTGGCTTACGGCATTTGTGGCGCGCTGGCCGGGCTTGCAGGCGTGCTGCAGGCGGCGCGGAGCACGACGGGGCAGCCCAACGCCGGTGTCGCCTACGAGTTGGACGCGATCGCGGCGGTGGTGATCGGGGGCACCAGCCTGTCCGGCGGCGTGGGCGGCATCGGAGGAACCCTGTTGGGAGTGCTCCTGCTGGGCGTGATCAACAGCGGCCTGGATCAGCTCAACGTCTCGTCGTACCTGCAGCAAATCATCAAGGGACTCATCATCGTCGGGGCCGTCTGGCTGGATCGCCGGGGGCGAAACTGAACGCCGCAGGCCGTTGCCCGACCGCCTGCGGGAAGTTCCCTTGGCTCCGGGGCCATGCGCAGTGACGTTGAACCCAAAAGCGCCGCTAAAGCGGACGCACTCCAAACGCTTCGCGCCGCTCCAAGGCACG